>NZ_WBIR01000006.1 GCF_009749395.1 Agromyces salentinus
CGGCCGGAGTCAGCCGGGCATTAGCGTGAGACAAGAGAGACCTCCGTGCGTTCGAGCTGAAGAACTAGACAGCTCCAACTCGACCCCGGAGGTCTCTCCTACGTCAACAACGATCCGGGTCAGTACAGCTAGCGCGCCGCGTCGATGGCCGCGATGACCGCCGCCACGGCCTGCTCGAACCTGAGGTCGGGCGGCGCACCGAAACCGACGACCATGGTGGGCGGGCGGCTCGATGCCGTCTCGCCGTCGGTCGCGTACGCCGCGAGGCCGTCGAAGCGCAGCCCGCGTTCGGCACCGGCTTCCACGACCTCCGCCTCCCGCACGCCTTCCGGGAGCTCCAGGAGGCAGTGGATTCCGGCGACGAGTCCGAGCACCCGGGTATCGGGGGCCCCTACGGCGAGCAGTTGCTCGAATCGTTCCCGCCGCGCGCGGTAGCGCCCGCGGAGGGTCCGTACGCTCCGGTCGTACCCCCCGGAGGCGATGAGCACGGCGAGCGCCGACTGCGTGAGCGCATCGGTGGCCGACCCGGAACGGCGACGCTGCGCGAGCACCTCGTCGCGGAGGCGCGGCGGCAGGACGCCCCATCCGATGCCCACCGCCGGCGAGAGCGCCTTGCTGGCCGTGCCGCCGTAGACCGTGGAGTCGGGCGCGAGCGACTGGAACGCGCCGATCGACCGGCCGTCGAAGCGGAACTCGCCGTCGTAGTCGTCCTCGATCACGAGGCCGCCGGTCGAGTCGGCCCACTCCGCCAACAGGGCCCTGCGCCGGGAGGAGAGCGGCACGCCCGTCGGGAACTGGTGCGCCGGCGTGAGCAGCACCGCCTCGGCCCCGAGACCGTGGAGCCGGCTCACGTCGGCGCCCTCGGAGTCGACGGCGAGCGGGACCGGCTCGAGCCCGGCCGCCGCGAACACCTCCCGGTGCGAGGCGTGTCCGTACGCCTCGACCGCGATCCGGCGGCGGCCGCGCGCCGCGATCGCCCGTGCGACGAGACCGAGCAGTTCGCCGAACCCGTGCGTGACGACCACGTCGTCGGCGTGCGCCCGCACGCCGCGAGCGCGGCCGAGGTACTCGGCGAGCGCGAGGCGCAGCGGTGCGACACCCTCGGGCGGCCCGTAGGCCAGGGCGGCGTTCGAGGCCTCGGCGAGGGCCTGGCGCATGGCGGCGAGCCAGGCCGAACGCGGGAACGCGGAGGCATCGGGCAGTCCGCCCCGGAGGTCCAGTTCGAATCGCGTCGATCGGTCCACGCGGGCCGGCGCCGGCCGAGAGGGCAGCGCCAGTTCGCGGACCCACGTGCCCGAGCCGACCCTCGCCTCGAGGCGACCCTCGGCGAGCAGGCGCTCGTAGACCTCGACCACGCTGTTGCGGGCGATGCCGAGATCGGCGGCGAGTGCGCGGGACGCCGGCAGGCGCGTGCCCGCGGCGAGCGTGCCGTCGTCGATCGCGGCCCGGAGCGCGCGCTCCAGGGAGTGCACCTTGCGTCGTGGGTCGAGCCGGAGGTGCAGGTCCAATCCGGAATTGGCCCAGTTCCGCGCCATGCGAATGGACGTTACCAGCGCCCGCTGCCATTCGTAGCGTGGAGGCATGACCACGACGACCACCATCACCCCCGCCCGCCGCCTCGACGTCGACGGCGTCGCGCCCGCCTTCACCCGGGCGGTCAGCGCCCTCGACGACGCGGCATCCGCCGAAGCAGACCGTGCCGGCATCGAGCAGGGCCTGCGCGACCTCATGAAGCTGCGGGCCTCGCAGCTCAACGGCTGCGCCTACTGCGTCGACCTGCACTCGCACGACGCGCGCGCCGCCGGGGAGTCCGACCAGCGGATCTTCGCCGTCGCCGTGTGGCCCGAGGCGAACTTCTTCACCGCGCGCGAGCGGGCCGCCCTCGCCCTCACGGACTCGGTGACCCGCCTGTCGGAGACGCATGTGCCCGACAGCGTGTGGAACGAGGCATCCGCCCACTTCGGGGACGACGAGCTCGCGGCCCTGCTCGCACTGCTCGTCTCGATCAACGCATGGAACGAGATCTCGGTCGCGACTCGCGGCTGGCGCGCGAAACTGCGCGGCTGACGCGGCGAATGCTCAGCTGAGCAGCAGCCCACGTCCAGTCGGCTCACACGCGCGCATGTGGGAGGATTGAACGTCCGCTCGGACGCATCCCCCCACCTTCGAGGAGCCATCGCTCGCATGTGCGGCATTGTCGGAATCGTCTCGACCGAACCCGTCAACCAGCAGGTCTACGACAGCCTGCTCCTCCTGCAGCATCGCGGGCAGGACTCGACCGGCATCGCCACCGCCGACGGCCCCGTGTTCCACATGGCCAAGGCGCGCGGCCAGGTGCGCGAGGCGTTCCGCACGCGCGACATGCGCTCGCTCATGGGCAACATCGGCCTCGGCCACGTGCGCTACACGACGAAGGGCGCCGCCGAGCGCGAGGAGGAGGCCCAGCCGTTCTACGTGAACGCGCCGTACGGCATCATCCTCGTGCACAACGGCAACCTCACGAACACGCGCGAGCTGAGTGAAGACCTCTTCCGCATCGACCGGCGGCACGTGAACTCCACGAGCGACACCGAGATGCTCCTGAACGTGCTGGCCACCGAGCTGCAGGGCCAGATCACCGGCCTCGACCTCGACCCCGATCAGGTCTTCGCCGCCGTCGAGCAGGTGCACGAGCGCGTCGAGGGCTCCTACGCGGTCATCGCGCTCATCGCCGGCCACGGCCTGCTCGCGTTCCGCGACCCGTTCGGCATCCGCCCGCTCATCCTCGGTCGGCGCCTCACCTCGAAGGGCAAGGAGGAGTGGATCGTCGCATCCGAGTCCCTCGTGCTCGAGAACGGCGACTACGAGATCGTGCGCGACGTGCTCCCGGGCGAGGCGATCTTCATCACGCTCGACGGGCAGATGATCTCGCGCCAGTGCGCGAAGAACCCGCGGCTCGTGCCCTGCTCCTTCGAGTACGTCTACCTCGCCCGGCCCGACTCGGTGATGAACGGCATCTCGGTCTACGAGTCGCGACTGCGCATGGGCGACCGCCTCGCCGACACCATCGCGCGGCACATGCCGCTCGGCGACGCCGACGTGGTCATGCCGATCCCCGACTCGTCGCGCCCGTCGGCCATGCAGGTCGCGCAGAAGCTCGGCATCGAATACCGCGAGGGCTTCTACAAGAACCGCTACGTCGGCCGCACGTTCATCATGCCCGGGCAGTCCGAGCGCAAGCGCTCGGTGCGCCAGAAGCTGAACGCGATGGGCACCGAGTTCCGGGGCAAGAACATCCTCATCGTCGACGACTCGATCGTGCGCGGCACGACCTCGCAGCAGATCGTGCAGATGGCCCGCGATGCCGGCGCCAACAAGGTGACCTTCGCCTCGGCCGCTCCCCCCGTGCGCTTCCCCCACGTCTACGGCATCAACATGCCGAGCCGTCAGGAGCTCATCGCGCACGGGCGCAAGATCCCCGAGATCGCCGCCGAGCTCCGCGCCGACCACATGATCTACCAGGAGGTCGCCGACCTGCAGGCGGCGATCACCGAGGGCACCTCCATCGATGCGCTCGACCTGTCGTGCTTCACGGGCGACTACGTCACCGGCACGGTCACCGAGGAGTACCTCTCCTGGGTGGAGCAGACCCAGCTCAGTTGATCGGCGATCGGCACGCGACATCCGGATGCCGCGTGCCGATCACGCACGAAGGGCCGCCCCGTGTTCGGGGCGGCCCTTCGGCATGTGCGGGGCGAGCGCTACGGCGTCTCGTCGGCGCGGTGCGCGACCTCGTGCTCGACGGCGACGGATGCCGCGCGCTTGGCCAGCGACCGGTCGAACGCGAGCGCGACGACGGCGCCGATCGCGAGCCCGACCGAGCCGAAGATGAGCAGGAGGAACCCGAAGACCTGACCGCTGTCGAAGCCGAGCTGCTGCTGGAGCATCGTCGGGTTGGGCGTGAACGAGAGCGTGAGCACGAGGGCGACGACCGCGCCGAGCGCAGCCCCGAGGGTCATGAAGCGGCCGTACCTCGGCGCGCGGCGCACCGTCACCGTGTCGCTCGTGACCTCGGTCTCGATGACGGACTCGACGACGGGTTCGGATGCCGCGGCCTGCACGGGTTCGGCCTGCACGGGCACGACGGCGGCCTCGTTCGCCTCGCGGGGGGTGGGGGTGTCGCTCACCCCTCCATTGTCGCGCATGTGCCTGAATGCCCGGCGCGAGCCCTGGACGGCCACGGCCTCAGGTCAGCGCACGATCGGCAGCAACCCGGCGAGGTCGGCGCGCTGGCCAGAGGCGTGCACGCGCCCGGCCGTGCGGGCGTCGGCCCACGACAGCTGCCCCGTGGCGAGGGCGAGCCAGGTCGAGGCATCCGTCTCGATGACGTTGGGCGGGGTGCCGCGGGTGTGCTTTGGCCCCTCGACGCACTGCACCGCGCCGAACGGCGGGACGCGCACCTCGACGGTGCCGCCGGGCGCCTGCTCGGCGAGCAGCTGCAGCGAGTACCGCACCGCGAGCGCGAGCGTCGAGCGATCGACGGATGCCGCGGCTTCCGCCCCTCCGGCCGTCAGCGATCGCACGACCTCGACCGCCGCCCGCCCGACGTCGTCGCCGATCCTCACCCGTGCCATGCCGTCCATTCTCCCATCGGCGACGCAGGGTCGGCCCGCCGGGGTCGACGTGCGAACGGTCAGGAGGCGGAGCGGCCGCCCTTCGGCGAGACGCCGGCGAACGAGAGGACCAGGATCATGACCGCGCCGGCGAAGATCGCGATGTCGGCGACGTTGCCGACGAACCAGTCGCCGTAGCCGATGAAGTCCACGACGTGGCCGCGGGCGAAGCCCGGCTCGCGGAACAGGCGGTCGCCGAGGTGGGTCACCGCACCGCCGAGCAGGAGCCCGAGAGCGATCGTCCACGCGACCGATCGCACGCGCCAGGCGTACCAGGCCACCGCGACCACACCGACCGCCGCGAGGATCGCGAACACCCACGTGAACTCGGTGCCGATCGAGAACGCCGCACCCGGGTTGTAGACGAGCACGAAGCGGATGAGGTCGCCGATGACGGGCACGACCCGCCCGTCGCCGAGCTCCGCCTCGGCCCACCACTTGCTGCCCTGGTCGAGCAGCACGATGACGGCGGCGATCGCGAGCACCCAGCCGAAGAGCCGGGGTCGCTCAGCGGCGGGATCGGTGCTCGCCGCGTCGGCGCGATCGGGCGCGCCCTCGGGGCCGGTGCTGTCTTGGCTCACGGGCACCATTCTCGCAGCCGGGCACCCCGGCCGGAGCGAGGTCTCCGACGACCGCTCGGGGCATGATCGCCGAGGCTCGACGGGGTACCCTGAACCGGTGAGAATCCTCATCCTCGGTTCGGGCGCGCGCGAGCACGCCATCATCCTCGCGCTCCTCGAAGAGGAGGCCGGACACGAGATCATCGCCGCACCGGGCAACGCCGGCATCGCAGCATCCGCGACCTCGTCGGCCCGCGGCAGCGTCACGACGATCGCCCTCGACCCGACGGATCCCACCATCGTCACGGCGTACGCCCTCGACAACGCCATCGACCTCGTCGTCATCGGCCCCGAGGCGCCGCTCGTCGCGGGCGTGGCCGACGCGCTGCGCCGCCGTGGCGTTCCCGTGTTCGGCCCGGGCAAGGCGGCCGCGGCGCTCGAGGGCTCGAAGACCTTCGCCAAGCGTGTCATGGAGGCCGCGAACGTGCCGACGGGCCGCGCCCGACTGGCCGAGCACCTCGCCGACGTCGAGGCCGCGATCGACGAGTACGGCGCGCCCTACGTCGTGAAGGCCGACGGCCTCGCCGCGGGCAAGGGCGTCCTCGTCACCGAGGACCGCGACGCGGCGCTCGCACATGCGACCCACTACCTGCAGCAGGGGCCGGTGCTCGTCGAGGAGTTCCTCGACGGCCAGGAGGTCTCGCTGTTCCTGCTCGCCGACGGCACGAACGTGCTGCCGCTCTCACCCGCGCAGGACTACAAGCGGCTCCGCGACGGCGACCAGGGCCCGAACACCGGCGGCATGGGCGCGTACTCGCCGCTGCCCTGGCTCGACGCCGACTTCGGCAGCGAGGATGCCTTCGTCGACGAGGTCATCCGCACGATCGCGCTGCCGACCGTGAAGCAGCTCGCCGACGAGCAGACCCCCTTCATCGGCCTGCTCTACGCGGGACTGATCCTCACGACCCGCGGCATCCGCGTCATCGAGTTCAACGCCCGCTTCGGCGACCCCGAGACGCAGGTCGTGCTGCCGCGCCTCGAGACCCCGCTCTCCGGGCTCCTCCTCGCGGCCGCGAGCGGCGGGCTCGGCGAGCTGCCCCGCCCCGTGTTCCGGCCGGATGCCGCGGTCACGGTCGTGCTCGCGAGCGAGGGGTATCCCGAGGCGCCCGAGACCGGCCGCGTCATCGAGGGACTCGACGCCGCGGCATCCGTGCCCGGCGTGCACATCGCGCACGCGGCGACCGCCGTGGGCGCCGCGGTCGACGGCGCGTCACCGCTCGTCGCGACCGGCGGGCGGGTGCTGAACGTCGTCGCCGTGGGCGACGACTTCGGCGACGCACGCCGCCGCGCGTACGAGGCCCTCGGCCACCTCCGCCTCGAGGGCGGCCAGTACCGCACCGACATCGCCGCGCGCGTCGCGGAGTGAGTGAGCGACCGATGAACGAGCAGGAACACCCCGGCTGGACCCACGTCTACTCCGGCAAGGTGCGCGACCTGTACGTGCCGACCTCGCTCCTCGTCGACGACGACTCCTGGACCGGCGATCCGCTCCGGCTGTCGCCGGTCGTGCTCGTGGTCGCGAGCGACCGGGTCAGCGCGTTCGACCAGGTGCTCGAGCCGGCGATCCCCGGCAAGGGCGCGATGCTGACCGAGCTCACCCGGTGGTGGTTCGAGCAGCTGCCCGACATTCCGAACCACCTCGCCTACCCCGAGGACGATCGGCTCGAGTCGCTCGACCTCCCCGAGGTGCCCGCCGTGCTCGCCGACCGTGCGACGCTCTGCCGCACGCTCGACATGTTCCCCATCGAGTGCGTGGTCCGCGGCTTCATCACGGGCGGCGGCTGGAAGGAGTACCAGGCGACGGGCGCCATCGGCGGCATCCCCATGCCCGAGGGGCTCTCCAACGGCGACCCCCTGCCCGAGCCGATCTTCACCCCGGCCTGGAAGGCGCCGATGGGCGAGCACGACGAGAACATCTCGTACGAGCGCACGGTCGAGATCGTGGGCGAGACCGTCGCCGCGCAGCTGCGCGAGCTCTCGCTCGAGATCTTCGCGCGGGCGTCGGTGCTCGCCGAGGCCCGCGGGCTCGTGCTCGCCGACACGAAGTTCGAGTTCGGCGCCGACCGGGCGACGGGCATCGTGACGCTCGCCGATGAGGTGCTCACGAGCGATTCGAGCCGGTACTGGGATGCCGCGACCTACGCCACGGCCGCGACGCCCGAGCAGCGCATGGCGAGCTTCGACAAGCAGATCGTGCGCGACTGGCTCGCCGCGAACTGGGACCAGGACGACACCGAGGTTCCGCCGACGCTGCCGCACGAGATCGTGGAGCAGACCGCGGCGAAGTACCGCGAGCTGCTCGATCGGCTGACCACCGGCGCCTGACGGCCATCGTCGACGGCCGACCGCCGGCGCCTGTGCGCCGGCCGCGCCGCGGCATCCGCTCGCCTGCGAGGCGATGACGAGGAACTACGAGGCGATGGCCTTGGCGATCTTGTCGCCGCCCTCGCTGATCGCCTTCTCGAGCGCCTCGTAGTCGTCGCGGTCGATCGCCTTGTCGACCTTCTTGACGGCCTTGCCGAGCGCCGCGTCGATGCGGTCGAGGTACCGGTCGTCGAGGACGGCCACGATGGCCGACGAGCCCTTCGGCAGGTACTCCTCGAGTTCGAGGCCGACCTTCTTCTCGTCGCGCTTCTTCGCGATCGCGCCGGAGATCGCGCCGACGCCGGCGCCGATGGCCGTCGCCGCGAGCAGCGGTGGCGCGAAGAGCCCGACGACGAGGCCCGCGGCACCGCCGATCCAGGTGCCTGCGGCGACCTGGCCCGTGCCGTGCTCGTCGACGGCGACCCTGCCGTCCTCGCCACGGCGCATCACGACCGAGGACACGACCTCGAGATCAGATGACGCCTCGGCATCCTTGAGCGACCGGTACTGGTCGGTGGCCGTCGCATCGTCGTCGTAGGTCGCGACGTACAGCACCAGGTTGTCCATGCCCATGAGTTCCCCCTCTGAATGGGCTCCCGTACTGCCCCCGAGAGCCGACGTGCCTCAACCTTAGGGACTGCGGCGACACGTCGACAAGGTGGATTGCGGCTGCCTTCGGAATAGCGGCCGAGCCCTCGGGGTTATGATTAGTTGTGCTTACAACCAATGGGACTCCTCAGGGCTCCGGCCTGCTCGCGGCCGACACCGGCATGGGCGCCGTGACCCTCCGCGTCGGCGACCTCGACGGCATGATCGGCTACTACCGCGACGCCGTCACGCTCGAGCTCCTGAGCCACGACGGCCCCGTCGCGGTGCTCGGCCGGGGCACCACCCCCGTCATGATCCTGCAGCACGCGCCCGAGCTGAAGCACGCGTCGCCACGCGACGCCGGGCTGTACCACACGGCCATCCTCTTCGACACGCGCGAGGCGCTCGCGACCGCGATCTACGCCGTCGCGTCGCGGCATCCGGGCTCGTTCACCGGCAGTGCCGACCACCTCGTGAGCGAGGCGTTCTACTTCACCGACCCCGAGGGCAACGGCGTCGAGCTCTACTTCGACCGCGACCGCTCGCAGTGGAGCTGGGTGCACGGCCAGGTCGAGATGGCGACGATCTTCCTCGACCCCAACGCCTACCTGCGCGACCACCTCGGCCAGGCGGGCGCGGATGCCGCGGCATCCGGCACCGGCCTCGGCGATGCGGTCGTCGGGCACGTCCACCTGTCGGTGGGCGACGTCGCGAGCGCGCGGGAGTTCTACGTCGACCGACTCGGATTCGAGACGACCGCCGCCATGGGCGACCAGGCGCTCTTCGTCTCGGCGGGCGGGTACCACCACCACATGGCGATGAACACGTGGGGCAGCCGGGGCGCCGGACGTCGCGGCCTCGCGCTCGGACTCGGCAAGGTCGAGATCGTGGTGCCGACCGCCGACGACCTCGGCGAACTCGGCGAGCGCATGACGCACTTCGGGGTCCCGACGCGCGACGACGGCCGCGCCCTCGCGTTCGAGGACCCGTGGGCGAACCTCGTCGAGGTGCGCCCCGCACCGGCGGCCGACTGACGCGTGCGGCCGCCGCTCCCGCTCCGGTGGTGGGCGGCCTGCCCGCGTCAGCCCTGCGGGTGGCTCGGCCCCTTGGCGTGCGACATGTCGTGGAAGTCGCCGAACGCCTGCCCGTCGCCGCTGATGGGAGAGTTGCCGGGTCTCGCGCGGAGCCCGTCGAGCACGACCGTCAGCTGTCGCCGCCAGAACGGCAGGTACGCCCCGCCGTACTGCCCGAGGCTGCCGAGCATGTCCACGAGCACGCTGAGGTCGACGGCCGTGACGTCGGCCCGCAGGCTCCCCTCCGCCTGGGCGCGCGCGACCATGCCGTCGATGACCTCGGCGAACTCCACGCCCGGTCGGTGGGTCGGGTCGAGCTCTGCGACGCGGCGCATCACGGCAGGAACGTAGGGCGACTCGGCCAGCCAGCCGGCCAGCAACTCGAGGTACAGCTCGATCGAGCGCCATCCGGTCTCGGCGCCGAGGATCTGCGGCGCGAGCTCGTGCAGGTCGGCGACCGACGCGTCGTAGAGCTCCCGGATGAGCGCGTCCCGGTTCGCGAAGTGCCGGTAGACCGTGCCGGCTCCCACCCCTGCCCTCGCGGCGAGGTCATCGAGCGGCGCATCGATACCGCGCTCGGCGAACAGCACCCTCGCCTCGGCGAGAAGGCGCTCATGGTTTCGTCGCGCATCGCGGCGCGGCGACGCGCTCGAGTTCACGGGGTTCACCCTACGCCCGTTGTGGACTATCATTCGGAGGGAAGTCTCCGTTTCATCGAAGCGGGGACGACCGGCCTTCTTGGGGGAGAAGGATGCGGTGCGGCGGGCGGCTGATCGGTTCATCCGTTCGGGGGGACAGCCCGCCGCGCCGGGCCCGGTTCGGCGCCCGACGTCGCGCCTCCTCGTCCGCCTCGATGGCCCGAAGCACACGGCATAGGCTGGACGGGTGAACGCACACGAGGGCACGGACGACGGCGTCGAAGCCAACACACGCCGCATCGAGGCCTCCGTCGTCACGGATTTCAGCGATCGCATGAGCTATGCCGGATACCTCGACCTGCCCACGCTGCTCAGCGCGCAGCGACCGATCTCCCGGCCCGAGCATCACGACGAGCTGCTCTTCATCGTCCAGCACCAGACCACCGAGCTCTGGCTGAAGCTCGTGCTGCACGAGCTCCAGAGCGCGCGCGACCTGCTGAGGGCCGATGAGCTCGCGAGGGCGCTCAAGTGCGTCGCCCGGGTGAAGCACATCCAGAAGACCCTGACCGAGCAGTGGTCGGTGCTCGCGACGCTGACACCCGCCGAGTACGCGCAGTTCCGCGGCGTGCTCGGCAACGCGAGCGGGTTCCAGTCCTTCCAGTACCGGGCCGTCGAGTTCGTGCTCGGCAACAAGAACCCGCGCATGCTGACCGTGTTCGAGTCCGACCCCGAGGCCTCCGCCGTGCTCACGGCCGCGCTCGAGTCACCGAGCCTCTACGACGAGTTCCTCCGCCTGCTGGCCCGTGCCGGCTATCCGATCCCCGAGTCGGTGCTCGAGCGCGACGTGACGCAGGCGTGGACCTTCGTGCCGGAACTCGTTCCCGTGTTCGCGCAGATCTACGCCCATACCGACCAGCACTGGGCCGCTTACGAGACCTGCGAGGAGCTCGTCGACCTCGAGGACAACTTCCAGCTCTGGCGGTTCCGGCACCTGAAGACGGTCGAGCGCATCATCGGCAGCAAGCCGGGCACCGGCGGGTCGAGCGGTGCGAGCTTCCTGCAGCGGGCGCTCGAGCTCACGTTCTTCCCCGAGCTGTTCGCCGTGCGCACCGAGATCCCGGGATGACGGATGCCGCGGCACGATGACTCCCGCGACGCCGACGCCTCGCTCGGCGCGAACGCCTCGCCCGCTCGCCGTTCGCTGAACGGCGAGCATCCGGGCGAGCTCGGCACGCGACTGCCTCCGCTCGTCGACCACCACGTCCACCTCATGATCATCGGCGCCGACGCGCTCGCGGAGTCCGGGCTCGCGGGCGTCGTCGACCTCGGCGCGCCGCTCGACCTCGTGGCCGCGCTGCACGCGCGAGACGGGTTCCCGCGCGCCGATTTCGCCGGCGCCTTCCTCACCGCCCCGGGAGGCTATCCCTCCGACCGCGACTGGGCGGCCCCAGGCAGTGTGCGAGGGGTCGAGGCCGACGACACCGGCGACCGCGCCTCGCTTCCAGGGCCGGCCGAGGCGGCCGTGGCCGAGCAGCAGGCGTTCGGGGCATCCGTCATCAAGGTCGTGCTGAACGTCACGGCCGGGCCCGTGTTCGACGCCGCGACCCTCGCCGCGATCGTGCGCGCCGCCCGCGAGCGCGGACTCCCCGTCGTCGCGCACGTCGAGGGCGAGGGCATGACCCGGCTCGCCATCGAGGCCGGCGTCGACGCCCTCGCCCACACGCCGTTCACCGAACGCGTCGACGACGGGCTGATCGCTCGCGCCGTCGCGCTCCGGCAGCGGTGGATCTCCACGCTGGTCGTCACGGGGTACGGCGAGCGCACGCCCGAGACCGAGTACGCGATCGACAACCTCCGCCGCTTCCACGCCGCGGGCGGACGCGTGCTCTACGGCACCGACCTCGGCAACGGCGAGCTGCCGCTCGGCGTGAACCCCGACGAGCTCGCACTGCTCCTGGAGGCCGGGCTCGCGGCATCCGACGTGCTCGACGCCATCATCGACCCGTGGCCGCGACGCGATCGCGACGACGCCGTGGCCACCTTCGTGCCGGGGGCGCCGCCCGCAGACCTGGAGACCCTGCCGACGTGGCTCGCCTCGGCCGTCGTCGTGCCCGCAGAAGAGCTGGAGATCCCGTGACCCTCGACCCGCAACTCGCGTTCGCCCGCCGAATGGACCGCTCCGACGGGCTCGCCCACCACCGCACGCGATTCGAGGGTGCCGAGACCGACCTGGTCTACTTCGACGGGAACTCGCTCGGCCGGCCGCCGAAGTCGGCGATCACCCGCGTCGAGGAGTTCCTCCGCGAGAGCTGGGGAGGCCGACTCATCCGCGGTTGGGACGAGTCCTGGCTGCGACTGCCGAACGAGATCGGCGACCGCATCGGGCGGGCGGTGATCGATGCGAAGGCCGGCCAGACGATCATCGGCGACTCGACCACGGTACTGCTGTACAAGCTCGCGCGCGCCGCGGTCGACGCGCAGGTCGCCCGCGACCCCGCCCGCACCGAGATCGTCGTCGACACCGACAACTTCCCGACCGACCGGTACGTGCTCGACGGCATCGCGAAGGAGCGCGGCCTGACCCTCCGCTGGATCGAGGTCGACACCACGGCCGGCGTCACCCCGGAACAACTCGCCGCCGCCGTCGGGCCGCAGACCGGACTCGTCGTCGTCTCCCACGTCGCCTACCGGTCGGCCTACCTCGCGGATGCCCCGCGCCTCACCCGCATCGCACACGACGCCGGTGCGCTGATCCTCTGGGACCTCTGCCACTCCGCCGGCTCCGTGCCGGTCAAGGCCGACGAGTGGGGCTTCGACCTGGCCGTCGGATGCACCTACAAGTACCTCAACGGCGGGCCCGGCTCGCCGGCCTTCGCGTACGTGCGCGAGGACCTGCAGGCCGCCCTCCAGCAGCCGATCCAGGGCTGGTGGGGCACGCGCGACATGTTCCTCATGGGCCCGGAGTACCAACCGGCGCCCGGCATGCAGCGCTTCGTCAGCGGCACGGCCCCGATCGTCGGCATGCTCGCGATGCAGGAGACGCTGGGCATGATCGAGGATGCCGGCATGCCCGCCATCCGCGCGAAGTCGGTCGCCCTCACCGAGTTCGCCATCTCGCTCGCAGCCGAGTGGCTCGCGCCCCTCGGCGTGGCCCTCGCGTCCCCCGACGACACCGAGCGACGCGGCGGGCACGTCACCTTCCTCCATCCCGAGATGCGCGAGGTGGTCGCGCGGCTCTGGCAGCAGGACGTCATTCCCGACTACCGGGATCCCGGCGGCATCCGCATCGGGCTCTCGCCGCTGTCGACGAGCTTCGAAGAGGTGCACCGCGGCATCGCCGCCACGCGCGACGTGCTGAAGCAGGTCCTGCTCGAGCGGGCCGGACTGGCCTGAACGCGGCCTCGGCCTGCGCCGCTAGCACCCCGGCCGGGTCCTGACAACCCCACCGCTGCGATCGGGTGTTCCGAAGATGCCCGACATAGCATCGAGGCATCATCGGACAGGTGAGCGCCCCCACGGGCCGCACCCCGTTCCCGACGTCAGGAGCACAGCATGACGGACACGAATCGAACGAACACCGACACGACCGACGCGGCCCGCGACGCCGCCGAGCAGGCGACCGAGGCGGCCGGCCGCGCGGGCGAGGCGGCGGCGGACGTCACGTCGGACGTCGTCGACCAGGCCGAGGACATCCTCGACGACATGCGCGACGACCTCGCCTCGGCCGCCTCGCAGGCGAAGGATGCCGGCACCGACGCACTCGCGGCCGCGCAGGCCCAGGCCCAGCAGGCCTACGAGACCAGCCGCGAACTCGTCGACGACGGCGTCGGCTTCGTGAAGGCCAAGTACCGGGAGAACCCCGGCCTCGTGATCGCGGTGGGCGCCGCGGCCGTGGTCGCCCTGGGCCTCATCGTGCGGGCGATCGGGCGCCGCTAGCGGCGACCCATCGGCCCGCCCGGGCTCGGCGAAGGGGAACACGCCGGACAGACGACGGAGCGCATCGAGACCTCACGGGTCTCGATGCGCTCCGTTCCCGGTTCCGGGCGCCCGGATCCGGACCGTGGCCGCGCAGCCGCACGCACCCCGGTAGAATCGAAGGCATCCACACCCTCGACACCGGACGGAGAACCGCGGTGCCCACCATCGTCGTCGACGTGATGCCCAAGGCCGAACTGCTCGACCCCCAGGGGAAGGCCGTCGCCGGCGCCCTCTCGCGCACCGGACGTACGGGCTTCAGCTCCGTGCGCATCGGCAAGCGCTTCGAACTCACCGTCGACGGTCCGGTCGACGACGAGCTGCGCGCGAGCGTGCAGCAGATCGCCGAGGAGATCCTCTCGAACTCGGTCATCGAAGACGTCGTCAACATCGACTTCGGCGACGAGGCCGACGAGTCCACGGAGGGCTGACGTCATGCGCATCGGCGTCATCACCTTCCCGGGCTCGCTCGACGACCGCGACGCGCAGCGCGCGGTGCGCCTCGCCGGCGGCGAACCCGTCGCACTCTGGCACGGCTCGCACGACCTCGAGGGCGTCGACGCGCTGATCCTGCCCGGCGGCTTCAGCTACGGCGACTACCTTCGTTGCGGCGCGATCGCCTCGCTCTCCCCGATCATGACCGAGGTCGTCGACGCCGCCAACGCGGGCCTGCCCGTGCTCGGCATCTGCAACGGCTTCCAGATGCTCGCCGAGGCGCACCTGCTCGAGGGCGGCCTGATCCGCAACGACCACGGCTCCTTCATCTGCCGCGACCAGGTCCTCACCGTCGAGAACACCGAGACGGCCTGGACCTCCGACTTCGAGGCCGGCCAGCAGATCACCATCCCGCTGAAGAACGGCGAGGGCGGATTCATCGCCGACGCCGACACGCTCGACCGCCTCGAGGGCGAGGGCCGCGTCGCCTTCCGCTACGTCGACGTGAACCCCAACGGCTCGATGCGCGACATCGCCGGCATCACCAACGCCCGCGGCAACGTCGTCGGCCTCATGCCGCACCCGGAGCACGCGGTCGAGCCCGGCTTCGGCCCCGACACCGCTGCCGCGATGCGGTCGGGCGTCGACGGACTCGGCTTCTTCACGAGCGTCATCCGCAAGGCCCTCGTCGAGGCATAGCCCCGCAGCGAAAACAGGAACGGGCGGCCGGCGACGGTCGTCCATTCCTGTTTTCGGCCGGTGCACGCATCCGTTCCTGTTTTCAGGCGCCGCGGTACGCCGATGCGAGCGGATGCCGCGGCCGTTCGGGGTGGACCTCGACGTGAGCGGATGCGATCGGGCGTCGACGGCCTCGGCTTCTTCACGAGCGTCATCCGCAAGGCCCTCGTCGAGGCGTAGCCCCGCACGGAGACAGGAATGGGCGACCGGCGATGGTCGTCCGTTCCTGTTTTCGGCCCGGTGCACGCATCCGTTCCTGTTTTCAGGCGCCGCGGTGTGCCGATGCGAGCGGATGCCGCGCCGCGGTGCCGCGATGCGGGCGGATGCCGCGCCGCGGTGCGGCGGCTTCGGCCCCGACACCGCCGCCGCGATGCGGTCGGGCGTCGACGGCCTCGGCTTCTTCACGAGCGTCATCCGCAAGGCCCTCGTCGAGGCGTAGCCCCGCAGCGAAAACAGGAACGGGCGACCGGCGACGGCCGTCCATTCCTGTTTTCCGTGCGGTGCACGCATCCATTCCTGTTTTCAGGCGCCGCGGTACGCCGATGCGAGCGGATGCGGCGCCGCAGTGCCGATACGAACGGATGCCGCGCCGCAGTGCCGATGCGAGCGGATGCCGCGCCGCGGTGCGGCGAGGCAGGGATCGTCGAGGGCCCGGGCCTCCGCCCGGGGCCCCGCCGGGGCCGCGCCGTCGCCGTCAGGATTCGTCGCCGCCGTCCGGCCCGTGCGCGGGACGCGTCTCCCCCGCGACATCCGCCTCACTCGCGTCGCCGATGCGCTGCACCGGGATCGCCGCGGTGAAGGTCGACGCCCGCTCCTCCGCGTCCGGGGTTCCGGAGAAGAGCCCGGCGCGCTCCGGGACGGCCTCGGTCGCGGTATGCGGAGCGGCCGTCGTGCGCGCGGCGGGCGCCGCGGCCTCGACCGCGTCCCCGATGAGCACGCGTTGGCGCGGCAGGGCGGCGGCATCCGTCTCGCGAACCCACTCGACGAGGCGCTCTCGCACCACGCACCTGAGGTCCCACAGGGCCGCCGAGTCGTTCGCGCTCACGAGCACGCGGACGCGCACGAAGCCGCCGGTCGCCTCGGTGACCTGCAGCACCGACGTGCGCCCATCCCAGAGCTCGGTGTCCGCGAGCACGAGGTCGAGCTCCTCGCGCATGCCGTCGGTCGAGACGCGCCAGTCGACGTCGAACTCGACCGAGCCGATCAGGGCGCTGCCGTACTTGGTCCAGTTCTCGAACGGGGTCGTCGTGAAGTACGTGCACGGCAGCACCACGGTGCGTTCATCCCAGGTGACCACGACGACGTAGGTGAGCGTGATCTCGCGGATGCGACCCCATTCGCCGTCGACCACGACCACGTCGTCGACGCGGATCGCCTCGCTGAACGCGATCTGCACGCCGGCGAAGACGTTCGCGAGCACCGTCTGCGCGGCGAGGCCGGCGACGATCGACGCGATGCCGGCCGAGGCGAGCACGCTGGCGCCGACGGCCCGGACCTGGTCGAACGTGAGCAGGATCGAGCCGAGTGCGACGACGATGATGACGACCACCACGAGACGGCGCACGATCTGCATCTGGGTGCGCACCCGCCTGGCGACCCGGTTGTCGGCGACGTCGACGTCATAGCGGGAGACGCTGATGTCGACGAGGAACAGGAACACCTGGCAGACGAGCCATGCGCCGACGGCGATGACGAGGATGAGCGCGAGGTGCTCGAGCGCCGGCAGCCACGCCTGCTCGGGGAAGGCGACGCGCACCGCGATCCAGAGGCCGATGACGAGCAGCAGGCTCCGGAACGGCCATCGCGCCCGTCGGATGAGGATCGCGGCCCAGTCGCGACGGCGTGCGATCGCCCTCACGACGAGCGAGGCGATCGCCGAGATCACCAGCACCGCCGCAACGACGATCGCGACCGCGACGACGAATCCGATCCAGGAATGGGTATCGAGCAGGTCCTGCATGCAACTCCCTTCGGCGTCGTCCCAGCCTAGGAAGGCAATCGCAGAGGGACCTGAGCGCACGGCACCCGCACGACGACGGCGGCAGGACACCCGGGATCGGGCATCCTGCCGCCGCTGGTGTTCCGCGCCGGCGCGTCAGCTCAGAAGAGCGGGGTGACGCCGGTGTCGGTCTGGTAACCGGTGACCGGTGCGTGGGGGATCTCCTCCCAGCGCGCCGGGTCCTCCTGCTGCACCTCGCCCGTGGCCATGCCGAGCAGCACCTCCTGCAGTGCGAGCACGTTCTGGCGGATCGACTTGCCGCGCGCCTTCTGGCCGAGGCTGCCGTCGCTCGTGTTGCCACTCGTCTCGAAGAAGATCGCGGGGTTGCTGTGACCCTCGGGGTTCAGGCCCTTGTAGTCGTAGCCGAGCATCATCGCCGAGACGACGCCGCCCTTGATGTCGATCTCGAGGCTGCCGCCGACCTGGTAGCGATCCATGTTGATGTTGCCGTACTTGGCCAGCTCGTCGTAGACGTGCACGTGCATCTGGCGCGTCAGCACGTCGTAGGCGCCACCCTCGATGCCGGGCAGCGTCGGTCCGCCCGGGGCCAGGGAGATGCCGAGCGACAGCGTCACGTCATCGCCCGTGCCGTACTCCGTCTTGAGGCCCTGGTGGTGGATGTCGATGGCGAACGCCGGGTCGACCATCGTCCAGTACTCGTAGAAGGCCTCCGACTCGTCGGCCACGAACTTGCCGTCGCCCCAGTCGCGGTTCAGGTCGATGCGCTGGTTCGAGCCGTCCTGGAGCACCGTCTGGCGGATGTTGAGCTCCGAGCCGTCGGGGTTGTACATCGGGATGACGTGGAACGTGTAGGTCTCGCGCAGCAGTGACCAGTCGGGCGAGCCGTTCGTGCCGAGCTCCTTCAGCACCGACAGCAGCGACTCGGTGCCATAGGGCTCGTTGCCGTGGATGCGCCCCTGCAGCCAGACCGCCTCGGGTCCGTCGCCGACGGTGGCGACGTAGAGGTCGCGCCCCTGCTCGGAGGTGGAGACCTCTGTGCCGACCTCGGCGAGCGTCGTGACGTCGACGCCGAACCGCGACGTGCGTTCGAGGCGTTCGAGCTGGGCGACGAGGTCTGCGTACGTCGCGATGCTCGAGATGTTGGTGCTGCCCTCGGTCGACGGGAAGTTCGGGTCGGCGAGGGCCGGTGATCCGGCGGTCAACGGGATGGCGACGGCGAATGCGGCCGCGGCCGCGATGGCCCTGGTGCGACGACGGCGGTTGGACGGCTTCAGGCCATGGGTCATGCGGTAACTCCCCCTCGAGTCGGATGCGCCGCGTAGGGCGGCGCACGGCCCTCGGATCTGTGCCGGAAGAGGCTTTCCCCGAGTGCTTGCATGCAGCCTAGGGTTCGACCATGGATCGATTCAAGGGACGCCCGTCCGGCGCTTCCGTCGATGTCGCACCGAACGTCCCCTCCGGACATCCGCCCTTCCGCCGTCGTCGGCGATGACGGATGATGGGCTGCATCCGTTGATCGAAGGAGATCCGATGGCCCGCAGTCCGCGCCCCGATGCGACCGTTCCCGATGCGTCCGTGTTCGAGTACCTGTTCGGCGGGCTGGGCGAGGGGGAGCTCGACGCCGTCGCCATCGTCGACGGCACGAGCGGCGCCGAGACCACCTACCGGCAGCTCGTCGGCCAGGTCTCGCTGCTGGCCGGTGCGCTCGCCGCCCGTGAGGTCGCGGTCGGCGACGTCGTCGCGCTGCTCTGCCCGAACGTGCCCGCCTTCGCGACCGTGTTCCACGGCATCCTGCGCGCCGGCGCCACGGCGACCACCGTGAACTCGCTCTACACGCCCGAGGAGATCGCGAGTCAACTGACGGACTCGGGGGCCACCTGGTTCTTCACGGTGTCGCCGCTGCTGCCGGGTGCGAAGGCCGCCGCCGAACAGGTCGGCATCGCCGACGACCACCTCGTGGTGCTCGACGGGGCCGAGGGGCATCCATCGCTCCGCGACCTGCTCGGCGAGGGTCGGCCCGCGCCCGACATCTCGTTCGACCCGGCCGAGCACCTCGCCGTGCTGCCGTACTCCTCGGGCACGACCGGTCGGCCGAAGGGCGTCATGCTCACCCACCGCAACCTCGTCGCGAACGTGACGCAGAACATCCAGGCGATCGGCCTCGAGCGCGAGGACCGGGTGCTCGCGGTGCTGCCGTTCTTCCACATCTACGGCATGACGGTGCTGCTGAACTACGCGCTGAAGTGCCGGGCGAGCCTCGTGACCATGCCGCGGTTCGACCTGGCCGAGTTCCTGAGGGTCATCGGCGAGTACCGGGCGACCTGGCTCTTCATCGCGCCGCCCATCGCGGTCGCCCTCGCGAAGCATCCGCTCGTCGCCCAGGCCGACCTCTCGAGCGTCAAGGTGGTCTTCTCGGGCGCGGCGCCGCTCGACGGCGCCCTCGCGGAGGCCGTCGCCGACCGACTCGACTGCATCGTGTGCCAGGGCTACGGCATGACCGAGACGAGTCCGGTGACGCACGTCATCCCCGTCGACCGGCCCGAGTTGGACCGCTCGAGCATCGGCCACCTGCTGCCGAGCACCGAGGCCCGCGTCATCGACGTCGAGACTGGGAGCGATGTCGAGGTGCCTGCGGAGGGCGCGAGCCGCCCGGGGGAGATCTGGATCCGCGGCCCGCAGGTCATGAAGGGCTACCTCGGCAACCCGGAGGCCACGGCCGAGATGCTCGACGCCGACGGCTGGCTGCACACGGGCGACATCGCGACCGTGACGGCCGACGGCGTCTATCGCATCGTCGACCGGCTGAAGGAGCTCATCAAGTACAAGGGGTACCAGGTCGCGCCCGCGGTGCTCGAGGCCGTGCTGCTGGCGCATCCGAGGATCGCGGATGCCGCGGTGATCGGCGTGCCCGACGAGGACGGCCAGGAGATCCCCAAGGCGTTCGTCGTCGTCCAGGCCGGCGCCGACCTCACGGCCGAGGAGGTCGTCGCCCACGTCGCCGAACACGTCGCACCGCACGAGAAGGTGCGCGCGGTCGAGTTCATCGACGTGGTGCCGAAGTCCACGGCGGGCAAGATCCTGCGCAAGGACCTGCGCGCCAGGCAGGCGGCCGCGTCGGGCGCCTAGCGGCCGACCGCGGTGCCGGATGACGCGTCTGCGGCGCGGCCGCGGCATCCGGCGTGTCCCTCCGCACTGCGGATGGGCGGGTCCGCCACGCCGATATGATCGGCGCGCACACCTGCCGACGGCGGGAGCGAGGGGGCCGAGATGAGCGAGACCGCGCGGACCAGACCGCAGCTGAACGACCTGGCGCACATGCGCGACGCGGTGCTGTTCGACGGACCGGAGGCGCCGCACAAGCTGAGCCGGTTCTGGATGCTGCTGATCCTCTCGTCGATCATCGCCGCGGCCGGCGTGGTGGCCGACTCCACCGCCACCGTGATCGGCGCGATGATCGTCGCCCCGTTGATGCTGCCGATCCAGGGCACCATGCTGGCGACCGTGCTCGGCGACCGCGACGCGCTCATCCGTTCGCTGCTGCTGCTCGTCGCCGGTGCCGCGACGGCCGTCGGCATCGGCTTCCTCGTCGGCATCGTGGTCGTGAACGAGGTCGTCGCGTCGAACAACTCGCAGGTTGCGAGCCGCGTCTCCCCCGGGCTCATCGACCTCCTCGCCGCACTCGCGACCGGCATCGTGGGGTCCATCGCGCTCGTGCGGCGGGACATCTCCGACGCGCTGCCGGGTGTCGCGATCGCGATCTCGCTCGTACCGCCGCTCTCGGTGGTCGGCCTCACGCTGCAGTCGGGCGCCCCCGGCGAGTCGCTGGGTGCCCTGCTGCTGTTCCTGACCAACGTGGCGGCCATCATCGGCACCGGCATCGTGGTCATGGCCGTCTACGGAGCGGGACGGGTCGCGGCGCCTCCCGCCAATGCGCGGCAGATCGCGCACAAGCGTCGCAACACGGCCATCGCGCTCACCGTCATGGGCGTCATCGTCATCGTGCCTCTCACGATCACGAGCGTGCAGACCGCCGAGAACTCCACCAGGGAGTCGACCGTGCACGGCGTCGCCGACGCGTGGGGCACCGAGGTCGGCTGGGCCCTGACGACCGTGAAGACGGAGAACGGCATGATCGTCGCCACGTTCGAGGGCGACAGCAGCGACCCCGACACGGCGACGCTCGAGAGCGACCTGCGCGATGCGGGCATCGATCCGAGCCAGGTGCAGGTCGAGCTCATCCCGACCTACGTCGTCAAGCTCGGACCCGCCGAGGGCACGGGCCAGGGGTAGCCGGCAGCGCCGGCACCCCCGACCCGGTGGCCTCCGGCTAGGCTGCGGCGCCGTCGGCCTCGGGCTGCTGCGGGGCATCCGCGTTCACGCCGGCCGCGTACGCGGCGCGAAGCGAGTCGCCGAGCGTCCGGTCGACGTTCGTCCAGTACTGGAAGAAGCGCTCGCGGATGTCGTCGACCGTGATCGCGCTCGCCTGGCCGGCGAGGGTCACCAGGAACCGCGCCTTCGACTCGTCGGAGAAGACCTCGCGGTAGAGCGTGCCCGCCTGGCCGAAGTCGCTGTCCTCGGCGTGCAGGGTCGCGGCGGCGCGCACGAGCACGCCGTCGTTCTCCCACGAGCCCTCGGCCGTGCGCGAGGCATCCGCCGCCGGACCGCCGACGCTGTTCGGCGCGTACACCGGCGTCGTGGGGGCGTTGAAGGCGTGGCGCTGGGCGCCGTCCTGCGAGTAGTTGTGCACGGGCGCGGCGTGCGGCGCGTTCACGGGGATCTGGTTGTAGTTGGTGCCGACCCGGTAGCGCTGCGCGTCGGGGTAGCTGAACACGCGCGCCATCAGCATCTTGTCGGGGCTGATGTCGGTGCCGGGAACCTGGTTCGCGGGCGAGAAGGCGGCCTGCTCGATCTCGGCGAAGTGGTTCTGCGGGTTGCGGTTGAGCGTGAAGTGCCCGACCGGGATGCGCGGGTAGTCGCCGTGCGGCCACACCTTGGTGAGGTCGAACGGGTTGAAGCGGTACGTCTTCGCGTCGTCGTAGGGCATGACCTGCACCTCGACGTCCCAGGTCGGGAAGTCGCCCTGCTCGATCGCCTCGAACAGGTCGCGGCGGTAGAAGTCGGCGTCGGCACCGGCGATCGCCTCGGCCTCGGGGGCCTCGATCGTCTCGACGCCCTGACGCGCGATGAAGTGGTACTTCACCCAGAAGCGCTCGCCCGCGGCGTTGATCCACTGGTACGTGTGCGAGCCGTAGCCGTTGACGTGGCGCCACGACCGGGGCAGGCCGCGGTCGCCCATGAGGTAGGTGACCTGGTGGGCCGACTCGGGGGAGAGGGTCCAGAAGTCCCACTGCATGTCGGCGTCGCGGAGGCCGGAGCCCGGAAGGCGCTTCTGCGAGTGGATGAAGTCGGGGAACTTGATGGCGTCGCGGATGAAGAACACCGGGGTGTTGTTGCCGACGATGTCGAGGTTGCCCTCGGTCGTGTAGAACTTCAGCGCGAAGCCGCGCACGTCGCGCCAGGTGTCGGGCGAGCCCATCTCGCCGGCGACCGAGGAGAAGCGCAGGAGCGTCTCGGTGGTCGCGCCGGGCTGGAACACGGCCGCGCGGGTGTACTGCGAGACATCCGCCGTGATGACGAGCTCGCCGAAGGCGCCGCCGCCCTTCGCGTGCACGATGCGCTCGGGGATGCGCTCGCGGTTGAACTGGGCGAGCTTCTCGACGAGGTAGCGGTCGTGCAGGACCGTCGCCCCATCGGCGCCGACGGTGAGCGAGTGCGCGTCGCTGGCGACGGGCGTTCCGGTCTGGGTGGTCGTGAACTCGTGCATGTGTTCCTTCTCTGTAGGGGTGACGGATGCCGCGGCGGCACGCCCGCGCACCCGCAGGCGGGGACGACGAACGGCGCCGGTTCGCGGCGGGTGGCACAGGCGTGCCGGGACGGAGGCGGCACGGGCTAGGCCGCTGCCTCCCCCTGCTGGCAACTCGTGCAGAGGCCCCAGAAGGTGACCTCCGCGGTGTGGACGACGAACCCGCTGGTGTCGGACGGCGAGACGCAGGGTGCGTGCCCGACGACGCAGTCGACGTCGGCCACCGCTCCGCAGCGGGTGCAGACGACGTGATGATGGTTGTCGCCGGTGCGCCGCTCGTAGAGCGCCGCCGAACCCGCGGGCTCGATGCGGCGGAGCAGGTGCGCCGCGCTCAGGTCGCCGAGCACGTTGTACACGGTCTGCAGCGGGATTCCCGGGTGCTCGACGCCCACGCGCGCGTGGACGGCCTCGGCGTCGAGGTGCTCGCTGCCGGTGACCACCGCGAGCACCGCGAGACGCGGCTCGGTGACCCGGAGCCCCGCCGAGCGGAGGCGCTCGGCCTCCGCCTCGCGGATCTCATCGGTGGTCATGACTCAAACCTAGCGGGTTTTTTTGAGTCATTCAAAATAACTCCGGCGGATGTCGGCAGCCGGGATCAGTACTGCAGCAGCGAGTACGTCTCGTAGCGGTCGTCGATCGCCGCGCGCCCGCCGAGGTCGACGAGCTCGATCGCGACGGAGATGCCGGCCACGTGCCAGCCCGCGCGTTCGACGAGCCGCGCCGCAGCGGCGACCGTGCCGCCCGTGGCCAGCACGTCGTCGACGATGAGCACGCGCGTGCCCGGCGGCAGTTCGCCCTCGTGCACCTCGAGCGCGGCCGTGCCGTACTCGAGCGCGTACTCCTCGCGGAGCACCGCACGGGGCAGCTTGCCGGCCTTGCGGATCGGCAGCAGTCCCGCCCCGCACAGCGCCGATGCGGCGCCGGCCAGGAGGAAGCCGCGCGCCTCGACGCCCGCGAGCACGTCGAACCGACCGGCGAAGGGCTCGGTGAGCGCCTCGGACAGCGCATGGAAGGCCGGTCCGTCGGCGAAGACCGGGGTCAGATCGCGGAACAGCACCCCCGGCTCGGGGAAGTCGGGAATCGTCGCGAGGTTCGATTCGACAAGGTCGCGCACATGCTGCTCGGTCACCGGTCAAGGCTACTCCGGGCGAGTTCAACCGTTCGGAGGAGGCATCCGCTCAGGGGCGCCTGCGAGCATGGAGCCAACCCCTACGATCCTTGGAGCCTCCCCCGTGTCACCGAAACGCCTGTACCGTGCCTTCGCCATCGCCGAGGCGATCACGTGGACCCTGCTCATCGCGGGCATGATCCTGAAGTACGGGTTCGGACTCGACCTCGCGGTCACGATCGGCGGCGGCATCCACGGCTTCGTGTTCCTCGCCTACGCGGTCATCGCGGTGGTCGTCGGCGTGAACCAGCGCTGGAACGTCGGGCGCATCGCGTTCGCCCTGCTCACGGCGGTCGTGCCCTACGCGACCGTCCCGTTCGAGCTGTGGCTCGTGCGGAAGGGCCACCTCGAGGGCGGATGGCGCCGCGAGGCCGGCGATCACCCCGACGACGGCTCCTTCGCCAACCGGGTCCTGCGGCTCGTGCTCGCCCGGCCGGTGCTGTCCGTCGCCGTCGGCGTGCTCGCGGTCGCGGCCGCCTTCACGGTGCTGCTCGTGATCGGCCCGCCCGTGCCGCCGCCCGCGGCGGGCTAGCCGTTCCCGCGGCCCTGCGGCAGCCAAGCCGTTCCCGCGGCCCTGCGGGCTAGCGACCGACGCGGTTGACGAGCGCCGTCCAGACGAGTGCCGTCGTGGAGCACACCAGGAGCGCGATGAACACCCACGGCAGCGCCGAGAGCCCGATCAGGCCGTAGAGCACGGCGCCGAGCAGCGCGCCGCCGCCGATGCCCGTGTTGAAGGCGGTCGTGTAGAACGAGGCGGCCGCGTCCCGGATGCGTGCCGACGCCGTGTGCAGCAGCCGGGTGTTGAGCATCGTCGGCAGGGCGCCGAACGCGGTTCCGAAGAGCAGGAAGCTCGCGATGCCGGCGACCGGCACGTCGGGGAAGACCGCGAGTCCCGCGACGCCGAGCCCCGTGCCGGCGAGGGCGACGACGAGCCCGACCGTCGGCCGGCGACCGAGCACCGCGCCGGCGAGCACGAGGCCGACGGCGCCCGCGATGCCGTACGCCAGGAGCATGGGGCTGATCGCGCTCGACGGGAGGCCCATGACCTCCGTCATGTACGGCGCGATGTAGGTGTAGAAGGTGTACATGCCGATCATCGTCACGGCGGTGATGACGCACACGACGAGCACCGGCACGAACGTCCGGTCGCTGCGCAGGCGCAGCGGCGCGGCATCCGCTTCACCCGCGTGATGGCGCACGGGCGGAAGGAACCGCCAGACCAGCAGGGCGCCGAGCAGGGTCAGCACGCCCATCGCGGCGAACGCGAAGCGCCAGCCGAGCGCCTGGCCGAGCGCGGTGCCGAGCGGCACGCCGAGCACGAACGCGGCCGAGCCCCCCGCGACGCTGATCGAGACGGCTCGCGCGAGCTGCTCCTTCGGCACGAGGTGCCCCGCGTACGCACCGACGACCGACCAGAACACGCCGTGCGCGGCCCCGCCGATCACGCGCGTGGCGAGCACGGTCGGGTAGTTCGGCGCGAGCGCGCTGAGCACGCAGCTGAGGGCGAGCACGGCGAGCGCGATGACGATGAGGCGCCGACGCGGCACGCGCTTGGTCAGCGAGGCGAGCGGCACGGTGAGCAGCACGACCGTGCCGGCGAACACCGTCACGAGCAGGCCGACGAGCGGTTCGCCGACGCCGAGCTCGCGACTCATGTCGGGCAGCAGGCCGGTCGGGAGCATCTCGATCGTGACCGAGAGGAAGACGGCGGCGGCGAGCACGACGAGCCCGAGCCAGGGGAACGGCGGCGCAGGATGCACCGTGGGAATGGAAGAAGTCATGTGGATTGCCCGAACGAGCGTCGACCGTGGGGGCGCGGGCGGGGCTCCGCGAGTGCGCACCATGCCACGGTGACTGCGCGCCGTTGTGCGCGCCCAGGGCCGACGCGAACCGTCGACCGCGACCAGTCTACCGAGCGGATGCCGCGCGCAGGCTGGACGAATCGCGCCCGCCCGCGGAAGGTAGACTCACTGGGTCAGGCATCCGCCCGGGGCATCCGCTCGCATCTGTGCCGTCCACACCACTGGAGCTCGCCACTCGTGACCATCGAAACCACCGCAACGACCGCTGCCGAATCGTCGAAGCCGGCGCCGGTGCTCGACACCGTCGAGGTCGCCGCCGCCACTCCCGAGAAGGAGCAGCCGTACGCCGCGCTGGGCCTGAAGCCCGACGAGTACGAGCGCATCCGCAACATCCTCGGCCGGCGCCCCACGAGCGCCGAGCTCGCGATGTACTCCGTGATGTGGAGCGAGCACTGCTCCTACAAGTCGAGCAAGATCTACCTGAAGCAGTTCGGCAAGAAGGTCACGCCCGCGATGAAGCAGCACCTGATGGTGGGCATGGGCGAGAACGCCGGCGTGCTCGACATCGGCGAGGGCTGGGCCGTCACCTTCAAGATCGAGTCGCACAACCACCCGAGCTACATCGAGCCCTTCCAGGGCGCGGCCACCGGCGTCGGCGGCATCGTGCGCGACATCATCTCGATGGGGGCGCGACCCGTCGCCGTCATGGACGCCCTGCGCTTCGGTGACATCAACCACCCCGACACCGCACGCGTCGTGCACGGCGTCGTCTCGGGCATCAGCTTCTACGGCAACTGCCTCGGGCTGCCGAACATCGGCGGCGAGACCTGGTTCGACTCGGTCTACCAGGCGAACCCGCTCGTGAACGCGCTCGCCGTCGGCGTGCTCCGCCACGAGGACCTGCACCTGGCCAACGCCAAGGGCGCGGGCAACAAGGTCGTGCTCTTCGGCGCCCGCACGGGCGGCGACGGCATCGGCGGTGCCTCGATCCTCGCGTCCGACACGTTCGCCGAGGGCGGCCCGACCAAGCGCCCCGCGGTGCAGGTCGGCGACCCCTTCGCCGAGAAGGTGCTCATCGAGTGCTGCCTCGAGCTCTTCGCGGGCGACCTCGTCGAGGGCATCCAGGACCTCGGTGCCGCCGGCATCTCCTGCGCGACCTCCGAGCTCGCCTCCAACGGCGACGGCGGCATGGCGATCGTGCTCGACGACGTGCTGCTGCGCGACCCCACGCTCACGCCCGAAGAGATCCTGATGAGCGAGAGCCAGGAGCGCATGATGGCCATCGTGCGCCCCGAGAAGCTCGACGGCTTCCTCGAGGTCGTCAAGAAGTGGGACGTCGAGACGAGCGTGCTCGGCGAGGTCACCGACAGCGGTCGCCTGAGCATCATGTGGCACGGCCAGGAGATCGTGAACGTCGACCCGCGCACCGTCGCGATCGACGGCCCCGTCTACGAGCGCCCGGTCGCGTACCCCACGTGGATCGACGCCCTCCAGGCCGACACCGCCGCGAAGCTCGACCGTCCGGCCACGCCCGACGAGATCCGCGAGCAGTTCCTGAAGCTCGTGGGCTCGGCCAACCAGGCGGATGCCGCGTGGGTCACGAACCAGTACGACTCCTACGTGCTCGGCAACACCGCGCTCGGCGCCCCCGACGACGCCGGCATGATCCGCGTCGACGAGGAGTCCGGCCTCGGCGTCTCGGTCGCGACCGACGCGAACGGCCGCTACTCCTACCTCGACCCGCGCCAGGGCGCGAAGCTCGCCCTCGCCGAGGCGTACCGCAACGTCGCCGTCACGGGCGCCAAGCCCATGGGCGTCTCCGACTGCCTGAACTTCGGCTCCCCCGAGAACCCCGAGGTCATGTGGCAGTTCTCCGAGACCGTCGAGGGCCTCTCTGACGCGTGCCTCGAGCTCGGCATCCCCGTCACGGGCGGCAACGTCAGCTTCTACAACCAGACCGGTGACGTGCCGATCCACCCGACGCCCGTCATCGCCGTGCTCGGCGTCATCGACGACGTGGCCCGCCGCATCCCCTCGGGATGGCAGGACGACGGCCACAACATCTACCTCCTCGGCGACACCGCGCTCGAGCTCGACGGGTCCGCGTGGGCCGGCACCGTGCACGGCCACCTCGGCGGCCTCCCGCCGGCCGTCTCGCTCGAGGGCGAGAAGACGCTCGCCGAGCTGCTCGCCGCGGCGGCGCTCGAGGGCCTCATCGACTCCGCGCACGACCTGAGCGACGGCGGCCTCGCGATCGCGCTGGCCGAGGCGGTCACCCGCTTCGGCGTCGGCGCCCGCGTGTTCCTCGGCGAGGTCACCGCCGACGCCGGCATCGACGTCGCGACCGCGCTCTTCTCCGAGTCGGCCGGCCGCGTCATCGTCTCGGTCCCCCGGGAAGACGACGTGAAGTTCCGCGGCCTCTGCGACGGACGCGGCTACCCCGTGCGCCGCATCGGCGTGACGGATGCCGCATCCGGCTCGCTCGAGGTGCAGGACGCCTTCACCGTCTCGATCGACGAGCTGCGCAGCACCAACCGCGCACCGCTCGCCGACGCGTTCGGGCCCGTCGTCGGGTACTGATCGTGCTCGGCGGTCGAGGAGCGACGCAGGAGCGTATCGAGACCCGTTCGTGTTGGTCTCGATACGGCGCAGGGGCGCCTACTCGACCGCCGAGCTCGTGACCGAGCCGAAGTCCTACTCGAAGGCCTACGGCGCCGCGCACGGCGGGTTCAGCCTCGTGCCGGCCGCCTACGTCTTCCTGGTCGACGATGACGGCCGGGTGCTGCTGCAGCGACGGGCGAACACCGATTACTACGACGGGTGGTGGGCGGCCGGCGCGGCCGGACATGTCGACGCGGGCGAGTCCGTGCACGCGGCATCCGCCCGCGAGGTCCTCGAGGAGCTCGGCGTCGTCGTCGATCCGCTCGACCTCGAGCCACTGACGGCCATGCACCGCACGGCACCGACCGGGCTGCTTGTCGACCAGCGCCTCGACGTGTTCTTCGCCTGCCGCCGCTGGGCGGGCGAGCCCGCGCTGCAGGAGGACAAGGCCAGCGATCTCGCCTGGTTCGACCTCGGCGCCCTTCCCGAGCAGGTCGTGCACCACGAGCGGTTCGTGCTCGACGGCTGGCGCGATGGAACCCTCTCGCCCATCTCGGCGTTCGGCTTCGACACGGCGCCCGAGCCCTCGAACTGACCGGCGGCATCATCGCCCTCGGACCTCCCGCCAGAGGTCTGCCCAGTCCTCGGCCGTCAGCCGGCCGGGGAGCGCGTCGGCCGCGAGCCCGCGTGCGGCGAGCCAGCGCTTGGCACGAGCCGAGGGCAGCGGATGCCGCGTGCGCGCCAGCACCTGCGCGAGTCCGCGTCCGCGACCCCGGAACACCTCCGCGACGAAGGCCTGGTAGGCCCGGCGCTCGGCGTCGGGCACGAGCGGAGCCGGCCTGCGAAGGATCGTGAACAGCCCGCCGTCGACCGACGGCACCGGACGGAACGCGTGCGCCGGGACCCTCCGGTCGAGGGCGAACTCGTACCACGGCGCCCACTGCACCGTGAGCTGGCTCGTGCCCCCGACCCCGCACCGCCGCCGGGCCGCCTCCCACTGGGTGAGCAGCACAGCGGTACTCCAGCTCCGCTCGGCGAGGAGCTTGCGGAGGATCGCGGTCGTCAGGTGGAACGGCACATTGCCGACGACGACGTGCGGATGCGACGGATGCCGCCACGCCAGCACGTCGGCGTGCACGACCTGCGCCGAGCCCGCGAGGTCGCGGCGCAACGCGTCGGCGCGCCTCGGGTCGAGCTCGATCGCGGTGAGCGGGCGTCCGAGCCCGGCGAGGGGGCGGGTGAGGGCCCCACCGCCCGCGCCGAGCTCGACGATCGGTCCGGGCGCCGCGTCGACGAGGGCGAGGATGCACCCGATCACGCGGCGGTCGACGAGGAAGTTCTGGCCGAGTTCATGGCGCCCGCCGGCCGGCGGACCGGACGGTCGGCGGGTGGGATCCGAGGGAGGACGGGTGGGATCTGGGGATGGACGGCTCGGGGTTCGATGGGTGCGCACTGCGACTCCGCTGCTGAGGGATTCCTGCAGCCGGGCACGCCGAAGGTGCACCGGCCATGGTCAGGGGCCGAGGCGGAGACTCGCGGAAGGAAGCCGGCGCTCCGCCTCAGGCGGTGCGGGGCCGAATGATCATCGCGGAGAACGTGCACATCACGATGGTCGAGCGTACTCAACGAACGGAGCGGAGTCGACCCCACTGCTCCGGTCGAGCCGGCTCCTCGCGAGCGTCGAGCCCGGTCGTGAGCCCGGGCGCGAGGACCGCCGGCACCGGCGCGGCATCCGCGGCGCGTAGGCTTCCCCACATGATGGGAGTGCTCTCGACCGGCATCGCGATCGCCGTGGGCGCGTTCGTGCTCGCGCTGGTCATCGGCATGACCGTGCGCGCGGTGCGTGCCGGACCCGGCCGGCGACTGCGCGCGGCGTTCAGCCCGCTCATGAGTTCGCTCGAGGTGCACCAGGAACTGCACACGGGGCAGAAGGGCCTGCAGGAGAGCGTCATCGAGACGATCCAGGAGCAGTCGACACATCCGTCGCGCACCGATCGCGACCCGACGCGCAACTGAGGCGATCGGCGACCGGTGCGCAGCTCGTGGCCGGAAGGCCGCGGCTCAGCGCTGCGCGGGCTCCAGCGCGCGCGTCACGAGGGAGGCGCCGACGAGCACGGCACCGACGACGAGCGAGAACTCGCCGACGAGGCCGAGGAACGGCACGCCGGAGGGTCCCTGCGCGAACCACGGCATCGACGAGACGACGAAGCCGATGAAGCCGATCAGCACCTGCACGGCGAGCCAGACGCCCAGCAGGACGAGGCCGGAGAGGAACATCGTTCGGGCGGACAGGCGCGGGGGAAGGGTCGACGTCTTGAGACTCACCGGGGAAGCCTACCGGCGCGACGCCGGTCCCCCTGACGCCCGGGTCCCGCCGGCGCAACCCCCTGGGACGCCGAGCCCGGCGGTCGTACCGTGGCAACATGCCACGAGACGGAGACAAGTCAAGGATCGGGGAACGTCTGACAGGGGTCCGCGACCCACAAGATCCGGACGGCCTGCTGACGGTCGAGCAGGCCGAGAACCCCCCGGACCCCTTGGCGTTCGGGCATGAGGAAACCGACACGCTCGAGAACGAGAAGAAGCGACGAGCTCAGCATTGACGAACCGCTGTGGCTGCGCTTGCCCAGCGGGTTCGGTCTGTCTCTCGACACGACCGTCAATGAAGCACGCCCTGACTGAATAATGACGCGAGCCTAGATGCACTCACGACCAGCATCTGGTTGTGTGGCACCGTTCTCGCAGACGGATCCGCTTGTGCGGCACGACCTGTCACGGTGACGGTCGGCTTAGAGAGACTTCGAGTACCAGACCTCGGCGTACGCGTCGGAATTGAACGCCTCCACGCGGGCGAACCCGAGGCTTTCATAAAGTGCATGGGCTTCGACGAGGTCACTCCGTGTATCCAGACGAACCACGTCAACGCCGCGTGCCCGGCAGACATCCTCGACTCGCCGAAGCAGGCGCTTCCCCACACCCTGACCGCGATACTCGGGCAGAGTGAAGACTTTGGTCAATTCAGCGACAGCGCCGTCGAATCGAGCGCCCGCACACGCGATGGGCTCGCCGTCCTGCATCGCGATGAGAAGAACACCGGTCGACCCAGTCAGGTCGTCGTATGGCTCGTCGCGAAGGGCCTGCTCCACCTCGTCCGGAGTCGCCGGGCGGCCGTAATACCGAGATGCCAGCTCGAACATGTAGGACCGAATGATCGCGTGCGCATTCGGTGCCTCCGGAGTCAGGGCTTCAATGGTGAACACGGTCTCCAACCCTATGTCTGCATGTGAAGTCCCTCGCAGAGGTCATCGCAGGTCCACCGGGGTTCCCACATGCGGATCGGCTTGCAGGCGGCATCAACGACTTCCTGGATCCCGATTCGCGAAAGCTCCTCCCTCGGCCGCCTTGCTTCGAGCCCGATGTTCTACCCACACCATCACGGTGCTGTCGCGGCGGTCGAAGAGCTGAGCGCCGACTTCAAGATCTGAGTGGTGCCAGAACACTGGTGTGGTCTCGTCCGCCCAGAATCGTTGTGGCGAGTCCAGAGTCATGGCGAGCGAGGCGAGCAGGTTTTCGTATGCCAACCTTGTCGCTGCGTTCTCACGCTCGGGAGCGGAAGCGATGAAGAAGGTGATGTTGGTGGGCGCGCTGCCCAGGATCGACAACGAGGCGTGATCGATCCCGGTTGCCGGCATCAATTCGCGCTGCCGAGAACCAGACGGCGGTACCGTGCCGTCGTCAGGCATCACTGTGAACCCAAGTCGTTGCAGCGAAGCGACTGCTGCCTCTTCGCTCTCGAGCCAACGCCCGTCCAATAGCGACAAGACGACGCCGGCAGTCCGCTGCATAGCCATATCATCAGCCTCCACTACGCGGAGTGGATGTGCACCGCAAGCGGATCCGTCAGCGGGCACTCTGCCAAACGCTTCTGGTGCCCGGCTGCGTCAGAGATGCTGGAAAAGGAGCGAACTCATGGGGCCGAGTCCGGCGCCTACTATGCCGAAGAGTTCGTGAGCACGGGCTCGCGTCCGGGTGCCGTCGTGGGTAGCCGATGTACGAGGAAGAGCGAGAGGAGTGCGGCAGCGACGAGGGCGGCGAGCGGGGCCTTCAGGGCGGTGATGCGGGCGTCGTCGTAGGAGCGTTGAACGGATTCCGCGGCTTCGTCGTCGAGGTTGAGAGTGACGCGCGCGTCGTCCACCTCGGCGTCGGACACGAATGGGACGCCTTGGACGAGTCGTTCTGCGACGGCCGATTTCGCGTTCTCGTCGAGCACCGGATCTCCCACGATTCCGCTCAGGAAGACGGTGCTGAGTGTTGCGGTGACGAGCGCGCCGGAGATCGCGGTGCCGAGGGACGAGCCGAGGTTCAGCATTGTGTTCTGCAGGCCGCCGACCTCAGCGGCCGATTCAGCGGGGACGGAGGTGGTGGTCACGGCTCCGAGTTGTGAGGCGATGGCGCCGATCGCGAGTCCGACGATGATCATCGGCACGATGGTCGCGAAGGAGTTCGAGTCGACGTCGAGCGTGACCAGGAGGATGAGCCCGGCGATGATGAGGCCGAAGAATCCGGCGCGGACGATGGCCCGTGGTGAGCCGTTGGGAAGGAGCTGGGGTATGAGAACCGCGGCCAGGAAGAGCGAGAGGGAGAGTGGAAGCAGACCGAGGCCGGTCTCAAGTGGGGTCTTGCCGAGCACGACGGCGAGGTAGACCGGGACGACGAAGAAGAAGCCGGCCTGGATCAGGTACTGGGCGAAGAAGAGGCCGAGTCCTGCTCGAAGCGGGCGGCTCGCGAGGAGCTTGGGGTTCAGTAGCGGCTCGCTGCCGTGTCGTTCGACGCGGGCTTCCCATCGGAAGAACAGCCACACGAAGAGGATGCCGGCCAGGAGCAGCCAGATGCTCGGTGAGAGTCCGAGCCAGGATGGTGCGCCCGGGTGCGGGAGGAGGAGTCCCCATTCGCCGGTTCGGATGACGCCGAGGACGATGAGTGATAGACCGATCGCGGAGAGGCCGACGCCACCCCAGTCGAGACGTGCCGCGCCCGTGCGCACGGTCTCGGGTACCCGGGTGAGGAGCAGGATCAGGAGCAGTGCCAGGGCGGCTTCGCCGAAGTACATGTAGCGCCAGGATGCGTAGGTGGCGACGGCGCCGCCGAGGAATGGGCCGAACCCGCCGGCTAGCGCGGCGGACGCTGCGACGACACCGAAGGCGAACGTGCGACGCTCCGGTGGGAAGTTCGCGGCGATGAGGGCCACCATCGATGGCAGCATGAGTGCGGCTCCGATGCCCTTGATGATCGACCATCCCACGATCAGCAGAACGAGGTTCGTCGCGGCGGCCGCGATCGCGGCGCCGGCAGCGAAGAGCAGGCATCCGAGCATGAACATCCTGCGGCTGCCGAACTTGGCGCCGAGTCGGGCGCCGGTGATCATGAACGCGGCCATCACGAGTGCGAACAGCGAGATCGCGGTCTGGATGTCGGTGGCGGAGATGTCGAGGTCGGTCGCGACGGCAGCGACGGAGACGGCCATGACCGCGCTGTCCTGGGTGATGAGGAACTGACCTGCGCCAAGCGTGATCAGAATCAGCAGCCCACCAGTCCGCGCAGTGTTCACGGCATTCACGCTTCGCTGGATGTTGAAGCGCTGGAGCTCGAACGTGCGGTGCCGAGCGAGGATGCCACGCTCTGCTCTTTGAGGATGCGCTGCAGCTCCGCGATGAGCTCCAATTGGGTTCGGTTGATCTCGAGCAGGGCGGTGACGTCGTCGCGGGCCGCGCTGTCGGTCTCGAAATCATGCTGAGCGAGCGCCGCCGAGATGGCGTCCTGCCGCTTCGCGGCGATCAGCAGGATCGCGCCTTGCAAGCCGGCGAGCATACTGAGGAAGAGGTTCAACAAGATGAACGGATACGGGTCCCACGGCGTCGCGAACGTGTTCAGGATCGACCACACGATCATCACGCCGATGAAGATCCCGACGAATGCCCAGCTGCCCATCGCGTTGCGAAGCACGTCGGCTGCCCGTTCACCGAATGACAGCTCGGACTCGTGCTGCTGATGCCAGGTCTTGATCGGGATGGGTCGGAAACTGATCGCCGGGAGTGACTTCAGGAGCTTCTGAATGGGGTCGGACATGATGTGGCCTCGTCGTCCTGTCTCTGGTCGTGTCGTCGGCTCACCGGAAGGAGAGCACGTGGTCGCCCCATCCGGAGCGGAGGTCGCGATCGAGGTCCTCGACCGACCGGTCGGCAGCGTCGATGACCAGCGTCGAACGATGCTCGAGCTCGTAGGCAGGCCAGGCCGATGACCCGTCGGGCCCATCAGGTGGGTTGCCGTGGGCGAAGGCCGCCCATCGCGACTGCATCCGATGGGACACCCGCTGCGCCCTCCGCCTGCCGCCGAGACGAAAGGTGGGGTCCTTCGGCATCGTGTCGAAGTTGCTCCACACGTACGGCAGCTCCATCGCGTGCGTCGCGCCGAGGTGCAGGACCTCCAGCATCGGAGTCGCGAAGTCGAACCGATAGAGCCAGACCGGCGCGACAGTGCACTGCCCTTCGGCCGCCCAGATCGAAGGCATCCGGAACGCGATATCACGGGTAATGCCGAGCCCGACCGAGCGACGCCGGATGCCCTCGTACACGTCGAGCACCTGCGCGTTCGATGGGAAGGCGACATCCGGTTCGTCTCGGCGCATGTCCTCGAGCATCCGTTCGACGCCGTCGGTCGTGATCGGAAGCAACGGCGAATCCCAGTACCGGAAGATCGCCGCCTCATCGCGGTTGGTGCCGATGAGCAGCGGCACGGCGGCAGCTCGCCCCTCGCGGAGCACGTCGGTGGGATGCTCCGGAATGAGATCTCCGTCGACGACCGGAGCGAACGCGAGCGTGCCGGGCGCCTCCGTCGGGATCGCGGTGTAGAGCGCTGCGGCTGCCTGGACGATCCGATCGATCGGCGCACGACGCGCCTCGGCCACGGTGGTGACACCGAGTTCGTCCAGGAACCGGGCGGCGACCCTTCCTGCGCGTTCGCGGTCGTACACGGAGCTGACCGGGGAACTCTGCGCGACCGCTCGGTGGAAAAGCCCTCGAGCGCTCGGGACCGTGAGCAGCGTCGTGACCAGGCCACCGCCTGCCGATTCGCCGAAGATCGTGACCCGGTCAGGGTCGCCGCCGAACGCGGCGATGTTGTCATGCACCCACCGCAGCGCAAGCATCACATCGGAGATACCGGGATTCGGCGAGACCCCGTGAGCCCCTGGTGCGCCCGACAGGTCGAGGAATCCGAGAGCACCCAGGCGGTAGTTCACCGTGACGACGATGACGCCGGCGTTCGCGGCCAGCCGCGCTCCGTCGAAGAGCGGCTCACGGGAGGAGCCGTACATGTACGCCCCGCCGTGAAGCCAGACCATGACCGGCGCACGTGACGTGATCGTAGACCGCGGACTCCACACATTGATGGTCAGGCATTCCTCGCTGACGACCCCGCCGATCACGATCGTTGGATCAAGAGGCTGAGGTGCGGCAGGCCCGAAATCCGTGGCGTCGAGGACTCCCGACCATCCCGAATGGGGGGTGGACGCCGACCACCGCCGTTCCCCGGTCGGCGGAGCACCGTACGGAATCCCCTTCCATGCCCTGACCGCACCAATGCTCGCCCCGCGTACTTGCCCTGACACGGTCGGGACGACCGAATCCGATGGCTCCATGTGCTCCCCCGGAAGTCCGTCTGCCGCCGACGCCTATGCCTTCGCCTCGTCCTCCGGTTCGGCGGTGGTGCCGTGATGGACGAGGAAGTCGAGCAGGTCGTTCATGTGGTGCACGCCGAGGCGTTCGCCCTCGAACCCGAACTGCCGGCCCGTGGATTCGTCAGTGATCTCGACCGTGCGGGTCATCAGGCGCTGCTTGAATTCGAAGCTCAGGTGCTCGAGCGCGAGCTCACCGAACGGCACGAGCGGGCCGGGGTTCGCAGCCCCGTTGTGGCGGTTCTCGGGGCTGAGCAGGTAGAGCGTCTGCTCGGTTGCGGCGAGGATCACCACCGGTGGCAGCTGACTGCTCTGCGCGTACGTGCCCAGCGTGCCGCCCGCGGCTGCACCGACCGATGCGGCCTCGGTGCCGGCCTGACCGCCGACGAGACCGCCCGCTACGGCGCCGGTCATGCTCTTCCAGTAGGTGCCCTTCGGTGAGAAGTCACCGGCGACGATGATGCCGTCATCGCCGGTGGCGTCCCGCGACAGGTCGATCAGTCTCTGCTTGCGGTCCATAATTTCCCCCTTATTCAGCGCATCACGTTCGAATTACGGCCGTTCGCGCACCCCTGCAGTCGTCTCTGTCCTTGTCCTGTCAGCTCGAGGGTTCACCCGCGTCGGCCGCGTCGGCATCAGCTCTGGCGACCACGGCCGCGAGCACGTAGTACTCCGCCTCCTGTAGCGCGTAGACCGCCCACTCGATGGCATCGGCAGCGTCGGCCTCGGCTCGATCGGCGGCTCGGTCCACCCGCTTCACCTCGCGGTCGGCGGCACGGTCTGCACGCTTCGCCTGACGCTCGGCCTGGCGGGCCTCCTGATCGCTCTTCAACGATGCGAACCCGTCGGTGACCGACTTCTGCAGGTTGGCCCACCCATCGGTCAGGTCTGCGACATCCGCTTTCGCCTTCGCGTCGACGTCACGCTGCGCGTCGTCGAGCGAGCTACGCAACTCTGTCAGGCGGGCGTCGACCTTCGCCTTGTCCTGGGTGTGAATCTCGCTCGCCGACTGTTCGAGCTGCCTGGTTTGGTCTTTGAGCTTGTCCAACTGTTCAGAGAGTGCCACGTGCTCGTCCTTCCCCTTGATTCATGAACCATTCAGCGCGAACGGTACGGGTGCATCGGGACTTCCGGCAGGGGTTGCAAGAATACGCTAACTAAGTTAGTGAATCTATCCCTGCCGGTGTTAGCATCCGTCGATGGAGGGCAGCGCAGTGGGCGCGACATCGTCACCGGTCGGAACCGACCAGGTGGCGCGAAAGCACGTTCGCGTTCGGAGAGCACTCCTCATCACGGCCGCCACGGTCGCGACCATCGCGGTCGTCTTCGCCATCTTCCAGTTCTCTCCGTCACCACGGCCGCGCGCTGTCCAGAGCATTCAACTAACCGACAAGATGGCCGAATCGGCATTCGCCGCCCTCATCGCTTCGGACCTCGCCGACCAGAGCTTGTTTGCGGAGTGCCGGGCCCGACGTGTGGACCCGCCCGGCGATCCGGTCGGAGTCGTCGTGCTCTTCCACGGATATACGAGTTGCCCGAACCAGTTCACCGGTATGGCGAACCGGCTCGCCGACGCCGGATACACGGTCCTGTTGCCTCGGATGGCCGGTCACGGACTCGCAGGCCGGATCATCGAAGAGGGCCTGGTCGATCTCGACGAGTTCGCGGCGTGGGGCCATAGCATGCTCGACATCGCGAGCGCGATGAACAAGACCGTGATCATCGGGGGCCTCTCGGCCGGCGCAACCCTCGCTCTCTGGCTCGCTGAGGAACGCGACGACATCGACCGGGTCGTCGCGATCGCCCCCATGCTCAACCCCCTCCTGGTTCCGAGCCCCGTGACCTCAGCCGCGGCGAACCTGCTCAACGTGGTGCCCTCCATCCCGATCTGGTGGGATGCCGGGCTTCGCGAGCGCGCCCAGGTGCCGAGGTACTCGTACGCCCAGTTCCAGACACGTTCGCTCGGTGCGGTCGTGACCATGGGCATGGCGGTCTCCGACGATGACGACGGCACGCGCGGCGAGGTCGCCCTGATCATCAATCCGAACGACGAGTCCGTCGACAACGACCGCATCCTGCAGCTCGCCGTCAGAGAACGTGCGGATGGCGCGAACGTGACGGTCTACACGATCCCAGCGTCCCTCGGGGCCGGACACGAGTACATCGATCCCGGCAACCCGGAGAACCGGGCGGCGCAGACGGTGCCCGGGCTGGTCGAGCTGCTCACCACCGGGTCCACCACATCGTTGGGAGAGCGGTCGTGAATCGGTCGGAACGAGCATCCCGTTACGGAATCGGCGCGCTGATCGCCGTGTTCGCAGGATGGTTCATCCTGCCGATCCTGATCGGACTGGGGCTTCCCGGCCCAACCGATGCGGATCGGACCGCGGACGGGGAATTCTACCGAACGGTCCGCGGCGTGCTCCTCGGCGAGGTCATGCTGGTGTCCATCTCGCTGCTGTGGTGCATCGCCGTCATCACCTTCCTCGCCCTGTGGCCGCGGGTGCTCGTGGACTCCAAGCCCACCCGCCGCTGGGTCGTGATCGTGCCGATCATCACGGTCATCCCATGCCTGCTGTTCACCCGCTACGACGCGTTCCTCGACATCGGGCCGGGCTTCTTCGCCGCGACCGTGCTGATGGTCCTGGTCATCGGCGCATCCGAGGAGCTACTGTTCCGCGGCATCACCGTCGAACTGCTCCGCAATCGCGTCTCGGAGGGATGGGTCGCGTTCATCTCCACGATGCTGTTCGGCCTGGCGCACCTGATGAACTCGCTCGCGGCCGGCGTGCTGAATCTGCCGCAGGTGCTCAGCGCGATCGTCGTCGGCTACCTGCTGTACCTGACGAGGAGGTCGCTCCGACTGATCATCTTCCCGATCCTGCTCCACGCGATCATGGACCTGTTCGAGTTCTCCCACATTGGCACGGCTGATGGAGCGAGCTTCTACAACTTCCTCTTCAATCTCGCCCTCGTCATCGTCGTCCTGGCGTGCGGCCGGCTGATCTCGCCGCGCCGACCCTCTACGCTGAACGCACCGGACTCGGACCAGCGACTGGGGGCATGATGCTGGCAGCACTGGCGGTCGGACTCGCCGCGATCCTCTACATCCTGGTCGTCGGGCTGCTCGCCCGTCGCGTGCTCGAGACGCCCATCGGGTGGCCGCGCGCGATCATCGTCGGCCTCGTCGTGTTCGTCGCGAGCGTGTCGCTGCTTCGCGCCGTCGAACTTGGTTCCGGCCTGCTTGCACCCGCGGGGTCGCTCGCCGTGGACCGCGTGATCTTCGTCCTCTTCATCACGGTGGCGGCAGGGTGGACCGTCGCGTGCGGCATCGGAATCCTGGTCGCCCTCGAGCTGGTCTGGCCCACCCGCCATTTCGGAGGCCCAGTCGCGGCGGTGAAGGCGTTCCGTGCCCGTCGCCGCCGGGCACGCCGGTACGCGCAGGTGCTCGCGATCGCCTCGCGGCACGGCCTCGGTCCGCTGGTCCACGGCGGCAAGGTGTCGGATGCCGCCGCGTGGCTACCCGGAGCGCTCGTCGACGCCCTCAACGAGGCCGGCGTCACCTTCGTCAAGTTCGGGCAGGTGCTCTCCACCCGCGACGACCTCGTGCCACCCGAATACACGCGAGCCCTCGCGACCCTCCAGGCGGGGTCGAGCACAGTGGCGTGGGATCGCATCCGCACGGTGATCGAGCAAGAACTCGGGGGCCCGATCGATGCCACCTTCGCCTCGATCGACGAGCAGCCGCTCGCCGCAGCATCCGTCGCACAGGTGCACACGGCCACACTTCTCGACGGCACCGAGGTCGTCGTGAAGGTGCAGCGACCGGATGCCGCAGCGCAGGTACGCGCCGACGTGGACATCATCCTGCGACTCGCCGCCCGTATCGAGGAACGCACCGACTGGGGAAGCGAATACGGCGTCGTCGACCTCGCGGACGGGTTCGCCGCCGCACTGAACGAGGAGCTCGACTACCGCATCGAAGCGGCGAACATGACCGCCCTCGGGCGAATCGCTGACGAGTCCGAATCCGCGGCCATCCGGATCCCGCGCGCGTTCGAGGCGGTGAGCACAGCACGCATGCTCGTCATGGATCGCGTCGACGGCGAACCGATCGGAGCATCCGCAGACCGACTGTCCCAACTCGACCCCGAGCTGCGCACCGAACTGGCAAAGGGCGTGCTCGACGCCGTGCTCGAGCAGGCGCTCGTGCGCGGCATGTTCCACGCCGACCTGCACCCCGGCAACTTGCTGCTCACGGCCGACGGCGACATCGCCCTCATCGACTGCGGTTCGGTCGGCGTACTCGAGCGCAGCCTGCGTGAGCGCATCGCGGCGTTGCTGCTCGCGGTGATCAACGACGACGACATCGGCACGACCGACGTCGTGCTGCTGGTCGCCGAGGCGGCCGACGACACCGACCGCGTCGCACTGCAACGCGACATCGGCCGCGTGCTCACCCGCATGCAGGTGTCCACGCAGACCGGCAGGATCTTCATGCAACTGCTCGACGTGCTCCGCGATCACCGCCTCGCGGTGCCGCCGGCCATGACCCTTGCCTTCCGCACGATCGTCTCGCTCGAGGGCTCGCTACGGCGTATCGACCCCGACTTCGACCTGGTCGAAACAGGTCTCGCGAGAGTCCCTCACTTCATGCGCCGCATGCTCGCGTGGCGCCGTGTGCTCGGCGCGGCCGAGGCGACCGCGGCCGTCGCAGCGGTGCAGGCCAGGACCATGCCCCGGCGCATCGACGCGATCACCTCGTCGCTGGAGCGCGGAACCCTCGGGGTGCGCGTGCGCGCATTCGAAGGCACCGACGAACGCTCGTGGATCGGGTCGATCGTCGCGCAGTTGACGACGACCCTCATCGCGATCGCCGGCATCGTCACGGCCGCGATTCTCGTGGTCTCGGACGCGGGTCCGTTCCTCACCGCGAACGTGCGGACCACGGCGTTCGTCGGCGTCGTGATCGGCCTCGCGGCGTTCCTGCTGCTCTTCCGGTCGTTGCGTGTGGCGTTCGTACGCCGTCGGCGCTGAGAACCCATTTGAGAATGTCAACTGAACTCAGGACCAGGATGGAAATCTAACGGGACCCACCGATTGGTTACTGCGGGTAGCCGACGCCGCAGAAACGGTCGGGCCGCGTCATAGCTTTCGAACAGCGCCCGCAAGCCGGTCGGCGGATTCAAGCGGTCATCGCAACAGGACGTTCCCGATGACTTCGTTCGGGGTTTGGAACTCTAACCGTTTCCGGGGTCGGTCGTTCAGTTCAGCGGCCACGGCGTCCAGGTGAGCCTCGCTGAAGCCAGCGAGCGGGGTGCCCTTCGGGAAGTACTGCCGGAGCAGCCCGTTCGTGTTCTCGTTGATGCCCCGCTGCCACGGCGAATGCGGGTCGCAGAAGAACACCTCGATGCCCGTGTCGATGCGAACCTGTTCCCAGTCCCGCATCTCCGGTCCCTGGTCCCACGTCAACGTGCCCCGCAGCTGCTCGGGCAACTGTTGGATCTTTCGGGTCAGCGCCGGCGCTACCTGGTCGGGCTTGTACCCGTCTGGAAGCGGTACGAGCATCGTGAAGTTCGAGGACCGCTCCACCAACGTCCCGATCGCGGACTGGTTCCCCGCCCCGATGATGAGGTCGCCTTCCCAATGCCCGGGCACGGCACGGTCCAAGGCCTCAGCGGGCCGTTCGACGATGTTCACCATGTTCGGGATCCGGTTCTTCCGCTGCCCGGCCTTGCGTGACGGATGCCGCAACGCCCGCCCGGTCCGTAAACACCGGACCAGTTCCTGCTTCAACGCGCCACGAGACTGCACGTAGAGCGACTGGTAGATCGTTTCCGCGCTCACCTGCATCTCCGGATCCTCGGGGAAGTCCCGACGCAACCGACCGGCGATCTGCTCCGGCGATCGGCGCTTCGCCAGGTCCGCTTCCACTCTCGCACGCAGCCTCGCGTTGGTGGCCAGCTTCGCCGGCTTCGGCCTCACCGCCCGCCCCATCGCCGTCACCTGCGCGACCGAAGCCCGATACCGGCCCCGCACCGTGTTGCGGGTCAGCTCCCTCGACACCGTCGACGGCGCCCGCCCGATCCGCGCCGCGATCGAGCGCACCGACTCACCCGCCGCGACCCCGACCGCGGTCTCTTCCCGCTCCGCGAACGACAGATACCGGCCCTGCAAATTGCGACCGCGTCGTGGCCTGACACCGCCAGCAGCGACCAGCATCCGCTTCGCGGTCGTGCGATCCACACCGATCCGCTCACCGACCTCACTCGCGAACTGGCCCGCCTGAAACCCATCCCACGCCTGCTGGACCAGATCCAGACGAAACCTCAACGCCAAGCCCGCCACAACACACTCCATTCAGTAAGTGTTGCGACCACCGCAAGAACCCAAGGGTCGGGCAGCGGGCAGCAAGTCGATCGACGAGCGGTCTCGCCGGGCCTGCCGAACGAGGTGTCCGTTGACCCGGCCCGGTGAAAACGCCGCAGGGGTACGGCTACTGCAACGACCCGGGCAGGTCTTCGAGAAGAACGCGACGACCGCGCAGGACTCCTCCGCCCGACCCTGGCTGACGGGCCGAGCGCTGGGCACCCATCGAACCGGCCATCGTCACGCGCAAGCGCGTCAGCGGGACCTGCCGACGAGGCCGAGCAGCGCCAGGCCGTAGGCCTCCGCCACGTCGGGATGCTCGAAGCGCATCAGTTCGCCGTCGAGCCGGATCTCGACCGCGAAGGCGTCCTCCAACCTCGTGAGCGAGCGGAAGGTCGCACGCAGCAGCTCCCGGAGCTGGTCCTCCCTTGGCAACCACACCGCGTCGGCGAGTTCGACCGAGTCGAGCGCCCACTCGGTCGTGCCGTTGAAGGCCAGGATCGTGCCGGTCGGATGGCGCCGGGCCTCGATCGTCATCTCGCTCACGGTGAAGACGTCGGCCTCCGCCTCGGCCTCGACATCGGACGGGAGATCCAGCTGGAAGCGGTCGCCCGATTCGGGATGCCACACGAGTCCGGCGTCACGGAGGGCGAGCGCGAGGTCGCGGCTGATCATCTCCCCATCGTGCCCCGAACCCCGCGCCGCGTCACGCCGTACGGCGGTGCACACTGCGGATCCACAGGGCGCCTCGGGGGAGCTTGCGCCTCAGGCCCGCTCGGGCGGATGCGCGAGCAGCTCGACGCGCTCGGCCAGGTACCGCTCGAACGGTGCGAGGGCGTCGGGCTGCGACGGGCTCCACCGCACGAGCACGGCTCCGTCGCGAACGACGAGCGGGCCGGATGCCGCGTCCCGGGCGAGCTCGTCGAGGTCGACGGGTCTCGCGTCGAAGTCCACCGTCTCCCCTTCGGCGATGCCGCCCTTCACGGCCGCCGCGCGGAGCGCGCGCTGCTCGGCGACCGACTCGGCGGTGATGCTGCGGCGCGCGGCGCGCTCGGCGCGTACGACGCGGCCGGTGCCGTGCAGCCCGCCGTCCTCGGCGACGAGCAGCACGCCGAGCCGCCAGACGCGGGCGACCGGCGTCATCCGCGCGGCGCGCGGGAAGCCGAGCACGCGCCGCTCGGCGATGTACTCGGCGAGCGTCTCCCGACGCGCGTCCGCCGCCTCGAGCTCCGTCGCGGCCTCGGCGACGAGCCGGCGCACGAGCGCCGCAGCGGCCTCGTGCGGGCGTCCGGCGACCGGCCGGCTCGGAGCGGACGACGACGCCGCCGCCGCGGCATCCGGTCGGTCGGCGCCGCTCCCGTCGAGGGCGGGGTTCGGGGTCATCCCCCAATGCTCCCCCGAACCCGCCCCCGGTGGAAGCGATCAGCCGGTGACGCGCCGCCCGGGCGCCACGCCCACCCGGATGTGCTCGCCGCTCGCGGCCTCCTCGAGGGCGAGGTCCAGCATGGCCAGCGCATGCGTCGGGCCCACCATCTCGTCGAGCGGCAGGATCCGCCAGGACCGTTCGAGGAAGGCGACCGCCTGTTCGAGATGGCTCGCGGTGTAGTTGTGCACGCCCGTGATCGTGAGCAGGCGCCGCACGATCGACTCGGGGTCCACGCACAGCTCGGTGCCGCCCGACACGCTGCCGACCAGCACGGCCACGCCGCCCGTGGCGACGGTGGAGACGACGGTGCGCACGCCGGCGGCCGATCCGGAGGCCTCGATCCCGACGAGCACCTCGCGGGGCGGCTCGCCGTCGTCCGCGAGGGCGGCGAGCACGGTGCCGAGGCGGTCGGGCGTGCCCGCCCTGGCGCGCGGGTCGACCGTGTGCACGCCGAGGCGGCGCGCGAAGGCCCGGCGTGCGGCATCCGGTTCGGAGACGATCACGACGGCGCCGGCCTCGGCCGCGATGACCGCCGAGCTCAACCCGATCATGCCGCCGCCGGTCACCAGCACGACGGCGTCCTCGAGGTCGACCCGGGCGGATGCCGCGTCGACGGCCGCGACGGCGGTCGCGGTCGCGCACGAGGCGGGCGCCGCGACGGTGGCCGGCAGGTCCTCGTCGACGCGGACGGTCGCGGTGCCGGCGCGGAGCTGCACATGCGTGGCGAACCCGCCGGAGAGCTCCCAGCCGCGGTGCACGCGCTCGTGGCCGTACTTCGCGAGCCTCCGGCACTTCTGCGTGAGGCCGCGGGCGCAGCGGTCGCATTCGCCGCAGCTGACCGTGACCGACCAGACGACACGGTCGCCCAGCTCGAGCGGGCTTCCGTCGGCGCGCACGGCGCCGGGTCCGAGGGCGACCACCCGGCCGACCTGCTCGTGGCCGAGCACGAGCGGCGTGGGGGCGGGGCGATGGCCGAGCACCGTGTGCACGTCGGAGCCGCAGACCGTGGCGAGCTCGACCTCGACGAGCGCCTCACCGGCACAGAGGTGCACGCCCGGGACGGCGAGCGCCTCGAGCGGGCGCCCCGGCTCGTTCCAGACCATCGCGACCGGGGAGGGCTTCACGAGCACGTCGGTGTCGGTGAGGCGGGCGACGGTGTGCATGGTCACGGCCGCCTACTCGTCGCCGGCGGATGCGTCGCCGGCGCGGTCGGCAGCGCCCGCCGCAGCGCCGTCGGCGCCCTCGGCGGTCGCGACCCGACCGAGGCCGAGCAGCAGCGGCAGCTGGCCGATGTGGTCGATGACCTCGTCCGCTCCCGCGGCCTCGAGCACCTCGCGGTCGTGGGCGCCGGTGAGCACGCCGACCACGAGCCCGGCGCCCGCGTTCACGCCGGACTCGATGTCGCTCACGGTGTCGCCCACCACGACCATGGACTCTACGGAGCCGGTCGCGGTGCGCAGGAGTGCGGTGAGGGCCATGTCGGGTGCCGGGCGACCGCGACCCGCGTCCGCCGGGGAGAGCACGACGTCGGCGAGGCCCTGCCACCCGAGCGCGTCGATGATCGCGTCTCGCGTGACCGGCGCGAAGCCCGTGGTGAGGGCGACGGAGGCGCCGGCGGCGCGGAGCTGCTCGATGACGGTGCGCGCGCCGGGGATCTCGGACACGCCCACCTCCCCGACCAGTTCGGCGTAGGCGCCCTCGAACTCGGCGTTCGCGCGCTCGGCCGCGGCGACGTCGCCGTCGGCGAGGGCGGTGAACACCTCGATCTTGGACTGTCCCATGGTGTCGCGCACGTACTGGAGGGCCGCGTCGAACTCGTCGCCGACCGCGATGCCGCTGCGCTCGGCGGCGAGGGCGAAGGCCCGCTCGACGAGTCCGTCGTCCGAGACGGTGGTGCCGGCCATGTCGAGCACGATCAGCTCGATGAGGACCTCGCCGTCGTCATCGTCGTCCTCGTCGTCGTCGAAGTCCTCGCCCGGTCGCTCGTCGTCGAGGTCCCACGCCTCGGCGCGAGGGGATTCGAGGTCCTCACGGCGTCGCTCGATGGCATCGAGGGCGTCGAGCTCCTCGACGTCGTCGAGGACTCCGGATGCGGTGTTCGGATGGTCGGTGCTCATGATGCGCCTCTCTGCAGGGTGGTCGTCGCGGTGCCATCGGCGATGGCGGAGATGAGGTGTTCGGCGAGGCCGAGGCCGGTGGTCATGCCGATGCCGGTCGTCGCGGCGGCCAGGTGCACGCCTGGCTCGACCTCCTCGATGAGGAAGTCGTCGGGTCCGCTCGCGTAGACGCCCTGCCAGCGCTCGAGGACGCGCGGCGCCCCGATGCCGAAGAGCTCGCGGGCGAGCCCGAGCAGCGCGTCGAACGCGACCTCCGGCTGGAACGGCGCGACCGTCGCGCCCCGGTAGTGCGTGTCGCCGACGATGAGCGAGCCATCGGGCAGCTGCGTGTACATCTGGTTGAGGTCGAGGGCGGCGAGCGCCGGATGCTCGGCGTGCAGCCGCTCGCGGAGGGCGGATGCGGCGTCGGTGGCCGCGAATCCGCCGTAGCGCACGAGCGACCAGCCGGTGAGCAGCGGCGCGGCGAGCGGCATCCGCAGGTCGGGTGGGACGACGCGCATCATGTCCAGGCCGCAGCGCACGATGCCGCGCTGCTCGGCGAGGTCGGGGAAGAGCAGGTCGAGGTCGTGGTTGGCCGCGACGACGACGGCGGCCGCGTCGATCGGGCCGCGGCTCGTCTCCACACGGCCGGGTCGAACCCCGGTGACGGCCGTCCGTGTCCGGAACTCCACGCCCATGCGCGCCAGGTGCGCCGTGAGGGCGGCCACGGCCTGCCTCGGGTCGGCCTGGAGGTCCCTCGGCAGGAAGGCGCCGCCGACCGCGGCACCAGGTGCGAGCGGCATCCGCGCCTCGGCCTCGTGGGCGTCGAGCAGCTCGACCTCGTCGCCCCGCGCGAGCGCGAACTCCTCGAGCACGGCGAGCTCGTCCTCGTGACGGGCGGCCACGAGCGTGCCCGACTCGCGGAGCCACACGTCGGCGTCGCGGGCGAGCTGGATCCAGCGCTCCCTGGCCACGAGGGCGAAGTCCCGGGCGAGGCCCGTCTGCGGCGTGATGCAGAGGTGGCCGAAGTTGCGGATCGAGGCTCCGGATGCCTCGCTGCCGCGTTCGATCACGACGACGCCGAGGCCCAGGCGGCGAGCGGCGAGCGCCGTGCCGAGCCCGACGATGCCGCCGCCGACGACGGCCACGTCGAAGGTCGTGCGCGCGCCGCTCATCGGAAGACCCGCCGCATCCACACGGCGATGCCCTCGACGATGAGCACGGTCACGAGGATCATGAACACGATCGACGTGACGACCTGGTAGTTGGAACCCTGCCCGGCGTTCAGGAGGTAGTAGCCGATGCCGCCACCGCCGACGATGCCGAGGATGGTGGCCGCGCGGATGTTCGTGTCGAGCAGGTAGAAGCTGTGGCCGATGAGGGCTCGCGTCCCCTGCGGCACCGTGGCCGACGCGTAGACCTGCGCACGTGTCGCGCCGGTCGCGCGCACGGCGCGCTCGGGGCCCGCCGAGACCTCCTCGAGCGAGTCGGCGATGAGCTTGCCGAGCAGCCCGATGCCGCCGAAGGCGAGGGCGAGCGTGCCGGCCTGGGCCCCGAGGCCGGTGATGACGATGAGCACGATCGCGAGGATCAGCTCCGGGATGCCGCGGACCACGAGCAGGAGCAGGCGGAAGCCGCCCCGCACGGTGCCGTTCGGCGCCACGTTGCGGGCCGCGAGCGACCCGACGACGATCGACACGATCACGGCGAGCAGGGTGGCCGCCAGGGCGATCATGATCGTCTCGCCCATGGCGGAGAGCATCGTCTCGGCGTCGTAGCTCCCGAAGTTCGGGGGCCAGAACTTCATGGCGATCTCGGGCACCTTCGCCCAGAAGGTGACGAGGTCGCCCCACGCGATGTCGCAGACGGCGACGCTCGCGACGACCACGGCGAGCGCGGTCCAGCCCCACGCGGTGTCGCGGATGTGGGTCGAGGTCCACGGGCGGCGCAGCGCCGCATGCAGGTCGGATGCCGCGTGCGGCTCGTTCCCCGACGGGCGCGGCGTATCGAGGCCGGCACGGGTCTCGATACGCTCGCCGGCGCTCACTCCTCGACCACCGGACCGGCGGGCCCTGGCGTTCGCGACGCCCCGCACCATCCGGTCGCCGAGGCCGCGCCCGCTCGGGGCGACCCCGAGCATCGCCGTGCGGATGACGCTCGAGACGATCTCCATGAGCACGCAGAGCACGAACATGACGACCGCGATGCCGAGGCCCTCCGAGTAGTTCAGCGACTTGAACGCGAACGACATCTCCATGCCGAGCCCGACGATGCCGACGTACCCGAGCACGACGGACCCGCGGAGGTTGATGTCGTTCCGGTGCAGCACGGTGGCCACCCACGAGGGCAGCACCTGGGGCAGGATCCCGCTCGTGAACTCCTGCAGCTTCGAGCCGCCGGCGGCGCGGATCGCGAGGCGCGGGCCCTCGTCGACCTGCTCGATGGCGTCGGCGAACAGCTTGGAGATCATGCCGATCGAGTGGATGCCGATCGCGAGGATGCCCGGGAGCGCGCCGATCGTGAACATGAGCACGAAGACCATGGCGAGCACGACGTCGGGGATGGCGCGGGTGAGCACGGTGACGAACCGGCCGAACGCCTGCCAGCCGCGACCCGGCGTCGTGTTCGACGCGGCGAGGTAGGCGATGGGCACCGAGAGCACCGCCGCGAAGACCGTGCCGCTGATGACGATGCCGAGCGTCAGCGCCGTGAGCTGCGCGAGCTCGGCGGCCGGCGGGAACTCGATGCCACCGACGCGTTCGAAGAAGCGCTCGGCGTTGCCCCAGCTCTCGAAGAGGGCCGGGATGGAGATGCCCGATTCGGCGACCGCGTACGCCGCGACGCCGACGATGAGCACGAGCGTGAGCGACGCGGCGATGCGCTCGGGCGACACGACGCGCCTCGGTGCGCGGTCGGCGACCGTGGCGGGAGCCGGTCGTTCCGGCGCATCCCCCCGCGGTCGTGGTTCGGTGAGCACGGGGGCCATCAGCGCACCGGCTCCACGACGGATGCGGCATCCGTCAGCTCGTCCTCGATCGCGGACAGCTCGGTGGTCGAGGTGACGACCTTGCCGTAGATCTCCATGACCTCGGCCTTGGACAGCCCGGAGGCCTGCGTGTCGAGCACGACGGCGCCGTGGCGGAGGCCGACGATGCGGTCGCCCCACGAGAGCGCGAGGTCGACCTGATGCAGGCTGCAGACGACGGTGAGCCCCGCGTCGAGGGCGATCTCGCGGATGAGGGCCATGACCTGCGCGCTCGACTCGGGGTCGAGCGAGGCGACCGGCTCATCGGCGAGCAGGATCTCGGGTTCCTGCATGAGGGCGCGGGCGATCGCCACGCGCTGCTGCTGGCCGCCCGAGAGCGTGTCGGCGCGTTGGTAGGCCTGGTCGAGCAGCCCGACCCGGTCGAGGTGCCCGAGGGCGGCGAGCTTGAGGCGCTTCGGATAGGACCAGAGCCCCAGGCGGGGTCCGCGGAGCTCCGCGAGCGACCCGGTCAGGACGTTCTCGAGCACCGTGAGCGACGGGACCAGCTCGAACTGCTGGAAGACGAAGCCGATGCGACCGCGCAGGGCGCGGAGGCGCCGCCCGGTGAGGGACGGCACCTCCTCGCCGAGCACGCGCACGGAACCGGAGGTGGGCGTCTCGAGGCCGTCGAGGTGCCGGAGCAGCGTCGACTTGCCCGACCCCGAGCGACCGAGCAGCACGACGATCTCGCCGCGGTCGACCCGCAGGGCGGCGTCCCCCAACGCCACCGTGTCGCCGAACCGCTTCGTGAGGCCCTCGACCTCGATGACGGATGTCTCGCTCATGTCCCTCTCCTGTGGATTCCGTGCGCCCGACCCGGCGGAGGCCGCCGGGCCGGGCTGGTGGGGCGTCAGCCCCTGGCGGGCGTCAGCCCTGGCACTGCTCCGCGTTCGTCTTCTCGCAGATGTCGCGGATGGTGTCGTAGTACGCGTCGTCGACCGGCGACGTGGCGAAGAAGACGCTCCGGAAGCCATCCGAGTCGGCCGACTCGATGCCGGCGGCGATGATGTCGTCGATGCTGACCTCGCCGAGGATGTCGGTCAGCTGCGCCGTCAGTTCCTCGGGGAGCGTGTCGGACACGACGATCGGGGCGCCGGGCACCATGGTCTCCGCGATGACGGTGACCTTGTCGCTCTTGGCGACCTCGCTGTCCTCGGCGAAGCCGGCCTCGCACTCGACGCCCTCGCCGACCTTGGTCACCGAGACGTCGTGCTTGCCCGCGAAGACCGGCGTGACGTCGGTCTCCGGGTCGATGCCCTCCTCGAGCAGGTTGTACGACGGGAAGAGGTAGCCGGAGGTCGAGGACGGGTCGACGAAGCAGACCTTCTTGCCCTCGAAACCGGCGAGGTCGGTGATGTCGCTGTCCGCGGGCACGATCGCCTGCGAGTAATAGCCGGGCTCCTGGCCCTCGGCCGTGATGATCGAGGAGACGGGCGTGATCGCGGCGCCGTTGTTCTTCGCCGTGACGTAGGTGAAGCCCGAGAACGACGCGACGTCGATCTTGCCGGCCACGGCCGCCTCGATGAGGGCCGCGTAGTCGGTCGACTCGTGGTATTCGACGGTCTTGCCGGTCTCCTGGGCGATGTAGTCCATGAGCGGCTGGTAGTTGGTCTCGGTGTCGACCGAGTCGGGGACCACGCCGAAGACGAGGGTGTTCTCGTCGACCGCGAAGGTGGCGCCGCTCGCGTCGGCAGTGGCGTCGTCGGAGTTGGCGCTCGCCGAGGAGCAGGCCGCGAGGCCGACGGTGAGCAGCGCGGCGGCGGCGATCGCAGCCATGCCCTTGGGGGTGAATCGCATCGGAAGCCTTTCATGACATCTGCGCCCGGTTGGCGCATGCTGTGGTGTTCCGTATGGTCACGCTAAGCAGGGGGCGCCAACGGGGAGGGGCAGCACGGTTACCGGAAGGTGAACCGCCGACGGCGGACCGGCGCGCCTGTTCGAGCAGCCGCCGCCGGGTGCGATCGTGGCCGGCGAGCCCCGGAGCTGCTTCGGGTGCGCTTCACCCGTCGTTCACCCGGGTGGGCGAGACTGCCCACCGTGCCGGAGACCAAGTTCCGAGAGATCGCCGACCAACTGGCGGCGGAGTTCGGCGCGCTGCCACCGGGCTCGAAGGTCGCCGGCGAGCATGAGATCGCCGAGCGGTTCGGCGTGGGCCGGGCGGCCGCCCGTGCCGCCCTGCAGGAGTTGCAGCGCCGCATGCTCGTGCGCCGCATCAAGGGCGACGGCACGTACACGGCCAAGCGCATCGACTACGTCATCTCGTCGGGGCGCGCGCCCTCGTGGAGCCGGACGGTCCGAGAGGCGGGTTCCGTGCCGCGCAGCGTGGTGCGGTCCTGCGAGGTCGTCCCCATGCCCGAGCTCGTCGCCGACCGGTTGGGGCGGCAGGTCGGCGAGCCGTGCTTCCGCCTCCGCCGGCGGTCGTTCACCGATGGGCTGCCGGCGTCGTGGGGCGACGAGTGGGTGCCCGTCGACGTGGTGCCGCAACTCGCCACGGCGATCCGTCACGAGCCGTCGCTGCATGAGATCCTCCGCCAGATGGCGGAGGCCGAACCCGAGCGCGCGTCGTCGCGCGCGAGCATCGAGGTCGCGACCGACGAGGTGGCCGACGAGCTCGAGTGCACGCCCGGCGACCCCGTCTGGCTGGTCGAGAGCGTGAACCGCGATGCGCGTTCGGGCCGCCTGCTCTGCTTCACCCAGCGCTGGATCCGCTCCGACGCGATGCGGGTGCTCTTCGAGCTCGTCGCGCCGGCTGCGGCGACGGCGGCCGCGACTCCGACGGAGGCCAGACGATGACGACCACCATGCACGGGCTCGCCCGCGTCTCGACGCTTCCGCTCCCCGCGGCATCGTCATCGACCCCAGCGGATGCCGCGTGGCCGCTCGGCCGCGCGCCCGAGGACTACGTGCTCGGCCATGTCACCGCCGTGCTGCCGGATTCCGTGATCGACGACGCCCGGGTGGTCGTGCGGTCCGGGCGCATCGTCGAGGTGTCGCGGCATCCGTCGGGTTCCCGCAGCGACGTCGACGGTCGCGGGGCGATCTGCCTGCCCGGCATCGTCGACGTGCACGGCGATGCGCTCGCGCGCGAGCTCCGACCGCGACCCGGCGCCTCGGTTCCCGTCGGCTTCGCCCTCGCGTCCCTGGAGGGGCGCCTCGGGGCCGCCGGCATCACGACCGCGTTCCACGGCATCGCCTACCAGGCCCGCAGCGCCGTCGGCCTGCCGATCGGCTCGCCCGGCGCCGAGGAGCTCGTGGCCGACCTCGAGCTGCACGCCGCCGTGCCACGCGTGCTGCACCGCCTCGACGTACGGTGCCCCGACGGCGTGGCCGCGTTCGAGGCCCGACTCGCGAGCCGGCCCGACGAGGTGCTCGTCGTCTCGCACGAGGACCACACCCCCGGCCAGGGGCAGTACGCCGACCCCGCGACCATGCAGCGCTGGCTGATGGAGGGCGAGCGCCTCGACGAGGCGGAGGCCGCCGCGCATGTCGAGTGGTGGCGCGCGTCGCGCGACGAGCGCATCGCGCTCCGGGACGCGACGCTCGACCGGCTCGGCGAGCTCGCCCGCGCTGGACGCATCCGGCTGTTCGGCCACGATCCCGAGACCCGTGAGGACGTCGACGGACTCGCTGCGCGGGGCGCGGCGGTGGCGGAGTTCCCGACGACCCGCGCCGCAGCCGAGCGAGCAAGGGAACTCGGCCTGCTCGTCGTCGCCGGCGCGCCGAACGTGCTGCGCGGAGGCTCCCACGCCGGCAACGTCTCCGCCGGCGAACTGGTCGACGCGGGGCTCGTCGACGCCCTCGCCTCCGACTACCTGCCCTCGGCCCAACTGGCCGCCGCCTTCATGCTCGCGCGGGCCGGGCGCTGCACCCTGGCGCGCGCCGTCGAGCTCATCACGGCCGGACCCGCGAAGGCGGTCGGCCTCGACGACCGGGGTTCGCTGCGGGCGGGGCAACGCGCCGACCTCGTACTCGTCGATGCCGACGGCCCATGGCCGCACGTCATCGCGACGATGCGCACGCCCGACGATGCGCCCGCCCCTCGGGACGAGGCACCCATCAGGCGGCGGCCCGCCTACTCGCGCCTGATGCGCCCGGGCCCGAGCGCGGCGCCCAGCCCGATCACGATGATGCCGACGACGAGCAGGCCGTAGCGCGCCGAGAGCACGCCGAGCAGCGCGAGCACCGCGCCGACGACCACCACGACGCGGGAGATGACGCGCCGCACCGCCGGGCGTCCGAAGATCCGCGGCCGCGCACGGCCGTCGCCGCGCTCGCCGCGCTCGGCGCCCGGCTCGTCGCGGGTCATCCGCCGACCGGGAACGCCCGCCCGGTCGTCTCCTCCGCGAACGTCCAGACCTTCTCGCCGATCGCCGGCTTCAGCGTGACGCGTGCCGGGACCTGGATCGAGGGCCGCCCGCGGGTCAGGTGCCTCGGTCCCCAGAACTGCCCGCCCGTGACATCCGCCGCCGTGAGCGCGTGCAGGGGGACCTCGGCGCCGCGGTGCTTGCCCTGCGCCCAGGCGCCCTGCAGGGCGTCGGCGAAGCGGTCTCCGCGGCTCGGCTCGTTGACGCCGGGAACGGTGGGCGTGCGCCCGCTGATCGAGTAGCCGGGCTGCGCGACCACGCTCGAGACGGCCACGCCCGCCGCCCGGAGACGTCGGTCGAGCTCGAACGCCAGCGCCTGCGTCGCGATCTTCGACTGCGCGTACGCACGCCAGGAGTCGTAGCCCCGCTCGAGCTGCAGGTCGTTCACGCGGAACGTCGAGAGCAGCGTCGAGAGCGAGCCGAGCGAGACGATGCGCGCGCCGAGCGTGAGGTGCGGCAGCAGCCGGCCGAGGAGCGTGAAGTGGCCGAGCACGTTGGTCGCCAGCACGAGCTCGTCGCCGTCGACCGACACCTCACGGGCCTTCGGCGTGTGCACCATGCCCGCGTTCGCGACGATGCCGTCGAGCGGGGGCGCGGCGAGCAGCACGTCGGCGCCGGCGAGCACCGACGCCTGCGACGACAGGTCGATCACGATCGACTCGACGGATGCCGCGGGCCGGACGGCGCGGATCGCGGTCGTCGCGGCATCCAACCGCTCGGCGCTGCGTCCGGCCAGGACGACGTGTGCACCGGCGGCGGCCAGCCTCGCGGCGGTGAAGAACCCCAGCCCGGCGTTGGCGCCCGTGACGAGGAAGCGGTGACCCGCCTGCGGCGGCAGCGCGAGCGGGTACCAGGTCATGCGCGGGCGGAGCCCTCGACGTCGGCCACCCTCGCCGGACCCGAGCCCGCGATCTCCTCGTGGTGCTGGATGACCTCGGCGACGACGAAGTTGAACCACTTCTCGGCGAACGCCGGGTCGAGGTGCGCGTCGACCGCGAGGTCGCGCAGGCGGGCGATCTGGCGCTTCTCCCGATCGGGGTCGGTGGGCGGCAGGCCGTGCTCCGCCTTCAGCCGGCCGACCTTCTGGGTGAACTTGAAGCGCTCGGCGAGCAGGTGGATGAGGGCGGCGTCGATGTTGTCGATGCTCGAGCGGATGCCGAGCAGTTCGGTCATCGCGGCATCACGTTCGTCGATGGGCCCGTCAGTCATGCTTCGACCCTACCCGCGCTCGAGGGTCGCCCGGCGGTCGGGTGCGCGCCTGCGCCGGATCCGGCCCGGGCGCGCCGTGTCCGACCCGACCCGCCGGCTACCCGACCGCCGGCGCGGCGGCGCGCGCGAGCACGGGGCGCGTCACGACGAGCCCGAGCCAGACGATCCCGACGCCCGCGGCGAGCACCGCCGCGACGGTGACCAGCGACAGCGGCGCGATGATGAGCGCGATGCCGGTCAGCGGCAGCAGCACGACGGCGGCGATGACGGCCGACCCGACCGAGGTGAGCAGGAGCGGGGACATGACCGCGCGGCGGCGCGCGGCATCCATCGTGGTGATCGGCATGCCGAGCATGTCCAGGCTCCGGTAGAGGTCGGCGCGGTCGAGCGTCGCCGCGGCCTGGTTCACCCCGACCGAGCACGCCACCATGAGGAACGAGCCGACGACGGTGATGAGGATGCCGGTGCGGATGTCCTCGAGCAGCAGCTGCGACTCGGCGTCACCGCCCGTGCCGGCGGCATCGAGGAGTCCCACGCCGACGCCCGCGAAGACCGCCATGAAGCTCGTCATCGCGACCCCGCCCACCTGACGCCAGGCGGCCTTGGGCGATTCGAGCACCGATCTCGCGGCGAGCAGTCGCGCGGGCGTCTTCGCACGGCGGGCCTGGGCGGTCGCGACGAGCCGCAGCACCCAGGGGCCGACGAGGTTCAGCACGGCGAGGGTCCCGCCGAAGGCGAGCGCGAGCATCGTGACGAGCAGGATGGCCGCCTGGGCCACGCCGATCGCGCTCGTGATGCCGTAGGCGAGCGCGACGACGCCCACGCCGACGAGCACCCGCACCCAGTGCAGGCGCGGCGCGTCCTGCCTCGTGCGCACTCCGAGCGGCGAGATGACGACCTGGCGGAGGCCGAGCACGGCGCTGGCCGCGGCGAGCGCGGCGACGGCGAACGGCGCGGCGACGAGCACGTACCAGGGCAGCACCACCGCGGAGGTGCCGAGCGCCTCGCCGCGGAAGTGGATGAGCCCGATCGCCGGCGCGACGGCGAGGGACGCGAGCACCCCGGCGACGGCGCCGACGAATGCGAGCACGGATGCCTCGAGCACGGCGAGCGTGCGCACGGTCGCCGGGGTGGCGCCGAGCAGCCGCAGGGTGGCGAGCCGGTCGTCGCGTCGGCGGGCTGAGAGCCGGGCCGCCGCACCGCCGAGCGAGACGAGCGGGACGACGAGCAGCACCAGCGCGATGACCGCGAGGACCTGGTAGATCAGCGCGGTGTCGTCGTTCCAGGTGAAGAAGGTCTGCGCTCCGCCCGCGACGATCGCGAGCAGTGCGGTCACCACGCCGAAGGCGACGACCGGCAGCACGGTCGGCGCAATGCCGCCCGAGCCCGGTCGCGCGAGCAGCCAGGCCACCCGGGCGATCACGCCGTCACCTCCGCCTCGGGAGACCGGCGCAGCCGTTCGCCGACGATGCGCCCGTCGCGCATGTCGACGATGCGCGAGCAGCGAGCAGCGACCTCCGCGTCGTGCGTGACGACGACGAGCGTGCGCCCCTGGCCCGTCGTGGAGTCGAGGAGGGCGGTCATGACCTCGGCGCTCGTGTGCGAGTCGAGGGCACCGGTCGGTTCGTCGGCGAAGACGACGCTCGCACCGGTGACCTGCGCGCGGGCGATCGCCACGCGCTGCGCCTGCCCGCCCGAGAGCTGGCCGATGCGACGCTCCTCCATGCCGGCGAGGCCGAGCGCGGCGAGCCAGCCCCTGGCGTACCCCTCGGCGGCGGGCCGCGGCATCCCGTTCAGCATGAGTGCGAGCGCGACGTTCTCGATCGCGGTGAGCTCCGGGATGAGGAGCCCCTGCTGGAAGACGAACCCGAACGCCTCCCGGCGGAGTCGGGAACGCTCGCGCTCGCTGAGCCCGGTGACCACGACCGCCCCGGCGCCGGAACGGAAGCCGACCGTTCCCGTGTCGGGCGCGGTGATGCCCGCGAGGCAGTGCAGCAGCGTCGTCTTGCCGGATCCCGACGCGCCCATGATGGCGAGCGACTCGCCGGTGCGCACCGAGAGGTCGACCCCCGCCAGGGCGGTGGTCGATCCGAAGGACTTGCTGAGGCCCGATGCCTCGATCACGTACGAACTCATGCTCCAAGCCTCGCTGGGCGGAGGTTCGCGCGCGTCGGGCCGGCGGATGATCTCCGCGTCCGCGGCATCCGACTGCAGATGTACGGGACGCGCACGCGGCGCGGCACCCGGGTGAGCGGATGCCGCGCCGCGGCGATGATGCGCGTGGAGCTGCGGGTCAGCCCACGGGCTTCCAGAGCGACGCCGCCGTGATCCAGCTCGGGTCGCCGACGCCCTGGTGCGTCTGGACGGCCTCGTAGACCGTGCCGCCGTGGCTGACGCGATCGCCCTTCGTGTACGCGCCGCTCGGGTTCCACGCCGGCGCGGTCGGCTGCGAGCCTGCCGACGTGGTAACTGAGAAGACGGCGCTGAAGGCCGACACGTTGCCGGCCGCGTCCACGGCGGCGACCCGGTAGCGGTACGCGGTCGACGCCGTGAGGCCGGTGTCCATGCGGGTCGTGCCCGTGACCTGCGCGACCTGCGCGAACGCGCCCGTCGCGGTGGCCCGCTCGACGCGGTACGCGCTCACGCCGCGATCATCGGCGGAGGCGGTCCACATCAGGTCGACGCTCGAGGAGGTGGTGGCCATGCTGTGCACGCCGGCCGGCGCCGTCGGCGCCTGCGTGTCGGGCTGCGACGAGCCGCCCGTCGTGACCGTCAGCACCTGGCTCCAGGCCGAGACGTTGCCCGCCGCATCCACCGCGGCGACCCGGTAGCGGTACGCCGTCGAGGCGGCCAGGCCCGTGTCGAGGTGGCTCGTGCCGGTGATCTGGGACACCTGGGCGAACGCGCCGCTGCCCGTCGCACGCTGCACGCGGTAGGACGCGACCCCGCGGTCGTCGGTCGAGGCCGACCACCCGAGCGTGGCGCTCGACGAGGTCGCGGTGCCGGCCAGCCCGCCGGGTGCGGTCGGCGCCTGCGTGTCGGCGGGCCCGCCCGAACCCGAGATGTTCACGTCGACCACGTTGTAGAACGCGTTCGTCGTGTCCCAGACCTCCCAGACGGCGAGCACGACGTGGTACCCCGAGTGGTCGCTCGGGATCGTGATCGTGTGCACCGGGTTCGTGTTCGCGGCGGTGTGGTCGTGGGCCACGACCTGCAGGAGCTCGAACGACGAGCGCTTCAGCGGCTCGTTCGGGTTCCAGCCGTTCTTCGTGATGTAGTACCGCCACTGGTCGGTGTTGTGCGGCGCGGTGTACGTCCACCCGAACCGGTGCGGACCGGGCGCGATCTCGTTCTTCGCCCACCTCGTCGCGGTCTGCGCGTCGAGTTCCGAGAACTGGGCGATGCCGGCCGAGGCGATCCTGCCGTCGGCCGGCCCCGTCGCGGGGAACCCGCCCGGCGCCTCGAGGCTCTGCGGTTCGTAGGCCACCGCGCCGAGTCCCGTGTTGCCCGGCATCACCTGCCGGGCGATGAGCTCGGAGCCCGAGCCGCCGATCCATCCATGGGCGAACGCCGGCGCGGCCACGCCGAGCATCGCGAGCGCCGTGGCCGTCGCGAGGACGACCAGGGCCGTCGGCCTCCGCCGCAGCCTCCGTGAAGTGGTGCTCATCCCTGATCCTCTCCGCGACGCGGTGCGCCGCCCGTCCGGGGCACGGCGGGCTCGCCCTGCCGACACCCGGACGCTACCCAGCGGCCCGCGTCGCGGCATCCGTAGTTCCACCTACGCGACGGCCGACCCCTGCCCCGCGATGCGGGCGGGCATGCGGATGCGGCGCGGCATCCGCTCCCCCGAACGGATGCCGCGCCGCGGCCTGGAGACGCCCCGAAACGGGGCGGGGATCAGCGGGGCGTCGCCCGCCGGATCACGAGGTAGCCGCCGACCGCGCAGACCAGCGCAAGGCCGAGCACGATCGTGAAGCCGCCGACGATGCCGATCGAGGCGAACCACTCCCAGAGGCCCATCCACCCGTCGGCGGCGGTGATGGCCGCGATCGCGCCCAGCAGGATCACGATGACGGATGCCACGAGCGTGAGCATGCCCCGCATGCGCCACCGCATGTAGATCGTCGTCACGCCGGCTCCGACGAAGAGCACGAACATCTGCAGCGCGAAGGACGTGTAGAAGTCGACGAGCCAGCCCTCCTGCCCGTACCAGAGCGTGTCGAACATGCCCGCGCCGACCCACCAGCCGTTCGTCGCCTTCTCGATCTGCACGAGCGTCGCGATGGCCGCGGCCATCTCGACCGCCACGAACATGAACATCGCGCTCGTTCCGAGCCAGAAGTCGCGACGCGTGGTGCCGAAGCCGAGGGCGAACGAGAACGTGAAGGCGATCGCCTGCACGCCCACCGCGACGAGGTACCACTGCGGGGAGAGCACGGCCCAGCTGTAGCGGAAGCCCTCGAGCACCTGGTCTACCGGGGCGCCGGCACTCGTGAGGATGATCGCGATGACGACCGTGATCGCCCACGCGCCGCCGAGGATGATCCACGGGACGCCGAAGAAGATCGACGGGTTCACGCAGTGCAGGCGCACGATGCGCCAGATCTCGTTGAGGCGCGACCTGCCCTCGGTGCGCACCGGCGACGTGGCGGTTGCGGTGGTCATGCTGCCTTCTCCTGTTCGGTCGAGCCGGCGAGGTCGGTGCCGGTGAGGTGCACGATGAGCTGCTGGAGCGAGACGGGCGCGAGTTCGAGGCCGAGCTCCGCGGCCCGGATGCGCTCGGCCTGGTCGAGCCGGCCGTCGATGGTGACGGAGGCGAGCCCGCCCAGGCCCTCGCGGCCGATCACCGGCCGGTCGGCCGTGAACGCGTCGACCGCGGCGCGGGCCCCGGCGACCGTCGTGGCCGACCCGCGGACCTCCTCGGCGTCGCGGTCGAGGAGGATGCGGCCCTGGTCGATGAGGATGACGTGCTCGAGCAGGTTCGCGACCTCGTCGATGAGATGCGTCGAGAGCACGATGGTTCGGGGGTGCTCGGCGTAGTCCTCGAGGAGCCGGTCGTAGAAGATGTGGCGGGCGACGGCGTCGAGGCCGAGGTAGGGCTCGTCGAAGAACGTCATGGGTGCTCGGCTCGCGAGGCCCACGATGACGCCGACCGCGCTCAACTGGCCGCGCGAGAGCTTCTTGATGCGGCGCTTGAGCGGAAGCCGGAAGTCAGCGACGAGGCGCTCGGCGAACGCGGCATCCCAGTTCTCGAAGAACCACGGCGCGGCCTTGAAGACGTGCGCGGGCATGAAGTCCTCGGGGTACCGCTGGGACTCTGCGATGAAGCAGAGCCGGCGCAGCACGTCGGCGTGTTCGGCCGGGGCGCGGCCGAAGACCTCGAGCTCTCCGGCGTTCGGGAACAGCTGGCCGGTGAGCAGCTGCATGATGGTCGTCTTGCCGGCGCCGTTGCGACCGAGGAGGCCGTAGATGCGGTTCTCCTCGAGCGTGAAGTCGACGGCGTCGACGGCGGTGAACGAGCCGTAGCGCTTGGTGAGCCCCTTCGCGCTGGCGACGGTGGCGGTCATGATTCGATCCTTTCCGAGCGGATGAGTGCGGCCAGCTCGTCGATGTCGAGTCCGAGCTTCTCGGCCTCGACGATGAGCGGCCTGATGTACTGGGCGGAGAACTCTGCGCGTCGCCGTTCGACGAGTCGCTCCCTCGCGCCTGCGGTGACGAACATGCCGATGCCCCTTCGTTTCTCGACGATCCCGTCGTCGACGAGTCGATTGACGCCACGCAGTGCGGTGGCCGGATTGATGCGGAGGAAGGCCGCGAACTCGTTGGTGGACGGGATCTGCGAACCCTCGGCGAGCGTGCCCTCGATGATGTCGTTCTCGACCTGTTCGGTGATCTGGATGAAGATCGGCCGCGATTCGTCCATGCGCCCCGCCTGCTTGGTTTGTTGGTTAGTTACTTCACTGACTAACCAACCATGCTTTCCGACCGCTGTCAAGGGTTCACGTAGACGGGATTGTCGGCGGGGGTGTCGCCGCGCGCGGCGCGGGGCCTAGGTTGGAGGGCATCACGGCACCCGGCGGCATCCGGCGTCCGGGAGGGGGTCCGCATGACGGCGGTGGCGATGGTCCTCGTGCTCATCATCGTGTGGAGCGCCTTCTCCCGCCCGCTCGACCGGCATGGGATCACGTCGGCGCTGTTCCTCGCCACGGCCGGCCTGGTCGTCGGCCTCGTCCTGCCCGGCGCGCTCGACATCTCGATGGAGACCATCGTCGCCGAGCGCGTGGCCGAGATCGCGCTCGTGCTGCTCCTGTTCAGCGACGCAACGCGCCTGGACCTTCCGGCCCTGCGCCACCAGATGTCGTGGCCCGGCCGACTCCTGCTGATCGGCCTTCCGCTGACCATGCTCCTCGGCGTCGGAGTCGGCGTGCTCGTGTTCCCCGACATGGCCCTCGCCTCCGTGGTGCTGCTAGCGACGATGCTCGCCTCCACGGATGCGGCGCTCGGCCAGAAGGTCGTCTCCGATGAGAAGGTCCCCGGTCGGGTCCGGCAGGCGCTCGACGTCGAGAGCGGCCTCAACGACGGCCTGGCCGTCCCGTTCTTCCTGGTCGCCCTGTCGATCGCCAACGCCGAGCTCGAGACGGGCATCACCAGCGCGGTCGCGGCCAGCATGGCCGCGCAGATCGGGTGGGGCCTCGTCGGCGGGGCAGGGGCCGGGATCCTCGGCGGGCTGCTGTTCCGGATGGGCGATGGGCGCCAGTGGGTCGGGCGGGAGTGGCGCCAGATCCTGCCCCTGGCGGCGGCGCTGCTCTCATTCGTGATCGCGGACGGCCTCGGTGGAAGCGGGTTCATCGCGGCGTTCGTGGGCGGGGTCGTGTTCGGGCGCCTCGCCGGCCCGGCCCGGTCCACCGTGGGCATCTTCGCCGAGCAGACCGGCGAGGTGTTCGCCGCGATCACCTGGATCGGGTTCGGCGCCCTCGCCCTGACGCGCGCCATCCCGCACATCACCTGGCAGGTCGTGCTCTATGCCGCCCTCAGCCTCACGATCGTGCGCATGGTCCCCGTGGCGATCGCCCTCGCCGGGCGAGGAGCGCGGCTCCCGACCATCGCCTTCATGGGCTGGTTCGGGCCACGCGGGCTGGCCTCGCTCGTCTTCGTGCTGCTCGCGGTCGAGGAGGGCGTCCCCGAGGGCGACGTCGTACTGTCCACCGTGGTCGTCACCGTCGCGCTCAGCGTGCTGCTGCACGGCCTGACCTCCGTGCCGCTCGTCGCCGCGTACCACCGTTGGTACACGGCGCACGCGAGCGCAGGGCCCGCCTCGGGCGAGGCGAGGCCGACGACGCTGCCCCGGCGCCGACGCCAGTTCCCGAGCCCGACGCCGCGCACCGACGCATCCGAGGACATCCGCCCCTAGGCTGAGGCGATGATCCGACACACGGTTGCATTCCGCCTGCACCACGCCGCCGGCTCGGCCGAGGAGCAGGACTTCCTCGCCGCGAATGCCGCGCTCGGGAGCATCCCCGGCGTCGAGCGGTTCGAGCTGCTGCGACAGGTGAGTCCGAAGAACGACTTCACCTACGGCGTCTCGATGGAGTTCGCCGACCAGGCCGCCTACGACGCGTACAACACCCACCCCGACCACGTCGCGTTCGTGCGGGACCGCTGGGTTCCCGAGGTCGCCGACTTCCTCGAGATCGACGTGGTGCCGCTCGGGGGCTGACCCCCCGTTCGCGTGGGGGCGCTTGCCCCGGCACGGTGCGCGCTGCCAGAGTGAGGCCACGAACATCACCTGGGGGGATGCATGTCCGATCGGAACCGTACTGGGCTCAGCACCGACGAGATGGCGCAGGCGGTGGCCTCGCTGAGCACGCCGGACACCGTGGCCTCGCCGTTCGGGGAGCTTCGCTTCTTCGACGGACTGCCGCTGCCCGAGACCGTCGCGACCGCGTACGACGCGCTCGACCTCATGCGGGCGATCGAGGTGTTCTTGAACGCCGTGCCCGGCGCCTCGCTCGTGGCGTTCCGCAACGGACTCCGAGCTGCCGGGATCTCCACGGCCCGCCAGATCGGCATCACCGACCCGCGGGCGACGTCGAAGGCGCTCTACCTGACGCCCAACACGGAGACCACGTACGGCGTCACGATGCTCGACCTGCAGGCCTGGGGCCCCACCGTCATCGAGGCGCCGCCCCAGTCCCTCTGCGTTGTGGACGACTTCTGGTTCAGGTACGTGGCCGACATGGGCATCGCGGGCCCCGACCGTGGTGCGGGCGGCAAGTACCTGTTCCTGCCGCCCGGCTACGACGGCGACGTGCCCGACGGCTACTTCACCTATCGCACGCCCACGTACACGAACTTCGTGGTGCTGCGTGCCCTCGGCGGGGTCCCGGCCATGAAGCAGACGCGCATCTATCCGCTGGCCCAGGCCGAAAGCCCGGACGAGAACGAGTTCATCAATCTCTCCGAACTCGCGATCAACACCGTGCACGCCAATGACTTCTCGTTCTACGAGGAGGTCGCCGAGCTCGTGCAGGAGGAGCCGGTCGAGGCGCTCGATGCCGAACGGGCAGGCCAGCTCGCCGCCATCGGCATCGTGCAGGGGCAACCCTTCGCCCCCGACGCCCGGCTCAGGGGCATCCTCGAGCGGGCCGCCCCGGTCGCCGCCGGCATCGCGCGCGTCATCGCGTACGCACCCCGCGACCCCGATGCGGTGCTCTACGGCTCCTGGCGCAACGGCTTCGTCGGCGGGAGCTACGAGTTCCTCCGGAACGGTGCGCGGCTCCTCGACGCCCGCACCCAGTTCCACTACCTCGCCACGGTCATCACGCCCGCGATGGCGCACGCCCAGGTCGGCGCCGGCTCCGCGTACGCCTACACGGTGCACGACGCGAACGGCGACCTGCTCGACGGTGCCCGCACGTACCGCCTGCATGTGGACGCGAACCCGCCGGCGAAGAACTTCTGGGCCGTCGACGTGTACGACACGCAGACCAGGTCACTGCTGGTCGTGCCGTCGACGCCGTATCCCGCCGTGGCCAGCAACGACGGCAAGGTCCAGGCCAACGCCGACGGCTCCTACGACCTCTACTTCGGCCCCACCGCGCCCGAGGGGCGGGAGTCGAACTGGGTCGAGACGGTCCCCGGCAAGGCCTGGTTCCAGCTCTTCCGCATCTACGGGCCGCTCGAACCATGGTTCGACCAGACGTGGCGCCTGAACGAGTTCGAGCCGGTCGACTGAGTCAGGCGCGGGCGCGCCGCCGCGGCATCCGGAGACGGCCCTGCGCCAGCAGGATGCCGAGCAGCACGAGCAGTGCACCGATCGGCTCGTGCCAGGAGAAGCGCTCGCCGAGCAGGATGAAGCCGAGCGCGACGCCCACCAGGGGCGTCACGTAGGTCACCGTCGACGTCGCGGTCGGCCCCCACTTGCGCAGCACGTTGATGTTCCAGATGTACGCCAGGCCCGTGCCGAGCACGCCGAGCGCGAGCAGGGAGGCGACGACGGGCAGGTCGAGCTCGACGGGTTCGAGCGCGAGCCAGGGCGTGAGCGCGAGCATCACCACGGCCGAGACGCCGATCGAGAGGAACGCGAACGTCGCCGGGGCGATCGGCCGCTGGCTGAGGAAGCGTCGCTGGTAGCCGAACGTGAAGCCGTAGCAGAGGGTCGCGACGAGGCAGGCGAGCTGTCCGGCGAGCGAGCCCGTGAGTGCCGAGTACTGCCACGGCCCGATCACGACGACGACCCCGAGGATGCCGACGCCGACGCCCGCCCACCTGCCGAGCCCGAGGCGCTCGACGCGGAACACGAGCGTCGCCATGAGGGCCGTCATGATCGGCGTCGTCGCGTTGTAGATCGAGGCGAGGCTCGACGACACGTACTGCTCGGCCCACGCGAAGCAGAGGTACGGGATGACGCAGGTCGTGAGCGAGACGACCAGGAAGTGCAGCCAGACGATGCGCTCCCGGGGCAGCACCGGGCCCGGAGTGCCGTCGGCCGCCGTCACGCGGGGCCGCATCACCAGCACGATCGCCCCGAGCGCGAGCGCGCCGAGCAGGGTGCGCGACCACGCCACCTGCCCGAACGAGACGCCGTCGAGCGCGACCTTCATGAAGAGGAAGCTCGCGCCCCACACGAGCCCCATCGCGATGAACTGCAGCAGCGTCGACAGGTTGCCCGCCTGGCGAGGGCCGGATGCCGCGGGCGCACCGCCTCCGGAGGAGACGGGCGTCGATGCGGGGCTGGTGGTGCCGGATGCGGGGGTGGTGCTCGAACTCACATCGCGAGCGTACGCGCGGTCGGAGCCCGCCATGACCGCCCGCGGACTCGATGTCCGGATCCCGCCGAAGTTCGGCAGTCGTTCACCCGTCCCAGGCACCTGCATCCCCTCGCGCGCTCGCGGAGCGCTCTCGCTCGCGCTCGCACTCGCACTCGCACTCGCACTCGCACTCGCACTCACTCACTCACTCACACGCACTCACTCACTCACTCACACGCACGGTCGCAAACGGTCGCATACGCGACGCCGAAGCGACCATTCGCGACCGAACCGCCGCGTGCGAGACCGCGACTCTTCCTGCAAACGCTTGCACTCGGCTACTCCGGGAGCCCTAGGCTGGCCCGCATGACCGCTCCCATCGTGATCGTCGGCCCCGCCGCGTGGAACCGCATCGTGCTCCTCGACCGCCTCCCCGAGCCGGTGCCGCACATGCAGTTCGCCCGCTGGGACCAGGAGACGGTCGGGGGCACCTCGGCGGGCAAGGCACTCGGGCTGGCCGGACTCGGCCGGCCGGTCCGGCTGCACACGCTCATCGGGACGGACGCCGACGGCGAGCGCGTGCGGCGCCTGCTCGCGGCATCCGGCATCGAGCTCGACGCCCTCCCCGCCGAGGTCACCGAGCGCCACCTCAACCTCATGACCGAGGCCGGCGAGCGCGTGTCGATCTATCTCTCGTCGCCCGCCGACCCGGGCACGCCGGCCTCCCCCGACCTCACGCACGCGATGGCGGATGCCCCGGCGATCGTGCTCGACCTCGCGGGACGTTCGCGCGAGCTGATCCCGACCGCCCGCGCGGCCGGGCGCCCGATCTGGACCGACATCCACGACTACGACGGCACCGCCGAGTTCCACCGGCCGTTCATCGAGGCCGCCGACTGGATCTTCATGAACGCCGACCGCATCGGCGAGGACCCGGTCCCCTTCATGGAGGCGTGCGTGCGGGGCGGGGCATCCGTCGTCGTCTGCACGCTCGGCGCCGAGGGCGCGATCGCGGTCGACGCCGCCCTGGCCGTGCACCGCGTGCCCGCCGCGCCGGTCGAGGTCGTCGACACGAACGGCGCCGGCGACGCGTTCATGTCGGGCGTGCTCGATGCGCACCTGGCCGGCGCCGACCTCGACGCGGCACTCGGAGCCGGCGCCGCGCACGCCGCGACGGTGCTGACAACGCGTCACCTGCACCCGTCGCTCGACGTGCTGCTGCAGGAGGAGAAGGCGACCACCCCGCATCGACCCGCGAGTGCCTAGGCTGGAGGCATGAGCACGAACTTCGATGTCATCGTCCTCGGCGCCGGCCCCGGCGGCTACGTCGCCGCCATCCGCGCCGCCCAGCTCGGCCTGAAGGTCGCCGTGATCGAGGAGAAGTACTGGGGCGGCGTCTGCCTCAACGTCGGCTGCATCCCCTCGAAGGCGCTCCTGCGCAACGCTGAGCTCGCCCACATCTTCCACGACCAGGCGAAGACGTTCGGCATCACGGGCGACGCGCACTTCGACTTCGGCGCGGCGTTCGACCGCAGCCGCCAGGTGTCCGACAAGCACGTCAAGGGCGTGCACTTCCTCATGAAGAAGAACGGCATCACCGAGTTCGACGGCCGCGGTACCTTCCGCGACGCGAACACGATCGACGTGACCAAGGGCGACGGCTCGGTCGAGACGCTCACGTTCTCGAACGCGATCATCGCGACCGGCTCACGCGTGCGCCTGCTGCCCGGCGTGCAGCTGTCGCAGAACGTGGTCACGTACGAGACCCAGATCCTCACGCGGGACCTCCCGCGCTCGATCGCGATCGTCGGCGCGGGCGCCATCGGCATGGAGTTCGCCTACGTGCTGCGCAACTACGGCGTCGAGGTCACGGTCATCGAGTTCCTCGACCGCGCCCTGCCGAACGAGGACGCGGAGGTCTCCAAGGAGATCACGCGCCAGTACCGCAACCTCAGCGTGCCGATCCTCACCTCGACGAAGGTCGAACAGGTCGTCGACAACGGGGCATCCGTCACCGTCTCGTACACGGGGGCCGACGGCCAGCCGGGTTCGCTCGAGGTCGACCGCGCGCTCATCTCGGTCGGCTTCGCGCCGAACGTCGAGAACTTCGGGCTCGAGAACACGGGCGTCTCGCTCACCGAGCGCGGCGCCATCGCGATCGACGAGCGCATGCGCACGAACGTGCCGCACATCTACGCCATCGGCGACGTCACCGCGAAGCTCATGCTCGCCCACGTCGCCGAGGCGCAGGGCGTCGTGGCGGCCGAGACCATCGGCGACGCCGAGACCATGGAGCTCGGCGACTACCGGATGATGCCGCGCGCCACGTTCTGCTCGCCGCAGGTCGCGAGCTTCGGCCTCACCGAGCAGCAGGCGCGCGACGAGGGCTACGACGTCGTCGTCTCGAAGTTCCCGTTCACCGCGAACGGCAAGGCGAACGGCCTCGGCGAGCCCGTCGGGTTCGTGAAGCTCGTCGCCGACGCGAAGTACCTCGAGCTCCTCGGCGGCCACATGGTCGGGCCGGATGTCTCGGAGCTGCTGCCCGAGCTCACGCTGGCCCAGAAGTGGGACCTCGGCGCGCACGAGCTCGCCCGCAACGTGCACACGCACCCGACGCTCTCGGAGGCGCTGCAGGAGGCGTTCCACGGCCTCACCGGCCACATGATCAACATGTAACGGCAGCTGCCCGGAGACGGGCGGATGCCCCTGAAAGGCGGATCCCGTGAACTGGTTGCTCATCGTGCTCGGAGGCCTGCTGACCTTGTCCGGCCTGATCTGGACGCTGCAGGGCGTGGGCATCCTGCCCGGCTCGGCGATGAGCGGCGTCACGCTCTGGGCGATCGTGGGCCCGATCGTCGCGGTCGTCGGCATCGCCCTGCTCGCCTGGGGCATCGCACGCCGCCGCCGCGCGCGGCCCTGACGCCGCCCGGCACGCGAGAACGGGGCGGATGCCGCGACCGACCGGTCGTGACATCCGCCCCGCTTGTTCGTTCGGCGCGGTACGGGCAGGCGTTCCCACCGCGCCGAAGCGTCGTTCCGGTGACGGCGTGTTCCCGTCACCGGAACCCTGATCGGCCGGCGGTCCCCCAACCGCCGGCCGGGCTTCAGTGCTGCGTCGCCTTCTCGGCCCCCACGCCGGTCAGCGAACGCACCTCCATCTCGGACTGCTTCTTCGCGTCCTCGACGGTCTTGTCGAAGATCGTCACGATCCAGCCGAGCAGGAACGCCAGCGGGATCGAGACGATGCCGGGGTTCGAGAGCGGGAAGAACGCGAAGTTGATGTCCGCGGTCTTCAGCATCGACGTCTCGGAACCCGAGACGACCGGCGAGAAGATGATCAGCACGATCGCCGAGATCAGGCCGCCGTACATGCTCCAGAGGGCGCCCTTCGTGGTGAAGCGCTTCCAGAAGAGCGAGTACACGATGGTCGGCAGGTTGGCGGATGCCGCGATCGCGAACGCCAGGGCGACGAGGAACGCGACGTTCTGGCCGTTCGCTCCGATGCCGCCGAGGATCGCGACGACGCCGATGACGAGCACCGTGCGGCGCGCGACCTTGACCTCGGCTCCGGGTTCGGGCTTGCCCTTCTTGATGACGCTCGCGTAGATGTCGTGCGCGAACGACGCCGCGGCCGTGATCGTGAGTCCAGCGACCACCGCGAGGATCGTCGCGAAGGCGATCGCCGAGATCAGGCCGAGCAGGAGCGGCCCGCCGAGCTCGAACGCGAGCAGCGGGGCCGCCGAGTTCGCGGCGCCGGGAGCGGCTGCGATCACCTCGGGACCGACGAGTGCGGCAGCACCGTAGCCCAGCACGAGCGTGAAGACGTAGAAGATGCCGATGAGCCAGATGGCCCAGACGACCGACTTGCGCGCCTCCTTCGCCGTGGGCACCGTGTAGAAGCGCATGAGCACGTGCGGCAGGGCGGCGGTGCCGAGCACGAGCGCGAGTCCGAGCGAGACGAAGTCGATCTTCGAGATCTCGGAGACGCCGTACTTGAGGCCCGGATCGAGGATCGCCGGGTTGCCGGCCACCTCGACCGCGCTGTCGAGCAGGCTCGAGAAGTTGAAGCCGTAGATCGCGAGGACCCAGACCGTCATGACGCCGGCACCGGCGATGAGCAGGATCGCCTTGATGATCTGCACCCAGGTGGTGCCCTTCATGCCGCCGATGAGCACGTAGAGGATCATGAGCGCGCCGACCACCGTGATGACGAGCGACTGGCCGAGCTGGTCGCCGATGCCGAGCAGCAGCGACACGAGTCCGCCGGCACCCGCCATCTGCGCGAGCAGGTAGAAGAAGCAGACCACGAGCGTCGTGATCGCCGCGGCGATGCGCACGGGGCGCTGCTTCAGGCGGAACGAGAGCACGTCGGCCATCGTGTAGCGGCCGGTGTTGCGCAGCAGCTCGGCGACGAGCAGCAGGGCGACGAGCCAGGCGACGAGGAACCCGATCGAGTACATGAACCCGTCGTAGCCCGTGATCGCGATGGCGCCGACGATGCCGAGGAACGACGCCGCCGAGAGGTAGTCGCCCGCGATGGCGGAGCCGTTCTGGCCTCCGGTGAACGAGCGGCCGGCCGCGTAGTAGTCGGCGGCGGTCTTGTTGTTGCGGCTCGCGCGGAACACGATGATCATCGTGATCGCCACGAACGCGCCGAAGATGGCGATGTTCAGCCAGGGCTCGCCGACCTGGGTGGATGCCGCCTCCGCGACGACCACGGTGTGCACGGCGCTCATCGGGCCACCGCCTCGGAGCCGGCGACGGTGCCCGACTCGATCTCGTCGCGGATCTCCGCGGCGATCGGGTCGAGTCGCCGGTTGGCGTAGCTGACGTACCACATGGTCACGGCGAAGGTCGTGACGACCTGGGCGAGGCCGAGCACCATCGCGAGGTTCACGCTGCCCCACACGGGCGTCGACATGAAGTCGTGCGCGTAGATCGCGAGGAGCACGTAGGCGAGGTACCAGACGAGGCACGCCGCGAGGACGGGGAACACGAACCGGCGGTGGCGACCGCGCAGCTCTTGGAATCGGGGTGATGCTTGCACCGCGGTGAAATCGACGTCGGGTTGCGTCGTCTCCGCGCTCAGGGCCTCGTTGCCCATGGCGTCTCTCCTTCGAGGGGGTCCGGCACGGGGGATCGTCCGCGCCCGCTGCCGAGGGCGAGGGGTCGCCGTCGACAGTGGCCCCATGCTGCCGCGTGGCCCGCGCCGCCGGAACGGATCGCCGTTCGTCGTCGCTGAACGGCGCCCCTCGTGCGACGAACGGTTGGAAGGCGTCGACGGGCGACGGCTACGCTTTCGTGCATGCCCGAGTCGATGCTGCTCGCCGCCGCCGCAGGCGTCGTCGCGGGCGCGCTCGCGCTCGGGGTCGTGCTGCTGCTGCGCCGCCTCGTGCTCGCCCAGCGCGAGCTCGGCACGGACGCCGAGCAGGCGACCTACCAGACCCTGCACCTCGCCAGCCGCGCGGCCAAGCACGTGCGCGCCGGGCTCGACGGGGTCGACGCGGCGAGGGCCGGCCGCTCGCTGCGGGCCCTGCTCGGCTGCGAGAGCCTCGCGATCGTCGATCTCGCGGGCCACGTCACCGTCGAGGGCGACGACGCCGTGCGCCGCATCGCGGGCGAGCTCGCCGAGACGGCCTGCTCGACCGGCAAGCCCCACGTGCAGCGCCGCATCGCGATCGGCTCGCACGAGACGGATGCGGTGGCCGCGCCGATCCTCACGGGCGGACGCCCGGTCGGCGCGATCGTCGCGTTCTCCGCGCCGGTCCGCGCGGGCCTCATCCGGGCGACGGGCGAGGTGGCGTCCTGGGTCGCGTCGCAGGTCGAGCTCGGCGAGCTGGACGCCTCGCGCGCCGCACTCGCGGAGGCCGAGGTGCGCGCCCTCCGCGCGCAGATCAGCCCCCACTTCATCTACAACGCACTGAACGCGATCGCCTCGTTCATCAACACCGACCCGGCGAAGGCGCGGGACCTCGTGCTCGAGTTCGCCGACTTCACGAGGTACTCGTTCCGCCGCCACGGCGACTTCACGACCGTCGCCGAGGAGCTGCGCTCGATCGACAGCTACCTCGAGCTCGAGCGTGCGCGCTTCGGCGCTCGCCTCACGGTGACGCTGCAGGTCGCGCCGGAGGTGCTCTCGACGGTCGTCCCGTTCCTCTCGATCCAGCCGCTCGTCGAGAACGCCGTGCGCCACGGCCTCGAGTCCAAGGAGGGCGGCGGTCGCATCACGATCACGGCGACGGACTCGGGCGCCTTCGCAGAGATCACCGTCGAGGACGACGGCGTGGGCATCGACCCGGTCGTGCTCGAGGAGGTGCTCGCCGGTGCGGCCACGGGCGAGCACGTCGGCCTCCGCAACGTCGACGCCCGGCTCCGCCAGGTCTACGGCGACGAGCACGGCCTCGTCGTCGAGACGAACGTCGGCGCAGGTACGCTCGTGCGCATGCGGGTGCCCAAGGCCCATCCTGGTCCGAACCCCAACGCGGGCCCGGCGGCCGGGCCGACCACCGCGAGAGACGGGAGCCCGAGCCGATGATCTCCGTCCTCATCGCCGACGACGAGCAGCCCGCGATCGACGAGCTCGCGTTCCTGCTCTCGCAGGATCCGCGCATCGGCACCGTGCACCAGGCGTCCTCGGGGTCCGAGGCGATCCGCCTGCTGACCCGCGAGCCCGTCGACGCCGCGTTCCTCGACATCCACATGCCCGGCCTGAACGGCTTCGACCTGGCGCGGGCCCTGCAGCGATTCGAGCACCGCCCCGCGCTCGTCTTCGTGACCGCCGACGAGGAGGGCGCGCTCGAGGCGTTCGACCTCGCGGCCGTCGACTACCTGCTGAAGCCCGTGCGCACCGAGCGCCTGCAGCGCTCCGTCGGGCGCATCGTCGAGGCCATGAAGGCGTCCGCGGCCCACACCGGCCCGGTTCCGACGGCCGCGAGCGCACCAGAGATGATCGCCGTCACCCTCGGCTCGACGACGCGCATGATCCGCCGCGACGAGGTGCGCTACGTCCAGGCGCAGGGCGACTACGCCCGGCTGCACACCGAGGAGGCGAGCTACCTCGTGCGCGTGCCGATGGCCGACCTCGAGCGGCAGTGGGCCGATGCGGGTTTCGTGCGCGTGCACCGCTCGTACCTCGTCTCGCTCGCCCACCTCTCGCGCATCCGCCTGGGTGCCGACCGCCCGAGCGTGACCGTCGCGGATGCCGAGCTCCCCGTGAGCCGTCGCCTGCTGCCCGCCCTCCGCGAGCGCCTCGAGTCGGCGACCCTGCGACCGCGCCCATGACGGATCGGTCGGATGCCGCGGGCCTGTCGCCTCACGGCGGTCGAGGAGCGGAGCCTCTCGAGACCAGCGGAGCCCAGGAGGGTCTCGATACGGGCGCTGGGCGCCCTACTCGACCACCGGTCCCGCCCGCCCGCGTGCGGGTCACCGCCCCGCGCACCGGCTCGACCGCGGCATCCGCTCGATCACTGCCGACCAGGGGCGCGACGACCAGCGAGCCGGCGAGCGTGTACGTGCGCTCGCTCATCCGCTCGCAGCTGCGGCTCGGCATCACGTACGCCCTCGGATTCGTCGGCGCGACGGCCGCCTTCGTGCTCGCGATCGTCCTGACGCCGGTGCTCGACGAGACGTTCGTGTGGGGCGTGCCCCTGTCGTGGCTGCTGCTCGCGGTCGGCATCTATCCGCTCGCGATCACGGTCGGGGTGCTCTACGCGCGCGCCGCGGCGCGCAACGAGGCCAGGTACCGCGCCCTCACGGAGGCCCCGTGAACGCCGCGATCAGCTACGCCGCGATCACCGCGGTCGCGCTGGCATCCGCCCTGATCGGCTTCTACGGCCTCCGCGTCTCGCGCACGACGAGCGACTTCTACGTCGCCTCGCGCACCGTACGGCCATGGTGGAACGCCTCGGCGATCGGGGGCGAGTACCTCTCGGCGGCGAGCTTCCTCGGCATCGCCGGCCTCATCCTCACGACCGGATCGGCCGGGCTCTGGTTCCCGATCGGGTACACCGCCGGATACCTCATGCTGCTGCTCTTCGTGGCCGCCCCGCTCCGACGCTCGGGGGCGTACACGATCCCCGACTTCACCGAGGCGCGGCTCGAGTCGCGCGGCGCGCGCCTGGTGACGAGCACGCTCGTGATCGTCATCGGCTGGCTCTACATCGTGCCGCAGCTGCAGGGCGCCGCATTGGCCGTGCGCATCACGACGGGGTTGCCCTCGTGGGCGGGTTCGCTCGCGGTCGCCGTCATCGTCGCCGTCGTCGTCGCGGCGGGCGGCATGCGCTCCATCACGTTCGTGCAGGCGTTCCAGTTCTGGCTGAAGCTCACCGCCATCGCGGTGCCCGCCGTGGTGCTGCTCATCTTCGTCGGCGGCGTCGAACCGGCGCTGCCGCCCGTCGAGGCGTTCCCGGCCGCGGCCGGCCCGGGCGACCACGACCCCTATCGCACGGTCTCGCTCATGGTCGCGCTGCTGTTCGGCACCCTCGGGCTCCCGCACGTGCTCGTGCGCTTCTACACGAACCCCGACGGCGGTGCCGCGCGGCGCACGACCGTGCTCGTGCTCATGCTGCTCTCGGTGTTCTACCTGTTCCCGACCATCCTCGGCCTCCTCGGCCGGGCGTTCGCACCCGACCTCGCGGCCACCGGGGACGCCGACGCGCTCGTGCTCGTGCTGCCCGACCGACTCGTTCCCGGCTGGGCCGGGGACCTGCTCACCGCACTCGTCATCGCGGGCGCATTCGCCGCGTTCCTCTCGACCTCGTCTGGCCTCGTTGTCTCGCTCGCGGGCGTGATCAGCCAGGACCTGCTCGGCGGCAGCGTGCGCGGGTTCCGGATCGCCGCCGTCGCGTCCTCGTTCGTCCCGCTGATCGTGGCGCTCGCCACCGATTCCACCGGGCTCGCGGGCAGCGTCGGGCTCGTCTTCGCCTTCACCGCCTCCACCCTCTGTCCGATGCTGCTGCTCGGCATCTGGTGGCGCGGGCTCACCGCGCGCGGCGCGATCGCGGGCATGCTCACGGGAGCCGTGCTCTCGGGCTCGGCCATCCTCGGCGGCGGCATCATCTCGGCCGCGGTGCCCGCGATCCGTCCCTTCCTCGAGCAGCCGGCCGCGTGGACCGTGCCCCTCGCCCTGCTCGTGACGGTGCTCGCCTCCGTCGCCGACCGACGACGTCGACCGCGGGGCGTCGACGCCTTCTTCACCCGGCTGCACGTGCCGGAGCCGACGGGCCGCGCGCTCCCGCAGGCCGGGGCGGTGTCGGGGCCCGCTGCCTCGGGCGCGGCGGCCGGCACCAGCGACCGCGGGGCGTCGAGCGCAACTGCGGGCCCCGGCGGCCCGGCCTCGCCCGACGCCCGCGGCTAGACTGCCCCGGTGCTCCTCGCCGTCGCCCTCTCCGTGCTCGTCGGCGCGATCGCGCAGCGGGTCACGGGCATGGGCTTCGCCCTCGTCGCCTCGCCGGCCCTCGTCATCCTGCTCGGCCCGTTCGACGGCGTCATCGTCGTGAACCTCTGCGCCGTGATCTCCTCGCTCATCATCCTGCCGCGGGTGTGGCGCTTCGTCGAGTGGCGGCGGTTCGGGCTGCTCGTGGCCCCGGCGCTCGTCGGCACGCTGGTGGGCGCCCTCATCGCCGCCCACGTGCCCGGCGCCCCCCTCCAGGTGGTCATCGGCGTGCTCGTCATCGGAGCGCTGACGACCTCCCTCCTCGTGACGCGCGCCGAGCACGTCGCCCGCGGCTGGCCGCCGGCCGTCATCGCGGGCGGGGCATCCGGGGTCATGAACGCGGCGGCCGGCGTCGGCGGCCCCGCCCTCAGCGTCTACGCCGTCGCGACCCGGTGGTCGCAGGTCGGATTCGCCGCCACGGCGCAGCCGTACTTCGTCGTCATCGGCGCGGCATCCCTCGCCCTGAAGCTCGGCCAGACCGGCTGGGCGGTGCCCGAGCTCGAACCCGGCGCCTGGCCGTGGATCATCGCCGCACTCCTCGTGGGCCTCGGCATCGGCGAACTGCTGCACCGCCGCATCCCGCACCATGCGGCGCGCACGGCGGTGATCGTGATCGCCTACCTCGGCGGCGCCGCGGCCCTCATCGACGGCGCGATCGAGCTCTGGGGTTGACGCGGGCGGCGATCAGCGCAGTTCGACGGGCCCGTCGCCACGCGCGGCGAGCCGCGCCTCGAGGCCGGCTCGCACCCCGGGCCACTCGTCGATGACGATGGAGTAGATCGCGCTGTCGCGCCAGCTGCCGTCGGCCCGGCGCTTGTGCCGGCGCGCGATGCCCTCGAGGCTCGCCCCGAGTCGCAGGATCGCCGCACGCGAGCGCTCGTTGCGACTGTCGGCCTGCAGCTTGACACGTCCGAATCCGTGGTCGAACGCGAGGCCGAGCAGCAGGAGCTTCGTCTCCACGTTCACGCCGGAGGCCCAGACCCGCGGGTCGTACGCCGTCCAGCCGATGTGGCCCGACTCGTTCGCGAGGTCGAGGTCGGCGAACTTCGTGGCCCCTACGACGCGGCCGTCGTGGTCGCCCCCGTGCAGCCGAACGGTCCATGGAAGCGCGAGTCGGCCGCCCTCGTAGTAGCCGAGCGCGAACCGGGCGAACGCCTCGTCGTCGGCGGGCAGCCCCTCCGGGCCGCCTCCGTATCCGCCGGCGAACACCTCCGGATGGCGAAGGGCCTCGGCGAGCGCGGGAACATCCGCGGGCACGAACGGTTCGAGACGGATGATTCGGCCGACGATCGGCTCGGCCGGGGGAAGCGCAGCGGTCACCGCACGAGTCTGGCACACCGCATCCGCCGGACCCATGCCGTCGCCCGGGTCGCCCTTCCACCGCGTCGGGCGCCGACGTAGGCTGGCCTCAGGCGGGCGACGACGCCCGTGGATGAGACGAGGGACACGCACATGGCCGGTTTCGACGACATCGCCAAGCAGGCGGGCGACTTCATCGAGCAGAACAAGGACAAGATCCACGAGGTCCTGAAGAGCGAGCAGGCCGAGGACATCAGTGACAAGGTCCTCGACGGCATCGGCGAAGCGGTCAAGAAGATCGCGCCCGACGAGCACGACGGCACGATCGACGACGTCAAGGCGAACATCGACAAGTCGGTCGGCAACCAGTAGCCGAACGCGAACGACACGGCGCCCCGCCCGGATGGAACCGGGCGGGGCGCCGTGTCGTTCAGGCGGCGGGCGGCGCGGCTGCCGCCATCACGCCTGCCGGCGTCGCCTCGCGAGGAGCACCATGCCCGCGCCGAAGGCGATGAGCAGGGCGCCGTATCCGATCCAGGCCCAGACGGCCGCCCCATCGACACCCGTGACCGGCGGCGCTGCGGCGAACTCGTTGTCGACCGTGATGGTCGCCGTCTCGTCGAGGCCGACGACGACCGGGGTGTCCTCGGTCGCGCTGACGGTGACGCCGATCGCGCCACCCGCGTCGGTCTCCTCGGCCCAGCACTCGGTGCCGATCGGCAGGTCGGTCAGCGTCACGGTCTCGCCGGCGGCGATGGGCACCGACTCGGCGTCGAACGCGACGTACGGGTCGTTGCCCTCGCCCCGGTCGAACGTGCAGGTCACCGCGAGCATGAACGTCTTGCCGGCGGCCTGGTCGACCGCACCGCTGACGGTCTTCTCGAGGTCGACCGTTCCCTCCTCGAAGGTGTTCGTCGCCGTGAGCTCGAGCGTCTGCGGCTCGTCCTCGACGTCCACCACCGCGGCGTTGTCGTACGAGTCGAAGTCGATCGTGCTCTCGGTCGCGCCGGCGGCATCCGTCTCCTCGCCGAAGCAGTGGGTCTGGTACGGCAGCTTCAGCGGATCGCCGTCTTCACGGAGCACCGGCACCGTCTCGTCGGCGCCCACCTCGACCGGCCCGGAGAAGACCGTGACGATCGTGCCGAACACGTCGAGCTGGCAGGTCACCTGCACGGTGAAGGTCGCGTCCTGCACGTAGGACTCGTCGGCCGCTGAGCCGTCGACTTCCTTCGTCAGGTCGATCGTGCCCAGCGAGAACACGTTGAGGAAGACGGCCGTGACCACGGTCTCGACGCCCTCTGTCGCCTGGTCCTCGATCGTGACCGTGACCGGCGGCGGCGTGGTGTCCGCATCCGCATCGAAGGTCTCGGTCACGACGCAGACCGACCCGACGGGGATGCCGCCGATGGTCTCGCTCGTGAACGGCCCCTCGGTGCCGTCGCCCACGACCACGAGCTCCTGATCGACGACGGACTGCCCGTCGTAGGTGCACTCGACCTGGAACAGGAAGGGCCCGTTCGAGAACTCCGGCACGCCGGGTCCGGTGACGGCCTTCAGCACGTTCAGGCCGCCGGTGCGGAACTCGTTCTCGACGGTCACCGCCACGGGGTCCTCGGTCGTGTCATCGCCGATGACGAACTCGGACGGCGTCACGGTCGACTCCGTCGCCTCGCCGTCGTCGAGCTCTGCGACCGTGCAGTCCGCGCCGGTCGGCAGGTTCTCGACGAGCCAGACGTCGCCGGGGGCGTCCTTCGTGAGCGTGCGCGTGTCGCTGTAGACGACGTCGGGGTCCGCGCCCTCGAGCGTGCAGACGAGCTCCACCTCGAAGTCGCCGAACGTGCCGCCCCACGCGTCGGCGCCGGTGCCGGTCACGGCCTTCGTGATCTCGACCGTGCCGACCGTGAAGGTGTTGGTCACCGCGACGGTCGTCACGATCACGCCCTCGATGTCGGGCAGGAGGGTGAAGACCGCCTCGGATGCCTCGCCCAGGTCGGTCTCGGTTCCGCCCTGCTCGATCACGATCGACGTGGATGCGCCGCCCTGGTCCGTCTCGGTGACCGTGCACTCGCTTCCCGCCGGGAGGGTGTCGTACGTCTGCTCCTCGCCGTCGGCGAGGTCGAAGGCCTCGTCGAGCACCGTTTCGCCCTCGAACTCGCAGGTCGCGGTGAACGAGAAGACCGTGTCGTAGGCGATCGGGTCGCCGCCCGCGTTCTCGGCACCGCCGTTGTCGACGTCCTTCGCCACGATGAAGGACGCATCGGGGAACTCGTTCGTCACCGTGATGGCGACCGGCTCCTCGACATCGCCGGTCACCGGAATCGGGTTGTCAGCCGTGTTGCTGATCGTGATCTCGTACGCACCCTGCCCATCGGGCTCCTCGGCGTAGCACTCCGAGCCCACCGGGATATCCGTCAGCGTCTCCGACTGGCCGCCCTCGATCGTGACCGGCTCCTGGTCGTAGATCACGATCGGCTCGTTGCCGTCGCCACGATCGAACGTGCAGGTCACGAGGATCTCGAACGTCACGCCCTCCGCGTGATCGGGGTTCCCATCCAACGCCTTCGCAACCACGAGCTCGCCGTACTCGAACGTGTTCGTCGCCGTCAGCACAAGCGCCTGCGGCGCCTCCTCCTCGGACGCGACCACGATCACCGCGTTCTCGAACGAATCGAAGTCAACGCTCGAGGACGTCGCGCCCGCGGCATCCGTCTCGACGCCCCAGCAGTGCGTTCCCAACGGCAGCAGCAACGGCTCACCCGTCGCTGCATCGAGCACCGTGGTCGTCTCGCCGCCGACCACCTCGACATCACCCTCGAACACCGGGTCGCCCTCAGCCGTGAACGAGCAGGTCACCTGCACCGTGTACGTCGCACCCGCGATCTCCGGAATCTCGGATGCCGCACCCTCGACGACCTTCGACACCGCGATCGTGCCCGCACTGAACGGGTTCACGAAGTCCACGTCCACGACCTGGGGAGCGCCCTGCTCGTCCACGTCGGGGATAACGACCGTGACCGGATCGGGCGTGGCATCCGCCCCGCCGTCATCGGTTTCGGTGACCGCGCAGGAGCTGCCGACGGGGAGGCCGGTCACCTCCTCGGAGAGGAGCGGTCCGGCCGTGCCGTCGCCCGTGATCGTCAGTTCGCCCTCGCCGACGACCGCGCCCAGGTAGGTGCACGTGTACCCGTAGACGAAGTCGACGCCGTCGGTGAACTCGGTCCCGGGTCCGGTGATGTTCTTCTGGATCTGGAAACCGCCGACCCGGAAGTCGTTCGTCACCGTGACCGCGACCGGGTCGCCCTCGTCACCGACGACACCCACGGTGACCGACTCGGGGTCGATCGTGACCTCGGTGGCGCCGGCGGTGTCGGGCTCGGTCACCGTGCAGTCGGCACCGGTCGGCAGGTCGCCGACGGTGACCGTCTCACCGGCGCCGATGGTGACGATGTCGTCGTAGACCGTGTCGGGGTCGGCCGCCTCGAGCGTGCAGACGAGCTGCACGTCGAACTCGTCGGGCGCCCACGCTTCGGCACCCTCACCCGTCACGGCCTTCGTGATCGCGATCGAACCGACCGTGTACGCGTTCGTCACCGCGACGCTCGTCACCGTCGTGCCCTCGGCGTCGGGCAGCAGCGTGAAGGACGCCTCGGATGCCTCGCCCAGGTCGGTCTCGGCACCGTCCTGCGTGAGGACGATGGAGGTCGCCGCACCGCCCTGGTCGGTCTCCGTGACGGTGCACTCGGCGCCGGCCGGGAGACCGTTGAAGGTCTGCTCGCCACCGTCGCCCAGCGCGAACGACTCGTCCAGCACGCCGGTGCCCTGGAACTCGCAGGTCGCGGTGAACGAGTAGACCGTGTCGTAGTCGATCGGCTCGCCGTCCTGGTTCTCGGCCCCGCCGTTGTCGACGTCCTTCACGACGGTGAAACTCGCGTCGGGGAAGTCGTTGGTGACCGTGATGGTGTCGGGGTCCTCGACGTCGCCGGTCACCGGAATCGGGTTGTCAGCCGTGTTGCTGATCGTGATGTCGTACGCGCCCTGGCCGTCGGGCTCCTCGGCGTAGCAGTCGGATCCCACGGGGATGCCGTCGAGGGTCTGCGACTGGCCGCCCTCGATCGTGACGGGCTCCTGGTCGTAGATCACGACCGGCGGGTTGCCATCGCCGCGATCGAGCGTGCAGGTCACGAGGATCGTGAACGTCACGCCCGCGGCGTGGTCGGGATTGCCGTCGATCGCCTTCGCCACCACGAGGTCGGCGGCGGCGAATGTGTTCGTCGCCGTGATCTCGAGCGGCTGCGGCTCGTCCTCATCGGAGGCGACGACGACCGCCGCATTCTCGAACGAGTCGAGATCGACGCTCGAGGACGTCGCGCCCGCGTCATCCGTCTCCTCCCCCCAGCAGTGCGTGCCGAGCGGCAGCAGCAGGGGCTCGCCCGTGCCCGGGTCCGTGACCGTGACCGTCTCGCCGCCGATCACCTCGACATCGCCGTCGAAGAGCGGATCGCCGTCCTCCGTGACCGCGCAGGTCACGTGCACCGTGTACGTGGCCCCGGGAATCCCCGGAATCTCGGATGCATCGCCCTCGACGACCTTCGTCACCGCGATCGTGCCCGCGGTGAACCGGTTCTCGAACTCGGCGACGCCGACCTGGGCGACGCCGTCGGCCTCGTCGGGGATCGTCACGGTCACGGGTTCCGGCGTGGCATCCGCCCCGCCGTCGTCCGTCTCGGTGACGACGCATTCGGCGCCGACCGGCAGCCCGGTCACGGCGTCGGAGTCGAGCGGGCCGGCGGTCCCGTCGCCCGTGATCGACAGTTCGCCCTCGCCGACGGTCTCGCCGGCGTACGTGCAGGTGTAGGCGTACGTGAACGCGACGTCGTCACTGAACCCGACACCCGAGCCGGCGACGGTCTTCTCCACCTGGAAGCCGCCGACGCGGAAGTCGTTCGTGACGGCCACGGCGATCGGTTCCTCGCCGGCGTCGGTGTCGCCGATCGTGACGGGGTTCGGGCTGAACGTGACCTCGGTCGCGTCGCCGTCCTCCGGCTCCGTCACCGTGCAGTCGGCGCCGGTCGGCAGGTTGTCGACGCTCCAGGTCTCGCCGTCGGAGATCGTGAACGTGTCGTCGTAGACGGGGTTCGTCGTCGCCTGGTCCCACGTGCAGACGAGCTGCAGGGTGAAGTCGTCGGGCGCCCACGCGTCGGCGCCCGCCCCGGTCACGTCCTTCGTGATCTCGAGGCCGCCCACCGTGTAGGCGTTGGTCGCGGTGAGGGCGGTCAGGTGCGTGCCGTCGGCCTCGTCGGGCAGGAGCACGAACTCGACCGGCGTCGTGACGTCGACCGGATCGCGGTCGACGCCGTCCTCGGTCACGACGACCTGCGACGTGGTCGCGCCCGCGACATCCGTCTCCTCGACCGAGCAGTCGGCGCCGACGGGCAGCGGACCGAAGTCCACCGTCTCGCCCTCGCCGATGGTGAACTCGCGCTCGTCCTCGGGGATGATCTCCTGGCCGAGCCAGATGCAGCTCGCCACGAACGTGAACTCGGGGTTGTAGGCGATCTCGTTGCCGTCCTGGTCGACCGCGGTGCTGCGTTCGACCTCCTTCGTGACGCTGAAGCCGCCGATCTCGTATGTGTTCGTCACCTGCAGCGTGACGTCCTCGACGGGGTCGGGCGGGAACGGGTGGTGGATGTCGGTGCGGCCGGTCAGGTCACGGGTCGCGACGACCTCGCCCGAACGGTCGGCCGTGCCCTCCGGGTCGTACGTGACCGTCGAGCCCTGCGCGAAGAGCTCCTGCACCGTGCAGTCCGAGAAGAGCGGAAGGTTGGTTCCCGTGCCGACCTCGACGAGCGAACCGTCGGCGGGCACGTCGAGGGGCGAGACGTCGGCACCATCGGTGTCGACGAGGTCGACGGGTTGCTCGAGCGACTCGCATTGCACGTCGAACTCGTAGGAGTCGGGGAGCGGGAAGGTCCAGGTGTCGGGTGCGACCTGTTCCTTCTGCAGCTGCACCTGGCCGGTGGGGACGGCGACGCCGGCGCGAACCGGCTCGACCGGGCCCTGGTAGATCGGGGTGCCCTGGAACGTCGCACGCGAGCCTGCGGCGACGGTGTTCCACGCGACCGGCAGTCCGTCGTCGTAGGCATCGGGCACGACCGCCGGCGTCTGCGTCTCGTACGTCACCGAGCCGGTGATTCCCGGCGGCAGTCCGGTTCCCGCAGGGTAGCTGAACACGAGCTTGAGCGCTCGTGCGGTTGCCAGCTCCGCCGCCGGCGTCGAGTCGTCGTAGGCGATCCATTGCCTCGTCGACACGTCCGCGAAGCAGGGATCGGAGTCGGGGACCGGCACTCCGAGGGTGCTGTACTGGATGTCGGTGGCGTTGCACGCCTGGTTCGGCACGCTGGCCATGTAGTACGCCTCAGCCGTGCCTGCGGCGGGAACCGAGAGGTTGCCGATGAAGATCGGCGCCCACTCCGATCCGCGCTGCGAGCCCACGACGACGCCGGTGTCGCCGACGGCCGGCAGCACGTCGATGCCGGCGATGCGGTCGGCCGGCACGTTGCCGCGGTTGGTGAAGCTGATGCGCCACGTCTCCACGCCGCCGGGGCGCGTGATCGGCACGCACTGGTTCACGTAGTACCCGCCGCCCGCATTGGGTGCCGCACAGGCGGCCGCCGACGGGTTCGCCGCCGTGTTCAGGACGCCGAGGTCGTCGTAGTTCGGGTCGGCCGGGTCGACGCCCGGCACGCCGGCGGCGTTGCCCTTGACCGCCTTGACGATGCTGATGGGTGCGGCTGCGGCCGGTGTCACGGTGGTGTCAGCGGCACAGTCGGCGACATCCTCGGTGTCCGGCGTCGGCACGTTGTTCGAGGAGTGCGCGCACGTCTCGAAGTCGCGGTCGCTGGTGGCCGAGATCGTGTTGCCCACCGGCGTTCCCGGCGCGAGGCCTGGACGGAAGATCAGGTTCGCATCGATGACGAGCACGTCGCCGGGGTTGAACACGAAGCCGTCGGGCACCGTGATCGTGACTAGGCCGGTGGCCTCGTCGAGCTCGCCGGTGAACCCGTCGGTCGGCAGCGACGCCCCCGACGAGTCGGTCAGGGTGAACTCGAAGACCTCGTCGGCGTCGGGGTCGGCCACCAGCAAGGAGCCGGATGCGTCCGTCGCGACCTGGTCGGTCAGCTCGAGGCCCGTCATCGCCCAGGCGCCGGTGTTCGTGATGGTCATCGAATAGGGGATCGTCGACGCCGGCGGGAACTGCTGCGCGAGCGAACCGCCCGACCCGTTGCCGGGTGACTTCACGACGCTGATCGCATTCACGCGGTGCTGCAGGATCGTGGTGTCCGACGCGATCGCGTCGGCCTCCCAGGTCACGCCGTCGGGCGTCTCCCACGATCCCGTGCCGTGCACGTCGACGTCGTCGGTCGTCGTGCCCTGCACGGTCTCGCCGGGTGCGGTCGCAAGTCCCGGGAGTGTCGAGGGCACCGGGTAGCTGTCGATCACGCCGTCGGGTCCGTAGTGCAGGTTCTCCAGCCGATCGGCGAGGAACCTGACCGACACGATCGGGTTCCGCGGCGACTCCCAGTTCGTCTCGTCGGCATCCTTGCGGATGTCGAAGCGCAGGCCTCGCACGTCGCCGGCGGCCACCCCGTCGGGGAGCACGGGCGTGACGACGTTGGAGACGGCGTCCTGCCAGTCTCCGACGACCCAGCAGTCGGTGAGGTCGGTGTCGCCCGCACAGGTCTGGACGAGCGGTGCACCGGCGCCCGCGGCGGAGTATTCGACGCCCACGAGGGCGGACACGCGCAACTGGCCGATGCCGGCGGGAAGGGTCGTCGCCGGGAACGACGCGAACTCGAACGCGTTCCAGAACGTCGGGGTGTCGTCGGTCAACGTGAGGACCGTCGTGCGCACGTTGCCCGTCGGCTGTCCGCCGATCGTCACCGTGTACCCGTCGGGCGACTCGTCCTCGTACCGCGACGGCGGGTCGATCGACTTGCCCGCATTGACGCCGTACGTGGCGTCGGCGAAGGTCAGCGAATCGTCGTCCGTGGCGTACGCCTCGTCGATCTCGGGATCGCCGCCGGGACGGGTCGCGGTCGAGGATGCCACGTTGGTGACCGTGTCCGCGGTCGTCGGCCGAACGCCGGGCTGGCCGCGCAGGAACTCGCGCAGCTGGAACGTGAGCACGACCGACGTCGTCTCCTCGGACTGGATCGAGACGCCGTCGGGGTCGGTGTGCACGACGCTGAACCCGATGACGTCCGCCAGGTCGGTCGGGCTCAGCGCGAGGGCCTCCTCGATCGTGAAGTCCTCGGTGCCACCGCCCTCGCGCGTGAGCGTGACCGTCGAGACCGTTGCGGCCTCCGGGACGCTGATGAGGTCGATGCCGTAGAGGTTGAGGTAGTCGTACGTCGTCGTGGTCGCGGGCGTCGGGGCGGGATCGTCGAGGCGGAGCTCTCCGATGTTCGCCTCCGTCTGGTTGACGGCCGTCATCGTCGAGGACACGAGCGGGTAGTCGGCCTGGTCGGCGGTGTCGGGCGGCACGGGCAGGCTGTCCTGGTCGAAGGCCTTCGAGACCGAGGTGTTGATGACGGTGTCGAGGATCGTGATGTCGTCGGAATCGTCGTGCGTGACCGGCTGGGGACCCTCGCCCTCGGCCCGCGCCGTGTTGGTCACGACGCCGGCGAGGCCGGAGTTGTAGGTGTCGTCGTGGAGCGTGCCGACGACGGGCCCACCGCTGCGCTTCTCATCGCGGAGTTGGAAGGTCAGGTCGAGGTTGCGTTCGAAGTCGTAGGATGCCGCGACTCCCGACCCGGCGGCCGGCCCGCCGCCGCCGCGGTTCGACCCCTCGACGTAGGTCAGGCGCACGCCGAGCGTGGACTCCTGCTCGGCGTCACTGAGCTCGTACCCGGGGAAGCCGCCATCGCAGTCGGTTCCCGTGGTGTCCACGGCGCCGCACGCGGCGGCCGTGATGTCGACCCAGGCATCGGCGGTGTCGTCGAAGAGCTCGACGGTCGCGATGCGGTCGTACTGCATCTCGGGGTCGAGGGCCCCGTCGATCGGTTCGATGACCGCGAGGTTCCACGCGTCGAAGGCAGATGCCGCGATGTTCGAGAAGTCTTCGCCGGCACTCGGGTCGTCCGTGATCGCGACCGAGTCGAAGGGAAGGCCCTCGGTCGCCCACGAGATGCGGGCACTGCGCTGATCGCCGCTGAAGGCGTTGACGTTCTCGTCGAGCCACTGCTTCTCGAGCAGGTCGACCCCCTCGTCGGGGTCGAGCGGGTTCACGTCGACCTGGTCGCCGTCGGTGGCGGTGTTGTCTTCGGGCGACGTGTCGTCGGGGTTCATGACCGTCGACGACGCCGTGTTCTCGGCCACGAGCGGGTCCGCGGCCACTGCGGCGTCGTGCACGCTGCCCGATCCGTCGCGGAGCTGGTCGCGGGTCGCCACCGAGATGCGGGGCGCGACCTGGAAGCCCGGAGGCAGCGTCTCGCCGGGCTTCGGCGTGTAGACGAAGCGGATGCCCTGGATGTCGTCCTGCAGGTCGGCCGGCACGTTCGTGTTGAACGTGGCCGGTCCCTCGATGAGCTCGGCGCCCGGGAGCGTCACCCATTCCTCGCCGTCCCAGTACTCCACGGTGAGGTTCGCGTCGGCCGGGACGCCGGCGCTGATCTGGCGGAGGTCGAACACGTTCCAGAAGGTGCTCGGCGGGTCGCCGGGCTGCGGGTCGGCGGGGTCGCTGATCACGAGTTGGTCGGCGCCGACGGTCGAGGCGTTCTCGCCCTGGTCGTTCACGGAGGCGAGGAACGTCACGTCCGTCGTGCTTCCGGGCACGTCCCAGACCTCGTCGCGCACGATGTCCTTGTCGATGACCGTCGACACGCGAGCGGGCTGCCTGGTGATGTCCGCGGCATCCTCGTCGGTGCCGGTCTGGCCCGTGGAGTCCGTGACCGTGGAGGTCGTGTCGTTCGTGCTGACGATGTCGGCCTGGCCGTCGACGCTCTGCGCCGTGACGTCGAACGGGATCTGCGCCGACGCGTTCGGCAGGATCGGTCCGGTGAACGTCACCGAGAAGCCGACGACGTCGCCGGTCGGATCGGGCAGCGTGTCGGGCGTGGTGGTGTCGAGCGTCTCGGTCGTGCCGTCGGCGTAGGTGTAGGTGATGGACGCACCCGTGGCGTTCTGCGGCCATGTGATGTCGCCGAAGCCGTCGAAGGTGAGCCCCTGGTCGGCGAGGTTCGGCGAGCTTGTGGTGGGTTCGTCGATGGTCATCGAGGTGACGGGCCGCGGGCCGTTCGCCGACTCGATCGTGGCCGTCGTCGAGTCTCCGGCGAGCAGCACGGGATCGGCGAACGACTTCTCGATGTCGACGGCCGGGCCGGTGTTGCTGATGACGACATCGCCGTCGGCCGTGTTCGGGTCGGTCGTGACGTCGTCGACGACGACGTTCGAGGACGCCGTGTTCGGCACGTCGACCGACTCGCCGAGGGGGATGTCGAGCACGGTGTCGTTCGTCTCGGCCGAGATGCCGATCGTCCCGTTCTCGCCCGGCGGGATCGGATCGCCCGTGCTGGACGTGAAGGTGAACCGGAGCCCCTTCACGTCGGATGCCGGGTCGACGCCGGGGATGTCGGTGAAGTCGGTCGGGATCGGGCCCGTGGGGTAGGCCACCACCCAGTTGCCGTCGGCGTCCCGGTATTCGATCTGCACCTGGTCGGCCCCCGGCGGCGGCGTGATCGAGGTGATGCCCGTGAAGTCGAGGTAGCCATCGAACGGACTCGCGACCCCTTCGGCCGGGTCCTGCACGACGACCGCGTCGACGGACTGGTTGGACGCGTTGCCGCCGCCGATCGTGTAGTCGACCGGCTGGCCCGGGAGCGAGGGAACGCTCTGCCCGTCGGCCACGTGGTCGTCGACCGTCTTCACGACGGTCGAGTCGAGAAGCGACGGGATGTCGAGCTCGACCGGCACCGTCGCGTCCTTGGGGAGGGCGTTCTCGGCTGAGGCCGTCGCGGTGTTGACGATCTCGCCGTCGTAGTCGGCGCTGGCGTCGGCGGGCACCTGCACGAAGACGGTGATGCTCACCTGCTGGCCGGTCGCGAGGCCGGTGCCCGCCGTGCCGGTCTCGGTGAAGTCCACCGTGAAGTCGGTGTCGCCGGTCGTGACGGTGGCGTCGCTGCCGGCGGACACCACGACCGGGTTCGGCACACTCGGGTCGAACACGAGCGGCGCTGGCAGGGCGTCGGTCACCTGGGCGCCGACGCAGATGTCGACGATGGGACTGTTGCACGTCAGGGTGATCGTGTAGCTGAACTGCTCGCCCGCCGCGTAGGGCGACGTGTCGGGCGGCGTCACGACCTTCGTGAACGTCGTGAACTCCGCGTCATCCGGAGCGGCGGACGCCGACAGCGCCCCGGGCGTCACGAGCGCCCCCGTCAAGATGATCGCGCCGATTCCGGCGAGTACGCGTCGAACGACCGACATCTCTTCCCCCAGCCCCCACGGCCGAAGGCCGCCGCGGGCGCGCGGTAGGTGAGACGCCCACGCGTTCGACCCTACCGAGGAGGAGGGACCGGATGGAAGGGTCGGACGAAGGCCGGGCCAGGCCGGGATTCATCGATACCGCTCGTCTCGCGCGTGTTCACGCGGGAGACGAGCGGAAAAGGCGGATCGCGTCCGGTCGCCGAATGGGGTTCAGCCGAGCAGGTCGTGCAGCTGCACGATCTCCTCGCGGCCGGGGCCGACGCCGATCGCCGAGATGCGCGAGCCGCTCATCGCCTCGAGCTCGCGCACGTACGTCTGCGCGTTGGCCGGCAACTCCTCGAAGGAGCGGGCGCCGGAGATGTCCTCGGTCCAGCCGGGGAACTCCTCGTACACGGGGGTGGCGTGGTGGAAGTCGGACTGCGACACCGGCACCTCGTCGAAGCGCTGCCCGTCGACCTCGTACGCGACGGCGACGGGGATGCGCTCGATGCCGGTGAGCACGTCGAGCTTGGTCAGCACGAAGTCGGTGACGCCGTTGATGCGGGCCGAGTAACGGGCGATCGGGGCGTCGTACCAGCCGGTGCGCCGGCGGCGGCCGGTGGTCGTGCCGTACTCGTGCCCCTTGTCGCTCAGGAACTCGCCCCACTCGTCGAACAGCTCGGTCGGGAACGGGCCGGCGCCGACTCGCGTCGTGTACGCCTTGACGACCGCGATGACCCGGTCGATGCGGTTCGGGGCGATGCCCGACCCGGTGACCGCGCCGCCGCTCGTCGCGTTGGACGAGGTCACGAACGGGTAGGTGCCGTGGTCGACGTCGAGCATGGTCGCCTGGCCGCCCTCGAAGAGCACGGTCTCGTCGCGGTCGAGCGCCTGGTGCAGCAGCAGCGCCGTGTCGGTGACCATCGGCCGCAGCCGCTCGACGTAGCCGAGCAGGTCGTCGACGATCTCGTCGACGGCGATCGCACGTCGGTTGTAGACCTTGACCAGCAGGTGGTTCTTCTGGTCGAGGGCGCCCTCGACCTTCTGGCGCAGGATGTTCTCGTCGAAGAGGTCCTGCATGCGCAGGCCGACCCGGTTGATCTTGTCGGCGTACGCCGGGCCGATGCCGCGACCGGTCGTGCCGATCTGGCGCTTGCCGAGGAAGCGCTCGGTGACCTTGTCGAGCGTGCGGTGGTACTGCGTGATGAGGTGCGCGTTCGCGGAGACGCGGAGCCTGGAGACGTCCACGCCACGGCTGGAGAGCGCCTCGAGCTCTTCGAAGAGCACCTCGACGTCGACGACCACGCCGTTGCCGATGACCGGAGTGACCCCAGGGGTCAGGATGCCGGAGGGCAGCAGGTGCAGCGCGTACTTCTCGCTGCCGACGACCACGGTGTGCCCGGCGTTGTTGCCGCCGTTGAACTTGACGACGTAGTCGAGACGCGGACCGAGCAGGTCGGTCGCCTTGCCCTTCCCCTCGTCGCCCCACTGTGCACCGATCAGGACGGCTGCGGGCATGTCAGTCCTCTCCTGCCGCGTCGTGCGCGGCGGGTTCGGCGACCTGGTCGCCGGTGGTTGCCGCGACGTCGCCACGCTGCTCGAGGAGCTGCGCGGACGTCACGATGGTGATGACCTGGGTGGGCGTGTACTCCGACGCGATGCGCGCCGGTGCCGATGCGTCGGCCGAGGCGAGCTCGTCGGCGAGCCTCCCGACCAGTTCGTCGAGCCCGAGCTGCGTCGCGGCGCGACGCTTGGCGTCGAGGGCGCGCAGGTAGGCCCGGTTCGGCTCGTCGGACCAGGGCACGGCTGCGCCGGGCTCCCATCCGGATGCCGCGAGCTGCTCCTGCGCGAGGTCGACGGCGACGCTCGCATAGGCGAAGGCGCCGATGGCGTTGCCCTCTGAATCGGCGAGGTCGGCGAGCTCGGCCCACGCGAGGGGGGACGACGGATGCTCGGAGACGACGGAGGCGACGGCCCCTCGATCGGCGGTGGCGAGCGCCTCGCGAACCTCTGGTTCGTCGACCAGGCCGGCCTCGCGCTCGGGTACTGATTCGTCTGCGGTCACACTCAACCTTATCGCGGCCCCCGTTCGGCGCCTCGGTGATCGAGGAGCCGACGAAGGAGGCGTCTCGAGATTCCGAGCGGCGGGACTCGAGACGCTCCGCTCCTCGACCGGCGCCACGGGGCGACGCCGTCACGCGGCATCCGCCCCAAGTAGGCTGGAGGGCATGTCGAAAGTCCTCTCCAGCCTGCCCGTCGGCGAACGCGTCGGCATCGCCTTCTCCGGCGGCCTCGACACCTCGGTGGCCGTCGCGTGGATGCGCGAGAAGGGGGCGATCCCCTGCACCTACACGGCCGACCTCGGTCAGCCCGACGAGCCCGACGTCGAGGCGGTGCCCGGCCGCGCCATCGAGTACGGCGCCGAGCTCTCGCGCCTGGTCGACTGCCGCGCGGCGCTCGTCGAGGAGGGCCTCGTCGCGCTGCAGTGCGGCGCGTTCCACATCCGCTCGGGCGGCAAGGCGTACTTCAACACGACCCCCCTCGGCCGCGCGGTCACGGGCACGCTCCTGGTGCGCGCCATGCTCGAGGACGGCGTCGACATCTGGGGCGACGGGTCGACCTACAAGGGCAACGACATCGAGCGGTTCTACCGCTACGGCCTGATGGCCAACCCCCGCCTGCGCATCTACAAGCCGTGGCTCGACGCCGACTTCGTCACCGAGCTCGGCGGTCGCGCCGAGATGAGCGAGTGGCTGCAGCAGCGCGACCTGCCGTACCGCGCCTCCGCCGAGAAGGCGTACTCGACCGACGCGAACATCTGGGGCGCGACGCACGAGGCGAAGGTGCTCGAGGAGCTCAGCGAGGGCATCGCCACGGTCGAGCCGATCATGGGCGTGAAGTTCTGGGACGAGTCGGTCGAGATCGCCGCCGAGGACATCACGGTGACGTTCGAGCAGGGTCGGCCGGTCGCACTGAACGGCACCCGGTTCGACGACGCCGTGGCCCTCGTGCTCGAGGCGAACGCGATCGGCGGCCGTCACGGCCTCGGCATGAGCGACCAGATCGAGAACCGCATCATCGAGGCGAAGTCGCGCGGCATCTACGAGGCGCCGGGCATGGCGCTGCTGCACATCGCCTACGAGCGCCTCGTGAACGCGATCCACAACGAGGACACGATCGCGAACTACCACAACGAGGGTCGCCGCCTCGGGCGCCTCATGTACGAGGGCCGCTGGCTCGACCCGCAGTCGCTCATGCTGCGCGAGTCGATCGTGCGCTGGGTCGCATCGGCCGTCACGGGCGAGGTCACGCTGCGCCTCCGCCGCGGCGACGACTACACGATCATGAACACGACGGGGCCCTCGCTCAGCTACCAGCCCGAGAAGCTCTCGATGGAGCGCGTCGGCGACCAGGCGTTCGGCCCCGAGGACCGCATCGGGCAGTTGACGATGCGCAACCTCGACATCGCCGACTCGCGCGCCCGCCTCGAGCAGTACGCGCACCTGAACCTGGTGGGCAGCGCGACCGCGGCACTCGTCGGCGACCTCTCGGTCGGCGACGCGGCGCAGATCCTCGCGGGTCCGGGCGAGACCGACCTCGAGGCCGCGACGGACGCGGCGAACGAGGCCTCCGCCTTCGACCTCGGCACCGACTGAGGCGCGAGCCGGTCACGCCGACGCCGAAGGGCGACGACACGCAGAAGGGCGGATGCCGCGGCATCCGCCCTTCGTGCTGTCAGCGTTCGACGCGTCGGTCGTCGCTGATCAGCCCAGGCCTCCCCCATAGCCGGCGGAATCCTCCGCCGGTCGGGCGTGCCAATCGTCCCGCCCCCAAAACGGGGGCGCGTGCCCGCCGAAACCACCCCGGTCGATGCGATACTCAGGCATCGCCCGCAGCCGGCTGACCGGCTCCGACTCGAGGAGTGCCGATGAGCCACGCACCACAGTTCGCCCCCGGAGCCGCCCGATGAGCGCCGAACTCGCGACCCTCATCGGCTGGCTGCTCGTCGCCGCCGACCTCGCGATCCGGATCGCCGCACTCATCATCGTGCCGCGCGACCGCAAGCCGACGGCGGCCATGGCGTGGCTGCTCGCGATCTTCCTGATCCCGTTCGTGGGCATCATCCTGTTCCTGCTCATCGGCAACGTGAAGCTCTCCAAGCGGCGGCGGCAGCGCCAGGTCGAGATCGACCGCATCCTCGCGGAGCACGAGGAGGACCTGCTGCCCGCCTCGGATGCCGCGAGCTGGCCGACGTGGTTCCGCACGGTGGTCGAGCAGAACCGCCGCCTGGGTGCGTTGCCAGCCGTCGCCGGGGACTCCGCGCAGCTCATGGGCGACTACGAGGCCTCGATCGCGGCGATGGCCGCGGACATCGACACCGCCGAGCGGTACGTGCACGTGGAGTTCTACATCATCGGACTCGACGACACGACGAAGGGGTTCTTCGCCGCCATGGAGCGGGCCGTGGCGCGCGGGGTGACGGTGCGGGTGCTGCTCGACCACGTGGCGTCCAAGCGGGTCAGCGTGCACGAGGCCACGTTCGCCGAGCTCGACCGCATCGGCGTGCAGTGGCACTTCCTGCTGCCGCTGAAGCCGTTCACCGACCGGTACGAGCGCCCCGACCTGCGCAACCACCGCAAGCTCGTCGTCGTCGACGGGCGGGTGGCGTTCACGGGTTCGCAGAACCTCATCGACCGGAGCTACGACGCACCGAAGAACCTCAAGCGCGGCCTCAAGTGGCAGGAGCTCGTGGTCCGCACGACCGGTCCCGTCGTCCGCTCGATCGACGCGGTCTTCCGGTCTGACTGGTACGCCGAGACCGACGAACTGCTCGAGGCGCCCGCCGAGCGCGCGGCGACGGCGAGGGTCGGGGGCGGCTCGCCCGAGGCATCCGCCGGCCTGGTCTGCCAGGTCGTGCCGAGCGGCCCCGCGTACGCCACCGAGAACAACCTGCGCCTGTTCCTGTCGCTCGTGGCGTCGGCGCAGGAGCGCGTCATCATCACGAGCCCGTACTTCGTGCCCGACGAGGCGATGATCTACGCGATCACGTCGGCGAAGCTCCGCGGCCTCGACGTGCAGCTCTTCGTCTCGGAGCTCGGCGACCAGGGCTCGGTCTGGCACGCGCAGCGCTCGTACTACGGCACGCTGCTGCGGGCGGGCGTGCGCATCTGGCTCTACCCGGCGCCGTACATCCTGCACGCGAAGCACCTCTCGATCGACGACGACGTCGCGGTGATCGGGTCGAGCAACATGGACATCCGCTCGTTCAACCTGAACTTCGAGATCTCGCTGCTCGTGCGCGGCGCGTCCTTCGTCGCCGGCATGCGCGAGGTCGAGCAGGGGTACCGCGATGCCGGGCGCGAGCTCACGCTCGAGGAATGGGAGAAGGAGCCCGCGTCGGCCACCTTCCTCGACGGGGTCGCGCGGCTCACGTCGGCGCTGCAGTAGCCCGCGGCCACGGCGACCGCGCCGGTCGCTGTGAGCTCGCCGAGATAACTTGCACACACGTGTGCAAGTTCGTACGATGGACGCATGCCGACCATCACCGAGGAGGTTCGCCGCGCCCCTCGCCGGGATGCCGCCGCGAACCGCGAAGCCCTGCTCGCCGCCGCATCGGCGACGCTCAACGAGCACCCCGACGCCGGACTCGAGGCGATCGCGGCGGCCGCCGGCCTCTCGCGCCGCGCCGTGTACGGCCACTTCGCCGGGCGTGACGAGCTCATCGCGGCCCTCATCGATTCGGGCGCGGTCCGGCTGAACGACATCGCGGCGAACGTCGACCATCCCGATACGCCCACCGCGATCGCGCTGCTCGGCGCACGCCTCTGGCACGCCGTCGAGCACGTGCAGCTCCTCGCCGCCATGGCGGTGCGCGAACCCCACGTCGACCTCGTCGCCGGTGCCCTCGCACCCGTGCGCGAGCGCCTCGCCGCCCTCGTCGAGCGCGGCATCGCAGACCACGGCATCCGTTCGGACATGCCGGCCGAGACGCTGGCCCGCCTCATCGAGCGCGCGGCCATCGCCGTGCTGCACGAGGCATCCGTCGCCCGACTGACCGACGCCGAGGGCCACCGCCTGGTGATGCTCTCGGTGCTCGGCACGGCCGGCCTCGGTTGGCAGGAGGCCGGCGCGCTCATCGCCACGGCGCCCGAGCTGGCCTTCCCGCCGGCACCGGCGGACCCTGCCGCAAGCGAGGGGGCCCGGGCGTGAGGGTCGACCTGCACAACGTCTCGAAGGGCCGCAGGGGCCAGTCGCTGCCGAGCACCACCATCGGCTTCGAGTCCGGTCGCGCCACGCTGACCCGCGCCGAGACCGAGCAGCGGCCGACAGTGCTCGGGCTCCTCGCCGCCGGCCGCATGCGCCCGGACACCGGCACGGTCACGATCGACGGACGAGCGGATGCCGCGAGCATCCGGCGGCGCGTCGCCCTCGTCGACGCCCCCGGCGTCAGCGACCCGGCGCCCGACGTCACCGTCGCCGGCGTCACGGCCGAGGAGCTCATGTTCGCCGGCATCCCGTCGCACCCCGTGTCCGTCGCGAATTGGCTCAACGACCTCGGGCTCGCGGCATCCGCGCGGGTGCCCATCGGCGACGTCGACCCGGAGGACCGGTTGCGCCTGCTCACCGAGCTCGCCATCCTGCGGGACGGCATCGAAGGGCTGGTGCTCGTCTCCCCCGACCGCCACGGCGGCGACCCGATCGAGTGGTGGGAGCTCGCGAGGGGCCTCGCCGATCGGGGCTTCGCCGTGCTCGTCATCGCTGGCGACGCCTCGGCCGCCGCCATCGCGGCGACATCCATGCTCGCCCGCATGCAGGGCGACGAACCAGACGAGGCCGTCGAGCACGACGTCATCGCCGAAGGAGGCCTCGCATGAAGGTCCCGCAGATGATCGCGGCGGAGTTCCGCCGGCTCTTCTCCACCCGGATGTCGGTGATCGCGCTCATCGCGCTCGTCGCGGTGCCCGTGCTGTACGGCGGGCTCTACCTCTGGGCGAACCAGGACCCGTACGCGAAGCTGCCCGAGGTGCCCGTCGCGCTCGTGGTCGACGACCAGGGCACGACGGCGACCGATGACGCCCCGGCGCGCAACGTCGGCGACGAGGTCGCCGACGAGCTCATCGCCGACGGCGCCTTCGACTGGCACCGGGTCTCGGCCGAGGATGCCGCCGACGGGCTCGCCGACTCGAGCTACGACTTCGTGATCACGCTGCCCGCCGACTTCAGCGACGCACTCGCCTCGATCCAGACGGATGCCCCGCGCCAGGCGGAGATCATCCTCGAGACGAGCGACGCGAACAGCTACCTCGCCGGCACGATCGGCGAGCAGGCCGTGAAGACGATCCGCACCACGGTCGCCGAGCAGGTCGGCCAGGAGGCCGCCTCGCTCCTGCTCGACTCGATCTCGACCATCCGCGGCAAGATCGTCGAGGCCGCCGACGGCGCGCAGCAACTCGTCGACGGCACGGCGACGGCGATCGACGGGGCGGGCCAACTGGGTTCCGGGGCGTCGCAGCTCGCCGACGGCACCGCCGCGCTCGCGACCGGCACCCGGCAGCTCGCCGACGGCAGCGCGACCCTCACCTCCGGGGCGCAGCAGGTCGCCGACGGCAGCGCGACCCTCGCCGACGGCGCGCAGCAGGTCGCCGACGGCAATGCGCAACTCGCGGATTCCGCCGACCGCGTGGGGTCGGCCGTGGGCGAGGCCGCCGCCGCCGTGCCGGAGGCGCGCGCCGACATCGCGGCTCGCCTCGCCGCCGCGGGCGTCGACCAGGCGACCATCGACGACGTGCTCACGCGCCTCGACCCGCTCGGCGACGACATCGCCGCCGGCAATGCCCGCGTGCAGGAGGTCGTCGGACAGATCGACCAGCTCGCCGCCGGCAGCGCCCAGGTCGCGAGCGGATCCGCCGACCTCGCGGCGGGCAGCGCCCAGGTCGCGAGCGGATCGGCCGACCTCGCCGCCGGGGCCGCCACCGCGGCCGACGGCGCCGACGCCGCGGCATCCGGCGCCTCGACCCTGCGCGACGGCATCGGAACGCTCGGCGACGGGCTCGGCGAGCTCGAGGCGGGAACGCAGACCCTGCAGTCGGGCCTGTCCGACGGCGCGGCGTCGATCCCCGACTCCGACCAGGCGACCCGCGACGCGCAGGCGAAGACCATCTCGGACCCGGTCTCCCTCGAGACCGACGCCCTCACCGAGGCCGGCAACTACGGGGCGGGCCTCGCGCCGTTCTTCGCCGCGCTCGCCGGGTGGATCGGCATCTACGCGCTCTTCCTCATCGTGAAGCCCATCTCGCGACGCGCGGTGACGGCGCTGCACTCGCCCATCCGTGTGACGCTCGCGGGCTGGCTGACGCCCGGCATCCTCGGCGCCGTGCAGATGGTCGGCCTGTTCACGGTGCTCGCGGTGACGCTCGGGTTCCCGATGACGCATCCGCTCGGCACCCTGGGCGTCATGGTGCTCGCCTCGGCGACGTACGCGGCGATCATCCTCGCTTTGAACGTCTGGCTCGGCTCGGTCGGCCAGTTCCTCGGGCTCGTGCTCATGGTGCTGCAGCTGGTAACGGCGGGCGGCACGTTCCCCTGGCAGACACTGCCCGCGCCGCTCGCCGCGCTGCATCACGTGCTGCCGATGGGCTACGTCGTCGACATGATGCGGCAGGTGATGTATGGCGGCGACCTCGGCCGCGCCGGCTCGGACGCGATCGTGCTGCTCGTCTGGCTCGGGGGCGCGCTCGTGCTCGCGGCGATCGGCGTGACGCGCATGACCCACTTCCGCACCCTCCGCGACCTGCAGCCGAGCCTGATCGGCTGAGACTCGCGTCCACCGGCGCATGCGTTCGAATGCTCGGGCAGCCGGGGCTCGGGCCGCCGGGGCTCGGCCCCGGGGGAGAGTCCGAATTCGCGTATGCCAGTTTCCCCTCAACGATGAGGGGGAACTGGCATAGCGATGCGGACACCCGGAGATCGCCGGCGGTCGAGGACCTGAATCGTCCACTGCAAGAGGGCGCACAGCACGTCGCGCACCGGCACGCGCGAGGAGCGGATGCCGCGGCATCCGCCCCTCCTGCGCCCGATCAGCTGAACCTATGCGGGCGTCTGCTGGTGGGCCGCCACGTGCCAGGCGCCGTCGTCGTAGACGTACGTGGTCGACATGCGCAGGTTCGCGGTGTCGTCGCCACGCCGCGCGATCGCACGGTAGACGACCATGCCGGCACGATCGCCGAGACGGATGACGGCGGGCTCGTGCAGCTCGTAGGACTCCCACGGCGGCGTGCTGCGGAAAGCGGCGAGGATCTCGTCGCGGCCGAGCATCGCCCCCTCGACGACCATGAGCGCGTCGCGGGTCATCGCCCGCTGGTAGTGCTCGCCGCCGCGACCGTCGAGGATCGCCTTCCATCCGGCGTGCTCCTCGTGCAGCAGACGGGCGGGCAGATCGTCCGTGATCTCGGTCATGGCCCAACCGTAATCGCGATCGGATGCCGCGGCTAGGGCTTGCCGGGATCGGCGCGAACCCCGTGACGCAGCAGCGCCGCGACGCAACTCCGGAGCGCTGGGGCGACACGCCGGCTCAGGCGGCGCGGTGCCCCGCGTGTCGGGGCGCGGCTCCGGAGTTCCGCCGCGGCATCCGCTCGGTCAGAGCCAGCCCTTGCGCTTGAAGAGGCCGTAGAGCACGCCCGCGAACGCGAACATGAGGGTGAGGGCGAACGGGTACCCCCACGGCTTGTCGAGTTCGGGCATGTGCGTGAAGTTCATGCCGTAGATGCCGGCCACGAGCGTCGGCGCGAAGATGATGGCCGCCCAGCTCGAGACCTTCTTGGCCTGCTCGCTCTGGGCGACGGCGGCCTCGGAGAGCACCTTCGTCTCCTCGTTCTGGCGCTGCGCGACGAGCGTGGAGTGCACCTGCAGGGCGTTCTGCAGCAACTGGCGGAACGTGTCCCCGCGCTCGACGATGCGGATGACGTGATCCTTCACGTCCCGCAGGTAGCGCTGCAGCTCGAGGTCGACGGAGTACTTCTCGAACCCGCGCTCGAGCCCCTCGAACATGCCGACGAGCGGCCGGGTCGCGCGCTGGAACTCCATGACCTCCGCCGCGAGGTCGTAGATGCGGCGGGTGACCTCTGGGTCGCCGGAGAAGAGCTGCTCCTCGATCTCGTCGATGTCGTTCTCGAGGCCCGCGTCGACGGGCGCGTACTCGTCGACGACCTCGTCGAGCACGGCGTACAGCACCGCCTCCGGCCCCTTCGCGAGCAGGTCCGGCGAGGACTCGAGCCGCCGCCGCACGCGGGTCAGGTCCGGTGATTCCGCGTGCCGGATGGTGATCGCGAAGTCGGGTCCGATGAACACGTGCAGCTCGCCGAACTCGACCTCCTCGGCCTCGTCGAGGTACCGGGCCGGGCGCAGGACGATGAAGAGCGTGTCGCCGTAGCGCTCGAGCTTGGCCCGCTGGTGCCCCTTGCGGGTGTCCTCGACCGCGAGCGGGTGCAGTCCGAACTCCGCGGCGAGCGCGGCGAGCTCATCGCCGGTCGGCCGGTAGAGCCCGATCCACGCGAAGCCGCCGTGCTCCTCGCGGGTCTCGAAGGTCTCCTCGAGCGAGGAGGGGGTGGCGACGCGACGGCCGCCCTGGTAGATCGCGTTGTCGACGACGGGCACCGGCACAGTCTGCCACCGCGCGGACGCCGCGCCGCGGTCGGCGCGCGCTCGTCAGCGGCGTGCGTGCCTCCGCACCCACTCGTGCATGACGATCGCGGCCGCGGCGCTCGCGTTGATCGAGCGCGTCGAGCCGTACTGCGTGATCTCCACCACCCGGTCGGATGCCGCGATCGCCTCGTCGCTCAGCCCCGGACCCTCCTGGCCGAAGAGCAGCACGCAGCGCTCCGGCAGTTCGGCGTCGTCGACCGGGATGGACCCCTCGACGTTGTCGACCGCGATGATCGGGAGCCCCTGCGCCTCGGCCCACTCGACGAAGTCGGCGACATCCGGATGGTGCAGCACGTGCTGATAGCGATCGGTGACCATGGCGCCGCGCTTGTTCCAGCGGCGTCGGCCGATGATGTGCACGGTCTCGGCGGCGAACGCGTTCGCGCTGCGCACGATCGAGCCGATGTTCAGGTCGTGCTGCCAGTTCTCGATCGCCACGTGGAACGGATGCCGGTGCAGGTCGAGGTCGGCCACGATGGCCTCCATGCGCCAGTACCGGTACCGGTCGATGACGTTCCGGGTGTCGCCGTTCGCGAGCAGCTCGGGGTCGTAGTGCGGATCGGCCGGCCACTCGGCCTCGCCACCGGGCCACGGCGGGACGCCGTGCGGCAGGGTGGGCTCCGGATGCTCGGGCTCGGTCACAGGCCAACGCTACCCGGCAGTCACGACAGGGGCTTTTCGGTATGCCTAAATCTTGCTACGGTTTCGGCATGCCGAAAACGCTCGAGGATGAGACCGACGCGAACGACGCTCCCGCTTCGACGGACCGTCGCGCCGCGGCATCCGGCCCACGCCTCGTTTGGTTGATCGGCCCAGCGCTCGTCGCGGGAGTCGCCTACCTCGACCCGGGCAACGTCGCGAGCAACATGACCGCCGGCGCGCAGTACGGGTACCTGCTCGTGTGGGTCGTCGTCATCGGCAACGTCATGGCCTGGCTCATCCAGTACCTCTCGGCCAAGCTCGGCGTGGTCACCGGCAAGAGCCTGCCCGAGGTGCTCGGCGAGCGCATCGGCAACCGGTGGGGCCGTCGCGCGTACTGGCTGCAGGCCGAGGCCGTGGCGATGGCCACCGACATCGCCGAGGTCATCGGCGGCGCCGTGGCGCTCAACCTGCTCTTCGGCGTGCCGCTCGTCTGGGGCGGCCTCATCACCGGCACCGTGTCGCTCGTGCTGCTCGTGATCCAGTCACGACGCGGCGCGCGCCCGTTCGAGTTCGTCATCATCGGGCTGCTCGTCATCATCGCCGTCGGCTTCAGCGTCGGCGTGCTCGTCGCGCCGCCCGACCCGGCCGGCGTGCTCGGCGGACTGGTGCCGCGCTTCGAGGACGCCAACTCGGTGCTGCTGGCCGCGTCCATCCTCGGCGCGACGATCATGCCGCACGCGATCTACGCGCACTCGGCGCTCGCGCGCGATCGCTTCGCCCCGAGGCACCGCACGGCGGCGCGCAGCATCCCGACCTCGCGCCTGCTCACCGCCACCCGCTGGGACGTGACGATCGCCATGGCCATCGCCGGCACCGTGAACCTCTGCATCCTGCTGCTGGCGGCGGCGAACCTCGCCGGCGTCGAGGGCACCGACAGCCTCGAGGGCGCCTACGCCGCGCTGCAGGTCTCCCTGGGGCCGGTCATCGCGACGCTCTTCGCGGTGGGCCTGCTCGCGTCGGGACTCGCGTCGACCTCGGTCGGCGCCTACGCGGGTGCCGAGATCATGCACGGGCTGCTGCGCGTGCGCGTGCCGCTGCTCGCCCGGCGCCTCGTGACGCTCATCCCCGCGCTCGCGATCCTGGCGCTCGGCTTCGACCCCACGCTGTCGCTCGTGCTGAGCCAGGTCGTGCTGAGCTTCGGGATCCCGTTCGCGCTCATCCCCCTGATCTCGGTCACGGCCAAGCGGGGGGTGCTCGGCCGGTACGCCAATCATTGGGCGACCACCGGGGCAGGCATCGCGGCATCCGTGTTCCTCATCACGCTCAACGGGGTGCTGCTCTGGCTCGTGTTCACGGGGGCGTGAGGCCTGCCCTGCGACGAGGGCTGCGACCAGTCGTCGGCGCTCGCTATCGTGAGCGGATGATCGATCGAGCGCCGACCCAGGCCGATCTCGTCGCGATGCTCGCGAGGGGCGACGACCTGCCGCCCGAACTCGCCACGCAACAGGAGCCCGACGCGGCATCCGGCCTGGAGTCGGACCTCGACGCGCGCGGCGACCTGGTGTACACCGACATCGCATACGCGAGGCCCGGCGGCTTCCGCCCGCTCGTGCTGGACCTGCGCGTGCCGCCGGGCGACGGCCCCGTTCCGGTCGTGCTGTACCTGCACGGCGGGGCCTTCCTCTGGGGCAGCCACCACGGCCCGCTCTTCGGTGTCGCCGAGGCGCTGGCCGACAAAGGCATCGCGACGGCGAGCGCCCAGTACCGACTGTCGGGCGAGGCGCCGTTCCCCGCGAACCTGCACGACGTGCATGCGGCGCTCCGCTGGCTGCGGGTCGTCGGGCCGGAGCTCGGACTCGACCCCGACCGCATCGGCGCCATGGGCGAATCCGCCGGCGGGTTCCTGGCCTGCTTCGCCGGCATGCGCCTCACGGACCCCGCTCTCGTCGGCCGGGTCGGCCTCCTCGGAGTCGAAGCCCGCGTCGAGGCGGTCGTCGGTTGGTACTCGTACACCGGGTCGGCGCTCGAGGAGCACCCCGATCCGGCGGTCGCCTCGTGGGCCTCGCCGCGAAGCCATGTCACGCCGGATGCCGCACCCATGCTCCTTCTCCACGGCGACGCCGACGGCATGGGCATGGAGCACAGCTCCGACCTCGTCGAGGCGCTCACCGCGGCCGGGGTCGAAGCGGAGTTCTCGCCCGTGGCCGGTGCCGATCACGTCTTCGCCGGCGTCGATCCGGCACCGGTCGTCGCGGCGACGGCCGCGTACTTCGCCGAGCGACTCGACGCCCGCCCTCGGTCGCGCTCGAACTGAGGCGGCGGACGCCCATCGCTCGGGTCCGACGGGCCGGCAGCGAGGCGGCGGTGAACCGCGCTGAGCCGGCAGTGCGCCGCCCGCTGGTCGTGTCCGCCGGGCGCATCGCCGGGCATGGGACCACCCCGGGTCGCCGGCACGGAAATGCGGCGCCCGGGGCGGTCGTCTCTCATCCGCGACGACGCCGCGGACGGTCTCTCAGCGACGCGTGAAGTCGTGCGTCCAGACGGACGTGGCTCCTTCCGCGATCGCATGGCCGGGGGTCGGCACGGCGGTCACCGTGACGGTCCCGTCGACGGTGACCTTGCCGTTGGGCGAGGTCACGAGCACGCCGTCGACGTAGTAGTCGATCCCCGCGACGTCCTTCGGGACCTGCACCTCGTCCTTGCCGGACTTCGGGCGGTCCTTGAACTTCGGCTCGCCGGGTACGACCGGGGTCGTCGCGATCGGCACGTCGGCCCAGTCGAGATCGCTCGCGAGGTAGTACGACGTGTACGCGGGCTGGTTGTACGTCGTCTGCTGACGCGCGGTCTCGACGCGGTACTGCGGGTCGTGCATGAGCGTCGTCAGCTTGTGCGTCGTGAGCTCGGTCGTCGTGTAGATGCGCAGCGCGCTCGAGTCGGCGGTGCGCACGAAGAGCTCCTCGCGCCAGTCGCCGAGCACGTCGGCGACGAGCGACGGGTTGCCCTTGGTGCCGTTGTTGGTGAGCGTGCCCGTCGCCGTGAGCAGGTTGCCACGGGTCCATTCGTCGATGGTCGGCGTCTGGGTGCCGCTGCCGTTCACGATCTGCGTGGTGAGGTCGCCCGTCCAGCGGATCGACATGTTCGTGCCGGGCGTGGCAGTCGAGAGGATCTCGCCGGTCGCGCTCAGGAGGCCGCTGGCCTCGGTGCCGCCCGGCATGCTCGACCAGACCTCGATTCCGGGCACGTCGGCCCGGACGTCGCCGATCATCGCGCGGCCGGTGTCGCGCCCGGAGTACGCGCCGAAGATCGCCTCGCCGCTCGCGGCATCCCGCAGTACCGAACCGTAGGGGGCGGACGTGCCGCCCTCGTGCGCGGTCCAGATCTCGACGCCCGCCCGCGCCGGGTCGATGTCGGTGACGTGCATCGCGTCGCCGTGGCCCAGGCGCACGGTCGCGCCGGGGCTCGCGCTGCCCGCGGGCAGCTCGTCGAACGAGCTGTAGAGCAGGCTGCCGTCGTCGTCGATCGTCGCCGAGCCGTAGACGAGCTCCTGCTTCCCGTCGGCATCGACGTCGGCGAAGCTGAGGGAGTGGTCGCCCTGCGTGGTGAGGGTCGCGAACTCGGGGTCCGTGCCGTCGCGCCCGTGGGGCGAGTCGTTGAACGGGTTCGTCATCGGCACGTGCCCGCTGTCGACGAGCCATCGCTGGCTCAGGCTCTCGCCGTCCCAGTCGTAGGCGGCGACCGTCGAGCGGGTGTAGTAGCCGCGGGCGAACACCGCCGAGGGGTGCTCCCCGTCGAGGTATCCGACGCCGGAGAGGAACCGGTCGACGCGGTTGCCCGGCTCGATGCGGGCCATGGCGTAGTCGCCCCAGAGCAGGCCGTCGTCGCCGCGACCGGGCTCGTAGTCGACCGTCTGCAGCTCCTCACCCGTGGCGCTGTCGAAGACCGTGAGGTACTCGGGCCCGTCGACGATGAAGCCCTCGAAGTTGCGCAGCACGTTGCGGGTGCTGCGGGCCGGGGCGTAGACGTCGATGAAGTGGTCGACGAGCTCCTCCGCGCTCTCGCGCGACAGCGGGTACTCGTGCGTGACCGGGATGCCGAACGCCTGCTCGAGCGTCGCGGGCCAGTTGCCCGCGACGACCTCGGGGTGCTCGGTCCAGCCCTGGAACATCTCGACGAGGTGCTCCTCGTAGTCGGCCGCGCTGAGACGGTAGTCGTCGTCGTTCGCGTAGCCCGCCGCGACGTCCTCCTCCGGCAGCGTGACGTAGGACTCGCTCGCGACCGAGCCGTCGGCCGCGTAGCGGATCGACTTCGTGCCCGGTGCGGTCTTCAACATCGTCTCGGACCGGCCGTCGCCGTCGAAGTCGTAGACGAGGAACTGCGTGTAGTGCGCACCCGCACGGATGTTCACGCCCAGGTCGAGGCGGTTCAGCAGCGTGCCGTCGAGCTCGTACGTGTCGAGGAAGACCGTGCCCGTGTACCCGACCTGCGAGACGTCCTTCGAGTTCGACGGGTCCCACTTCACGACGACCTCGTAGGCGCCGTCGCCGTCGACGTCGCCCACCGAGACGTCGTTCGCCGCGTACGTGAACGCCTCCCCCTTGGGCGTCACGCCGTCGGCCGGCTTCTGCAGCGGCAGGTCGTGGAAGCCCTGCGCCCACGCGGACACCGCAGCGGATGCCGCGAGCTCGATGCCGTTGACCACGGGGGCGACGGTGTACTCGGCGTCGGCCGTGCCCGCGGCATCCGCGTAGTTCGTGCTGTCGGTGACGACGGCGATGCGCTCCCCGTCCCGATAGACGGCGAAGTCGGGGCCGGCGAGTCCGGTGTCGGTGGCGCCGGTCGCCTCCGTCGTGAGGAGGCGCCAGCTGAGGAACACGCCCTCGTCCGTCGAGACGGCGACGAGGCCGCGGTCGAGGGCCTCGAGCTGCGGGGTGCCGTGGGCGCCGGCGGCCTGCGCGCCCTGCACGTGCGCGGCCTGCGCTTTGGGCTGCGCCTGCGCGGGCTGGGCGACGCCGACGGCCAGGCAGCCCGCGGCGACGACCGCCAGCGCAGCGCGGAACGGATGGGTACCGAGATTCATCTTCGAATCCTTCTCTGGGCCGAGGCCCGTTGGGATAACGCTTTCCGTGCGTGACCGAACCTAACCCCCGTTCGAGGGAGGGTCAAGACGAAACGGTCAAATTGACACGATTCAGTGCCTGCTCGGGCGTGGTCCGGTGCCGCCGCCCGGCCGCCGCACGGCAGCGGACGCCGCCGACCCGCCCGGTATCCTGAACCCGATGCCAGCCACCAGCAGCCCCGCGATCGAGGACTACCTCAAGACGGTGTACGCCCACACCGAGTGGCAGCCCGACCCGATCACGCCGAAGGCGCTCGCCGACAAGCTCGGCATCGCCCCCTCGTCGGTCACCGAGATGGTCAAGAAGATGGCGGCGCAGGGCCTCATCTCCCACGTTCCCTACGGTCCGCTGCGTCTCACGGATGCCGGGCGCGTGCGCGCGCTCGCCGTCGTGCGCCGGCACCGCCTCATCGAGACCTGGCTCGTGAGCGAGATGGGCTATCGCTGGGACGAGGTGCACGACGAGGCGGAGGTCCTCGAGCACTCGCTCAGCGACCGGCTCCTCGAGGCGATCGACGACCGCCTCGGCCGCCCGACCCGCGATCCGCACGGCGACGCGATCCCCGGCGCCGACGGCGCGGTGCCCAGCGAGCCGTTCCTGCTGCTGGCCGATGCGCAGCCGGGCCACGCCGGACGCGTCATCCGCATCAGCGACCGCGACCCCGAGGTGCTGCGCGAGGTCGAGGGCCGCGGCATCCGCCCCGGAGTCGAGGTCACGGTGACGGATGCCGCGGCCGAGCGCGTGCGCGTGCGCGTGCGCGTCGACGGCGACGACGCCGACCTGTCGGGCGTGGTCGCCCGCGCCATCTGGGTCACCGCCTGAGCCGACGGGACGCGTGGCATCCGCTCGCCCGGCGGCCGTCATCGATCCGTGACCTCCGCCGCCTAGGGTGGGACGCATGGGACGACGTGAAGAGGTCGAGTGCTGGCTGACCGACATGGACGGCGTGCTCGTGCACGAGAACCACGCGCTGCCGGGCGCCGCTGAGCTGCTGCAGCAGTGGGAGGACGCCGGCACCCCCTACCTCGTGCTCACGAACAACTCGATCTTCACGGCGCGAGACCTGTCTGCGAGGCTGCGCTCGAGCGGGCTCAACGTGCCCGAGGATCGCATCTGGACCTCCGCGCTCGCGACGGCCGACTTCCTGAAGTCGCAGCTGCCCGGCGGCACCGCGTTCGTCATCGGCGAGGCCGGCATCCTCACCGCGCTGCACGATGCCGGGTTCATCATGACCGAGACCGACCCCGATTTCGTCGTCGTCGGCGAGACCCGCAACTACTCGTTCGACGCGATCACGAAGGCGATCCGCCTCATCGGCAACGGCGCCCGGTTCATCGTCACGAATCCGGATGCCACGGGGCCGTCGGCCGACGGCCCCCTGCCCGCGACCGGGGCGATCGCCGCGCTCATCACGAAGGCCACCGGCAGGGAGCCCTACGTCGTGGGCAAGCCGAACCCGATGATGTTCCGGTCGGCGCTGAACAAGATCGGCGCGCACTCCGAGAACACGGCGATGATCGGTGACCGCATGGACACCGACATCGTCGCGGGCATCGAGGCCGGCCTGCACACGATCCTCGTGCTCACGGGCATCAGCGATCAGGCGGAGATCCAGAAGTATCCTTTCCGCCCCGACGAGATCCTGAGCGGCGTGCACGAGCTGTTGGGCGCCGAGCCGGTCGAGGTCGAGCTCTAGCGAGCGGGTCGCCCGACCCGGCCGTGTTCGCTCAGGCCGCGGCGCGCGCCTCCTCGGGCTCGGCGTCCAGCCGCTCCCGCAGCACCGGGTCGAGGTCGAGGTCGGCCGCGCCGAGGACCTCCTCGAGCTGCGCCATGGTCGACGGCCCGGCGACGGGGATGGCGGGCACCTCGCGCCCGAGCATCCACGCGAGGGCGACCTGGTTCGGTGTCGCGCCGGCCTCGCGGGCGACCTCGTGGAGCAGGCGGATGCGCGCGTGCGTGGTCGGGTGGTCGACGCCGCCCCAGAGCGTCTTGTCCGACCGGGTGAGCGCACCCTGGTGCAGCGGCGAGTACGCGGTCACGGCCAGGGGCGGACGACCGTCGACGCCGGTGGATGCCGCGTACGAGAGCAGCTCCGGCGTGACGAAGTTCTGCCGGCCGAGCTTGGGCGCGGGGTAGATGTAGCTGTACTGCTGCTGCACGAGCCCGTACGGCGCGACGCCCTGGCGGATCGCCTCCTCCCGCGCCTCGACGATGCGCCAGAGTGCGACGTTGGAGATGCCGGAGATGCCGATGAGGCCCTCGTCCTGGAGCGCGCCGAACGCGCCGACGGTCTCGGCCAGCGGGGTCTCGAGATCGTCGACGTGACCGTAGACGACGTCGAGGTGGTCGACGCCGAGGTGCCGGGCGCTCTCGCGGACCTCGCGGTCGACGGTCGCGGCGCCGAGTCCCTCGAAGTTCGTCGGCGGCGTGTTGGACAGCGGCAGCTTCGGGTCCGCCTTTCCGGCGCCCACCTTGGTCGCGATGCGCAGCCCGCCGGGGCGGCCGCGGCTCGCGAGCCAGCGGCCGATGACGTCCTCGCTGTCGCGGCCGTAGCCGAGGCCCCAGTGGTTGTAGTTGTTGGCGGTGTCGATGAAGGTGCCCCCGGCCTCGACGAAGCGGTCGAGGAGCGCGAACGAGGTCGCCTCGTCGATCCTGGTTCCCATGTACATGGTCCCGAGGCAGATGGTCGAGACGTCGAATGCCGTGCGGCCGTTGCCGATGGTGCGGTATCGCATGTGGTTCCTCCGTGATGTCCGATGACGCGTCGGCGTCCTCTCACGGTCGAAGGTATGCGGGGATCGGCCCGGGCGTACACTCCAATCAAGCCCCATCCGACCAGACCAATCGAGGAGTGAGCGGATGCCCCGTCGCCCTGCGCCCCGCACCGGCCCGACGCTCGCCTGGGAGACGCTGCTCCCCCTCGGCGACGCACCGACGCCGCTCCGGGACCGGCTGGAGCGCAGCATCCGCGACGCCGTGCACCGGGGCGTCGTGCCGCCCGGGTCGGCGCTGCCGCCGAGCCGGGTGCTCGCCGAGACGCTCGGCGTCTCCCGCTGGGTGGTGACGGAGGCGTACGGCCAACTCGTCGCGGAGGGCTTCCTCGAAGCCGTGGTCGGATCGGGCACCCGCGTGCCGCATCGGCCCGCCCGAGGACCGGATGTCGCCGCCGGACGGGCCGCAGCGCCGCTCCGCGCCGAGTACCGGCGGCCGAGGTTCGACCTCGGACCCGGCATTCCCGACCTCCGCCACGTGCCCCGCGCACGGTGGGCCGAGGCGGTTCGACGAGCGCTGGACGCCCTGCCGGACGGCGAGCTCATGGTCGTCGATCCGCTGGGACATCCGCTCGCCCGCACCGCCGTCGCCGAGTACCTCTCGCGCTCGCGTCGTGCCGCGGTCGCACCCGACGACGTGGTCATCACGCACGGGGCGACCGACGCCATGGCGGGCGTGGTCGCCGGACTTCGCGCGGCCGGGCATCGGAGCATCCTCGTCGAGGACCCGAGCTGGGGACGCCTCCGCGAGGTCGCGGCATCCGCGGGGCTCACCCCCGTACCGGTCCCGGTCGACGCGTCGGGCGTCGAGGTCGACCGCCTCGTCGAGGCGGCCGCCCGGACCGGCGCGCGCGCCGCCCTGCTGACCCCGGCCCATCAGTTCCCCCTCGGCGCCGCGCTCTCGCCGGCCCGACGGGAAGCCGTGGTGCGATGGGCGCACGACGTCGATGGCGTGCTCATCGAGGACGACTACGACGCCGAGTTCCGGTACGACCGCCGCCCCGTCGCCGCCCTCCAGGGCCTCGCCCCCGAGCGCGTGATGCTCGTCGGTTCGCTCTCGAAGTCGTTGTCGCAGGCGTTCGGACTCGGCTGGGCGGTCGCCCCGTCGAGCCTGCGGAGCCGGATCGGCCTCGTCGAGCGGGCACGCCCGTCGGTGCTCGACCAGGTCGCGCTCGCGCACTTCATCACGGCGGGCGACCTCGAACGGCACCTCCGGTCGGCGCGCGGGCGGTTCCGTCGACGTCGCGCCGCGCTGCTGGACGCGCTGGCACGCGAACTCCCGGGCCTCCCGGTGACCGGCATCGCCGCCGGCATGCACGCGATGCTCGGGCTGCCGCCCGGCGTCACGGCGCGGGATGTCCGGCACGCGGCATCCGGACTCGAGGTCGCCGTCTCGGACCTCGCCCGGTATCGCGCGACCGCGGCGAGCGCGGTGGGCGCGGGCGTCGGCGAGGCGCTGGTGCTCGGCTACGGCAATCTCTCGGACGCGCTCGTCGACGAGGCCGTGGCGCGCCTCGCGGTCGCGATCAGGACTGCGCAGGACGGGCGGGCATGACCCGAGGCGCCCTTAGAGGCCCCGCCAGACATCGGACTGCGACCGGCCGCGGTCGACGTCGATCATCGCGTCGGCCGATTCCGGGTCCCGATGCCGGGTCTGCTCGGAGTGCCGACGATTCGAGAAGGCCCACTGCGTGCCGATCCAGAGGGCGAGGATCGCGGCACCGCCCACCCAGAACGTCCAGTCCATCGCGGCCACCTCCTCCGTCCACGGTAACCCCCCCGTCGGCGGATGCCGCCATCCACCGGTTCCTCCGGGAACGTCGTCCGCATCGCGTAGCCTGACTCGGACGCCGGCCCTCACCCGGCCGGAGCAGGAGATCCACCGATGGATGCAGAGGTCGAGCCATGACGGACGCCGGAGACCGGTCCGAGCCGCAGACGGAGCCCGGGCGCGATCCGGGGGCGCATGGTCCCGCGCGGCCAGCCCTCGTGGAGGAGCAGCCGGATTCCGCCCCTGCCGTGCGGACGCTGCCCGCATGGGCCGGCGTGCTCGTCGGGCTCGGCGCCGCCGTGGTCGGCCTGCTCCCGTGGCTCGTCGCCGGCATGCGCCTGCCGCTGCAGAACCTCTGGGCGTTCGAGACGATGCCCGACCGCATGCCCCTCGTCCTGCTGCCGTTCAGCCAGTACGCCCTGACCTCCATCGTCGGCCTCATCGTCACCGGTTCCGTGGTGGCCGGCCTGCTCGCGCGCATCCTGCGTCCTCGGATGCCGCGACTCGGCTTCGCCGGGCTGGTCGTCGGGCTGCTCGCGACGCAGGGCGTTGCCGTCCTGCAGACCGCCGTCACCGTGAACGGCGGGCTGAGGGGTGGCGCCGAATCCGCGCTCTACCTCACCGGCCTCGTCGCGCTCAGCGTCTTCTCGATGCTCATCGGCCTGCTGATGTTCTGGCTGGTCGCCAGGGCGCCGCGCGCGGGAGCACTCATCGGCCTGAGCTTCGGCGCGATCGCCGTCGGCTTCTGGCTGGGCACCCTGCTGCACCCCATCGGCTCGGTCATCACGTACGACACGGCGTGGATCTCGGCGGTCCTGCGGTGGACGCCGGCGATCCTGGTCGGCGCGTCGATCGCGTGGTGCGGCCTCGGCACGGCGGGACGCGTCATCGCCGCGATCGCGAGCCTCGTCGTGCTCTGGATCGCCCCCGCGCTCGCGACCGCCGTCAGCGCCGCCGTCGGAAGTCGCGTGCTGGCCCGGCGGCTCGACGAGATGCTCGACTACGGCATCGGCGTGTTCACGGCGGCGTCAACCATCCCCGAACTCGTGTTCCCGCCGCTCATCGTCGCCGTGGTCGTGGCCGCCGTCGGCCTCGTCGCGCGAGCCCTGCTGGCTCGGCGGAGCCGCGGTCGCGAGCGGGAACCCGGGGACGAGCTGGGCTAGCGGCTCAGGCACGCGCCTCTTGGCGTACGGGCTTGACCCGGTCGGGAACCTCGACCGTCGGGAACCATTCGCAGGTGAAGGTCCCGCGGTAGCCGAAGAGGAAGCCGAAGCGGTCGTTGTGCACCTCGAGCTCGACGCGGAACGCCCCGAGCTCCTCGTCGTACTGCTCACGGAGCAGGGCGCGCCCGCTGAAGAGCATCGGGAAGCGGAACGCGACCGGGCCCTCGTAGAAGCGCTGCGCCTCGGATCGGAGAACCAAGCCGCCCCGCGCGTCGACGGCGACGTCGAGGTCGACGGCGAGGTGCTGGTGGGTGCCGAGGTAGTCGACGATCCTCCCGTCGGCGAGGATCATCGTGGCGTCGAAACGGCGGCGCCTGCCCCGGATCTCGTACTCCCGCACGAAGGTCACCGTCTCGCGACCGAAGGGATCGATGTACGGATGGTTCTCGATGCTGAACGGCACGTCCGTGCCGACGTCGGGCACCAGGATGTTGCGCAGACGCCCCACCTGCAGAAAGGGGACGGTCCACCACGGCCCGCGTCGCACCTCGGTCATCACGCCGCGGCCGATGCACGTCTCACCGGCGTCCATCCCGACGCCGAACCTGCGCTGCAGCATCGGATGCAGGCGCAAGAAGTCCTCGCCCATGGCGCGGGCGAAGATCGAGGTCATGAATCAGCTCCCGGCTCGGGCAGCGTCGCGAGCATGCGCGGGGCAGCGACGAGGTGGTCGGCGCGTCGCCGACCGCCCTCGGGAGCACGACGACAGCGGGCAGCACGCGGCCGGTCGGCTCGCCAGAACCACAGGACGCTCCGCAGGGGCCACCGCTCCGGCGCCTCGCCCCGCTCGATCCAGATCCGCAGCCGGTCGAAGCTCCATGCCGTCGCCCAGCCGAGTACCGGGCGGACGAGCATGTCGAGCGGCCCCCAGCCCGGGTCATAGTCGTACCCCGTGATGAAGCGCGTGCGCGTGACATCCGGCAGGTAACGCCAGTACCCGCGCCCCGCGCGGATGGGCGACATGGGGTCGTCGGTCGAGAACCGCAGCGCCGAGGTGCGCGTGCCGTCGGGGCGGCCGCTCTCACCGAGACTCGCCCCGACCCCGTGCACCGTATGGAAGGGCACGCCGCGCGTGTAGGTGAAGCGCTGCACGCCGTCCTCCGAGGGCGGGTCGGCCACGATCGCCGTGAAACGGAGGTCCCACCTGGCATGCTCCGTCGGGTCCTGGCTCAGGTGCCAGACGCGATCGAGGCTTGCGGCGATCGTCGTCTCGACGTAGATGCCCGCGCGTGCCACGAGTCGAGGCTAGCGGCTCAGGCGAGGCGCGAGACGGCGTCGACGACGCCCGCCCAGAAGCGCTCGACGTCGAGGTCGACGGCGACCCACGCGTTGGGCTCGCGGCCGAGCATGCCGTCGAAGTCGACGCTCGTGGCCCCGAGCGTCTCGGTGCCGGCGAGCTCGACGTCGAGGCGCGTGCGCCGCAGCCGGACGCAACCGGGGTCCGCGAGCACGGCGACGGCCACGGGGTCGTGCAGCGGCCCGTCGGGCATGCCGAACACCTCGGCGTTCGTCCGGCAGAAGAAGTCGAGCAGTTCGTCGCCGAACGCGGCCGTGCGGGTTCCGGCGGCGGCGAGTCCGGCGCGCACCGAGGGCGTGACGAGCGCGAGGTGGGTGACGTTCAGCCCGACCATCGTGAACCGGATGCCGCTCGAGAGCACGAGGGCGAGCGCCTCGGGGTCCACGAGCGCGTTGAACTCGGCGTACGGGGTCGCGTTGCCGCGCTCGGTCGAGCCGCCCATCCAGACGATCTCGCGGATGCGCGGAGCGAGGTCGGGCCGGTCGCGTAGCAGGACCGCGACGTTGGTGATGGGGCCGGTGGCGATGATCGCGACGGGCTCGGCGGAGGCCTCGAGGGTGTCGGCCATCAGCTCGGCCGCCGGCCGCGGATCGAGCGGGATCGTGGGCTCGGGCAGCTCGGGGCCGCCGAGGCCGTTCGCCCCGTGGATCCACTCGGCCGTGACGAGCTCCCGCGCCAGCGGCCCTGCTGCCCCGGCGGCGACCGGCACGCCCTCAACGCCGGCGACGGAGAGCACGATGCGCGCGTTGCGGCTCGTGTGCTCGAGCGGCACGTTGCCGCCGACCGTGGTCACCGCGAGCAGGTCGAGCGCCGGATGCCCCGCCGCGAGCCACAGTGCGACCGCGTCGTCGTGGCCCGGATCGCAGTCGACGATGACCGGGATGCTCACGAACGTGCCGCCTCGGCGACGGATGCCACGGGAAGCGCGATGCGCGCGGCATCCGCAGGGCTCTGGAGCGAGCGGATGCCGCGTGCGCGACGCATCACGCGGCCGGGCCTGGACCCGCGAGCGAGCCGGTCAGCGGCTCGCCGCCCGCGCGGTTGACGAAGCAGTAGTAGGTGCGCTCGCCCTCGGCCCACTGGGCCTCGTCCGCCGGGTAGCTGCCCTGCACCTGCAGGTCGGGGATGCCCCCGGCCGCCGCGACGTCGACGATGCCGGCAGCCGTGCAGAGCGTTCCGATCTGCGTCGCGAGCTCGGACTCGCCCGGATACGGCGCAGCCTCGTCGCCGGGAAGCGTGCCGCGGTAGACGAGCTGGGCGGCGTGCGCCACGCCGCAGTCGACGACCGTGTACTCCTGGTCCCAGGCTGACGTGAAGGGATCGACGCACTCGCCGCCGAAGAGGGTGTTCCATGCGTGGACGCCCATCGGCTGGGGCGCGGTCGGGGCGACGCTCGGCGTCTCTTCGGCCGTCTCGCTCTCACTGGCGGACAGGTTCGCCGTGCCACCGGAGGAGCCGCCGCCCATGAGCTGGGACCCGAGGAAGAACAGCCCGACGAGCACGAGCACCGCGACGAGGCCGCCGGCGATCCAGATGAGGGTCTTCACGGGGCGGCGGTCGGAACCAGAGCCGCCGGAGCCGCCCTTGCCCGATCCGCCCGACCCACCGGGACCGCGTCCGTTGCCGCCGCCGCCCGAACCGCCGTTGCCGCCGCCGCCCGAACCGCCGTTGTTCCCGGTGCCGCCCGCGCGGCCGCTGCCGGTCGTCGATGCACCGGATGACGCGCTGAACGCGACGCCGGCACCTGCGCCAGCGCCGTACGCACCAGCGCTGTACGCACCTGCGCCGTACCCGCCGGCCGCTGCGGCCCCGGCGCCCGCGCCGCCACGGACGGGTCCGGGGAACGCCGCGCCGGCACCGATCGGCGTCACCGCGACCGGTCCGGTCGGCGTGAAGAGCGAGGCGAACGGATCGTCGAGGTCGGGTTCCTCGGGAGCGACCGCCGGGGACCAGGCGGCCGGCGTGCGGGGCATCCGCTCCGTGGCCGGCTGAGGGAACTGGCGCGTCGGCGCCGCATCGGCGAACGGGTCGGAGGCGACTTCGTCGGCCGGCGGCGCGGTCCGCAGCAGCGCCGTCTGCGCGGACGGTTCGTCGGACTCGAACCCGGCGAACGGGTCGAGCTCAGCCCCGTCATCGGACGGGACGAGATCGGCATCGGCGAGCCCGCCGGTCGCGGGCGCCTGGGCCGCCGCCGCGAGTGCGACCAGCATCGACCCGGCGGGAGCGTCGGCGCGCGGGTCCTCGGCCATCGGGTCGGGCATCAGCCCCCACTGGTAGCCGAGGTCCTCGGCTTCGGGCTCCTCGGCCTCGAGCGAGGCGTCCTCGGCGGGAACCGCCGACCAGGCGCGCGCCGCGTGCACGTACTGCGGAACGTCCCGTGACTCGTCGTCGACGGGACTCGCGAAGCGATCGCGGGTGACTTCGGGCTCGTGCTCGGGCTCACCGAACGAGAGTCCCAGGTCCGCGAGCCCGTCGGAGGCGCCCTGCGGTACCGGGGTCGGGGCGAGCGGGGCGGCCGCCTCGGGCATCCCGACCGGTGCCGCGAACGCGGTCGACGCCGACGCCGGGCCTTGGGCGGGAGCGAAGCTCGGGGCGGCGGGCTGCCGCGAGGGTGCCGCCGTCTGGCCGAGTGCCGTGTCGGCGGCGAACGAGGCGAAGCGACTGGTCTGCGGGCTCGGGGTGTCGTAGGGGCGACCGAACAACTGGCCCTCGGGGCCGCCGGCCGGTTCGTCGCGTCGGGGCCGGGCCGGACCCGGCGCCTGCGCGCCTCCGAGCGCCGCGAGGAGGTCGTCGACCGGCTCGACGCGCTGGTCGACGGGAGCGGGAGGGGCGGATGCCGCGGCGAACGCGGGGAACGGCGTGCGCGGGGCTTCGGCGGCGGGCGGCACCTGCGGTGCCGGCATCTGCAGTGCCGGCGTCTGCCAGATCGGGTCGGCGGATGGTACGGCAGGCGTACGCGCGTCCGCGGTCGGGGCAGTCTCCGCCCCTGAGTTCCACGGCGACGGGGATGCGAACGGCGACTGCGCAGGCGGGGTGCCCTGAGGAGCGGCAGGGGGCATCGCCGTGAACGCGGCGGCATCGCCGCCCTCCTGGCCCGCCTCGGGCCCCGAGGTCTGCTGTTCGAGGGCCAGGCGCTCGCGGCGCGTCAACTCCTGCGTGGGAATCGGGACGGGGTCGGGTTCCTGGAGCGCGGACCACAGGTCGGCACCGAAGTCGGTCGTCGCGGCACGCGGCGTTCCGGATGCCGGGGTGAAGGAATTGCGCGCGACGGGAGGCAGCGCGAAGTCGGCGAAGGGATCGGCCTCGGGCGCGACCGGCGCGGGAGACGGGACCGGGGCGGCAGGGGCAGCGGCGGCCGGGGCAGCGGCGGCCGGCGTAGCCGCGGGCTGGGCTGGAGCGACGGGCGCGGCCTGCTGCGCCGAGTCGGGCTGCGACAGGCGGCGGAAGGCGTCGCGAAGCGCATCCTCAGCGCTCGGTTCGGGCTGGGCCGGGGCGTCGCCCCAGGTCAGGGCGAACGACGCGGTCGGCGTGGCCGGGCCCGGGATGCCGCGGCGGTCGGGTTCGTGGCCCACGATCGGTGCCTGCGAGCGACCGACGGGCGGCTCGACGCTCAGCGGCGCATGCGCCGCGGCGGGCGGAACGTACGCGCCGGGCGGAGCGAACGCCGGCCCCGAGGGTGAGGCAGGTGCCTGGACCACGGGGATGGAGCGTGCCTCGGTGCGCTCCCACGGCTGGGCGGTCGGCGGGACGACCGGCAGTGCCCGCGTCGCGGTCTGCTCCCAGGACTGTGCCGCCGGGGCCGCGGTCGACGCGGGAGGGGACTGCCGCGGCGGAAGGGCGTCGCCCACGACCGGGAGCGCCCTCGTCGCGGTCTCCTGCGCCGGGGGCTCCGCGAGGGAGAACCAGTCGAGCGACTCCTCGCTCCGGGCGGCGCGCCGGCCTTGCGAGGCTTGGGTGCTCGACTGCGGGTTCGCGTACTGCGGCTGGTCGGACGGCATCGGCTGGGCCCGTGGCACCGGTGTCTGCGAGGGCTGCGACGGCGCAGGGGAACCCCCTGCGGCGAGCTGCGCCAACAGCCAGTCGGCGTCGTTGCCGCCCAGTCGATCCGCCGTCATCCGGCCAGGCCCAGGTCGTCCAGGTCGATCGCCGCGAGGTACTGCACGCCCGCAGCCTCGATGACCTCGCGAGCACCGGTCGCGCGGTCGACGACCACCGCGACGGCCACGACCTCGGCGCCGACCTTGCGGAGCGCCTCGATCGCCTTCAGCGGAGAACCGCCCGTGGTCGACGTGTCCTCGAGCACGACCACGCGCTTGCCCGCGAGGTCGGGTCCTTCGACCTGCTTGCCGCGGCCGTGGTCCTTCGGCTCCTTGCGCACGACGAACGCGTCGTAGGCGAGCCCGCGGGCGGCGCCCTGGTGCAGGATCGCCGATGCGATGGGGTCCGCGCCCATGGTCAGGCCGCCCACCGCCGCGATGTCGGGCAGGTCGGAGATGAGGTCGATCATCACCTGGCCGATGAGCGGGGCCACGCGGTGGTCGAGGCTCACCTTGCGCAGATCCACGTAATAGGTGGCCTTCTTGCCGCTGGTGAGCGTGAAGTCGCCGTGGAACACCGCATCGGCCGAGATGAAGTCGATGAGCTGCTGACGGACGTCTTCGCTATGGGGGTCTGGGAGCGTCACCCGAACACTCTACGACGCAGACGCCTGAGAGGAAGGTCCGGATTCTCAACGGCGACCGGGCGGACGGGCGTCGGGCGCGGCATCCGGTGCCTCCGGCACGCGACGTCCACCCCAGAACGAGCGCGGCGTGCCCGGCAGCATGCGCGCCCAGAACGGCGGCTGCTCCGTCGCCACGAGCGCCGCCGGGACCTCGATGTGGAACTGGGCGAGCTCCTCCGCGCCGTGGTGCGCGAACCGGTAGAGCGCCGTGCCGATGAGCACGCCGAGGGCGATCGACATGACCGACGTCAGCGCGGCGGTGAAGTCGTCCATGCCCTGGCTCGCACCGACCGCCTCGGTGAGCCCGACGAGGCCGGCGGCACCGGGCACGAGCAGCCAGAAGGCCGGGAGGAAGGTCAGCTGCGACGGCACGCCATGGCGCAGGGTCCCGATCCACAGCACGACGGGCGTCATCGCGAGGGCACCGATGAACCCGCTGATCGACGCGCCGATGAGCACCGTGCCGAGCTGCTGGCCGGTGTAGGCGACGACGAGCGCGAGGAGCACCCACCCGAACGTCGAGGCGGGAGCCGAGAAGTGCAGGTAGTTGCCGACCGCGAAGAGCAGGACGCCGACCATCGCCGTCCACCACGGGAACGGTGCCGTCACCTCGAGCGCCGTGTACTCCGAGCTCTCCACGCCGACGACCGTGCCGGCGGCGAGGATCCCGAAGGAGAGGAGTGCGAGCTGCACGAGGCCGAACACGAGCCTCGATGCGCCGGAGATCATCTGGCCGGAGGCGAGCTCCACGGTCGCCGTCGTGAGCGCGCCGCCGGGGAGGAAGGTGACCAGCGGCGCGATGAGCAGGGTGAGCGGGTCGCCGATCTCGATGTACGGCGCGAGGAGGAAGACCGCGAGCGCGCAGACGAATGCCGCGAAGATCGGGAAGACGATCTGCAGCGTCGGCGAGCGCACGAGCTTCGCGAGCCCGATGAACGCGCCGAGGCAGAACGCGACGAGCGCGCCCTGCCAAGTGGGCGCGAGGAGGAGAGCCAGCCCCGTCGTCAGCACCGCATGACCGAACGTCCGGAGGAGCCATCGGTGCGCGGGCTGCATCGCGCCGATCTCGTTGAGCCGGCGGATGCCCTCGGCCGGGTCGACCGCGCCCCGCTTGGCCTCCTCGACGAGCGGGTACAGCGCGGCGATCTGGTCGAAGCGGAACGACGCGTTCACGGCGGACCGGATCGCGACCCGGCCCTCCTCGCCGCGCCCCGTCTCGACGAGGATCACGGTCGGCAGCAGCACGAAGTCGGTGTCCTCGCGACCGTACGCGTGCGCGACGGTGACCATCGTCTCGTGGATGCCGCTCACGGGCTCGCCCGCCGCGTTCATGCCCTCGGCGAGCCCGAGCAGGAAGCGGCGGAGTGCTGCGCTGTCTTCGAACACCATGGGGCTCACGCCACGACGACCAGGGAGAGGAGGCATCCGACCGCGATCGCGACGACGATGTAGACGAGGTTCGGCAACTGGAACGAGTGGTCGAACACGAACCGGCCCATCTTCGTCGTCCCGGTCTGGTCGAACGCGACCGTCGCGACCTGGCTGCCGTTGGCGGGCAGCGTGTAGATGCCCATCGCTGCGGGCCAGAGCCCGACGAGCAGGGATGCGGGCAGCCCGATCGTGATGCCGATCGGCACGATGGCGTTCGTCGCACTCGACTGGCTCGTCGTGAGCATCGCGACGAGGAACAGGGCGAGCGCGAAGAGCAGCGCACCGAGGAACGCCGACGAGCCCGACACCAGCGACCCGAGTCCGTCCACGATGAGCTGGTTGTTCGCGGCGACGAAGGTGTTCGCGAGCCACGCGATGCCGAACAGCGCGATGGCCCCGACCATGCCCGCCGGGAAGGTCGACTGCTTCGGGACATCCGCCGCCTTGACCTTGCAGGTCACGAAGATGAGCGCCGCGATGACGCCCATGACGACCTCGATGATGACGGTGATGCTGACGCGCACGGGGTCGCCCGCGTCATCCGTGCCGATGACGGGTCGGATGCCGTCGAAGAGGCCGAAGAGCACGATGACGCCGACGCCCGCGAGGAAGATCGAGGCGGAGAGCACGGCACTGCGGGGCAGCTTCGTGTCGCCGTCGACGACGACTGCGGGCTTCACGAGGTGCTCGGCGAGGCGCCGCTGGAATTCGGGGTCGTCCTCGAGGTCCTTGCCGTGGCGCACCATGACGAGCGCGGCGACGAGGAGGCCGGCGATCGAGGCGGGCCACATGATCAGCAGGAGCGTGCCGAGGTCGATGCCCTCCGGCGCGAGCAGCACCACCATCGAAGCGGTCGCCGCCGAGACCGGGCTGCAGAGGATGCCGACCTGCGAGGCCACGGCCGAGACCGACAGCGCGCGCTCCGGCCGGATCCTCTGCTGGTAGGAGACGTCGTAGATGACGGGCAGCAGCGGATAGAAGATGTTGCCGGTGCCGGCGCCCACCGTGAACAGGAAGGACATGGCCGGCGCGAGGAACACGACCGACTTCGGTCGACGCTTGATCACCTTCGCCGCGACGGAGACCATCCAGTCGATGCCGCCCGCCGCCTGCATGACGGATGCCGCGGTGATGACGGTGATGACGATGAAGACGGCGTCGACCGGGGCGCTGCCCGGCGCCTCGCCGAAGACGAACACGAGCACGGCGACGCCGACGAGCCCCCAGACGCCGAGGCCGATCCCGCTCGTGCGGGTGCCCATGTAGATCGCCAGGATGACGACGATGAGCTCCGCGACGAGGATCCAGACGTTGTCGTTCACGAGGAGGGACCCCTCGTGATGGAGCCGGTCGCCGCGAGCACCTGCACCGGGAGCGGGGTCTCGACGATGCGGCCGTCGACCGCCTCGACGCGCAGCGCGAGCGAGTCCTCCACCGGACTGACGGCCGTGATGAACTCGGAGCCCTCGAAGTGCAGGGACTGCAGGTTGCCCACCGCGTAGCCGGTCGAGAGCTCGCCGCTGAGCAGCGATGCGTGGAAGAGCGGCCGGCGCTGGTCCTCGGCGTCGTAGTGGGGGCAGAAGCTCCCGTGCAGGAACCCGAGCCCCTCGGGCAGTACCTGCAGGGTGGGACCGTAGCTGTCGGTGGTGCCGCCCTCGAACCAGCAGATGCCGCCGGCGCTGCCGCCCGTGAACACCGTGTTCGACGCCGGGTCCTCCCACATCTCGCGCATGATCTCGTCGAGGCCCTGGCGCTTCCAGACATCGAGCATGTTCGCGGTGTTGCCTCCGCCGACGTGGATCACGTCGAAGCCCCTCACGAAGCCGGCGAGGTCGTCGACCGAGCGATGGAAGAGCGGGAGGTGGTGCGGCGCGCACCGATCGGAGTCGTAGGTCGCGTAGAAGCTGACGACGTACGCGGGGTCATCGCCGGTCGCCGTGCCCACGAAGAGCACGCGCGGGCGCTCCTTGCCCGTGAGTCTCAGGATGTATTCGTGCGTCGGGTCGTTCCGCCGCTCCATCATGGCCTTGCCGGCCCCGGTCGCCACCACGTGCGCCATCGATCCCCCTCGTGTCGCGTACGGGGCTCACGGTAGCGAACGGGCCGACGGGCGGGAAGGTCGAACACGCCGGGGACGGCGAACGGCGAACGGCGCCCGGAGACGATGAAGGGCCGCCCGACGGAGTGTCCCTCTCCACGGGCGGCCCTTGATCCCGGCGATGCCGGGTGATTCGCGCGACTAGAAGGTGCGCGCGAAGGTCTGCCGCGGCTGGCGGCGGTAGCCGTCGCGGGCGGTGAGCACGATCGTGCCGACGAGACCGGCGACGGAGGCTGCGAGAACGAAGATGAGCGTGGCCATGATGGCTCCTTCACGAAAGATGGTTGGCGGGGACCGAACGGGTGATGCGCCATTGCATGCCTTCGACACCTCTATGATCCTCTCCAAAACCATTCAGCACAAGCTCACAAAACTACACTCACTGTGTAGGCTGGCTACATGGACGTGAACCGGCTCGACCTCCTGCGCGAACTCTCCGAACGCGGCAGCGTCACGGCCGTCGCGGAGGCCACCGGTCGCACGCCCTCGGCCGTCTCCCAGCAGTTGAAGGTGCTCGAACGCGAGGCCGGCATGCCCCTCACCGAGCGCAGCGGCCGCGGCCTCGTCCTCACGAGCGCGGGCCACGCCCTGGCCCGCAGTGCGACCGAGGTGGCCATCGCCCTCGAGCGGGCGAACGCCCTCTGGGACCAGTTCCGCAATCACCCGAGCGGCGAGGTCTCCCTCGCCACCTTTCCGACCGTGGGCGCGGCCCTGCTCCCCGGCGTCCTCGCCGACCTCTCCCAGGTCGCCGGGCTCGTCGTGCACTGCACCGACCTCGACCCCGACCTCGCGGGGTTCGCCGACCTGACCTCCGAGTACGACATCGTGCTCGCGCACACCATGCCGGGCGTGCTGCCCTGGGGTGGCCGCGGCCTGACCGTCGTGCCGCTGCTCACCGAGCCGCTCGACGTGGGCGTGCCGATCGGCCATCGGCTGGCGGGCCGCTCGAGCGTGACGAGCGCCGACCTCGTCGACGAGACCTGGCTCGGCGTGCCGCCCGGCTTCCCGTTCGAGCGCATCCTGCACGTCATCGAGCAGCAGGGCGGCAAGCGGGTGCACGTCGCGCAGCGGTTCAGCGACATGCGCATCATCGAGGCGTTCATCGCGGCCGGCCAGGGCGTCGCCTTCGTGCCCCGGTTCACCTCCGGCACGGTTCCGGCCGACGTCGTGCTGAAGCCGATCCGCGGCGTGGCGTCGGCGCGTCAGATCGTCGCCCTCGTCCGGCCCGACGTCGCCGAGCGCCTGGCGGTACGCACGGTGCTCGACGTGCTCACGACGCGGGCGGCACGCCTCGAGCAGGCGCACGACCATCCGTCACGCGGCAGCTCGGCCGCGCACACCCCGGAGGACTCCGCCGAGCGGTCCTGACTCGGGCACGACGATGGGCGGCGACATCCGCCCTCCGGATGCCACCGCCCATCCGAGGCGATCAGGCGTTGGCCAGCGCCTTCGCCTTCAGCGTCTCGAACTCCGCGGCGGTGATGGCGCCGGAGTCGAGGAGGCGCTTGCCGGACTCGATCTCGGATGCCGCCGAAGCGGGCGAGGTCGCGACCGACCTGATGTAGTCGTCGTTCTGCGCCCTCGTCGCCTGCACCTCGGCGACCCGCCGCTCGGTCATGCTGCGCCCGCGGGCGATGAGGTAGATCAGCGCGGCCAGGAAGGGCAGGAAGACGAGGAAGATCACCCACAGCGCCTTCGCCCACCCGTTGAGGGTCGGGTCACGGAAGATGTCGATGAACACCGTGATGAAGATCCAGATGCACGTGACGACGATGTAGAACCAGAAGAGCCAGACGAAGAAATCCCAGACGTTCACGATGATCCTCTCGACCGGGTCGTGCCCATCACGCCCGCTGGCACGAAGGTACTGACCTCGCGGTCCGCACCGCATCACCCCGAACGGATGACTCCGGGAGGCCCCGGCCGGGGGCCCGCCCCGCCGAGTCCGCCGGCGGGGCGGAATCGGGCCCTGCCATGCCCCCCGATCGGGGGGTCTGCACCCCGGAGCGCCGCGGCATCCCGGTGCCATACTGGCCGGGAGCCGATCGGCACTCGCCTGACTGGGGGGCGAGCGGTCCCGACCGGCAGGTTGGTCGTGCATGGTCGAACACGTGTCATCGGAGGTCCTCGTCGACCGGCCAGCCCTGGTCGGACGGCTCGCCGAGGTGCTCGGATACCCGCTCACGATGATCGTCGCCCAGGCCGGCGCCGGGAAGACCGTGCTCCTCCAGCAATGGGCCGACACGGTCCCCGACCTGCCGATGGCGTGGATCGACGTCGAGCCCGAGGACGACGACCCGATGCGGTTCTCACGGCGTCTCCTCATGGCGCTCTCCTCGATCAGGCCCGAGGTCGCCGGGCTGGCGCACATGTCCGCGCTCGGCGGGGGCGGCCTCGGCGGCCCGCTGCTCGAACGGCTCGGGACCGCGTTCGCGGCCTTCCCCGAGAGCGTCATCGTCCTCGACGACCTGCATCACCTCTCCAACGGGGCGCTCATGGCAGACCTCGGCCGACTCGCCGCGGTGCTTCCCCCGCAGGTGCATCTCGTGATCTCGACACGGGCCGATCCACCGATCGCCTGGAGCCGCCTCCGGCTGCGCCACCGCATCCTCGAGCTCCGTCAGGCCGACCTGACCATGACTCGCGCGGAATCCGCGACCCTCCTCGCCAAGATCACGGGGCGCGAGTTCGAGTCCGACCTGGTCGACACGATCGTCACGCGGACCGAGGGGTGGGCGGCGGGCCTGCAACTGGCCGCCCTCACCCTGAAGTTCCAGGAGTCGCCCGCCGAGTTCGTCGCCGAGCTCAGCGGGAGCGAACGGCTCATCGCCGAGTACCTCGCCGAGGAGGTCCTCGACGCACTCCCCGAACGGGGCCGGATGCTGCTGCTCCGAATGGCGCCCCTCGACGTGATGACGGCTGAGCTCGTCGACCACGTGCTCGAACGCAGCGACGCCCGGCAGGTCTTCGAGCGGCTCGAGCACGAATCGCTGTTCCTCGTCGCGATCGACCCGCAGCGCACCAGCTTCCGATTCCACCACCTGTTCCGTGACCTCCTCCGCTACCGGCTCCGCTCCGAGGATCCGGCTGAGAAGCGGAGGCTGCTCGGCCGCGCCGCCGATTTCCACCTCGCACGCGGCGAGCTGACGCCGGCGATCGAGTACCTCCTGCGCGCGGCCGACTGGGATCGCGCGCTCGACGCGATCATGACGCGCGGCAGCGACATCTTCGAGCGCGGCGAGATGCGCACGGTGATCCGCTGGATCACGAGCGTTCCCGAGCACGTGCGGGCCGGACGGCTCGACGTGCAGCTGGAGCTCGGCATCCTCGTCGGCATGGCGGGCGAGACCGTCCGAGCGGTCGATGCGCTCGACCGGGTGGCCAGGCACCCGAACGCGACGAGCGGCGAGCGGGTGACCGCCGACGCGTGGATCTCCGCGACGGCGCAGTGGAGTGCGCGACCCGAGTCGACGCTCCGGGCCGCGGAACGCGCGCTCGCCGGGCTCGACGCCGAGCCGGGGATCGTCCTTCCCGACCTGATGCGGCTCACGACGCCCGCGCTCATGCGGACCCTCGCGACCGGCTCCGGGGGGCGCTCGCAGTTCCTGCTCGGCGACCTCGCCGAGGCCGAGGCCTGGATGGACCGCGCGCTCGCCACCGACGGCATGAGCTATCCGCCGTTCCGGGTGGGCATGCTCGGATCGCTGGCGCTGCTGCATGCCTGGTCGGGCCGCACCGTCGAGGCGGAACTGCTCGCGGTCGAGGCGATCGGATGCGCCCGTGCCACCTCGCTCCTGTCGCATCCGATCATCGCCGATGCGCACCTCGCCCAGGCGATGACCGCCTACGAACGAGGGCGATCGGATGTCGCCGGCCCTCCCCTCGAGTACGGCGTCATCAGCGCAGAGGGGAACGGCCGCACCCAGATGTCCTGGATCGCGCGCCTCGTGGCGGCCCATCTCGCCGGGCTGGAGGGGCGGTTCGACGACGCCCTCGAACTCACGGACCTCTCCTCGACCGACGCCGCCTCGGCGCCGGCTCCGGCGGTCCGCGGCCGCATCGTCGCCGCCCGCATGAGCGCGCTGCGCCGAAGCGGGCGCGCCGAGTCGGCGCTGCGCCTCCACGAGGTCGAGCGCGGCACGCTCCGCGTGGCGCCATCCGTGGTGCTGGAGGCGGCGGCCGCGGCCCTCGCGGCAGGGCGACCGGACGCCGCGAAGCTGCTGCTCTCGGACCCCGCAGAGCGGTTCCGCGGCGAGCGGCCGCGCGGGGAGGCGCATCGACTCGTCCTCCGCGGGTGGATCGCGGCGCTCGAGGGTGCGCGGCCGTCCGCGCTCGACCTCGTCGGGGCCGCGCTCGGCCAGGCGGAGCCGCACGGGCTCGTCGCACTGTTCCTCGAATCCGACCCCGTCGTGCTCGATCTCGTGCAGGAGCACGCGAAAGGTCACGCCGGGTTCGCCGAACAGGTGCTTCACGCACGCGGCACGGCCGATCCGGCCGGCGCGACCGGGGCCGGGGTGAGGAACGAGGCCAACCACGGGCTCACGGACCCGCTCACCGAACGCGAGCTCGAGATCCTCGCGTTCCTGCCCGACCACTCAACCACGGCCGAACTCGCGCGGATGTGCTTCGTCTCGGTCAACACGATGAAGACCCACACGGCGCACATCTACCGCAAGCTCGAGGTGAGCGGGCGGAGCGCGGCGGTCGCCAGGGCCCGCGAGCTGGGCCTGCTCCCGCTCAGCCGGTCGGATCCGGTACGTGCGTGACGGCCTCGATCTCGACGTTCAGTCCGCGGAGCAGGTCGAGCAGCCCCATGAGGCGCGCCTGATCGGGCACCTCGCCACGGAGCCTGGTCGACCCCGGCCCGCTCGCGACGACCTCGAAGCCGACCAGTTCGTCGGTGATCATGGGTCCGAGCTCCCCGCGCACGAGGATGTCGAACGTCTCGGTGCCCATTCACCCTCCGGCCTCGCGCGACGGTTCCCGCCGAACGTCCTCGCTTCGAACCAGCCCGGAGGCGGGCCTAGATCCGGCGGCGGCGCCCCGGAGTGATGGCGGCGCCGACCACGGCGGCCTTCGCCACCGGGGCGGGGCCGGGTCGAACCGCGGCGGACACCACCGCGGCCTTGGCGACTGGTGCGCGGACCACGCCGACGCGTCCGATTCGTGCAGGCCTCAACGGCATGTCACACTCCTGTCTTCTCGGCGGCTTCGGCCGCATCGGCTTCATCGGCCTCGATCGAGGCGATGATGGCCTGGATCGGGATCCGCCCGTTGGCGATGAGCTGCCCGCCCGCTCGCCGCGCGGCCGCCGCGAACGGCCCGGCCCAGACGTTCTCGTAGACCAGGACGCCGGCGACGCTGCCCGGCTCCATGGCGTAGGCCAGGTTCACGACGTCGTCGGCAGCGAGCAGTTCGGCGAGGTCCGCCTCGAGCTGCACGAGCGGGCCGAGGTCGCCCGCGTCGGAGAGCTCCACCGCGTCGACCTCCCCGTTCGCGTCCTTCGTCAGGACGATCGCATCGATGAGCCGGATCGTGCCCGCATCGACCAGCCGGACGATCTCCTCGGCGATCTCGCCCGTGAAGGTCTGGTGACCCGCCGGGAACTCGATGACGAGATAGTCGACCGGTCCGAGGTCGTCCAATTCGTGCTCGGCCATCTGAACCGTCCTCTGCTCCGTGGTTCGATCGATGCGGTCTCGCATCCGGGCTCACCCTCCTCGCGCCGCCGGTCACCCGCATCACCCCATCCGGATGATTCGGGCCGCAGCGCAGTTGGCTACCGTGGCCACGCCGGGCGCGACGCGCTACGGCGACCACCGAGCCTGACCCTGGGGGAGATCATGAGACCGGATCGACACGCCCGCACGATGCTGCCGATCCCCGACCGGCCCGCACCCGGCCTGACCACGTACGACGCGAAGGACCCCCAGACGGCGTACCCGCCGATCGAGACCCTGCTCCCGCCCGAGGGAGCACCGAACGTCCTCGTCGTGCTGATCGACGACGTCGGGTTCGGCGCGTCGAGCGCCTTCGGCGGGCCATGCCGCACCCCGAACTTCGAGAAGCTCGCCGCCGGCGGCCTGAAGTACAACCGCTTCCACACCACGGCGCTCTGCGCGCCGACGCGACAGGCGATGCTCACGGGCCGCAACCACCACTCCGTCGGCATGGGGAGCATCACCGAGACCGCGACCTCCGCTCCCGGCAACAGCTCGCTGCGCCCGAACACCAAGGCCCCGCTGCCGATGACCCTGAAGCTCAACGGGTATTCCACCGCCCAGTTCGGCAAGTGCCATGAGGTGCCCGTCTGGCAGAGCTCCCCGATCGGCCCGTTCGACGCGTGGCCCTCCGCGGGCGGCGGATTCGAGACGTTCTACGGCTTCATCGGCGGCGAGAACAACCAATGGGACCCGGCGCTCTACGAGGGCACCACCCCGGTCGAGCCGCCGAAGACCCCGGCCGAGGGATACCACCTCACCGAGGACCTCGCCGATCACGCGATCGGCTGGATCCGGACGCAGAAGGCCCTCGCGCCCGAGAAGCCGTTCTTCGTCTACTTCGCGCCGGGCGCGACCCACGCACCGCATCACGTGCCGAAGGAATGGCCGGACCGGTATGCCGGCGAGTTCGCCGACGGCTGGGACGCCCAGCGCGAGAAGACCTTCGCGCGCCAGAAGGAGCTCGGCGTCATCCCCGCCGACGCGGAGCTCACGCCGCGGCACGCCGAGATCCCGGCCTGGGAGGACATGCCCGCCGAGCTCAAGCCCGTGCTGGAGCGCGAGATGGAAGTCTACGCCGGCTTCCTCGAGCACACCGACCACCACGTCGGCCGAGTGCTCGACGCCATCGAGGGCCTCGGCATCATGGAGGACACGCTCATCTACGTGATCATCGGCGACAACGGGGCATCCGCGGAGGGCACCGTCAACGGCGCGTTCAACGAGATGGCCAACTTCAACGGCATGGCCGCGCTCGAGACCCCCGAGTTCATGATGTCCAAGCTCGACGAGCTGGGCGGGGAGTCCTCGTACAACCACTACGCCGTCGGCTGGGCCTGGGCCATGGACACCCCGTTCCAGTGGACCAAGCAGGTCGCCTCGCACTGGGGCGGAACCCGCAACGGCACGATCGTGCACTGGCCGAACGGCATCAGCGAGCCGGGCGGACTGCGATCGCAGTTCACGCACTGCATCGACGTCGCCCCGACCATCCTCGAGGCCGCCGGACTGCCGGAACCCACCATGGTCAACGGCGTGCTGCAGTCGCCCATGGAGGGCACCTCGATGCTGTACTCCTTCGGCGACGCGGATGCCGCGGAACGCCACGACCTGCAGTACTTCGAGATGTTCGGCAATCGGGGCATCTACCACAAGGGCTGGAGCGCGGTGACGAAGCACCGCACCCCGTGGGAGATGGTCGGCGGCACGCTCGCCGCGTTCGATGACGACGTGTGGGAGCTCTACGACGGTGCCGCGGGCGACTTCAGCCAGGCTCGCGACCTCTCCGGCGAGCAGCCCGGGCGCCTGCACGAGCTCCAGCGGCTGTGGCTGATCGAGGCGGTCAAGTACAACGTGCTGCCGATCGACGACCGAGGCGGCGAGCGCCTGAACCCGGAGCTCGCCGGCCGGCCCACGCTGGTCCGCGGGACGTCGCAGCAGTTCTTCCCCGGCATGGGCCGTCTCTCCGAGAACAGCGTCGTCAGCATCAAGAACAAGTCCTGGTCGGTCACCGCCGAGGTCGACGTGCCGGAGGGTGGCGCCAACGGCGTGCTCATCGCACAGGGCGGCCGCTTCGGCGGCTGGACGCTGTACCTGCACGAGGGTCGCCCGGTGTTCTCGTACAACCTGCTCGGGATCACCTCCTTTACGACGCGTGCGGACGAGGTCGTGCCCTCCGGCACCCACCAGGTGCGCATGGAGTTCGCGTACGACGGCGGCGGGCTGGCGAAGGGCGGCGGCATCACGCTGTACCTCGACGGCGCCGCGATCGGCAGCGGCCGGGTCGAGGCGACCCAGGCCATGGTCTTCTCGGCCGACGAGACGACCGACATCGGCTACGAGTCCGGCACGACCGTCAGCCCCGACTACACGGCGGCCACGAGCCGCTTCACCGGACGTATCGAGTGGGTGCAGATCGACCTCGGCGACGACGACCACGACCACTTCATCGATCCCGACGAGCGCCTGCGCGTCGCCATGGCCCGCCAGTAGTCGGACATCGACAACTCACCCGGGCGGCCTGAGCCGCCCGGGCTAGACTCCCCAACCATGAGCGACGACGCCCTCCTGTTCGACGTGCGCGACGGACTCGCGCACCTCACCCTCAACCGCCCCGAGCGCCTGAACGCCGTCGGCCCCGACGCGATCGCGCTGTGGCACCGCTACGCCGGCGAGATCGCGGCGAGCGACGACATCCGCGCGGTGCTCTTCGACGCCAACGGGCGGGCGTTCTGCGCGGGCGGCGACGTGCGGGCGATGTCCGAGCTCGGCGGCGAGGGCGCCTCGGCCGGCCAGGTCGTCACCGAGCTCGCCGACATGATCCACGACGGCCACCGGATGCTGCGCGAGAGCGCCAAGCCGATCGTCGCCGCCGTGCAGGGCCCGGTCGCCGGCGGCGGCCTCGGCTTCATGCTCGTCGCCGACCTCATCGTCGCCTCCGACCGCGCGACGTTCGCGAGCCGGTACGCCGACATCGGCCTGACGCCCGACTGCGGCGTGAGTACGCTGCTGCCGGAGGCCGTCGGCACGCGTCGCGCCCTCGAGCTCACGCTCACCTCGCGCACGCTGACCGCGGCCGAGGCGCTCGACTGGGGTCTCGTGACCGAGGTCGTGCCGCCCGACGAGGTCGCCACGCGGGCGCGTGCCATCGCCGAGGTGTGGCTCTCCGGGGCATCCGCCGCGTACGGGCAGGCCAAGCGCCTCGTGCGCTCGGGGCTCACGCGGGACTTCCAGGTCGCGCTCGACGACGAGGCCCGCACGATCGGAGCGGCGTTCGACACCCCCGAGGCGGCCGCACGCGTCGCCGCGTTCGCCGGTCGCAGCGCGCGGGGCTGACCCGCCTCGGCGCCGTGCCCACGGCCGACGGCACCCGCCTGGCCGCACGCAGCTCAGGCGAACGCACGCTGCTCAGGCCGGGTCCGCGGGAAACGTCCTGAGCAGCGGGCGAACGCCTGAATTTCGGTCGCGCGACCGACGCTCAGTCGTGCTGCGGGAAGCCCAGGTTCAGGCCGCCGTGGCTCGGGTCCAGCCACCGCGAGGTGATCGCCTTCTCCTGGAGGAAGAAGTCGAACCCCTTCGGGCCGTACGCCTTGGCGTCGCCGAAGAGCGAGTCCTTCCAGCCGCCGAACGAGTGGTACGCCACGGGCACCGGGATCGGCACGTTGATGCCGACCATGCCGACCGTGACCTCCCGCTGGAAGCGCCGCGCGGCCCCGCCGTCGTTCGTGAAGATCGCCGTGCCGTTGCCGTACGGCGACCCGTTGATGATCTCGAGCCCCTGCTCGTACCCCTCGACGCGCACGATCGAGAGCACCGGGCCGAAGATCTCGTCGCGGTACGCGACCGAGGTCGTCGGCACCCGGTCGATGAGGGTCGGTCCAAGCCAGAACCCGTCGGGCTCGCCGTCGATCTCGGGGTCGCGTCCGTCGACGACGAGCGTCGCCCCGTCGTCGACCGCGACGTCGAGGTATCCGGCGACCTTGTCGCGGTGCTCGCGCGTGATGAGCGGGCCCATGTCGCAGCCGCGCGTGCCGTCGCCGGTCGTGAGCCGCGACATCCGCTCGCTCACCTTCGCGACGAGCTCGTCGGCGACCGAGTCGACCGCGAGCACGACGGACACCGCCATGCAGCGCTCGCCGGCCGAGCCGAAGCCCGCGTTCACGGCGGCATCGGCGGCGAGGTCGAGGTCGGCGTCGGGCAGCACGAGCATGTGGTTCTTGGCGCCGCCGAGGGCCTGCACGCGCTTGCCGTTCGACGAGGCCGTCTGGTAGATGTACTGCGCGATCGGCGTCGAGCCCACGAACGAGATCGAGCGCACGACCGGATGCTCCAGCAGGGCGTCGACCGCCACCTTGTCGCCGTGCACCACGTTCAGCACGCCGTCGGGCAGTCCCGCCTCCTTCATGAGCTCGGCCATCCAGACGGCCGCCGACGGGTCCTTCTCGGACGGCTTGAGCACCACCGCGTTGCCCGCGGCGATCGCGAGCGGGAAGAACCACAGCGGCACCATCGCCGGGAAGTTGAACGGGCTGATGATGCCCACGACCCCGACCGGCTGCTTGAGCGTGTAGACGTCCACGCCCGTCGACACGTTCTCGGAGTACTCGCCCTTCGTGTAGCCGGGCATCGCGCAGGCGAGCTCGACGACCTCGAGGCCACGGGCGATCTCGCCCGCGGCATCCGAGGTGACCTTGCCGTGCTCGCTCGTGAGGATCGCCGCGAGCTCGCCGCTGCGGGCATTCAGCAGCTCCCGGAAGGAGAACATCACCTGCTGCCGCCTCGCGATGGACGTGTCGCGCCAGCCGGGGAAGGCACGGGCCGCGGCCTGGACCGCGACGTCGACGTCCTCGGTCGACGCGAGCCGCACCCGCTTCTGCTCGACGCCGCGCGCCGGGTCGTACACGGGCCCGGTGCGCTCGGATGCCCCGGCGGCGGATGCCCCGTCGATCCAGTGCTCGATCATCGTCGTGGTGCTCATAATCCCTGCTCCCCTGTCACTTCTCGGTCTCGATACGCTTCGCTGCTCGACCGCCGGTCAGCTGCCCGACACGGTGGAGAGCACCTCGTCGTAGACGGCCACCGCTTCGGCGACCTCCTCCGCGGTGACCACGCACGGCGGCACCACGTGGATCCGGTTGTCCTGCACGAACGGCAGCAGTCCGCGCTCGAGCATCCCCGCCTTCAGTCGCCCCATCTCGGCCGCGGGGAGCGGCTCGCGCGTCTCGCGGTCGGCGACGAGCTCCATCGCCCAGAACACGCCCTCGCCGCGCACCTCGCCGATGACGGCGTGCCGCTCGGCGAGGTCGGCGAGCGCCGGCCCGATCTCGGTCTCGCCGATGGCCCTGGCATTGGCCACGATGCCCTCGGACTCCATGGCGTCGAGGGTCGCGACGATCGACGCCATCGCGAGCGGATGCCCCGAGTAGGTGAGTCCGCCCGGGAAGACGCGCTCGTCGAAGGTCTCGGCGATCGGGTCGGAGATGATCACGCCGCCGGCCGGGACGTAGCCCGAGTTCACGCCCTTCGCGAAGGTGATGAGGTCGGGCCGGACGTCGTAGCCGTCGAACGCGAACCAGCGGCCGCTGCGCCCGAACCCGCACATCACCTCGTCGAGGATGAGGAGGATGCCGTGCCGGTCGCAGAGCTCGCGCACGCCGGCGAGGTAGCCGGGCGGGGGCGGCATGACCCCCGCGGTGCCGGGGATCGACTCGAGCAGCACGGCCGCGATCGACGCCGGTCCCTCCGCCTCGATCACGCGGCGCAGGTGCTGCAGCGCCCGCTCGGACTCCTGCTCGGGGGTCGTCGCCCAGAACTCGGAGCGGTAGAGGTACGGGCCGAAGAAGTGCACGTGCCCACGGGCGAACTCGTTCGGGATGCGACGCCAGTCGCCCGTCGCCACGACCGCGGCACCCGTGTTGCCGTGGTACGACCGGTACGTCGAGAGCACCTTGTCCCGGCCCGTGTGCAGGCGCGCCATCCGGATCGCGTTCTCGTTGGCATCGGCCCCGCCGTTGGTGAAGAACACCCTGCGGAATCCCTCGGGCGCACGGTCGACGATGCGCTTCGCCGCCTGGCCGCGCGCGAAGTTCACCGTCGACGGCGCGATCGTCGTGAGGAGCTCGGCCTGCTCGCGGATCGCCTCGACGACGACCGGATGCTGGTGGCCGATGTTGACGTTCACGAGCTGACTCGAGAAGTCGAGGTACTCGCGCCCGGAGTGGTCCCACACGCGACATCCGCGGCCGCTCGCGATGACGAGTTGCGGCGACTGGGCCTGCGCCGACCATGAGTGGAAGACGTGCTCGCGGTCGAGGTCGCGGGCGATGCGGTCGAGGTCGTCGGCGAGGGTGTCGTTCATGGCTTCGGTGCCTTTCGGTGCGGTGGTGGATGTGCGACCGGTGGTCGAGGAGCGAGCCTGCGAGCGTCTCGAGACCAGCAATGGTCTCGATACGCGCTTCGCGCTCCTCGACCACCGGCATGCGGCATCCGGTCGGCTAGTTGCCGCCCTCCTCGAGGGTGACGTCGATGGGCGACCAGTCGGCGCCGGTGAGGTCGAGGTCTTCGCCCTCGAGCTCGTCGAGCGCCTTCTGGATGTACTCGTTCGAGAAGGCGGATGCGGGCGGCTCCTCGGTGATGAGGCGGTCGCCCGCCTCGTTCACCGCGGCGAGCGCACCGGCGACCGTCTTGTCCCAGGCGGATTCGTCGATGATGCCGATGCCCGACTCGGACGGCCAGATGAGCTTGTTCGTCTCGTTGACCATCCAGAGCTCGTGGCTCGGACCCCAGCCGGATCCCGCTCCGATCGTGATGTCAGCGGCCTCCTCGGGGTTGGCCGCCGCATAGGCCCAGCCCTTGATGACGGCCTTCAGGAAGCTGACCGTGGTGTCCTGGTACTCCGTGTCGCTCTCGAGCTTCTCCGTGTCGGCCCAGATCGCGTCCTGGAGCATGGCGCCCTCGGTGTCCTCGTAGCTGATGACGTTGAAGTCGTCCTCGGTGTAGAGCTCGCCGGTGTCGGGGTTCACCGTCTCGAGCAGCTGCGCGTACTCGTTGTAGGTCATGGCCTGCGCCGCGTCGATGTCTCCCTGCAGGAACGCGTTCATGTTGAAGTCCTGCGTGATGATCTCGACGGTCGACGCGTCGAGTCCCTCGGCGGCCATCGCCGCGAAGATCTCCCACTCGTTGCCGAAGCCCCACGAGCCGATCTTCTTGCCCTCGAAGTCGGCGACCGTCTCGATGCCCGAGTCCGCCCACGACACCTGGAGGGTGCCCGACCGCTGGAAGATCTGCGCGATGTCGGTGAGGTTGGCGCCCTGCTCGATCGAGCCGAGCACCTTGGGCACCCAGGCGATCGCGTAGTCGACGTCGCCGTTCGCGAGCGCGTCCTGCGGGACGATGTCGCCGCCCGACGGGATGATCTCGACGTCCAGGCCCTCCTCCTCGAAGAAGCCCTGGTCGACGGCGGCGAAGTAGCCGGCGAACTGGCCCTGCGGGAGCCACTGGAGCTGGAGCTTCACCGGCGTCAGGTCGCCGGCGTCGCCGCCCCCGTCTCCGGAGTCGCCGTCGCCGGAGGAGCAGGCGGCGAGGAGGAACGCGGCCGTGACGGCGAACGCTCCGGCCGCGATTCCGCGGCGTGTGCTGTGCTTCATGTCAGTCCTTCCCAGGTTCTCAGTGCGAAACGGTGCTGCTGGTGCTGGCGGTGCTGCTGGTGCTGGTGCTGGTGCTGGTCGTCATGGTGCTGGTGATGCCGGCGGTGGTGCGGGTCCGGAGCACGAGGCGCTCGAGGGCGAGCGTCGCGAGGTAGAAGAGCAGGCCGAGGGCGATGGATGCCACGACGTAGGCCCAGGCACGGGCGTACGCGCTCGACGCGGCCGAGGTCGAGATGAGGCTGCCCAGGCCGCCGCGCGGTCCGCCGAAGTACTCGGCGACGAGCGCGGAGATGACCGCGAGCGAGGAGGCGATGCGGATGCCGGTGAGGATGAACGGACGCGCGGTGGGCAGCGTGAGCGTGCGCAGCACCTGCGACGGCGTGGCCGCGTACGCGCGCATGAGCTCGCGGTGCACGGGCGTGGTCTGCCGGAACCCGCGCAGGGTGTTGATGAACACGGGCACGAAGGAGGCGAGGGCGGCGATCGCCTGACGCCCGAACTGGCTGTCGGCGCCGAACATCGAGTTGAGCACGGGCGCGAGGGCCACGATCGGCACGACCGCGAGCGAGGCGATGACCGGGGCGCTCATGCGGTCGACGGCCTTCCACCGTGCGGCGAGCGCGGCGAGTGCGATGCCGAGCAGCGACCCGACGATGAGGCCCACGAGCGCGTTGGTGCCCGTGATGATCGTCGCAGAGACGATCGAGTTCCAGGAGGCGACGAACGCCTCGGCGATCGAGGCCGGGCTCGGGAGCAGGTAGTCGGAGACCCCGACCACGCTCACGAGGAACTGCCACGCGCCGAGCACGAGGAGCCCCACCGCGATGGGTGCCACGACGCGCCGCGTCGCCTCGGTGCGCGGGCTCATCAGCGAGTCTCCACTCCGCGTGCGCCGGGGGCCACGGGGGCGCCGTGCAGCGCCTCGCGGACGGCGGTGACCATGTCGAAGAAGGAGCGGTCCTCGCGCAGTCCTTCGGTACGCCGGGCGCGAGCCGCGGTATCCGCCCCTCCGGTTGCACCGGGGCCCGCCGCGCCCGCATCGTCCGCGGCAGTGCCGGCACCCGCGAAGCGCATGGGCACGATCTCGCGGATGCGGCCCGGCCGGGGCGACATCACGACCACCCGGTCGCTGAGGAACACGGCCTCGGGGATCGAGTGGGTCACGAACACGACGGCGGCGCCGGTCTCGGCCGAGATGCGCACGAGGTCGGACTGCATCTTCTCGCGCGTCATCTCGTCGAGGGCGCCGAACGGCTCGTCCATGAGCAGCAGGCGGGGCTGCTCGGCGAGCGAGCGGGCGATCGCGACGCGCTGCTGCATGCCGCCCGACAGCTGGTCGGGGTAGCGGTCGGCGAAGTCGGCGAGGCCGACCATCTCGAGCAGCTCGGCGACCTTCGCCTTCCGATCGGCGGATGTCGCGCCGTGCAGCTCGAGCGGCAGCGCGACGTTCGCGGCGACCGTGCGCCACGGCAGCAGGCCGGCCTGCTGGAACGCGATGCCGTACTCCTGGTCGAGTCTGGCCCGAGCGGGGGTCTTGCCGAACACCGTGATGGTGCCGGCCGACGGGGCGTCGAGGTCGGCGACGAGGCGCATGAGCGTCGACTTGCCGCATCCGCTCGGCCCGATGAGGGAGACGAACTCGCCCGCGGCGACGGTGAGGTCGATCCCCTCGAGCGCGTGCACGAGGCCGCCGCGCGTCTCGAACACCTTGTCGACGGCCGCCACCTCGACGGCGGCCACGGTCTCGACGGCGGGCGCGGACAGGGTCTCGGGAGCGGCAGCGTTCTCTGGAGCGCTCATGCGGCTTCCTCCGTTCGTCGGTAGTTCTTGAGGATGACGCCGAGCAGGGCGACCGAGCCGGCCGCGACGAGCCCGAGGACCACGGCCCCGAAGATCGGGCCCCAGGCCTTGGCGGGGTCGCCGGAGGCCTGGCCGGCGAACTGGATCAGCAGTCGGCCGATGCCGCCCTGGAGCCCGGTCGACACCTCGGCGACGACGGCGCCGACGACCGCGTTCGCGGCGCCGAGGCGCAGCGCCGGCAGCAGGTAGGGCACCGCGGCCGGGAAGCGCAGCTTCGCGAGCGTCGACCAGTAGCCGGCGGCATAGGTCTGCATGAGCTCCTCGTGGATGCGGTCGGGCGACTGCAGTCCCTTCAGTGCGCCGATGGCGATGGGGAAGAACGCGAGGTAGCTCGCGATGAGCGCGACCGACATCCAGTCCTGCCATTCGAACGACCCGATCTCGACGCGCGAGCCCCAGCTCTTCACGATCGGCGCGAACGCGATGAGCGGCACGGTCTGGCTGAGCACGATCCACGGGAGGAGGCCCCACTCGGCGAGGCGCCAGCGCTGCATGACGAGCGCCAGGCCGATGCCGACGACGACGCCGACGAGCCATCCGGCCGCGGCGATGCCGAGGGTGGTGAGCGCCGCGAGGGCGATCACGAGCCAGAGCGGCTGCGCCGACGGCGAGCGCGTGACGGGCTCGGCGAGGCGGCCGAGCATCTCCCACACGTGCGGCATCGCGAGGTCGGTCGTGCGCGGGAGCACCCGGGTCTCTCCGATGAGCACGCCGTCGGCGGGCGCGAGGAACTTGTACGCCTCCCACAGGACGACGAGCAGCAGGACGCCGAACGCGCCCCAGCCGACGACGGCCAGCCGCCGGCTCCTCCTCGTGCCCGCCTCGGTCATGCCTTCGCCGTGATGTGCTCGGAGAGCGCGGGGATCACGGTCTCGCCGTAGACCCGCAGCGTCTCCTCCTTGTTGTCGTGCTGGAGGTACCCGGCGAACTGGTCGACGCCGAGCTCGGCGAGCTCCTTCAGCTTCGCGATGTGCTCCTCGGCCGTGCCGAGGATGCAGAACCGGTCGACGATCTCGTCGGGCACGAACGAGGTGTGCGTGTTGCCCGCACGCCCGTGCTCGTTGTAGTCGTAGCCCTCACGGCCCGCGATGTAGTCGGTCAGCGCCTCGGGCACGTCGCCGTGCATGCCGTACTTCGCGACGATGTCGGCGACGTGGTTGCCGACCATTCCGCCGAACCACCGGCACTGGTCGCGCATGTGCTCGAGGTCGTCGCCGATGTACATGGGCGCGGCGACGCAGAACGTGATCGACATGGGGTCGCGGCCCGCGGCCTCGGCGGCATCGCGCACCGTCTTGATCATCCACTTGGCGATGTCGACATCCGCCAGCTGCAGGATGAAGCCGTCGCCGACCTCGCCCGTGAGCTTCAGCGCCATGGGACCGTATGCGGCGACCCAGACCTCGAGTTCGGAGCCCTTCGACCACGGGAACTGCAGTTGCGCGCCCTTGTACTCGACAGACCGGGAGTTCGCGAGCTCGCGGATCACGTGGATCGACTCGCGGAGCTCGGACATGGTCACCGGCTTGCCGTTCGTGACGCGCACCGCCGAGTCGCCGCGGCCGATGCCGCAGATCGTGCGGTTGCCGTACATCTCGTTGAGCGTCGCGAAGATCGACGCCGTCACGGTCCAGTCGCGGGTGGCCGGGTTGGTGACGAAGGGGCCCACCTTGATGCGGTGGGTCTCGCTGAGGATCTTGCTGTAGATGACGTACGGCTCCTGCCAGAGCAGGTGCGAGTCGAAGGTCCAGGCGGTGCTGAATCCGTACTGCTCGGCGAGCTTGGCGAGGTGCACCGTTCGCGAGGCGGGCGGGTTGGTCTGCAGGACGACGCCGAAATCCATGTCGGTCCTTTCTGTCGGTCGAGGAGGCCGGAGGCCGTCTCGAGACCAGTGCGGGTGAGTGTTCGGTTGTGACATCCGCTGGTCTCGATGCGCGCTTCGCGCTCCTCGACCGTCGGATGGCTCAGATGAGGTACTGGCTGAGGCCGCGCTTGAGGAAGCGGCCGTCGCCCTTGGCGCCGAGGTACTCGTCGCCGTCGACGATGACCTTGCCGCGAGAGAGCACGGTGTCGACCTTGCCGTCGATCTCGTAGCCCTCCCACGCCGAGTAGTCCATGTTCATGTGGTGGGTCTTGCCGAGGCCGATCGACGTGTGGCCGTTCGGGTCGTAGACGACGATGTCGGCATCCGCGCCCGGCTGGATGACGCCCTTGCGGCCGTACAGGCCGAACATCCGCGCCGGCGTCGTGCTCGTGAGCTCGACCCACCGCTCGAGCGTGATCTCGCCGGTCACGACGCCCTGGTACATGAGGTCCATGCGGTGCTCGATCGAGCCGATGCCGTTCGGGATCTTGCGGAAGTCGCCGAGCCCGAGCTCCTTCTGGTCCTTCATGCAGAACGGGCAGTGGTCGGTCGAGACCATCTGCAGGTCGTTCGTGCGCAGCGCCTGCCACATCGAGTGCTGGTGCCCCTCGGCGCGGCTGCGGAGCGGCGTCGAGCACACCCACTTGGCACCCTCGAAGGAGCCCCATTCGGGTCCGGATGCCCCGAGCTGGTCTTCGAGCGAGAGGTAGAGGTACTGCGGACAGGTCTCCCCGAACACGTTCTGGCCCTTGTCGCGCGCCCACGCGAGCTGCTCGACCGCCTGCTTCGCCGACACGTGCACCACGTAGAGCGGTGCGCCGGTGAGCTTGGCGAGCATGATCGCGCGGTGCGTCGCCTCCTCCTCCATCTCCCACGCGCGGGCGATGCCGTGGTAGTACGGGTCGGTGTTGCCGGCGTCGACGAGCTGCTGGGCGAGCACGTCGATCGCGGGGCCGTTCTCGGCGTGCATCATCGTGAGCATGCCGGTGTCGCGCGAGACCTGCATGGCCTTCAGGATCTGCGCGTCATCCGAGTAGAAGACGCCCGGGTAGGCCATGAACATCTTGAAGCTCGTGATGCCCTCGTCGGGCAGCTTCCGCAGCGTCGCGAGCGAGGCCTCGTTCACGTCGCCGACGATCTGGTGGAAGGCGTAGTCGATCGCGCAGTTGCCCGCGGCCTTCTCATGCCAGGCGGCGAGGCCGTCCTCGATCCGCTGCCCGTAGGTCTGCACGGCGAAGTCGATGATCGACGTCGTGCCGCCGTGGGCGGCGGCCCGGGTTCCGGTCTCGAAGGTGTCGGAGGCCTCGGTGCCGCCGAAGGGCAACTGCATGTGCGTGTGCGCGTCGATGCCGCCGGGGATGACGTACTTGCCCGTGGCGTCGACGACGCGGTCGACGGAGGCCGCGACATCCGTGCCGAGCAGGTGGCTGCCCGGTTCGAGCACCGCCCGGATGGTCTCGCCGTCGATGAGTACGTCGGCCGCTGCGCGGCCCGTGGCGCTGACGACCGTGCCGCCGGTGATGAGGGTGGTGGACATGCTGGCTCCTCTCTTCGGTGATCGAGTAGGCCGCTTGCGGCCGTATCGAGATCTCGGGTGCGGGTCTCGATACGCTTCGCTACTCGACCGACGGTGGGTCTACGGCTTGGCGATCGCGGTGTAGGAGTCGGGCCGACGGTCGCGGTAGAACTGCCAGTCGTCGCGCATCTGCTGCACCATGTCGAGGTCGAGGTCGCGGACGAGCAGTTCCTCGTGCTCGCTCGAGCCCCGGTCGCCGACGAAGTTGCCGCGCGGGTCGATCACCTGGCTGGTGCCGTAGAAGTCGACGGCGAGGTCGCCGTACTCGTTGTCTTCGCGGCCGACGCGGTTCGGCTGCAGCACGAAGTACCCGTTCGCGACGGCGGCGCACGGTCCCTCGACCTCCCACAGGCGATTCGAGAGCCCGGGCTTCGTGGCGTTCGGGTTGAAGACCATGTGCGCGTCGTTCAGCCCGAGCTCGCGCCAGCCCTCGGGGAAGTGCCGGTCGTAGCAGATGTACATGCCGACCCGGCCGACGGCGGTGTCGAAGACGGGGTAGCCGAGGTTGCCGGGGCGGAAGTAGAACTTCTCCCAGAAGCGGTCGAGATGCGGCAGGTGGTGCTTGCGGTACTTGCCGAGGATCGTGCCGTCGGCGTCGACGAGCACCGAGGTGTTGTAGTAGACGCCCGTCTGCGCCTCCTCGTAGATCGGCAGCACCATGACGGTGCCGAGCTCCTTCGCGAGGTCGGCGAAGCGCTGCACGATCGGGCCCTCGGACGACTCGGCGAAGCGGTAGTACTTCTGGTCCTGCGTGATGCCGAAGTACGGGCCGTAGAACAGCTCCTGGAAGCAGAGGACCTCGGCGCCCTGGGCCTTGGCGTCCCTGGCGAACTGCTCGTGCTTGTCGAGCATCGACTCCTTGTCGCCGGTCCAGGTCGTCTGGGTGATGGCCGCTCTGACGATCGTCATGAATGTCTCCTGAGTCGGTCGGCGTCGTTGCCGTGCCCGCGAGAATCGCCTGAGTGGTGCTCGAGTCAGGTCTTCGCCGGGTGCTGCTGCGACGCCGAGATGTACCGATTGGACTGCCGGTGGAACTGCCGAACCAGGGGCTCGTGGCCCGTTCTGTTATTGTTCGGCTTGAACATTTCTCTTCTGTTTCACTCTGTGACGCTGTGGTTAAACATCCTGTCCCTTGCACCGTGTGGAGGCAATGGTGGTGTCAGGTATTCGAGTGGATGCCGTTCGACTGATCGACCTCGCCGACTTCGCCGACGCCTCACCGCGTTCCATCGCCGGAGAGGTCGCGCGACTCGTGAACGCCGGCGACCTCGCGGCCGGCGACCGCCTGCCGACGGTGCGCGAACTCGCCGCCGCGATCGGCGTGAGTCCCGCGACCATCAGCCAGGCGTGGCAGGCCCTCGCCCGGGCGGGCCTCATCGAGAGCCGCGGTCGCGCCGGGAGCTTCGTGCGCGGCGCGGCATCCGCTCGCCTCGCCCCGCGCATGCGCGGCATGGGACTGCCGGATGACCCGGTGCGCCTCGACCTCTCCCGCGGCACGCCCGACCCGCTGCTGCTCCCCGCGCTCGGCCCGGCCCTCTCGCGCGTCTCGGCGAAGGCCGAGACCGGCAGCTACCAGGCCGAGCCCGTGATCCCGCCGCTCGCGCGGGTGCTGCGGGACTCCTGGCCCAGCGAGGCCGAGCAGATCATGGTGGTCGACGGCGCACTCGACGCCATCTCGCGGACGCTCGAGCAGGTCGTGCGCTTCGGCGACCGCGTCGTCGTCGAGAGCCCCGGCTTCCCGCCGTTCCTCGACCTGCTCGAAGTCCTCGGCGCCGTCGCCGTGCCCGTGCGGCTCGACGAGCACGGGATCCGGCCCGAGGCGCTCGCCGCCGCCCTCCGCAAGCGACCAGTCGCCGTGCTCCTGCAGCCCCGCGCGCAGAATCCCACCGGCGCCTCGATGACACGGGCGCGGGCGCAGGCGCTCGCCCGCACGATCGAGGCCGCCGAGCGGGTCGAGGACCTCGTCGTCATCGAGGACGACCACTCGGGCCTCATCTCGATCGAGGGCGACGTCACGCTCGGCACCTGGCTGCCTGGGCGCGTCGTGCACGTGCGCAGCTTCTCGAAGTCGCACGGTCCCGACCTGCGCATCGCGGCGCTCGGCGGACCCCGCGACCTCGTCGAGCACATCGCCGGCCGGCGCATGCTCGGGCCGGGCTGGACCTCGCGCATGCTGCAGACGATCCTGCTCGACCTGCTCACCGACGGCAGCTCGATCGACGCCGTCGCCGAGGCCCGTCGGGCCTACTTCACGCGCCAGCGCTCGCTCGGCGACGCACTCCGGGCCAGGGATGTCGCCGTCGCTCCCGCCGACGGCATCAACCTGTGGATGCCGGTGCTCGGCGAGCGATCGGCTCTCGTGCAGCTCGCCGCGGCGGGCATCCGCGTGGCCGCAGGGACGCCGTTCCTCGCGGCCTCCGATGCGACGGATGCCGCGAACGGCATGCGTCAGCGCGCCGGCGGCGACTACGTGCGCGTCACGGTCGGCGCCGTGCGCGAGCAGGCCGACGCGGTCGCCGACGACCTCGCGTCCGCGGCATCCCACCTCGTGGCCGGGGGCTACTGAGGGCTCCGGCCGGCGCGACGCGCGGCGGCGGTCGCGGCGCTGGCGCCCGCTCCCACGAGCAGCAGCAGTGCGGCGATGGCGATCCAGCCTGAGAGGTCGACGCCGGTGGAGGCGATGGTCCCGCCGCTACCTGTGCCGGCGCTGCCGCCGCCCGCCGTGCCGCCGCCGGGCGTGCCGCCGGTGCCGGGGTCGCCGGGGTCGGTGGCGGGTGGCGTGACGGGCGGGGTCGTCGGCGGGTCGTCGCCCTCGGTCACGGTGATCGTGAACGAGTCGGAGACCACCGCGAAGAGCACGACCTCCTCCGGCGGTGCCGAGTCCGTCGCGGTGCAGGTGACCGTCGTGACGCCGATCGGGTAGAGGTCGCCGGAGGCATGGTCGCAGGCGATCGTGATCGGGTCCACGCCGCCGGTGGTCGTCACCGCCGGGTAGTCCACGTTCGCGCCGGGCTCGCCGGGCTCGGCCTCGACGACGAGGTCGTCGGGCACCTGGATCGCGAGCGGGTCGGGCGCGACGAGCTCGTCGAGGATCGTCACGGTCGCCTCGTCGTCGGTGGACCCGAGGTCGTATCCCGGCGGGTCGACCACGGGCGGCTCCAGCGTCACCGCGAGCTGCTCGGCCGGGTCGGCGACCAGGTCGGCGAGCGCCTCGATCGGGATGTCGACGGATGTCGCGTTCGCCGGGATCGCGATCGCCTCGTCCACGAGGGCGGTGTAGTCGGTGCCGCTCGTCGTCCCGCCGAGCGGCGCGGTCGAGACCGTCACCTCGAACGCCGGATGCACGGCGGGTGAGATCTCGATCGGCACGGTGCCGGTGGAGCCCTCGGCGACTGCCGCATCGTCGGGCAGCGTCACGTCCACGTCCACGTCCTCTGGCGGCAGCTCGTCGTCGGTGATCGTGATGGTCGCCGAGGCATCCGACACCACGATCGAGTAGCCGATGGGCGCGGAGGCCGGAGCCGTCACCGTCACCGTGTACTGCTCGCCCGGATCGAGGATGAGGTCCTGCAGTGCGTCGACGGCCACGTCGACCGAGCTCGCATCCGCCGGGATCGTGACGGTGAGGTCCGTGAGCGGGCTGTAATCGGTCCCACTCGTCGTGCCGCCGAGGGGAGCCGTGGCGACCGTCACGTCGAAGGCCGGGTGCACGCCCGGCGACACGGTGATCGGCACCGTCGTCGCGGCGCCCTCGGCGACCGTGGCATCCGTCGGCATGCCGAGCGCGATCGTCGTCGGCACGGGCGGCACGTCCGTGATCGTCACCGACGCGAGGTCGTCTGAAGAGCCGAGGTCGAAGCCGGGCGGGCCGGCGGCGGGCAGGGTCAGCATGACCGTGTATGTCTCACCCGGGTCGAGGTCGGCGTCGGTCAGCGCGTCGATCGGCACCGTCACCGACGTCGCATCTTCCGGGATGATGACGACCTCGTCGACCGATTCGGTGAAATCCACCCCGCCGACCGATGCGGGCCCGTCGATCGTCGACACCGTCACCTCGAAGGACGGATGCTCCGCAGGCGAGATCTCGATCGGAATGGTGCTCGTCGTGCCCTCGACGACGTTCGCGTCGACGGGCAGCGTCACGTCGACCTCGACGTCGTCGGGCGGCACGTCGGTGATGGTGACCGTCGCCGATGCGTCCGACACCGCGAAGGCATAGCCCGACGGAGGCGTCGCCGGCGGCGTGACCGTGACCGTGTACTGCTCGCCGTCGTCGGCGGTCAGGTCGGCGAGCGCGTCGACGGGCACGTCCACCGACGCGGCGTCGGCCGGCACGGCGATCGTGGAGGAGGCGAGCGCGCTGTAGTCGGTGCCGCTCGTCGTGCCGCCGACCGGTGCCGTGCTGACCGTGACGTCGAAGGCCGGGTGCACGGCGGGCGAGATCGTGATCGGCACGGTCGTCGCGGCGCCCTCGGCGACCGTCGCATCCGTCGGCATGCCGAGCGTGAGGGTCGTCGCGTCGGGCGGGACGTCGGTGATCGTCACCGAGGCCAGGTCGTCGGAGGAGCCCAGCGCGAAGCCCGGCGGATCGACCGCGGGCAGCGTCAGCATGAGCGCGTACGTCTCGCCCGGGTCGACGTCGGCGTCGGCCAGCGCGTCGATCGGCACGTCGACGGAGGTCGCGTCCGCCGGAATCGTGATGACCGCGTCGGTCAGCTCGGTGAAGTCCACGCCGCCGACCGACGCCGGTCCGTCTGCCGTCGAGACCGTGACCTCGAAGGCGGGGTGCGTCGCCGGCGAGATCTCGATCGGGATCGTCCCCGCCGCGCCCTCGGACACGACGCCGTCGTCGGGCAGCGTCACGTCCACCGCGGTCGGCGCGACCTCGTCGTCGGTGATCGAGACGAGCGCGGCCGGGTCCGACGACGTGATCGAGAAGCCCGGCGGGGCCGCGGCGGGCAGCGTCACCACGACCGAGTAGGACTCCCCCGGATCGAGGTCCAGGTCCTGCAGTGCGTCGACGGGGATCGAGGCATCCGTCGCGTCCTCGGGGATCGACAGGGTCACGCCCGAGATGGAGGTGTAGTCGACATCGGCGGTCGTGCCGGGCGTCGGCGCCGTCGAGACGGTCAGGTCGAACGCCGGGTGGGTCGCGGGCGAGATGACGACGGGCACCACGTCGGCGCCACCCTCGGGCACCGAGACATCCGTCGGCAGCGCGACCTCGATCTCCGTGCCCTCGCCGACCTCGACGACGACCTTCTCGGTCGTCGGGAAGTCGTTCGTGTCGAGGTCGAACCCGAAGAACGGCACCTGGATGCCGTACGGCGGATCGCCGAGGTACTGCAGCGGCAGTCCGTTGTTGCCGAGGTCGCTGACCATGAAGCGCACGGTGCAGGTCACGTCGGTGAGCCCCGTCGCCTGGAACTCGACCTGGTCGAGGGCGTAATTGAGGCTGTCGAGCGCGTTCGACCCGCTCACCACACCCGCGAAGGCGCTGTGCGGATCGCTCGGGTTGCCGGTCGCGAAGGGCAGGTTCTTGACCTCGTCGGGCAGCGCCGCCATCGCGGCATCGATCAGCGCCGTCTTGTTCGTCTGGTACTCGGCGTACTCGGGGTCGGCCGGGTCGGGCTCGAGTCCGAGGTCGAGCGCGTCCTCGAACAACTGCTCGAGGTCGTCGTAGATCGTGAACGGCGACGCGGGCATCGCGAAGGCGCCGCAGTCGGCCCACGCGATGAGCAGCCACTCGTCGCCCGGCCCGTCGATCGTGTCGTTGTCGTCCTGCTCGTCGTTGTCCTCGTCGAGGACGTTCCAGTCCTCCTCGTCGGGCTCGCCGGTGTCGTCGCCGGCGTCGCCGAGGAAGCCGGTGCCGCCCGAGGGCACCTGGAACACCTCGTCGGGCACCTCGACCTCGGGGAACTCGTTGATCCGCTGCACGCGGATCTCGACGTCGATCGAGGCATTGCCGATCGCCGGGTCGCCGGCGGCGAGCGTGATGTCGAGCGTCTCGGGGTTCGAGCCGTTGTAGGAATAGGGGTCGTCCTCGGTCCCGTCGTCGTCCTCATCGGGGTCGGGGAGGTAGACGAGCGTCGCGAGCGCGGCGTTCACCTGTGCGGTCGTGCCGATGATCGCGACCGCCGGAGCGGGCAGGTCGCCCAGCTCGTCCTTGTCGCGCTCGAGCGCGCCGTCGGCGAACTTCAGGACGTCGAACGGGCTGTCGCCGTCGTCCTCCTGGGTCGGCAGCGGGTCGAAGGTGAGAGTGCCGTGCGAGACCGACAGCTGCACCGCGGTGCATCCGCCCTGGTTCCAGTCGGGCGCGGCCATCGCGCAGCCGACCTCGCCCGACTCGACCTCGATGGTCCGGACGTCCTGCGAGATGAGGTCGGTCGCGCCGTCGAAGGGCAGGGCGCCCTCGGGGATGATGGTCGGGAAGCCGTCGGGGATGCTCACCGGCAGCGACCCGGCCGGCGCCATGTAGAGACGGGTCGGCGGCTCGACGAACGAGGGCGGTGCCGCGTGCGCCGGCGCGACGACCGAGAACAGCACGAGGGCGGATGCCGCGACGACGGCGCCGGCCGCCCCCACGATCGAGCGGATGCCGCGCGAAGGCTCGCCACGAGTCCCGCCGATGTCGGTCGTGGGCATGCGTCGTGCGAACATCCGGACCTCCCGAGGGTCTGGCTGTGCGGGGAACCCATCCGAAGACAAGCAGTCGGATGCGCGACCGTCAAGAGCATTCCTCAGGTTCTGGGTGCGGGGGGGTGTACCCAGTTCGGGGGGCCACTCCCTCGACGTCACGCCGGAGCGCTGTGCGAGCGGCGGACGGACGGGCGGGCGGGCGGCGGCGTGGCGGGCGGCGGACGGACGGTAGCGTGTGGTGCGTGCGGATCACAGTGCTCGCGGGCGGCGTCGGAGGTTCGCGCTTCGTGCGCGGCGTGCGCGAGGAGTGCGCCAGGCGCTGGCCCGACGGCAGCGGCGGCACCGCGGCATCCATGACCGTCGTCGTGAACACGGGCGACGACATCTGGCTCTCGGGCGTGCGACTGATGCCCGACTTCGACTCGCTGCTGTACTCGCTCGCGGGCGTCAACGACACCGAGCGCGGCTGGGGTCGCGCCGGCGAGACCGAGCGGGTCTCGGCCGAGCTCCGCGAGTGGGGCGTCGGCTGGCCCTGGTTCACCCTCGGCGACCTCGACCTCGGCACGCACCTCGCCCGCACGGCATGGCTGCGCGAGGGCCTGACGCCCTCGCAGGTCGGCGAGCGCCTGCAATTGCGGTGGCCGCTCGGGGTCCGGCTCATCCCGGCGACCGACACCGAGGTCGACACGCACGTGCGCGTCGCCGACGTCGAGGCTGCGCAGGAGGACGGCCGATCGGGCCTCGAACACGGTGCGGTCGCCGCCCCCGAAGCTCCCCGCGAACGCGAGATGCACTTCCAGGAGTGGTGGACGAGGTATCGCGCGGCGCTGCCCGCCCTCGGGTTCCGCCAGCAGAACCTCGCCGACGCGCGCCCCGCGCCGGGCGTGGTCGAGGCGATCGCCGAAGCCGACGTCGTGCTCGTCGCACCGTCGAACCCGGTCGTCTCGATCGGCACGATCCTCGGCGTGCCCGGCATCCTCGAGGCCCTCACCGCCATGCCCGCGCCCGTCGTCGGCGTCTCGCCGATCATCGGCGGCCGAGTCGTCCGCGGCATGGCCGACGCCTGCCTCGCCGCGATCGGCGTCGAGACGAGTGCCGACGGCGTCGGCCGCCACTACGGATCGCGCTCCCAGGGCGGCCTGCTCGATGCCTGGCTGGTCGACGACGCGGATGCCGCGGCAGCCGCCGCACTGACCGCGGAGGGCCTGCCCGCGGCATCCGCCCCGCTGTGGATGCACGACCTCGACACGTCGGCGGCACTGGCCGGCGCGGCGATCGACCTCGGCCTCGGGAGCGCCGCGCGGGACTGAGCGCGACGCGCACGGCGCGACCCCTCCATTGGGACCTTGACGCCGCCGGGCCGACGGAGAAGACTCCGCCCCAACCCGACGCGCGACCCCGGAAGGGGGCTGAGTGATGCGCTTGCAGTCGTCCTCGATGAAGGGCGGGCGGCTGACCCGGGCCGTCGCGCTCGGAGCGCTCGCGGCCCTCGTCATCGGCGCCCTTCCCACTGCGGCGGCGATCGCCGCGGCACCGGCCGCCGCGGTGCTCGTCGCCCCGGCCGACGGCAGCACCACGCCCACCACCGCGCCGACGCTGCAGGTCACCGCATCCGATCCCGACGGGGGCGGCCAGCTCTCCGTCGAGTTCGAGGGGCGCGTGAAGGGGGCGACCGTGCCCGTGCCCGGGGGCGCCGACCCGTTCACGATCGTCGCGATCCCCGACACCCAGAACTACACCTACCTCAATCGGCAGGGCACCATCCTCCAGCAGTCGCAGTGGGTCGTGAACACGGAGGCCCAACTCGGCACGGCCTTCGCCGTGCACCTCGGCGATCTCGTCAGCGAGTACACCAACCCCACCCAGTGGGGTCACGTGTCGGCCGGCCTCGCGCCGCTCGACGCGGCGGTGCCGAACAGCATCGTCCCCGGCAACCACGACTTCGACAACGCCAGCGGCGCCGTGGGTCCCTACGACACCTGGTTCCCGCCCCAGCGGTACGCGAACGCCGCATGGAACACGGCGACGTCGCGGTACGGCGGATACCTCGGCCAGAACCAGTTCGGCCCGGACCCGATCGATCGCCGCAACATGGACAACTACGCGCTGTTCACCGCCGGCGGCCGGGACTTCCTCGTGTTGAACCTCGAATGGGAGGCGCCCCAGTACGCGCTCGACTGGGCCCACCGCGTGCTCGCCGCGCACCCCGACCGCATCGTCGTCATGGCGACGCACAGCTTCATCAACGTCAACGGCAACCGCAAGTCCACGGCGGAACGGCCGGGAGGCACCTCGACCGCGAAGCTGTGGACCGACTTCGTCAGCACGCACTGCCAGATCCGGCTCGTGCTGAGCGGGCACGAGCACAACGGCGAAGCCGGCGAAGCCCGGCGCACCGACGCGAACACGTGCGGCCAGCCGGTGCTCCAGGTGCTCACCGACTACCAGGATCGCGCCAACGGCGGCGACGGCTGGCTCCGCACGTACCGGTTCGATCCTGCGGCGGGCACGGTGACCGCGGCGACCTACTCGCCGAAGCTCGATCGGTACGAGACGGACGCGGATTCCGCGTTCACCGAACCCTTCCCACTCGCCGGGACGCAACCGGCGCCGTTCGCCTCGATCGGCATGACCACGGTCGCCGCCGGCTCCCAGGCCTCGACGACCTGGCCCGGCCTGACCGCCGACACCGCCTACGAATGGCGGGCGGTCGTGAACGACGGAGTCTCATCGACCGTCTCCGACACGTGGACCCTGCGGACCCCGCCGCCTCCGCCGCCGGCCGAACTCGCGCGGGACGCCTTCACCCGCACCACGACCACCGGATTCGGCACCGCCACCGTCGGCGGGAACTGGATCATCGGCGGCACCACCGCGGACACCTCCGTCGACGGCAACGCCGCCGTGTTCCGCTCACCCACCGCCGGCCGCGGCCAACACGCCTACCTCTCCAACGTCTCCAGCACCGACACCGACCTCCGCACCAGCGTCAGGATCGACCGCACCCCAGGCGGAACCGGCCTCTACCTCCTGATCATCGGCCGCCAACTCACCCTCAACAACGACTACCGCGCCAAACTCCGCATCAACGCCGACGGATCCACCGCCCTCTACCTCACCCGCCTCGTCGCCGGCACCGAGACCACCCTGCCCTGGACCACCCTGCCCGGCACCTACCAACCCGGCACCAGCCTCAACATCCGACTCCAGGTCACCGGCACCGCACCCACCACCATCCGCGCCAAGGTCTGGCCCACCACCCAGACCGAACCCACCACCTGGAACATCCAGACCACCGACACCACCACCGCACTCCAAGGCCCAGGCACCATCGGCCTCGCCCACTACACCTCCAGCTCCACCCCCACCACCAGCCTCCCCATCACCATCTCCTGGAACGACATCACCGCCATGCCGACGACGGTGACGCCACCACCGCCGCCACCCGTGAACACGCCTCCCGTCGCGGCATTCACGAGCGCGCCGACCGGGCTCGACGTGCGCGTCGACGCAAGCACGTCGAGCGACGCCGAGGGCGCCATCGCCTCCTATTCATGGGCCTGGGGCGATGGCGCGGCACCGGGCAACGGCGCCGTGGCGAACCACACGTACGCCCAGGGCGGCACCTACCCCGTGACCCTGACGGTCACGGATGGACAGGGCCTGACCGGCCGGGTCACCCGGAACGTGACGGTCGCCCCGCCGCCGCCTCCGCCGGCCGAACTCGCGCGGGACACCTTCACCCGCACCACGACCACCGGATTCGGCACCGCCACCGTCGGCGGGAACTGGATCATCGGCGGCACCACCGCGAACACCTCCGTCGACGGCAACGCCGCCGTGTTCCGCTCACCCACCGCCGGCCGCGGCCAACACGCCTACCTCTCCAACGTCTCCAGCACCGACACCGACCTCCGCACCAGCGTCAAGATCGACCGCACCCCAGGCGGAACCGGCCTCTACCTCCTGATCATCGGCCGCCAACTCACCCTCAACAACGACTACCGCGCCAAACTCCGCATCAACGCCGACGGATCCACCGCCCTCTACCTCACCCGCCTCGTCGCCGGCACCGAGACCACCCTGCCCTGGACCACCCTGCCCGGCACCTACCAACCCGGCACCAGCCTCAACATCCGACTCCAGGTCACCGGCACCGCACCCACCACCATCCGCGCCAAGGTCTGGCCCACCACCCAGACCGAACCCACCACCTGGAACATCCAGACCACCGACACCACCACCGCACTCCAAGGCCCAGGCACCATCGGCCTCGCCCACTACACCTCCAGCTCCACCCCCACCACCAGCCTCCCCATCACCATCTCCTGGAACGACATCACCGCCATGCGGCCCTGACGGACTGCCGCCCTTCATCTCGATGTCGAGGGCGGATAACGTTGCCCGCATGGCGTACTTCTCCGAAACCCGCCACGACCTGCTCGACGGGGTCGCCCGGGAGTTCCTGCACCTGACCCCCAGCGGTCGACGACTCATCGCGATCGAGGGCGCCGACGCCATCCGAGCCACGCGGTTCGCCGACGACCTCGCCTCGGCCCTCGAGGCCCAGGGCCAGCCGGTCGCGCGACGATCCCTCGGCGACGTCGACGAGGCGACGCTCCGGGCCGAGACGATCGCGCCGTTCCGGGCGGGCGCGCTCGACGGCGCCGGCGATGCCGACACCGTGCTCGTCGTCGACGGGCGGCGGCTGCTCAACGAGAAGGTGCGGGGCATCTGGCACTTCACCGTATGGGTGCTCGCCGGGGAGGAGCTGCCGCACGCCGGCGTCAACGTCATCGTCGACGCGACGCTCGAGTCGGCGCCCAAGCGCTTCTTCTACGACTACTGCGCGCTCCCGCCCAGCGTCGGCGAGCTGCGCTGACCGGATGCCGCGCCGCCGGCCGCGGCACCTCCCGTGGCGCCGGCCGCGGCACCTCCCGTGCCGCCTCGCAGCCCGCGCACCCGCACACCCGCGCAGGCATTCGCACGCGGGTCAGCATGTTTCCCTCGAGAACGGCCTGAGCAGCGGCCGATCGCCTGAGCTGCGGCCGATGCCCGGCCCCGCGCCGCGGCCGGCGGCCGATCGGCGACCCCGGGCACCCACGCACCAGGCCGGCCCGCGGCATCCGGCGCCGGGACAGCGAGAGCCCCCGCCGGAACGCATGTCGGCAGGGGCTCGTCGAGTGTCGTCGGACTACTTCTTGCGGTTCGTGGCCTCGGTGATGTCGCTGCCGGAGGAACGTCCGGCCACCTTCGACTTCTTGTCGGCCCGCTTCTCCTTGAGCGTGCGGGAGGCCGCGGTCTTCGATGAGGACTTCTTGGGGGACTTGTCGGACATGATGACGACCTTTGATCGGGAGCTCGAACGGCCCCGTGCGCGCAACCCTACGCGGTCGCGCCCCCGCGGGCGTCATAAGATGGAGACGACCGCCGATCCGCTCTGATCGGTCGTGATGGCCCGGGATTGGGCCGTGAGTCCTCGACAGCTGTCGACGTCCGCACCGAACCGTCCCGGAGGAACCATGCCCAATCCCCGCCGTCGCCCCAGCCATCGCGCCCGCCTCGCGGTCGCCATCGTCCTGCCGGCCGCCGCGCTGCTGCTCGCCGGATGCGCGAGCCCGACCGCGGCTTCCCCCGAGGCGTCGCCCGCTGACGCGTCCGCCGGATTCCCGCTCACGCTCGACAACTGCGGCACCGAGGTCACCCTCGAGGCCGCGCCAGAGCGCGTCCTGACCGTCAAGTCCTCCACGCTCGAGCTCATGCTGTCGCTCGGCCTGGCCGACCGCGTGATCGGCTCGGCGTTCAGCGACGGGCCGCTGCCCGACGACCTCGACGACGCGGCATCCGACATCGAGGTCGTCTCCGACAAGGTGCCCTCGCAGGAGGCGACGCTCGCGCTCGAGCCCGACCTCGTCTTCGCAGGCTGGGAGTCCAACCTCTCGGCCGAGGGCGCCGGCGAGCGCGATGCCCTGGCGAAGCTCGGCGTGGCCAGCTACGTCGCACCCGCCGCGTGCAAGGGCGAGGGCTACATGCCGGACCCGCTCACGTTCGACGAGGTGTTCCGCGAGTTCGAGGAGGCCGGCGACCTCTTCGGGGTTCCGGATGCCGCGGCCGACCTCGTCGCCGAGCAGCGGGCCGAACTCGACGCGATCGAGCCGAACGACGACGGTCTCACCGCCCTCTGGTACAGCTCGGGCGACGACACCCCGTACGTCGGAGCCGGCATCGGCGCACCGCAGATGATCATGGGCGCCGCCGGCCTCGACAACGTCGCGAAGGACGTGCACGACACCTGGACCTCGATGAGCTGGGAGGCGATCGTCGATGCGAACCCCGACGTGATCGTGCTCGTCGACGCTGCATGGAACACCGCCGACGCGAAGATCGCCCAGCTCGAGGCGAACCCGGCGACCGCGGCCCTGCCCGCCGTGCAGGAGCAGCGCTACGTCGTGCTCGACTTCCCGTCGACCGAGGCCGGCGTCCGCAACGTCGGCGCCGTCGCCTCGACCGTCGAGCAGCTCGGAGCCCTGGGGTACTGATGACCATCGCACCGGGTACAGGCACCGACGGGGCTTCCACCCCGGAGACCGGCGCGGCACCGGCGCGGCGCTCGTCGGCGCCTGTCCCCGGGCGTGCTGCGCTGGCGTGGGGCGTGCTCCTCGCCGTGCTGCTCGTCGCATCCGTGGTCCTGGCCGTCACGATCGGCCCGGCGGGGCTCGCCCCGTCCGACGTGTTCGCGAGCGTCGTCGCCCACCTCGGCTTCGGCGACGCGACCCTCTCGACCATCCGCGACGGCATCGTCTGGGAACTCCGGATGCCCCGCGTGCTGACCGCCGCCGTCGTCGGCGCCGGCCTCGCGCTCTGCGGCGCGGTGATGCAGGCGCTCACGCGCAACCCGCTCGCCGACCCGTACCTGCTGGGACTCTCGTCGGGGGCGTCGGTCGGCGCCGTCGTGGTCATCGTGCTCGGCGCGTCGATTCTGCTCCCGGCGGCGGCCTTCGCGGGAGCCCTGGCGGCCCTCGTCGCCACGCTCGGGCTCGCCCGCGCCGCAGGCGCCCTGACCCCGACGCGGACGGTGCTCGCCGGACTCGCGGTGTCGAGCGTCTTCGGCGCCGTCACGAGCCTCGTCATCTTCTGGAGTGCGACGGGCGACAGCTACCGTGAGATCCTCAACTGGCTGCTCGGCTCCCTCGCCGGCACCGATTGGAACTCGGTCTGGCTCGCCGGCGGCGCGCTCGTCGTCGTCGGCATCCCGCTGCTCGCGAGCGCGCGCACGCTCGACGGGTTCGCGTTCGGCGACACCGCCGCCGCGGCCCTCGGCATCGACGTCGGCCGCAGCCGGGCCCTGCTGCTGACCGGCACCGCCCTACTGACCGGGGCGCTCGTCGCCGTGAGCGGATCGATCGGCTTCGTCGGGCTCATCCTGCCGCACGCCGTGCGGCTGCTCGTCGGCGCCAGGCATCGCGCGCTGCTGCCGCTGTCGGCGCTCGCCGGCGCCCTCTTCCTCCTCTGGGCCGACACCGCCGCCCGCACCCTGTTCGATCCGCGCGAACTGCCCGTCGGCATCCTGACGGCGCTCATCGGCGGGCCCGTCTTCGCCGTGCTGCTCCTCCGCTCGAGGAGCATCGCATGACCCGCGTCGACCTCGCGGGCGGTTCGACCCGGACCGGGCGGCCTGCGACGGGCGCGGGCTCCGGCGGGGCATCCGCTTATGGCGAGGGCCCGAACGGGCTGGACGCGTCGCGACTCCAATTCACGCGCGGCGGGCGACTCGTGGTCGACGGCGTCGACATCACCGCCCCGCCCGGCTCGGTCAGCGCCCTGCTCGGCCCGAACGGCGCCGGCAAGAGCACGCTCCTGCATCTGATCGCCGGACTCGAGCGAGCGGATGCCGGTACCGTCGCCCTCGGCGGCCGCGATGTCGGCGCGCTCCGGCGCCGCGACCGGGCCCGCCGCATCGCCATCGCCGAGCAGGAGGTCCGCGACGCCCCGAACCTCACCGTGCGCGAGGTCGTCGCGCTCGGCCGCACGCCCCACCTCGGGCTCTGGGGCGTGCCGGGCGACGCCGACCACGACGTCGTCGAGCGCTGCCTGGCCGAGACCGGGCTCGCCGCCTTCGCGCGGCGCGGGTACGACACGCTCTCGGGCGGCGAGCGCCAGCGCGCGAACCTCGCCCGAGCCCTCGCCCAGGAGCCAGACCTGCTGCTGCTCGACGAACCGACAAACCACCTCGACCTGCGCGCCCAGCTCGGGACGCTGACACTGCTGAGGCGCCTCGTCGCGGGGGAACCCGCGGTCGATGGCGCCAGAACGGATGCCTCCGGCGCGGCCGCCGGCAAGGCGCCGTCCACGAGGTCGGGCGCCGGCGCCGCTCGGCGCCCGACCGTGCTCGCCGCGCTGCACGACCTCAACCTCGCGGCGGCCTTCGCCGATCACGTCGTGGTGCTCGCCGAGGGCCGCGTCGTGACCTCCGGCGCCCCCGACGCGGTGCTGACCGCCGGGCTCATCGCGTCGGTCTGGGGCGTGGACGCGGAGGTGCTCGCGCACCCCGTGACCGGTCGCCCCGTCATCGCCTTCACGTCGCTCACCGCCGACTGACGCGGAGGCTCGACCACGGGCCGCCGTCCACTGACCGACCAGGCGGGCAGACCCGGCGGGATCTGGCGGGACCTGGCGGAGGAGCATTCCGCCCCTTGTCCCCGCACGCCGCCTCTGCCACGATCGGGCGGGTGACCCGATCCGATCGGCGCCTCGGCGTCGCCGGGTGCCTCGCCCTGGCCGCGGCATCCGTCATCCTCCTGAGTTCGTGCGCGGCAGTGACGACGGCCTCCGGGCCGGCCGGTTCCTCCGCTCCGCCGACACCGACGACGCCGAGCGAGGTCGCCGCCTCGCTCGTCACGATCGACGTGCCCGAGCTCGCTCCGTATCCGGATCCGAGCCCTCCGCTCACCGAGGCGGAGTCCGAGGCGAAGCGCGTCGCTGATGCCGACGCCCAGTGGCAGGGCCTGCTCAGCACGTATCCGAACGCCGTGCGACCGCCCGATCCGTTCGCGGGCTACCTCACGGAGGAGGAACGCAAGGAGCCGTTGCGCGCCTGCCTCGAGGCGGCGGGGGTCGCCATCGACGAGGGACGCTCATTGAACCCCGACGATCCGCCCTCGATCGGATGGTCGACGAGCACGGAGGCGCAGACCATCGCCGCCTTCACCTGCAGCGCCACCCATCCCACGAAGATCACGCGATCCGGCCCCAACGACGCCGAGCTCGGCTGGATCTACGACTACATGGTGGCCTTCTTCGCTCCCTGCTACGAGGCCAACGGCATCGACGTGCCCCCACCGCCCGGCCGCGAGGTGTGGGTCGAGACGTGGCCGGGCTACGTGTGGTTCCCGAGCTATCACGAGGACCCGCGATTCCGCGACATGACGTTCGAGCTCGAGACCGCCATCCGCGAGGCGTGCCCCGACCCCGACACCTACCTGCAGGCGCACCCCGAGCTGCACTGACGGCGCGACAGGGCACCCGGCGCGCCGAGCAACCCCGTCAGCCAGCCGGGCAGCGCCGCCGCGTCAGCCCGCCGCGCGGGCCCGCAGTCGCGGCGCGAGGTCCCGCTCGAACAGCTGCAGGAACCGCCGCTGGTCGTGCCCGGGCGCGTGGAACACGAGGTGGTTGAAGCCCCAGTCCATGTACTGCCCGATCTGCTCGACGACCTCGTCGGGGTCGGTGCCCACGATCCAGCGCTTGGCGATCTGCTCGATCGGCAGCGCGTCGGCGGCCTTCTCCATCTCGACGGGATCGGTGATGTCGTGCTTCTGCTCCTTCGAGAGCGAGAGCGGCGACCAGAACCGGGTGTTGTCGAGCGCGGCCTCCTCGGTCTCCTCGTACGAGAGCTTGATCTCGATCATGCGGTCGTACTCGTCGAAGGTACGGCCGTCGCTTCGGGCGTCCAGGCCCTCGCGGACGGCGGGCATGAGCTGGTCGGCGTAGAGCTCGGCGCCCTTGCCCGAGGTGCAGATGAAGCCGTCGCCCGCGCGCCCGGCGTACTTCGCGACCTGCGGTCCGCCCGCGGCGATGTAGATGGGGATGCCACCGTCGGGCCGGTCGTAGATCGACGCGTCGTGGGTCGAGTAGTACTCGCCGTCGAAGCTGACCTGGTCCTCATCGCTCCAGAGGGCGCGCATGAGGCGCACGGACTCGCGCAGGCGCGCATAGCGCTCGCGGAACTCGGGCCAGTTCTGCTCGCCGGCCCCCTGGAAGCCCGTGGCGATCTCGTTGAGCGCCTCGCCCGTGCCGACGCCGAGGATGACGCGGCCCGGGTAGAGCACGCCCATGGTCGCGAACGCCTGGGCGAGCACCGCCGGGTTGTAGCGGAAGGTGGGCGTGAGCACCGAGGTGCCGATGCGGATCTTCGAGGTGCGCTCGCCGACGGCCGCCATCCAGGCCAGCGAGAACGGCGCGTGGCCACCGGTGTGACGCCAGGGCTGGAAGTGATCGCTCGTGAAGACCGACTCCATGCCGTGCGCTTCGGCGGCGACCGCGATCTCGACGAGCTCGCGCGGGTCGAACTGCTCGGCGCTGGCCTTGTATCCGAGGGTGAGGGTCATGATGCGTCCTTCCGGTCGGCGAGGCGCGCGACGGCCTCGGCGGTGTGCACGCCGACACCGAGGTGCAGCGCGGTCTCGAGGGCGTCGACGGTGTCGACGTCGTGGGTGATGCCGGGCAGTGCCGAGGCGTCGAGCTCGACGAAGCCGGCCCCGGCGTGGCGTTCGGCGGATGCCGCGCCGAAGCGGGGCTCGAACCCGCCGACGGTCGCCGCGGCGAAGGTGGTGCCGGCGCCGTCGGCGTCGCTGATGAAGGACAGCGGATGCCGCGCCGCGGCGTCCAGCGCCAGGTCGAGCTCGTCGGGGCGGAGGGCCGGCAGGTCGCCGAGCAGCACGGCGACGCGGACCGGAGACGGCCCGCCCGCGGCATCCGCCGGGCCGACCGGGACGATCTGCGCCCTCGCGATGCCGTGGCGGATGGCGACGTCGAGGCCGCGGTCGGGACTCGTGGGCTCGGGCAGGAACTCCGCCGAACCGGCGAGGGAGGGGTCGTCGCCGACGACGATGACCCGGCCGACCGTGCGAGCGGCGAGGGCGGCCTCGATCGTGTCGAGGGCGAATGCGCGGGCGAGCTCGGCCCGCCCGGCATCGGCGATGTCGGGCCCGAGCCGCGTCTTGGCCGCGGGCGCACGTCGCACGGGGATCACGACGGTCCAGCTCATCGCACGAGCCTCGGCAGGACCTCGCGCCCGAAGACCTCGAGCCATTCGCGCTGGTTGCGCCCCACGTTGTGCAGGTAGATGCGGTCGAAGCCGAGGTCGATGCAGCGCTGGATGTGCGCGCGGTGCACGTCGGGATCGCTCGAGACCGTGAGCCGCCCGGTGAAGTCCTCGGGCCGCACCGAACGGGCGAGCTGCTCGAACTCGAAGGGCGAGCGGATGTCGCCGCGGGCGAAGCGCATGCCCGCGATGGGCCACTCGGTCAGGGCGTTCGCCATGGCCTCCTCGTCGGTCGGCGCCCAGGAGAGGTGCAACTGCAGCACGCGCGTGAGCTTCGACCGGTCGCGGCCCCCCTCGCGCGCACCCTCGTCGAACCTGGCGAGGAGCATCCGGAGGCGTTCGTCATCGGCTCCCGTCGTGATGATGCCGTCGACCTGGCGGCCGGCGCGCTTGGCGGTGACCGGGCCCTGGGTGGCGACGTAGATCTCGGGCGCGACGGGCGGCATGGTCCAGAGCCGCGTGGTCTCGAGCCGGAAGTGGGGGCCCGAGTGACGCACCTCGCGCCCCGCGATCGAGGCCGTGAAGAGCTTCTTGATGACGTCGACGGCCTCGAACATGCGGTTGATGCGCTCGTGCGCCTCGGGCCAGTAGGTGCCGACGACGTGCTCGTTCAGGGCCTCGCCCGAGCCGATGCCGAGCCAGTGCCTGCCCGGGTACATCGAGGCGAGCGTCGCGCTCGCCTGGGCGACCATCGCCGGGTGCCAGCGGAAGGTCGGCGTCGTGACGCCGGGGCCGAGGTCGCCGGTCGTGCGCTCGCCGAGCGCGGCGAGCACGCTCCAGACGAAGGAGGACTCGCCCTGCTGCGGCAGCCAGGGCTGGAAGTGGTCGGAGGCCATGACGCCCGTGAAGCCGTGCTGCTCGGCGAGCGCGGCGAGGGCGACCGCCTCGGTGGGCGGGAACTGCTCGAGCATGGCGGCGTATCCGATGTGCACTGACACCCCTCCATCCTCCCGTGTCCTGGGAGGCGCTGGGGCAGGTTGCGCCGAATGCGCTACGAGTCGCGCCGCAGCGAGCCCTCGCTCTGCGACTCCTCGAAGCCGTCGCGGTAGCCGTTGTCGTACGCCTCGTCGGCCCCGACGCGGAACAGGTCGCGGTCGGCCGGACGCTGGATGCTCCTGGCACCCGGCAGGTCGAGTTCGCCCACGTACCGGCCGAGCCCGCGCACCACGGCCACGGGCACGCCGGCCGACTTGCCCTTGACGAGCTCGGCCGCGCCGGCGATCTCGTCGGCCACGCATGGCATCGTCACGGCGAGCGGCTTGCCCGAGGCATCCGTGCCGCCCCTGAGATCGTCGAAGACGTGGACGCCGGCCGCACCGATCGCGATGTCGGTCTGGCCCTCGCGCCACGGGCGCCCGAGCGTGTCGGAGAGGATGACCCCGATGGCGTGACCGGTGAGCGAGCGGATGCCGGTGGCGAGCGCCCGAGCGGACGCGTCGGGGTCGACGGGCAGCAGCAGCACCGTGCCGTCTGGCGCGTTCGACGCGTCGACGCCGGCGGCCGCACCGATGATGCCCTGGCGGTTCTCCACGATGCGCGTGACGCCGCCCTCGTACTCGCGCGTCGCGATGACCCGTACGGTCTCGTCGGTGATCGCCTGCTCGCGATCGGCCGCGGCGACGACGCGCCCCTCGGCCTTCGAGACGATCTTCGAGGTGACAACGAGGATGTCGCCGTCCTCGAGTGCGGTGGACCCGACGATGAGCGCCGCGAGGTCGGCGCCGTGCTCGACTTCGGGCATTCCCTCGATGCCTTCGATGCTGTACCCCACGCCCACCCCGATCTTCCGCGCCTCGATCGATCTTGGCAGGTCGGCGGCCCGGCGGCCACCGGCCGCGGCATCCGGGGGCAAGGGGGTTGATTCCACGGCCACCCGTCCGCCTACCATCGAGCATGGAAGCCCACCACGACGTCGTGCCCGACGATGGCCGCGACGAGACCCCCAACGAGCGCAGCGACCGCAACTGGAACGAGATCCTCCAGGAACTCCGGGTCGCGCTCACCGGGACGCAGCTGATCGGCGGCTTCCTCATCGCCGTGGCATTCCAGCCGAGGTTCGACGACCTCGACGAGTACCAGCTCGTGCTCTACCTGGTCCTGGTCACCCTGGCCGGGCTCGCGACCGTCATCGGGCTCGCCCCCGTGACCCTGCACCGCGCCCTGTTCCGGCGACGGGTCAAGGAGCGCCTCGTGCTCACGGGCAATCGGCTCCTGATGGCGCATCTCACGGTCGTCGGGCTGCTGCTCGTCGGGGTGACCTCGCTCGTGTTCGACGTGGCCGTCTCGAGGCCGGCCGGGTGGTGGGCGCTCGGCGTGGGCACGGTGGTGGTCGTGGTCATGTGGATCGTGATGCCGATCATGCGGGCGAACGTCGACGATGACGACGGGCCGGCCGGCGCGAACAGCCCGGGCGGTCGCCACCGCTGAGCGCGTGCATCGAGGTGGGATGCCGACCGTAGGCTTGAACCCATGCGCATCGCCACCTGGAACGTCAACTCGATCCGCACCCGCGTCGACCGCACGGTCGACTGGATGGTGCGTGAAGACGTCGACGTACTGGCCATGCAGGAGATCAAGTGCAAGCCCGAGCAGTTCCCGCTCGAGGCCTTCGAGGCTGCGGGCTACGAGGTCGCGATCCACGGCCTCAACCAGTGGAACGGCGTGGCGATCGCCAGCCGCGCGCCCCTCGAGGACGTCGAGACGACCTTCCCCGGCATGCCCGGCTTCCTCAAGGGCCACGAGGGCCCCGACCTGCCCAAGGAGGCCCGTGCCCTCGGCGCCACGGTCGACGGCGTCCGCCTCTGGAGCCTGTACGTGCCGAACGGGCGCTCCCTCGACGACCCGCACTACGTCTACAAGCTCGACTGGCTCGCCGCCCTGGCCGAGCACACGCGCGCCGAGACCTCGGCCCACCCCTCGCGACCGTTCGCGCTCATGGGCGACTTCAACATCGTGCCGTTCGACCACGACAACGGGGACCCCACGGTCATCGAGGGCGTGACGACGCATGTCTCCCCGGCCGAGCGCGAGGCCTTCTTCGCCTTCGAGTCCGCCGGGGTCACCGACGTCGTGCGGCCGCTCGTGCCCGAGGGCTTCACCTACTGGGACTACAAGCAGCTGCGCTTCCCCCGCAACGAGGGCCTGCGCATCGACTTCATCCTCGGTTCGGCGGCCTTCGCCGCCGCCGTGACGGATGCCTCGATCCATCGCAACGAGCGCAAGGGCACGGCCCCGAGCGACCACGTGCCCGTGCTCGTCGACGTCGACCTCGGCGGCGACGACGAGGACCGCCCCATGATCTTCTGAGCGGCGCGCGAGGGCCTACCCTCTGAGCATGCCCCACCTCGAACTCCCCGGCGCCGAGCTGCACTACGAGACGACCGGCCGCGCCTCCGCCCCGGTGCTCCTGCTCATCCCGGCCGGCATCGCGACGCTGCACATGTGGGACGAGCACGTTCCCGCACTCGCCGAATCCCACCTCGTCGTTCGCTACGACCCCCGCGGCTTCGGCGCCACGCGCCATGACGCGGCCGTGCCGTTCGCGAACCACGCTGACGCGCTCGCCCTGCTCGACCACCTGGGGCTCGCCTCGGCGACGGTCATCGGAGCCAGCCGGGGCGGCGGCATCGCCATCGACACGGCCCTCACGGCGCCCGACCGCGTCGACGGGCTCGTCGCCGTCTCCGCCCGCGTCGGCGGGCACCCCGACGTGGAGCCGACGCCAGCCGAGCAGCACCGCTTCGACGCGGTCGAGGCCATCGACCCGCTCGTCGATCCCGTGCGATACATCGCCGAGGAGACCGCGCTCTTCGCCGTCGGTACCGGTCGCGATGCGAGCGAGGTCGACCCGGCGTTCCTCCGGCGCGCGCACGAGCTCGCCGCCCCCAACGTCTCGCACGCGGCCGACGACGGCGAGATCCTCCCGCTCGAGCCGGCGGCACACGACCGGCTCGCCGGCCTCGATCGGCCGGCGCTCGTCCTGGTCGGGGAGCACGACCTCTCGCCGTTCCTCGCACAGTACGAGACGCTCGTCACGGCGCTCCCCGATGCCGCCGGGGTTCGCATCTCCGACGCCGCCCACCTGCCGAGCGTCGAGCGACCCGAGGAGTTCCGCGGCATCCTGCTGGAGTGGCTCGCCGAGCACGACCTCTAGCACACGCTCCTCGCCCGAGCGACCCCGGGGCAGTCGGGCTACCCTCGAAGGGTGACGAATGCTCCCGAACCCGTCGCAGGCGATCCCCTGATCGGAACGACCCTCGACGCGCGCTACCGCCTCGACGGCCTCATCGGCCGGGGCGGCATGGCGAGCGTGTACCGCGGGGAGGACCTCGCGCTCGGCCGCCCGGTGGCCGTCAAGGTGTTCACCGCCGCCGCGGACGGGATCGACGACGACGAGCGCCGCAAGTCCGAGACGGCGCTGCTCGCGAGCCTCTCCCACCGCGCCCTCGTCCGCCTCTACGACGCCTCGCGCGATGCGGACACCGGGCGCGAGTTCCTGGTGATGGAACTCGTCGAAGGACGCGACCTGCGCCAGGCGCTGCGACTCGGCCCGATCTCCCCGGCGGATGCCGCGCGCATGCTGGCCGACCTCGCGGAGGCGCTGCACGTGATCCACGACCGCGGCATCGTGCACCGCGACGTCAAGCCGGCGAACGTGCTCCTCGAGCCCGCCCACCTGCCGTCGCACAGCTGGAACGCCAAGCTGGCCGACTTCGGCATCGCAAGGCTCATCGATGACGCGAGGCTCACCAGCACCGGCCTGCTCGTCGGCACGCCGGGCTACGTGAGCCCCGAGCAGGTCACCGGCGCGACGCCGGCCGCACCGGCCGACGTCTACGCGCTCGGGCTGCTCATGCTCGAGGCCAGGACGGGCCGGGCGGCCTTCCCCGGGCCGGCGGTCGAGTCGGCGAGCGCGCGTCTCGTGCGAGACCCCGAGGTGCCGCCCTCGCTCGGCGACGACTGGGCGGCACTGCTGCGCTCGATGACCGCCCGGGAGGCCGGCGACCGGCCGACGGCGATCGAGGTCGCCGTCGCGGCATCCGCCCTCGAGACCGCGGCGCACCCTGGGCTCGCCGCAGGTGATGACATCGCCCGCGCCGCCGCCGCGGGCGCCGTGGGCGCCGACTCGGCGGCCGGCACGGGCACCACGGTCGCGTTCGGCGCGTCGACGCATGCCGCGACGGATGCCGCGACCGAGGCGATGGCGCCACCGGGGGCCGAAGACGAGGCGTCCCCCGCCCCCGACATCGACGGCCGAACCGGCCACATCGCCGACGGCGAGGCCACCGGCGCGACGAAGGTCCTGCCGGCTTCCGCGCCCCCGAGCGCGGCGGACTCGGCGGACTCGGCGGACTCGGCCGGCTCGGCGGGCTCGGCCGGCACGCGGCGCCGGCCGCGGTGGGTGCCGGCCGCCGTGGCCGCAGGCGTCCTTCTCCTGGTCGGTGCGGTCGTCGCCGTCGTCGTGTACGCCACGTCCACGGCTCCCGGGAAGGCGGACCCGACCCCCGAGCCGCTCCCGGTCGTGCCCGGCGAACTCGGCGTGCACCTCGAGCAGCTCGACGAGGCGGTGACCGGATGACCCGCCGTCGATCCACCGCCCTGGCCGCTGCCGCCGTGACGTTCGCGCTGGCCACCGGCCTCTCGGCATGCGCCCCGCAGGGCGAGGATGCGTCCGCCGAGTTGCACGCATCGGTCGTGCAGGTGGCCGAACGTGCGGCTTCGGGCGACTACGCCGGAGCCATCGCCGAGCTCGACCTGCTCGAGGCCGAGGTCGCCGACGCGGCCGAGGACGGCAGCCTCGACGCCGCGCGCGAGCAGGAGATCCTCGATGCCATGGGTCTCGTGCGCACCGACCTGGAGGCCGCCGAGGCGGCGACCACGCCGGCGCCGAGCGAACCGGCCGACGAGTCCGAGGACTCCGGCGACGAGGGGCCCGGCAACAGCGGCGAGAACAACGGCGACGACAAGGGCAAGGGGAAGGGCAACGACAAGGGCAAAGGCAAGGACGACTGAGCACGGGGCAGGGCCTGCGCCATCCGCTCAGCACTGCGAGGCCCGGCCGCGGCATCCGCACGGCCCTGTGAGGCCCGGCCGCGGCATCCGGTCAGCACTGCGAGGCCCGGCCGCGGCATCCGCACGGCCCTGTGAGGCCCGGCCGCGGCATCCGGTCAGCCCTGCGAGGCCCGGCCCGGCGCATCCGCTCGGGCCCCGCCCGCACCCGCCACGCGGCATCCGCTCGACTCCGATTCGCGGCCCGCGTTCAGGCTGCGGGCCTACGGTCGTCGCATGAACCCGGATTCCTGGCTCGCCGTCATCTGCATCTCGGGCGTCGTCGCTCCGATGCTGCTCGGGCTCGTCGCCCTGCGCCGTCGGCCGCAGCCCGTTCGCGTGCGCTCGACGGACGATCAGCGCCCGGTGAACCGCTCCATCGAGCGGTAGACGCCGAAGCCGTCACCCACGACCCGGTCGAAAAGCCGGGTCGGCAGGATTCCGCGAAGCGCGCGTGAGAGTCCGACGCTCCAGGGCAGTTCGAGCAACGGCTTGCCGGCGAGCATCGCCCGCCAGACCCGTTCGACCACGAACTCGGGCTCGAGGATCGGCGCGAGCACCGGACCGCGGGCCCCCGCGAACATGCCGGTCGAGATGTAGCTCGGCGTCACCGTGGTGACCTTCACGTTGGTGTGGTCGGCCTGCTCGAGCTCGAGCCGGAGCGACTCGCTCCAGCCGATGAGCGCGGCCTTGGACGCGGCGTACGTCGCCATGCGCGGGTTCGCGAGCGTTCCGGCCGCCGAGGCGATGTTGACGATGCGCGCCGGACGGTACGCGTCGCCGATCATGCCGGGCAGGAACTCGCGCGTCACGTACATGGGCGCGAGCGCGTTGACCTGCATGGTCGGGCGGGTGTCCTCGCCGTTGTCGGTCTGCCAGAAGTAGCGGTTGCCGCGCACGATGCCCGCATTGTTGATCAGCACGTCGGGGTTGCCGACCTCCTTGCGCACCTTCTGCGCGTGCTTGGCGATCGAGCCGAGGTCGGCGAGGTCCACGACGTAGGAGTGGATGCGCGTGCGCCCCTGCGAGGCGGCCGCGAGCTCCTCGACGGTGCGCGCGAGCGCGGGGGCGTCGCGGTCCCAGAGGGTGACGGATGCCGCGTGCTCGGCCACGGCGCGTTCGGCGTACATGCGCCCCATGCCGCCCGCCGCACCCGTGATCAGCAGGTTCGCGCCGCGCACCGTTCTCGTCATCCACCTATTCTCGCGCAGGCGCCCGGCCGCCCCGCCCGGTTGGCCCGAGCGGTTTGCTCGCTGGCCGGCCCCCACGGTTGGCCCGCTTGGTTGGCCCGGCGGCTGGCCGGCTTGGCTGGCCCGCTTGGTTGGCGCGCTGGCCGGCCCCGCCTCCCACGCACGACCGAAAACAGGCAACCGCACCGCGCGCGCCGTCACGGCGCCTGTCCCCGCGACCACCGCGCCACTTCCGCCTGTTCTCGCGCAGCGACGGGTCGGCAGCTCGCGCCGCGGGCGGGCGGGCCTGCCGGGCCGCGGGCGGGCGGGCCCGCCGGGCCCGGGTCAGACGCCCGGTCGATGGTCGGCACGCCGGCCGACGCCGGCTCCCGACCGGCGCCGATCGAAGGATGTTCGAGCATTCCGGTCATCGGGCGCGGATCTCGCGTGTTACGCCGCGGGTCGGGCCCGCCTGACAGCAGGCTCTGCGATGGGTACCGTCGAGACACCCCCACCAGCCCCTGTCCGTCGAGGAGACGCCATGACCGCGGCATCCGCCATCGCTCGCGACGCATCCGCGGCCGGTCGCGCGAACGCGGAGACGGCGGCCAAGAGCAGCTCGACGGCGGCCACGCGCACGTCGGCGGCCGACGCGGCAACGGCGGCCACGGGCACCACGACGGCGGCGAGCAGCTCGGCCGCCGCGGCCCCGGTCTCACTGCGCGGCATCGGGCGCGCGTTCGCGTCGCAGTCGGGCGACCGGCAGGTGCTGCGCGACATCGACCTGGAGATCGCGGCCGGCGAGATCGTCGCGATCCTCGGTCCGAGCGGATGCGGCAAGTCGACGCTCCTGCGCATCGCCGGCGGCCTCGACCAGCCCACGCAGGGCGAGGCCCTCATCGACGGCGAGGCCGTGAAGCCCTTCGACCCGCGCTCGGCCGTCGGCTTCCAGGAGCCGCGCCTGCTGCCCTGGCGCACCATCGCCGACAACGTCGCACTGGGCCTGCCACGCTCGACGTCGCGCGCCGCCGGACGCGAGCAGGTCGCACGCCTGCTCGACCTCGTCGGGCTCGCCGAGTTCGCCGGCCACCGGCCGCGCGAGGTCTCCGGCGGCATGGCGCAGCGCACGTCGCTGGCCAGGGCGCTCGCCCGCAACCCAGCCGTACTGCTGCTTGACGAGCCGTTCGGCGCGCTCGACGCGCTCACCCGCCTCAAGATGCAGGACCTCCTGCTCGACGTGCACGCGGCCGAGCCGGCCACCGTGCTGCTCGTCACCCACGACGTCGATGAGGCGCTGCAGCTCGCCGACCGCGTGATCCTGCTCGGGCACGAGCCCGAGACGCCGGGCGCCGTCGTCACGCAGACCATCGTCGTCCCCGGCCACCGCCCGCGCGACCGTGGGTCGGCCGAACTCGCCGAGCTCCGCGCACGGCTGCTCGACGGTCTCGGCATCGACCGCCACGGCTCGGCCCGGGGCATCGAGACCACCACGACCATCCCGCACTACCCCTACTGACGCACCACCCGCTTCGACGCGCCACCGCATCCACGCGTCATCCCAGAGGAGAACCCATGCCCCGCACCACTCCGTTCCTCCGCTCCGCGCTCGTCGCCGGCGCCGCCGCATCCGCGCTGCTGCTCTCGGGCTGCGTCGCGGGCGAGGGCCAGGCCGCCGAGCCCGAGCCCTCGACCTCCGGCGAGGCCGTCTCGCTCGAGGGCCAGACGCTGAACATCGACTTCGCCACGTACAACCCGCTGAGCCTCGTGATCAAGGACCAGGGCTGGCTCGAGGATGCCGGCCTGACGGTCAACTGGGTGCAGTCGGCCGGCTCGAACAAGGCCAACGAGGCGCTCCGCGCCGGCGCCGTCGACGTGGGCTCGACGGCCGGCTCGGCCGCGCTGCTCGCCCGCTCGAACGGCTCGCCGATCCAGGTCATCGACATCTACTCGCAGCCCGAGTGGTCGGCGCTGGTCACGGTCGACGGCACGGGCATCGACTCGGTCGAGGGCCTCAAGGGCAAGCAGGTCGCCGCCACCAAGGGAACCGACCCGTACTTCTTCCTGCTGCAGTCGCTCGAGGCCGAGGGCCTCACGGCCGGCGACATCACCGTGCAGAACCTCCAGCACGCCGACGGTTGGGCGGCGCTGCAGAACGGCTCGGTCGACGCCTGGGCCGGCCTCGACCCGATCATGGCCGGCGCCGAGGAAGACGGCGCGAGCCTCTTCTACCGCAACGTCGACTTCAACAGCTACGGCTTCCTGAACGCCACCGAGGAGTTCATCGAGGGCAAGCCCGAGGTCGCGCAGGCCGTCGTCGACGCCTATGAGCACGCCCGCGCCTGGGCCGAGGAGAACCCCGAGGAGACCGCGGCCATCCTCGCCGAGGTCGCCGGCCTCGACGAGGCCGTCGCCACCAAGGTCATCGACGAGCGCACGAACCTCGACGTCGACAACGTCCCCGGTGACGCGCAGGTCGCGGTGCTCGAGAAGATCGGCCCGATCTTCGTCGAGCTGGGCGACGTCGCCTCGCAGCAGCAGGTCGACGACGCGCTCGACACCCTCATCAACGACGAGTTCGCGACCGCCGCGGACCCGTCGCGCTTCGAGTAGGAGTTCCCCGAGATGACGGATGCCTCGCACGGCCCGGTGATCACCACCGGTGCGCTGGTCCACGAGAGCGACGCGATCCGCGTCGCCGTGAACGGCGCGACCACCTCGGTCGCCGCCGGCCGAGGGGCATCCGTCACCCCTGCTCCACCCGCCGGACCCGCCGGCACCGGCGCCCGCCGGCGCCTCGTCGACCGGCGCTGGTTCGTGATCGTCGGCGGCGCGATCATCCCGGTCGCCCTCCTCCTCACCTGGCAGCTCGTCTCGACGAGCGGGCTGGTGCCCGTCTCGATGCTGCCGAGCCCCGAGATGGTGTGGCTCGCGGCGGTCGACCTGGCCCAGCGCGGCCTGCTCGGCCTCTACGTGGCGATCTCGACCCAGCGCGTCTTCATCGGCTTCGCGATCGGCGCCGCGTTCGGGCTCGCAGTCGGCGCCCTCGTCGGGCTCTCGCGCCTCGGCGACATCCTGCTCTCCCCGACGCTCGGCGCGATCCGCGCGGTGCCCTCGCTCGCCTGGGTGCCGCTGCTCATCCTCTGGTTCGGCATCGCGGAGGACTCCAAGATCATCCTCATCGCGATCGGCGCGTTCTTCCCCGTCTACACGATCGTCGCGGCCGCCCTGCGGCATGTCGACCCGCACCTGCTCGAGGCCGGACGCGCGTTCGGCCTGCGCGGCTTCCGCCTCTTCACTGCGGTGCAGCTGCCCGCCGTCGTGCCGTCGGTCATCTCGGCGCTGCGCCTCGCGCTCGCCCAGGCCTGGCTCTTCCTCGTCGCCGCCGAACTCATCGCCAGCTCGATGGGCCTCGGCTTCCTCCTCGTCGACTCCGGCAACAACGGCCGCATCGACCGCATCTTCCTCGCGATCATCCTGCTCGCGATCCTCGGCAAGCTGACCGACGCGCTCGTCGGGCTCTTCGAGCGCTGGGCGGTGCGCAAGTGGGCGTGACGGATGCGACGGATGCCGCAGCCGACGCCACCCCGACCATCTCGGGCCTGCTCGAGGAGCGCCGCCGGTTCCCGGCGCCGGCCGCGTTCGCGGCGCAGGCCAACGTCGACGCCGCCTGGATCCAGGATGCGCCCGCCGACCCGATCGAGTTCTGGTCGCGGCAGGCCGAGCGCCTCGACTGGGCGGAGCCATGGCACACCGCCCACACGTGGCATCCGGCCGTTCCCGATGCGACCACGGGCGAGCTGAGCGTGCCGCGCGCCGAGTGGTTCGCGGGCGGCCGCCTCAATGCGAGCGTCAACGCCGTCGACCGCCACGTCGCGGCCGGACGCGGCGACAAGGTCGCCTTCCACTTCGAGGGCGAGCGCGGCGACCGCCGATCGCTCACCTACGCCGAGCTGCAGCACGAGGTCGCGAAGGCCGCGCACGCGCTCACCGAGCTCGGCATCGTCGCGGGCGACCGGGTCGTCGTCTACCTGCCCGTCCTGCTCGAGACGGTCATCGCGACCCTGGCGATCACGCGCATCGGCGCCGTGCACTCGCTCGTGTTCGGGGGATTCTCGGCCGAGGCCCTGCGCTTCCGCGTCGAGGACACCGGGGCGAAACTCGTCATCACGACCGACGGGCAGTTCCGCCGCGGCACGGCCGTGCCCGTGAAGGCCGCCGTGGACGAGGCCGTCGCGGGCGTGGCATCCGTCGAGCACGTGCTCGTGATCCGGCGCACCGGAGACGAGACGCCCGACCTGCCGTGGACCTCTGGGCGCGACGTGTGGTGGCACGACCTCGTCGACCGGCAGCCCGACACGCACGACGCCGAGAGCTTCGACGCGGAGCATCCGCTCTTCATCATCTACACGAGCGGCACGACCGGGAAGCCCAAGGGACTCGTGCACACGACCGGCGGCTACCTCACCCACGTGGCGTACAGCTACTGGGCGGTCTTCGACGCCAAGCCCGACGACGTCTACTGGTGCACGGCCGACCTCGCGTGGGTCACGGCGCACAGCTACGTGCACTACGGGCCGCTGCTGTCCGGCGCGACGAGCGTGATCTACGAGGGCACGCCGAACACCCCGCATCCGGGCCGGCACTTCGAGATCATCGAGCGCTACGGCGTCACGACCTACTACACGGCGCCCACCCTCATCCGCTCGCTCATGACGTGGTTCCCCGACGGCGTGCCCGGGCCGGCCGAGGGCGGCCACGACCTGTCCTCGATCCGCCTGCTCGGATCGGTCGGCGAGGCCATCAACCCCGAGGCGTGGATCTGGTTCCGCGAGCAGGTCGGCGCCGGCACGGCGCCCATCGTCGACACCTGGTGGCAGTCCGAGACCGGGGCGGCCGTCATGGCACCGCTGCCCGGCGTCTCGACGCTGAAGCCCGGCTCATCGCTTCGGGCCCTGCCCGGGCTCGCGACCCGCGTCGTCGACGAGCAGGGTGCGGATGTCGCGCGGGGCCATGGCGGCTACCTCGTGATCGACGGCACGTGGCCGGGCATGGCCCGCACCGTGTGGGGCGACCCCGAGCGCTACCGCGACTCGTATTGGGCGCGCTTCGCCGACCGCGGCTACTTCTTCTCGGGCGACGGCGCGAAGGTCGACGCCGACGGCGACATCTGGCTGCTCGGCCGGGTCGACGACGTCATCAACGTCTCCGGCCACCGCCTCTCGACGATCGAGATCGAGTCGGCGCTCGTCGCCCACCCGTCGGTCGGCGAGGCCGGCGTCGTCGGCGTCTCGGATGCCACGACCGGCGAGGCGATCGCGGCATTCGTCGTGGCATCCGACGCCCTGACCGGCGCAGCCGGATCCTCGCCGCTCGCGGCCGACCGGGCCGCGGCGCTGCGCGCGCACGTCGCGACGGCCATCGGCCCCATCGCGAAGCCGCGCGAGGTGGTGTTCGTCGCCGACCTGCCGAAGACCCGCTCGGGCAAGATCATGCGTCGCCTGCTCGTCGACCTCGCCGAGGGGCGCCCGCTCGGCGACACGACCTCGCTGCAGGACGACCGGGTGCCCGGCGCGATCGCCGCGGTGCTGGCCGGCTGATCACCCGGCGCCCCCGGCTTCGGGCTGGGCGGCCGGCCGGCACGAGGCGCGCGTGACCTCGCGGGTCACGCCGTGACGCGCGGGAGGCGCTGCCCATTGACGAGGAACGCTCGACCTGCCACGCTGCATCCGGCGGTCGTCCGCCGCCACCACACAGAAGGAAACCCGAATGACCAACCTGCCTCCCGCCCCCGTTCCCGCCGCCGCTCCGGCCGCGCCGTCCGAGAAGTGGAACGTGCTGTCGATCGTCGGCTTCGTGCTCTCGCTCCTCGGCTTCAACGTCGTCGCGATCGTCCTGGGCTTCATCGGCCTCAACCAGGTCAAGAAGACCGGCGAGCGCGGCCGCGGACTGGCCCTCGCCGCCGTCATCATCGGCTTCGTGTCGATCGCGATCATCATCATCGCGATCATCGTGTCGGTCTCGCTCGTCGCCGCAGCCGGCTCGCTCAGCACCACCTCGTACTGACCTGCTGACCCCGCGAATCCCCCGCTCCGGACCATCCGGGCGGGGGATTCGTCGTGTTCGGCCTGCTGCGCATCCCGCGCCAGGGCCGAAGGGCGTCAGTGGGCTGCGGCGGGCGCACCCGCGGACCGTCCGGCGGGCAGCAGCAGCGCGACGAGCGCGGTGGCCAGGACCACGGCCCCGCCCACCACGACGGCGGGCTGGGCGCCGACCGCGTAGAGGTCGGGAAGGAGCTCGCCTCCGGCGCCGGTGAACACGGCGGTCGAGACGGCGATGCCGAGTGCGACGCCGACCTCGCGGACCATGGAGTTGGTGCCACTTGCCTTGGCGTGGTCGTCGGGGGCCATGGTGGCCAGCACGGCGGTCGCCGATGGCGCGAACACGAGTCCCATGCCGACGCCGGCGACGAGGAACGGCACGACGTACGACTCGTACGCCACGCCGGGCTCGAGCAACGTCGTGAGCCAGATCAGGGCGCCGCCGAGCAGCGTGAGTCCGGCGACGATGAGCGTGCGGGTGCCGATCCGCGAGGCGAAGATGCCGGCGAGCGGGGCGACGACCATCGGGGCGAGGGTCCACGGCGAGGTCTGCAGTGCGGCCTCGAACGGGCTGGCCCCCTGCACGACCTGCAGGAACTGGATGAGGATGAAGATCGACCCGAACGCGCCGAAGCTGAACCCGAAGCCCACGACGTTCGCGATCGAGAAGCTGCGATCGCGGAAGAGCCGCAGCGGGAGCAGCGGCGCCGTGGCGCGGCGCTCCCAGGCGAGGAAGGCGAGCAACAGGATGCCGCCGCCCACGAGGCCCGCGAGCACCTCCGCGCTGGACCATCCCGCCTCGTTGCCACGGACGATGCCGTAGACCAGCGCCAGCAGGCCGAGGCCCGAGAGCACGAGCCCGATGAGGTCGGCCCGCAGCCTGGCTCCGAATCCGTTGGGCAGTGCGGCGAGCGCGAGGACGACCGAGACGATGCCGACCGGCACGTTGATCCAGAAGATCGCCTGCCAGGACAGTCCCTCGATCACGGCGCCGCCGACGAGCGGTCCGACGGCCACGCCGAGCCCGGCGACGCCGCCCCAGATTCCGATGGCGAGCGGGCGACGTGCGAGCGAGACGGAGCCTGCCAGGAGGGTGAGGGAGAGCGGCATGATCGCTGCGGCACCGAAGCCCTGCAGGGCTCGAGCCGCGATGAGCTGGCCGGGGTCGGTCGCGAGCGCCGCGAACGCGGAACTGAGGGTGAAGACGACGATGCCGAGCACGAAGACCGTGCGCCGTCCGTAGCGGTCGCCGAGGGCGACGGCCATCAGGATCGTGCTCGCGAAGGCGAGCGTGTAGGCGTTCATGAACCACTGCAGCTCCTCGACGGATGCCCCGAACTCGGTGTGCAGCACCGGCAGCGCGTTCGTCATGACGAGGTTGTCGAGCGTGGCCATGAACATCGGCAGCGCGGAGGCGAGGAGCACGAGCCAGAGGGCCCGAGGCGCCCGGCGCCCGGTGGGAGCGCCGACGACGGATGCCTCGATCGGCCGGGACGCCTCGGCCCGGATCGATCCGGGCCCGGCGTCCGACGGTTCGTGGAGGGTGGTGGACATGGTCGCTCCCGAGGTTGTTATCGAATGATTACTAGGTCTGGGATGCACTGTAGTAATCGACTGATAACCTGTCAACCATGAGCACCGACGTCTCCGCTCCGGCATCCGCACCTCGCATGAGCGCCGTCGACCGGCGCGAGCAGATCCTCGTCGCGGCCACCGCCGTGTTCGGCGCGAAGACGTACGTCGGCACGACCACCGACGAGGTCGCCCGTGCCGCCGGCGTGAGCCAGCCCTACGTGGTGCGCCTGTTCGGCACCAAGGAGAAGCTCTACATCGAGGTCATCCAGCGCGCCTACGCCCACGTGCTCGAGGCCTTCCGAACGGCGCTTCCCGGCCCGGTCGAGAACCGCGGCGAGCGCCTCGGCGCCGCCTACACGGGCCTGCTCGTCGAGCGCGGCATGCTCCCCCTGATCGCGGGCTCGACCTCGATGGGCGGCGAGGCCGAGATCGGCCGGGTGGCCCGCGACGGCTTCAGCAGCCTGTGGCGCTTCGCCCGCGACGAGGCCGGGTTCACCGCCGATGAGGCCCGCACCTTCTTCGCGATCGGCATGCTCATCAACACCGTCGTCGGCCTGCGGCTCACGGGCGACTACGGCAGCGAGGTCACCGCGACCGAGGTGCTCGACGAGTGCTTCCCCGACGCCGTCGAGAAGGTGCGCGCCCTCCTTCCGCGCGCCGACGAGCCCTGGTGACGGGCACGTCGCCGGCCTGACGCGGTCATCGCATCCGTGCTCTCGCGTCCGGGTCCTCGCATCCGGGCCCGCTCGATGCGAGCATGAAGGCATGCCCATCGAATACGTGCGCATGTCCGATGAGGACATCGAACTCTGGCTCCCCGAGTCCATGGCCTACTACGAGGCCGCGCGCATGCGGGCCGGCGATTCCGAGGCCGAGGCGCAGGACGGCAAGCGGGCCTCGCTCGCACGCTTCTTCCCCGACGGTCGCCACCTCGTCGAGGGCCAGCACCTGTTCGCGATCCTCGCCGACGGCGAGGACGTCGGGTGGCTGTGGCTCGGCCCCTGGAAGGAGGGCGGCGACCAGTGGTGGGTGTGGGACATCCACATCCGGGCACCGCATCGCAGGCACGGGTACGCCCGCGCGGCGATGGAGTACGCGGCCGCCTTCGCGAAGGAGCACGGCGCCCCGATGCTCGGCCTGAACGTCTTCGCGTACAACGTGCCCGCGATCGAGCTCTACGAGAGCCTCGGCTTCGAGGCGGCCTCGCTGCACATGGTCAAGTCGCTCTAGCCCGCACGGAGGGCGTTCGCGGGGCGCTGGAAGGGGCGCGCACGCTTCTCACGCGCGGTGGCAGATCGTGTCGCGTTCCGCCGCCTCGACGCAGGATTCACGCGTCGGTTCTCAATCAATCGCAGGCGGATGCCTCGTAGCCTTGACGTGCGCGACGATTCCCGTCGCGCCTCAGTGCCGATCGGCACGCGTCCAGGGGAACGGAGGTTCACATGTCGAGCACCACTGCCGACGCCATCATCGGCGAACCCGAGGTCCTCGAAGACGTGGTCACCACCGCCGACCTCGCGCTCGCCGACGGCGTCGAGACGGATGCCGCGTGGCTCGCGCTCAAGGCCTCGGCGACCGAGCTGCAGGGGCTCCAGGCGAAGGACGGGTCCGTGCCCGAGGCATCCGACCACGGCCGGGCCGGTGAACTCGTCGACGCGATCGTCGCGTCGATCGACGCGCTCGCGCCGCGGTTCCCGCACGAGGGCGACTACCTCGCGGCATCCGTCGTCGACTTCCGCCGCTGGCAGGCCGAGGGGTTCGGCATCCCCGACTTCCTCGACTCGCTCGTGGCGTTCCAGCCGCAGCGGCATCGCATCGACGGCATCCGGCACCTCGTGGTCTTCCCGATGGTCACGCAGAACGGCTCCCCCGACCGGCACGTCGAGGCGCTCGTCGTCGAGACCATCTGGCCCGAGTTCATCGCCGCCCTCGAGGCCGGCGACTACTCGAACAAGCTGTTCGTGTCACTGCGTCTCGTCGACTTCACGCCCGGCTACGACACGAACTCGGCGGTGCTGTTCCCCGAGACGGTCGCGATGCGCGAGATCCCGCCGTTCACGTGGGGCGCGATCTTCCAGGACCGCGAGGCGGCCCGCTACCGCAGGGTCGTGCGCGCGGCATCCGAGATCACGAAGCTCGAGCTGCCCGCCGATGCGGCCGCACTGCTCGAGGACCAGGAGCTCGCCGAGCGCACGTTCGTGATGTGGGACATCATCCACGACCGCACGCACATGCGCGGCGACCTGCCGTTCGACCCTTTCATGATCAAGCAGCGCATGCCGTTCTTCCTCTACTCGCTCGAGGAGCTGCGGTGCGACCTGACCGCATTCCGCGAGTCGGTGAAGATCGAGCGACGCCTTCGCGCGCGCGTCGACGCCGGCGAGGCGCTGACCGCGGTCGAGGCGCAGCTCCTCGAGCACGGCAAGCTCGTGCAGTACGCGGTGATCTTCGATCGCATCTTCCGATTCGCGATCACGGGGTCGCGCGTGCGCAACTACGACGGGCTCGGCGGCCAGCTGCTGTTCGCGTGGCTGCACCGCAAGCACGTGCTCGAGTGGACGGATGTCTCGCTGAGCTTCGACTGGGACGCCGTGCCCGACGCCGTGGTGGAGCTCGGCGACGCGATCGACGAGCTGTACTGGAAGTCGATCGATCGTCCGAAGACCGTGCACTGGCTCGCCGCCTACGAACTCGTGACGAGTGTCGTGACGCCGAACCCGGCGTCGGTGTGGGCCGAGGGCCTGCCGCGCGAGGTGCTCGCCGGCCCGCCCAAGGGGTACACCGACCTCGTGATGGACGACGAGTTCCCGCTCTCGATGTTCTACGAGGCGCTCGACAAGAAGATGAAGCCCGTGATCGAGTCGACGGTCGGCATCACGGCGGCCGACGCCGCCTGACCGACACCGCAGGATCAGGACGACGTACGCTGCTCAGGACTGGATCGCGGATTCCAGCCTGAGCAGCGTGCGTTCGCCTGAGGAACGGCGAACACGGCGAACGCCGCGGGCAGAGGGACGACCCAGGAGTCCCTCGTCCGCCGACGGAACACCCGAGGAGCCGACATGACCGACCAGCCCACCGGCGCGAACGGCGCCACCGAGGGCGTCGCCGACGCCGCCCGCGACACCGACGCCGCCCGCGACAGCCGCGACTCCCTCGGCACCGGCATCGCCGGGCGCACCGTCGTCATCGCGGGCGCGACGAGCGCCTCGGGGCGGGCCGTGGCCACGGCACTGCTCGAGGCCGGCGCCCGGGTCGTCGCCGTCGGCAGCGACCAGGGTCGCCTCGACGCACTCGAGGCCGACCTGCCCGGCATCGCCTGCGAACTCGCCGACCTCACCGACGGCGACGAGGTGCTCGAGCTCGCGATGCGCGTGCACGCCCGCGACGGCGACGTCGACGGCGTGATCCACCTCGTCGGCGGCTGGCGCGGCGGCGGCGGCATCGCCGGACAGACCGAGGAGGACTACCGGGTGCTCGAGCGCTCCTTCACCGCGCTCCGTTACGTCAGCCGGGTCTTCTGGGACGACCTGCTCTCCTCCCCCTCCGGTCGCATCGCGATCGTGTCGTCGACGACCGTCGAACGCCCGACGACCGGCGGCGCCAACTACACCGCGGTCAAGGCCGCATCCGAGTCGTGGATGCGCTCGCTCGCCCAAGGCTTCGCGAAGGCCGAGGCCCCGGCCGCGGCGGTCACCTTCCGCGTGCAGTCCCTCGCGGGTCTCGAGGAGGCGCTCGCGGAATCCGTCGTCGGGCTCTGGCGAGCGGATGCCGCGAGCACGGCCGAGCTCAACGGAACGGTCGTCACCCTCTCGGAGTGACGAGCGAGCCGACCGTACGCGCCCTCAGCCCGGGACGACCGGCGAGGTCGTCATCGTCGAGGTCCGCCCGTCGCAGACCGTGATCGCGTACGGCGCGTCGATGCCGCCCCCGGCACCGTCGGACGTGATGCGCGCCCGCAGGCCTGCGGCGTCGATGGGAGCGCAGTCGTAGGCTCCCGCCTGGGTGGCGCGGACGTGCGAGGTGGCGATGCCGCCGCTCGCCGCGAGCACGACCAGGGATGAGCTGCTCGTGTCCGCGTACGCGGGCCACCCGACCTCGGCACCGTCGGCGTCGATGGCGATGAGTCCGGGCCAGCCGTCGATGGTGCAGTCTCGGTCGGAGACGTTGGTGAAGACGAGCTGGAACCCGAACGACCCGGCGCCCGACTCGTCGGGGAGGGACTCCACCGCGAGTCGCAGCTGGTCGTCGAGGCATCTCGTCGCCACCGCGACGTCGTCGCCGAACTGCTCCTCGTCGCGCGCCGCGACCTTCGCCCCGGCATCGCCCTCGGCGTCCCCGCCGGCCGGGTCCGTCGTGGCGGTTGCGGTGGGGGTTGCGGTGGCGGTCGGCGGTGGGGTCGGGGTCGGCGAGGGCGCGATCGTCGCCCCGACGCCGGAGCTCACCGAACCGGAGCTCACCGCGCCGGCACATCCCGTCAACGCCACGGTGCCGGCCAGCAGCAGGCCGATCGTGGCGGCCGTCGTCTTCGCCGTCATCGAGACCTCCTCGTCGTGTGCCGCCCGTTCGGCGGGCGCCGCCCGACCCCCTAGGCTATCGTCGCCGAGGGCCGCGGGAACAGGGGTATCCCTGATCTGGAGTCAGTCGAAGGTGCGGTAGCCGCTCGCGCCCAATCCCGTCGCCCAGCAGCCGCCGCTGTCGTTCGGCGCGCCACCGCCCGACTGCGCGTCCGCCGAGCCGAACGCCGCGAGGCTCCACGTGGCGCGGGCTGCATCGTCGAGCCCCGGCGGCATCGCGGCGGAGCCCTCCGCACTGTCGTAGGCCGGGTTCCAGTACTCCCAGTAGCGGTACTCGAGGCCCTGTTCGTTCATGCAGGAGCGCACCGCTGCCTGGAAGGCCAGCCAGCTCTCGCGCTCCGTCGGGACCTCCGGGCCGGGCGGCGGTGGGAGTTCGGCGCTCAGCGGGGCACCGGCCGCGGCAGCGTCGTCTGCGGCGCGCTGCGCCTCGGCGCGACATCCGTCGTCGATCTCGCCTTCGCCCCGGAGCGCGGCGGACCAGGCGGCGGCATCCTCGGGCGATTGACCGGGCGGCTGCGGGCTGCCGCCCAGCCACCACTGCCAGTCGAGGTACTCGAAGCCGGCCGCGGCCATGCACGAGCGCACGATCGCCTCGCGGCCGAGCCACGCGGACTTCTCGGCGTCCGTGACGTAGGCGGGGTCGCCCTCCGTCGTGTAGGGGTTGTACTCGGGCGACAGCGGGTCGGCGGGATCGACCGGCGCCGGTGCCGGTGCGTCCGGGGTGGGCGTCGGGGTCGCCGTGGCGTCCGGCGGGGCATCGACCGCATCGTCGGGGGCGGGCTCGGGCGTCGATGGGGCGTCGGGGGCGGGCGCTCGCCCGGGGTCGGGGGCGCTGCCGTCGCCCGGCTGGTGGCCTTCGCCTGCGGCGAGGCGCTCGGGATCGGTGGCATCCGTGCCGATGGCGGCCTCGGTGGTCTCGTAGGTGCCGATGATCTTCGCGATCATGGCCGCGGGTGCGGCATCGTCGCCGCCCGCCGCGTGCACCCCGACGGCCGCGCCGAGCGAGCAGAGCGCCAGGACGCCGACCGCGCCGAGGCTCATCGCCAGCTTTCCGGGGCCGCGGGCGGATGCGCGTTCATCGGCGTGATGCGAGGCGCCGGTCCGGCGGATGGACGGCCTCGACGAGGTCGAACGGGACGAGGGGGAGGAGCCGTTCGGCGGTCGGGCGCGGGTCGATCCACGGCGCAGTGACATCAACCGAGCCTACCAAGACCCCCCGTTCGGGGCACAATGGCACCCAGAGGATACTCAGGGCCGGCCCGACCGCCACGCGCCGGAGCGTGCACGCCACCGAACGCCCGGCCGAGCGCTACGCTCACGGCATGGTGCGCACCCTCCTGAACCTGGCGATCTTCCTCGCGACGGCAGCGATCGCGCTGCTCGTCACCTCCCTCCTCGTACCCGGGTTCCACGTGCACCCGGGCGGGTTCCTCGTGGCGATCATCGTGTTCGCGATCGTGCAGGCCTTCGTCGAGTGGCTCGTGCGCAGCATCTTCCACCGCGCGGCACCGACCGTCGCGGGCATCGCGGGCCTCATCTCGACCTTCCTCGCACTGTGGGTCGCGTCGCTCTTCGGCGGCGTGAGCTTCGACGGCGTCGGCGGCTGGATCCTCGCCACGGTCATCGTGTGGGTCATCACCGCGATCCTCGGCTGGGTGGCCGGCCGGTTCATCACGCCCCGGTTCGACCGGCAGGGCTCCGCGAGGCGGTAGGCCGCGGCGCGGCGGACCGCTCGGCGGCCGGACGCCTACTCGATCCGCGGGTCGTCGGTCGGGGCGACGTCGGGCGCGGCATCCGCCGTCGTCGCGACATCCGCCGCCTCTCCGCTGCGGCGACTCAGCCACACGAACGGCACGGCGAACGCCTGCAGGACGCCGCTCAGGGCGAGCGAGAACGGGTAGCCCCAGACGTCCGCCGACCGGCCGAGCACCGGCTGGATCACGGCGGCACCCGAACTGCCGATGAGCGAGTCGAACGAGAGCACCGTCGCGCGCTGGCTGGACGGGATCATGTCGTTGATGTACGCCTGGCGCACGGGCCCGGCCGCGGCATCGATGAGCGCCCACAGCACCAGCAGGAGGAGGGCCACCCAGAAGCTGCGGTTCACGCCGAGCACGACGAGGATGCCGGCACTCACCGCGATCGAGAGGGTGATCGACGTGGTGCGCCGGCGGAACCGGCTGCGCAGCCATGGCGCGACGAGCCCGCCGATGATCTGCGACCCGGCGACGATGCCCGCAGCCAGTCCGGCGATCGAGTACGCGCCCTCGTCGCCCCAGAGCTCGAGCAGGTAGGGCTGCAGCGCGTAGAACACGTAGAACCCGACGCCCGCCGTGAACATCGACGAGAGCATGAGGTAGCGCACGCCCGGGCGGCCCAGGCCGTACTTCAGGGAGGCCACGAAGACCTGCTTCGTCGCGGCGATCGGGTTCGAGCGACCTGCGGGGGTGAATCCGAGGTCGCGCATCAGCACCGCCGCGAGCACGAACATCAGCACGAGCACGCCCGCGCGCATCAGGAACGGGACGCCGAGATCGGTCGCCTGCGCGACGACGCCACCGAGCGTGGAGCCGCCGAGCATCGCGATGCCCGCGACGGACACGCCCCGGCCGAAGACCCGCTCGAGGCTGCCGGTGTACCCCGTGGCCGTAAGGGCGTCGACCAGCCAGGCCTCGACCGCCCCGGAGAAGAACGTGAAGCCGAGCCCGAGCAGCACCGAGACCAGCGCCCAGGCCCAGAACGGGGATTCCCACACCCAGAGCAGGTAGTAGAGCACCGTCGTGACGGCGAGCGTGACGGTGCCGAGCAGGTACGACACGCGGCGCCCCAACGTGTCGGCGACGACCCCCGTCGGCACCTCGAACACGACCATGCCGATCGAGAAGAACGAGTTGGCCGCGAACGCCTCGAGGTTGGTCAGCCCCGCGTCGAGCAGGAACAGCGTGTTGATGCCCCAGATGAAGGATGCCGCGAGCGTGTTGCCGACGAGCAGCGTGAAGTAGACCGCCTGCACACGCCCCGGCGTGGAGGTCGGCGTCGCCTCTGGCGGCGTCTCGGCCGTCGAGCTCACGACCGTGCCGCGTTCGCACTCACCCGCCCATCATGCGCCCGCGGCGCGATCCGCGCCACTGTCGACGCCCGCGGCGCACATCCCGCCGACGTGGCCCATCCCCCGGCGCTGGGACCACGAGTTCGCCCACGTGCGCGATCTCACCGCCGCGCCCCTCGACCGATCCGCGCCGCCCGGGGCAGAATCAGCAGATGACCGAGTCGACCAGCGCAGCGCACGACGAGCCGGCATCCGCCCGGAAGGCACGATCGGGCACCGACGGCGGTGCCGCAGGGACGGAGAACCCGACGAGTGCGGCGGCCACGGCGGAACGACGCGACGTCATCAAGAAGCGCGTGGTCGACGCGGTCGCCGTGTTCCTGCTCTCCACGGTCGCCGTGCTCACGGCCTGGTGCGGCTTCCAGGCGTCGAAGTGGGGCGGCGAGATGTCGATCGCCTTCAGCCAGGCATCGAGCGCCCGGGTGCAGGCCACCGACTTCTCCAGCCAGGCGCGGGACGCCAGGGCCAGCGACCAGTCGATCTGGGTGCAGTGGGTGCTCGCCACCGCACAGGACGACACGCAGCTCGCGACGTACATCGAGGAGCGCTTCTCCCCCGAGTTCCGGGTCGCGTTCGACGCATGGGAGGCCGGCGGCCGTGAGGCGCAGGGCCCGTTCGTCCTCGACGCGTACGTGCCGCCGGGCACGCAGGAGGCGGCCGAGTCCAACGAGCGCGCCGATGAACGCTTCGCCACGGCGCTCCAGAACAACCAGCGCGGCGACAACTACTCGATCCTGACCGTCCTGTTCGCGCTCGTGCTGTTCCTGACGGCCATGTCGCAACGCGAACTCCAGCCCTGGGTCGTGCGCACGCTCCTCGGACTCGCGATCGTGGTCGCCGTCGCCGGCCTCGTCATCCTGCTGACCTACCCCGTGAGGATCTGACCGTGCCCGACATCACCGCCGATGACGGCACCCGCCTGCACTACGTCGACTCGGGCGATCCGTCGGCCAGGCCCGTGGTGCTCGTGGCGGGATTCAAGGCGGCGGCCACCAGCTGGCGCTACCAGGTCAAGCCCCTGATGCGCGCCGGATACCGCGTCATCGCGTTCGATCGCCGGGGTCACGGCCTGTCTGAGGTGGGCCCCGACGACCCCGCCGCCCACACGATGGAACGGCATGGCGCCGACATCGGCGAGCTCGTCGAGCAGCTCGGGCTCGAGCAGGCGACGATCGTCGGGCAGTCGATGGGCGGCAACGCCATCTGGGCGCATCTCACCTCCGGCGCCCGGGCAGGCGAGGGTCGGCCGGCGGGCCGGCCGGCGGGCGGTGCAGGGGCCATCCGCGATGTCGTGATCGTCGACCAGACGCCGAAGATGCTGAACTCCGACGACTGGCCCTTCGGGTTCTACGACTACGACGCGTCGAACGTCGACACGACCTTCGCCACCGGCATTCCCGACCCCGGCCGCTTCCCCGCGAAGTCGAAGGGGCTCGTGCGCATCGCGCGGGTCCTGAGCGCGATGGAGCTCCCCAAGGGAGGCAAGCCCACCTTCAGCCCGGCCCAGCTCGCCCTCCTGAACGACCACGCGAAGCGCGACTGGCGGCCGGCGATCGCCGCAGCCGAGGTCCCGGCGTTCTTCATCGCCGGCGCCGAGAGCGAGTTCTGGCCTTCGGCGCATGCCGCGGCATCCGCTGACCTCAACCCGCTCGCGAGCTCGACCGTGATCGAGCGCGACGGCCACGCGACGAACATCGAGCAGCCGGCGCGCTTCAACGAGGAGCTGCTGGCGTTCCTCGCGCGCTGACGGCGAACGCGCCCGGCGATCGGCTCAGGCCGGGAACGCCTTGCCGGGGTTCAGCGTGCCCGCGGGGTCGAGCGCCTGCTTGATCGACGCGTGCAGCGCGACCACGCGCTCCCCGAGCTCGGCCCGCGCGCCCGGGAGCTTCAACAGGCCCACCCCGTGCTCGCCCGTGACCGTCCCGCCGAGCCGGCGGCACTCGTCGACGATGCGGTCGAACGCGAGCTTCGCCCTGGCCTTGGCGGCGTCGTCACCTTCCGGCGCGATGATGAGCGGGTGCAGGTTGCCGTCGCCCGCGTGGGCTATGTTCGCGATCACGACGTCGTGCTCGCGGGCCACGACCTGGATGCGCGTGAGCATCTCGGGCACCGCCCCGCGCGGCACGCAGATGTCCTCGGTCAGCACGGGCCCGAGGCGCTCGAGCGCCGGATACGCCAGCCGGCGCGCGAGGAAGAGGCGGTCGACCTCCTCGGCATCCGCAGCCCGCTCGACGGCGAGCGCCCCCGCATCGACCATGAGCCCGGCGACGGATGCCGCGTGGCGCTCTCCGAGCGCACCCACCTCGTCGACCTTCGCGGGCAGCATCGTGTCCACGCCGTGCGGCAGGCCGAGGGCCTGCCACGCGTCAACTGCCTCGATGCAGGTGCGGTCGATGATCTCGAGCGCCGCGGGGACGATGCCCGAGGCGCTGATCGCGGCCACGGCGTCGCCGGCGGCGCGCAAGGACCCGAACGCCCCCACGATCGCCCGCTCCTCGCGCCCGGCGAGCGGCAGCAGCTTCACCGTGACCCGCGTGATGATGCCGAGCGTGCCCTCCGAGCCGACGAGGAGCGCGGTGAGGTCGTACCCCGTGACGCCCTTGGCGGTTCGACGGCCGAGGTCGACGACCTCGCCGTCGGCGAGCACGACCCGGAGTCCGAGCACGTAGTCGCGGGTCACGCCGTACTTCACGCAGCAGATGCCGCCCGCGTTCGTCGCCGCGTTGCCGCCGATCGTCGAGATCCGGTAGCTGGCCGGGTCCGGCGGGTACCAGAGACCGTGCTCGGCGACCGCCAGGCGCAGGGTGTCGTTGATGACGCCGGCCTCGGCCACCGCGAACCGCTCGGCCGCATCGATCTCGACGATGCGCGTCATGCGCTCGAGCGAGAGCACGATGCTGCGCGCGACCGCGTTCGCCCCGCCCGAGAGACCGGTGCCGGCTCCGCGGGCGACGACATGGACCCCGGATGCCGCGGCGAGCCGAACGACGGCCACCACGTCGCCCTCGTCCTCGGCGAGCACGACGGCCATCGGCGTCTCGAACGGCGCCCACTCGGCGTCGTCGTGCGCGTAGGCGGCGAGCGCCGCGGCATCCGTCAGCACCTGGTCGGGGCGGAGCGCCGCCCGCAGCCCGGCGACGACCCGCCGATGGACCGTCTCCTGCTCGTCGACGCTCGGATCCTCGGTCGGCACGGGGTGACTCATGCGAGCGAGCCTAACCCCGGCCGGGGCGGCGGGCCGGCGGGGGGGCCGGGCGCACGGTGCTCCGGCCGTGCGCCGGCCGTGCTGAACTCCGCCGCACGACGGATCCGCCCGGCGCTGCCGCTCGCTAGCGTTGGGGGATGAGCGCCACCACCGCACCACCCGTCGTCGACGGCGTCGAGTGGGTCCGTCCGCGCCCAGGACGCCGCGCGTACCGCGACGATCTCGTGCTCGCGGCCGTCCTCGCGGCCGCGACCGCCGGGAGCGTGGTGCTCTACCGCATCGCCGGCATCGGCGACGAGGCGCCGTGGTGGGGCTCGGCGCTCTGGGTGCTCGGCATGACGGGGCCGCTCGCCGTGCGACGCCGCTGGCCCGAGATCGTGGCGGTCGCGGCATCCGCTGCCTTCATCATCGGCGCGACGACCGAGACCATGGAGATCCTCTTCTCGAACATCGCGCTCTTCATCTCGATCTACACGGTCGGCGCCTGGGGCCGCAGTCGCCGCCGCGCCAACCTCGTGCGCACGGTCATCGTGGTCGGGATGTTCGCCTGGCTGTTCTGGGGCCTCATCACGTACTCCGCGATGCAGGACTACCTGCCCGACCTCGGCCGCGAGGGCCTGCTCTCGCCGTACGTCGCGTACGGCCTCATCAACGTGCTGACGAACCTGCTCTACTTCGGCGGCGCCTGGTTCTTCGGCGACACCGCCTATCGCTCGGCTCGGGCGCGGGCCGAGCTCGAGCAGCGCACCGCCGAGCTCGCGGCCGAGCGCGAGCGCACGCGGGTGCAGGCCGTCGCCCTCGAACGGCTGCGCATCGCGCGCGAGCTGCACGACGTGGTCGCGCACCACGTGTCGGTCATCGGCGTGCAGGCGGGTGCCGCTCGCCGGGTCCTGGCGAAGGATCCGGATGCCGCGGCCGACGCGCTCTCGTCCATCGAGTCGAGTGCACGCGATGCCGTCGACGAACTGCACGGCCTGCTCGGCACGCTCCGCGGGGACGCCGACACCGGCTCGATCGACCTCGCCACCGGACGGACCGTCGGCGACGGCCCGGCGACCTCGAGCACGTCGACCCGCTGCATCGAGCGACTCGACGAGCTCGTGGCCGACAGCGCGGACGGCGGGCTCCCGGTGAGCCTCGCGATCATCGGCGAGCCCCGGCCGGTGTCGGCCGTCGTGGATCTCGGCGCTTATCGCATCGTGCAGGAGGCGCTGACGAACGTGCGGAAGCACGCCGGCTCCTCGGCCACGGCCGAGGTGCGGGTGCGCTGGGAGGAGGACGCGGTCGAGGTCGAGGTGACGAACACCGGGACGGCGACGAGGTCGGCGATGGGGTCGGCTGCCGGGGCTGCTGCTGCGACGTCGGTGTCCGCGGCAGGGTCCATGGCGGGGTCGGTGTCGGGCTCGACGATGGCCTCGACGATGGGCTCGGCGACCGGCTCGATCGCCGGCGCGGCGGCCCCTGTATCGACCGGCGGCGCCCACGTGCGCGAGGGACTGGGCCAGCTCGGCATGCGCGAACGGGTCGGCGCGGCCGGCGGCACGCTCGAGGTCGGCCCCCGCGCGCGCGGCGGCTACCTCGTGCGCGCCAGGTTCCCGCTGCGGCGCGAGACGGCCCGCTCGTGAGCATCCGCGTGCTCGTGGTCGACGACCAGGGCCTCGTCCGCGCGGGCTTCCGCACGATCCTCGATTCCGAGGACGGCATCGAGGTCGTCGGCGAGGCGGCCGACGGCCTCGCCGCGCTCGCCCAGGTCGCCGCGCTCGCACCCGACGTCGTCTGCATGGACGTGCAGATGCCCGGCATGGACGGCCTCGAGGCGACGCGGCGCATCACCGCGGACCCCTCCTCCACGACGGCCGTGCTCGTGCTCACCACGTTCAACCGCGAGGACTACCTCTTCGAGGCGCTCGAGGCCGGCGCGAGCGGGTTCCTCTTGAAGAACTCCAGCCCCGAGCAGCTGATCGAGGCCGTGCAGGTCGTCGCCCGCGGCGATGCGCTGCTCTCCCCCGACGTGACCCGGCGGGTCATCGAGGCGGTCGCCAGACGGGGGACGCCGAGGGCGCAGGCGGGTTCGCCCGGGTTCCCGGCGTCCCCGGGGCTGCCGAATCCGATCGAGGCCAGCGCCGGAACAGGCGCCGGCGGCGCGGCGCCCACCGGAACAGGCGCCAGCGGCGCGGCGGGCGGGGCGATGCCTGCTTCCGGTCCGCCCGAACTCGCCACCCTCACCGACCGGGAGCGTGAGGTGCTGGAGTTCCTGGCCGAGGGCATCTCGAACGCCGAGATCGCGCAGCGGATGTGGGTCGGCGAGGCGACCGTGAAGACCCACGTGTCGAAGGTGCTCATGAAGCTCGGCCTCCGCGACCGCGTGCACGCCGTGGTCTACGCGTACGAGCACGGGGTCGTCCGGCCCGCGCGATAGTCAGCCGAGCCAACGCACGCCGAGGCCCCCGCCGGTCGGCGACGAGGCTGCCGGATTCGGAGTATTGGCCGACACGCCGCGGAAACAGCGCCAGCGGTCGGCGCGTCGCCCGAATCTCCGAATCGGGCAGCATCGTCCGGACCGGAGGGGGACCGAGCGGCCAGACGGGATCGCTGGCGAATACGTCGAACGCAGGCCCTTGACGTCGTCGAACAGGCGTCGTAGTTTAAGCAAACAATTAATTAAGGAGTTGCTTACATGCAGAACGGGCCCGACGAGCTCAGCCTCGTGTTCCAGGCGCTCGCCGATCCGACGCGGCGCGAGATCCTCTCGCGACTCCGCGGCGGGCCGACGACCGTCGGGGAACTGGCCGAGCCCTTCGCGATGAGCCGCCCCGCGATCTCCCAGCACCTCAAGGTGCTGGAGCGCGCCGGACTCATCGAACGCACCGCGACGGCCCAGTGGCGCACCTGCACCCTCCGCACCGAGCCGCTCGACGAGGCATCCGCCTGGGTCGAGCGTCACCGCGGCGAGTGGAACGCGCGCTTCGACCTGCTCGACGAGCGCCTCCGTGAACTGAAGGGACAGACGGATGCCTGAGCAGACCGCCTCCGCAACGAAGCACTTCACCATCACGCGCGTCTTCGACGCACCCCGGGAGCTCGTCTGGCGGGCTTGGACCGATCCCGACGAGGCCGCGGCCTGGTGGCACCCGCGCGGCATCATCACGCCCCGCGAGAGCGTCGACCTCGACGTCCGCCCCGGCGGCCGGTACCGGTACACGATGATCGCGCCCGACGGAACCGAGTACCCGACGGCCGGCGTCTTCCGGGAGGTCGCCCCGCCCGAGCGACTCGTGATGACGTGGGGCTCACCCGGCGACGCCGATGATGCGGCGCCCGTGCTCACGATCGAGCTCGCCGAGCACGGCGAGGGCCGAGACCAGACGCACATGACCTTCCACGTCCTGGGCATCGAGGGGGCACCGGGCGACGAGAACGTCTACGACGGCTGGGACTCCGCGTTCGACGTCCTCGTCGAGCATCTCGCGGATTCGCGGGCGAACTGATGGGTCGCCTCATCGCGGAGCAGGTCGTCACCGCCGACGGATACGCCGCCGACCCGGCCGGCGGCATCGACTTCTTCGAGTCGCTCATCCAACCGGGAGAGGACGGCGACGTCGGCCTCAACGATGCGGAGCAGCTCGCGTACGTCGCACAGGTCGATGCGATCCTGTTCGGCGCCACGACCTACCGCATGTTCGCCGACTACTGGCCGAAGGTCGACCCGGAGGTCGAGCACATCGCCGAGCTCATCAACCGCGTGCCGAAGTTCGTGGTCTCGAACACGCTCGCGAGCGCGCCCTGGGGCGACGGCGAGATCGAGATCCTGCGCGGCGACGGCGTCGCCGCCGCCGCGCAACTGAAGCAGCGCTTCGCCACCATCATCGTCTGGGGGAGCCTGACGCTGACCGATGCGCTGTTCCGCTCCGGGCTGGTCGATGAGCTGCATCTGCGCGTCGTGCCGGTGCTGCTCGGATCGGGACGCTCATTCAGCCCGGCCGAGGTGGGCGAGGGTGCGGGCGCGGGTGGGCTCGAGCTCGATCACGTCGAAACCAAGCCGGGAGGCGTGCTCAGCGTTCGTTACCTCGTGCGCTGATGCCCGCCTGGGACTCGGTGTCAGGGCCGGCACCCGCATCGGCATCCGCATCGGCATCGGCATCGGCATCGGCATCCGCACCGGCGCCTGCATCGGTTCCGGCACCGGCATCGGCAGCCGCAGCCGCATCGGTCTCGGTCACCGCGTCGGGGTTCCCCTCGGCCCCGCGGTACTCCTCGGAGAGCCGTCGGTAGGAGCGGGTCGTGAAGGCGACGAGGGCGAGCGCGACCATGAGCAGGCCCGACACGAGGAACACGAGCGCGATGCCGCGCGCCTCGCCCTCGCCGAGCAGCCAGCCCCAGGCCTGCTGACCGGCGTCGGAGTTCATGTACGGGATGATCATGAACTCCGCGATGGGCGCGATGAGGAACGCCGTGATCGGGGCGGCCGCAGACTCCACCGCGGCGGCGAAGCCGAAGACGCGACCCTGGCGCCGGAAGGTGACGACCTTCTGGATGACGGTCTGCTCGGCCGCCTCGACCGCGGGGATGAGCGCCATGTACGCCCAGATGCCGAGGCCGTAGAGCCACCACCACTCGCGAATGGTGAAGAGCGCGCCGAGCACCCCCATCGCGACGACGACGAGCAGCATCGTGCGGATCGGGTTCGTGCCGAGGCCGAATTTCGCGATGACCAACCCGCCGATGACGAACCCCGTCGCCGTGACGCCGAGCACGATACCCCACAGCTCGACCGGGAAGAGCGTCAGGCCGTACGGGTCCATGAGCGCCATGTAGACGCCGCCGATGAGGTTGTTGAACGTCGAGAAGATGATGAGGGCGAAGAGGCCGGGCGCCGAGCGGATGGCCGCGACGCTGCCCCTGATGTCGATCGTGGACGCCCGCTCGCCCTCGGCAGGCACCGGGCGCTCCTCGGGCACCTTCAGGAAGAACAGGTGCACCAGCGCGACGAGCGTCAGCCCGATCGCGATGACGAGGGTCCAGCCCATGCCGAGCAACCCGATCGCGAGCCCGCTGAACACGCTCGTGACGATGAACGCGAGGCCCTGGACGGTCCCGACGAGGCCGTTGGCGTTGGCGTGCCGTTCGACCGGCACGAGCAGCGTGACCGTGGTGGACAGGGCGATGTTGCGCATGTGCTCGATGACCGAGCCGAAGAGGATGATGCCCGAGAAGGCCCAGAACCACGGGCCGCCGAGGTCGACGAGGGCGGATTCGGGTTGCAGCAGGTACAGCACGCCGGCGATCGCGAAGGCCACGAGCGTGACCATGCTCGAGAAGATCATGACCTGGAGCTTGCGATGCCGGTCGACGATCGAGCCGAACAGCATCGCGAAGAAGGCGATGAGCAGCATGTAGGCACCGCCGATGATGCCCGTCGCCAGCACCGACCGCGTCTCGAGGTAGACCCAGAACGTGAGGGCGAACCAGAGGAAGCTCGTCGTCACGTTGGCGACGGCGGTGTTGGCGAGCACCTGCATGAACGTGCGCATGCCGCCTGGCGGCGGCACCACACCCACCTCGGCGCTCGCCGTCGCCTGCGCCTCGACCTGCTCCCGATCGCTCACCCTGCGAGGGTAACGAGCGCCTCCGACATCCGGAACCCCTCCGCCGCGAGGCGGAGTCCGCGGTCGGCGAACGGCCCCACGACCCTCCGCACGGGGGATGCCGCGTGCACGCGGCATCCGTAGCGTGAGGGCATGCTCGAACTCTCCGATGTCACCAAACGCTATGGCGAGCGCCTGGCCCTCGACCACGTCAGCTTCACCGTCGGCGACGGTCGCCTCACGGGCTTCGTCGGCGGCAACGGCGCCGGCAAGACCACGACCATGCGCATCGTCCTCGGCGTGCTCTCCTCCGACGGGGGCACGGTCGCCATCGACGGCGCCCCCCTCACCTCCGTCGACCGGCGCCGCTTCGGCTACATGCCGGAGGAGCGCGGGCTCTACCCGAAGATGAAGGTGCTCGAGCAGACCGTCTACCTCGCCCGCCTGCACGGCTGGTCTGCCGAGGCGGCCAGGCGCAACGCGCTCGACCTGCTCGAGCGGCTCGGACTCGGCGAGCGGCTCGACGACACGATCGAGTCGCTCTCGCTCGGCAACCAGCAGCGCGCGCAGATCGCCGCCGCGCTCGTGCACCGGCCCGAGCTGCTCGTGCTCGACGAGCCGTTCTCCGGCCTGGACCCCATGGCGGTGGAGACGGTGCAGGCCGTGCTCGCGGATGCCGCGGCATCCGGGACGCCCGTGCTCTTCTCCTCGCACCAGCTCGACATCGTCGAGCGCCTCTGCGACGACCTCGTCATCATCGCGGGCGGGCGCATCGTCGCGTCGGGAACGCGCGACAGCCTGCGCGCCCAGCACGCCACCGACCGGTGGGAGCTGCTCGCGAACGGCGACGCCGGCTGGCTGCGGCAGCAGCCCGGCATCCGCGTCGTCGAGTTCGACGGCGGCTGGGCCGTGTTCGAGGCCGAGTCGGATGCCGCGCGCGAGGCGGTCCTCGCCGAGGCCGTCGCCCGCGGCGGCCTCACCAGCTTCGCTCGCGAGCGCACCTCGCTCGCCCAGATCTTCAAAGAGGTCGTGCGATGAGCACGCAGGACACCGGAACCCGCACCCCGAGCGGGGCCGCGGCGCGGCCGGGCACGCCCAGGTTCATCGACAGCGTGAGCCTCATCGCCGGCCGTGAGGTCTCGATGCGCCTGCGCAGCAAGGCGTTCCTCATCTCGACGGGCATCCTCATGCTCGCGGTGCTCGCCTCCGTCGTGCTCGGCTCGCTCTTCGGCGGCCAGTCGGAGGCCGCGAAGGTCGCCGTGGTCGGCGGCGCGGCATCCGTCGTCGACGGCAACGACGCACTCGAGGCGGTTCCGGTCGACGACCAGGCCGCGGGCGAGCAGCTGCTGCGCGACGGCGAGGTCGACGCGATCATCGTGCCCGCGGCATCCGACCCGCTCGGCGTCGTCGTCGTGGGGCTCGACGAGACGCCGTCCAACGTGATGCAGGCACTCGCGGTCTACCCGACCGTGGAGCTGCTGGAGCCGGCCGCGGTGGACCCCGGCCTGGCGTACCTCGTCGCCTTCGGCTTCGGCATCGTGTTCTTCATGTCGGCGATCACGTTCGGGTCGACGATCTCGCAGTCGGTCGTCGAGGAGAAGCAGACCCGCGTGGTCGAGATCCTCCTCTCCACGGTCTCGGCCCGCGCGCTGCTGACCGGCAAGGTGGTCGGCAACAGCGTGCTCGCCTTCGGGCAGATCCTGGCGATCGCGGTCCTCGCCCTCCTCGGGCTCATGCTCACGGGCCAGCGGGTGCTGCTCGGCGGCGTCGGCCCGTCGGTGATCTGGTTCGTGGTGTTCTTCGCGGTCGGGTTCGTGATGCTCGCGGCGCTGTTCGCGGCATCCTCCGCGCTCGTGTCGCGGGCCGAGGACGTCGGCTCGGTGACCACGCCCGTCACGATGCTCGTGATGATCCCGTACATCCTCATCATCTTCTTCAACGACAACCCGACCGTGCTGGCGATCATGAGCTACGTGCCGTTCTCGTCCCCGGTCGGCATGCCGATGCGGGTCTTCCTCGGCACGGCCGAGTGGTGGGAGCCGATCCTCTCGCTGCTGATCTTGGTCGCGACGACCGCGGCCGCCGTCCTCGTCGGCGAGCGCATGTACCGCAACTCGCTCCTGAAGACGGGCCCGCGCGTGAAGCTCGGCGACGCGCTGCGCGGCTGAGACGCGACGAGCAGGGCGGATGCCCCGGGGCCGGCGCCCCGGGGCATCCCTGCGTCCGCCGGCCTTGTGCGGACAACTCGGGCATTTGGCCGCCCCGAGTTCACCGGGCGCCCATCCGGAGCGAACCCGGCCGGCACGGTGCGGCCGTGAGACTGGCTGGGTCCGTGCGACCGCGCGGACGAACGCCAAGCTCTGGAGCCCATCCATGCCCTCGACGAAACGCGGCGTCCTCGCCGCCTCCACCGTCGCGCTGAGCGCCCTGCTCGTCTCCGCGCCCGTCACCGCGAATGCGGCGGCGCCCGCGGCATCCGCCGTGCCCGCGGCATCCGCCGCGCAAGCGGCATCCGTCACCGACGACCGCGCCGCGAAGACGCTCGTGATCGGCATCGACGGCGCCTCGTTCGACTTCCTCGCGCCGGCCGACATGCCGAACCTCGATGCGCTCCGCGCCGCGGGGGTCACCTCGGCGAGCAACCTGTACGGCTCGCCGATGGCCGGCACGGTCTCGGGCCCGGGATGGTCCACGATCGCGACCGGCGTCTGGCCCGACAAGCATCGGGTGACCGACAACTCCTTCAGCAGCCCGGCGTATGCCGAGTACCCCGACTACCTCAGCCGCATCGAGGCGGCCAGCCCCGAACGCGACACGTACGTCGTCGGCACCTGGTCGCCCATCCCCCAGACGATCTTCGGTGCCGGCGTCGACCTGCGCGTCGCCGGCGGCAACGACGAGGGAACCACCGCGCGAGCGGTCGAGGCCATCTCGACCGGCGACCCCGACGACGTCTTCGTGCACCTCGACGAGGTCGACGGGGCCGGTCACTCGGTCGGGACGAACGGCGCCGCCTACGGCCAGGCGCTCGCCCGAGCCGACCAGCAGGTCGGGCGCATCCTGGCCGCCGTGGAGTCCAGGGCCACGCGCGCCCAGGAGGACTGGCTCGTCGTCGTCACCGCCGACCACGGCCACACGCCGACCGGCGGCCACGGCGGCAGCACGCCCGCCGAGCGGAAGACGTTCGTGATCGCCTCGGGAGCGGGCATCCCCGCCGGATCCGTGCGGCACGACGTGAAGCTCGTCGACATCGCGCCCACCGTGATCGCCGCAGCCGGCGTGACGATCGACCCGGCCTGGGACCTCGACGGCAGCCCGGTCGGCGACCTGCGGCCCGACGACTTCGACGCGCTACGGCCGTTGCTCCAGACGCGCGTCGACGAGACCCGGCCGGCCGCCGACGTCCTCGGCTGGACCCGTACGACCCCCGAGGGCTGGAGCATCGACAACTCGCGGATGCCCACCGGCGGCGTGACGGAGTGGCAGGGATGGTCGTTCGCGACCGACGAGTTCTGGACCAACGTCGAGCTCGGCCAGCGCCGCGAGACGAGCGTCCGCAACCGTGACGTCTTCGCCGTCGCCGACTCCGACGAGTGGGACGACAAGGCGCACGCCGCCGGCCAGTTCGACTCGACGCTCGTGAGCCCCGAGTACCCGCTGACGGGCGCCGCCACGGCCACCCTCGTCTACGCGACGAACTACTTCATCGACGGCCCGCAGACGGCCGAGGTCTCGGTGAGCTTCGACGGCGCCGCCGCGGTGCCGGTGAAGGCCTACACGGCCAACGCGAACCGGAACGAACGACTCGTGCTGGACGTGCCGGCGGGCGCGACGACCGCGCAGTTCCGCTTCCGCTACACCGGCCAGAACAGCGCGTTCTGGACCATCGACCGCGTCGCGCTCGAGCAGGCCGACGCCCCCGCGCCGACCCTCGACGTCGCGGTCGTCGCCGGCACGCGCGTGCTCGGCGGCAAGGTGACCGTCACCGTGAAGGCGACGAACGAGTCGGCCGTGCCCGTGACGCTCGCGTTCAGCACGGCCTACGGCACGAAGACGTTCACGGATGTCGCGCCGGGCAGGAACGCCGTGCACTCGTTCGTCACTCGTGCCGCGAGCGTGCCGGCCGGCACGGTCGCCGTGCAGGCGACCGGCGTCGTCGAGGGCACGGCCGTGACCCGGTCCTTCGAGGCCGTCTACGCGGCGGCATCCGCCCGCTGACGATCGCGTCGGCGCAGAGCCGAGCGGATGCCCCGGGGCCGGCGCCCCGGGGCATCCGTGCGCGTCGCGTGTGCGAACCGGCGGCGGTCGCGGCATCCGTGCGTCCGCCGCTCGCCGGCGCCGGTTCGGTGCGCCCCCGTCATGATGCGATCAGGCGCCGGGTGGCAGGATGGTTCGGTGACCCACGAGCCCTCCCCCCTCCACGACACCACCATCCGTGGTTTCGCCTCCGACAACTACTCCGGCGTGCACCCCGAGGTGCTCGCCGCGATCGCCGCGGCCAACGGCGGACACCAGGTCGCCTACGGTGAGGACGCCTACACCGATCGCCTGCAGCAGGTCTTCGCGCAGCACTTCGGCGAGGGCGTCGAGGCGTTCCCGGTCTTCAACGGCACCGGCGCGAACGTCACCGCCCTCCAGTCGATGCTGCCGCGCTGGGGTGCCGTCATCTCGGCGAAGACCGCGCACATCAACTCCGACGAGGGCGGTGCGCCCGAGCGCGTCGGCGGCATGAAGCTGCTCACCGTCGTCGCACCCGACGGCAAGCTCACCCCCGAGCTCATCGACGAGGAGGCGTGGGGCTGGGGCGACGAGCATCGCGCGCAGCCGCTCGTCGTGTCCATCACGCAGACGAGCGAGCTCGGCACGCTGTACACGCCCGACGAGGTGCGCGCGATCGCCGACCACGCGCACGACCACGGCATGCTGCTGCACATGGACGGCGCGCGCCTCGCCAACGCCGCCGCATCGCTCGACCTGCCGCTTCGGGCGTTCACGCGCGACGCCGGCGTCGACGTGCTGAGCTTCGGCGGCACCAAGAACGGCGCGATCGGCGCCGAGGCGATCGTCGTGCTGAACCCCTCGGCATCCGACGGCCTGAAGTACCTCCGCAAGCTGAACATGCAGCTGTCCTCGAAGATGCGCTTCGTCTCGGCCCAGCTCCTCGCCCTCCTCGACGGCGACCTCTGGCTCCGGAGCGCGTCGCACGCGAACGCCATGGCCACGCGCCTCCGCGAGTCGCTCGACGCCGGCATCGCCGCGGGCGAGCTGCCCGGCCTCGGCTTCAGCCAGCCCACGCAGTCCAACGGCGTCTTCGCCGTACTGCCCGCCGGCGTCGCCGACCGCCTCCGCGAGCGCGGCTTCAAGTTCTACGACTGGGATGCCGCGAAGGGCGAGGTGCGCTGGATGTGCTCGTTCGACACGAGCGAGGCCGACATCGACGCCTTCGTCGCCGGTATCCGCGAGGAACTCGCCCGGGACTGAGCTGCGCCCGAACGCGCCGCGCCGTCGGACGTCGGGCGCTCAGGCCTCAGGCCTCAGGCCTCAGGCCTCAGGCCGCCTACTCGGGCGCGAGCACCTCGGTGTCGCGGTTGAGCGAGCGCTTCTCGAAGTAGTCTCGCGAGGCCGGGAACAGGGCCCAGACGAACATCAGCACGACGCCGAGCACGAGCGAGCCCACGCCGATGAGGAACGCGCTGCCGACGCCCGCGAGCTGCGAGTACCCGTAGTCGGGGTTCGCCATGTCGATCGCCGACTGCACGAACGCCCAGGCCATGAAGATGCCGCCGAGGAGCGGGAAGACGAAGCGGTAGAACGCGTTGCGCCAGTTGTCGAAGAGGGTGCGGCGGAAGTACCAGATGCACGCGAAGCTCGCGATGCCGTAGAAGAACGCGATCGCGAGGCCGATCGAGAGCACCGAGTCGGCGAGCACGCTCGTCGAGACGAAGTTCATGCCCGCGTAGTAGGCGATCGCGACGACGCCGATGAGCAGGGTCGAGAAGGTCGGCGTCTTCGAGACGGCGTGCACGTTGGCGAAGCGGGCCGGCAGCGCCTTGTAGACGCCCATGGCGAACGTGCCGCGGGCGGTCGGCAGGATCGTCGTCTGCGACGAGGAGAGCGCCGAGATCGCGACGGCGATCACGAGGAACCATCCGAGCGGCCCCATCGCCATGCCGGCCAGGCCGGAGAAGACGTCGTCGGCATGCGCCTCGTTCGCGAGTCCCGTGCCGGTGTCGCCGAGGCCCGCGTACATCATCGCCACGACGGTCACGCCGACGTAGGTGACGAGCAGGATGAGCGTGCTGAGGGTCGCCGCACGTCCGGGCGTACGGCGCGGGTCCTTCGTCTCCTCGGTCAGGGCCAGGCACGTGTCCCAGCCCCAATAGATGAAGAGCGCGAGCAGGATGGCCTGCACCATGCCGGTGCCGTCGGCGAGGAACGGGTTGAACCAGTCGAGCGAGACGGCGGTCGGGTCGGGGGCGTTGCCGCTGAAGTAGCCGATGAGGCATCCGACGACGAAGGCGGCCATGGCGAGGTACTGGATCGCGAGCAGCACCTGCTGCATGCGCTCGCCGATCTCGACGCCGCGCAGCGACACCCAGGTCATTGCGGCGATGATGAGGCATCCGAACACGGTGACGATGGCCCGATTTTCGGCGAGCGAGCCGTCGCCGATCAGGCTCAGCAGGTAGATCGAGGCGATCTCCGCGAGGTTCGCCATGACGAGGACACCGGCGACCGCGATGCTCCAGCCCGCCATCCATCCGGTGCGGGGCCCGAAGGCCTTCGCCGCCCAGGTGAAGACGGTGCCGCAGTCGGGCACGTCGTTGTTGAGCTCGCGGTAGGCGAAGGCCGTGAACAGCATCGGGACGAACGCGAGGATGAACGCGACCGGGGCCTGCGCACCGACCGCGATGATCACGTAGCCGAGGGTCGCGGCCAGGGAGAACAGCGGCGCGGTCGAGGCGACGCCGATGACCGTCGAACCCCACAGGGTGAGCTTCCCGATGGCGAGGCCCTTGGTCGGCGTCGGGTCGGTCACGGGCGCGCCGGTGGTCGGAGTGGTCATGGGTTCCTTCTCGCCGTCGAGTGCTGGGCATCGCCCGTCGACGGGCCGACGGTGGCGATGCATCCACCGTACGGCGCAGCATCGCCGGCCGGTCGCGGCGACGACCATCCGATCCGTACGGAATCGCCGTCATGAGGAGACACTCTGGGAATGCCACACAGGCCCATGCGTTGTAATGGAACGGGACGACGGCGCCCCGGCCCTCATCCGCTCCATCCGAAAGCTGTCGCACCATGACGCTCGTCACCGATCTCACCTCCCGCAAGGCCGACACCACCGCCCGGCTCATCGACCCCCTGGTCGATCGCTGGAGCCCCCGCGCGTTCGACCCGAACGCCGTCGTCGACGAGGAGGCCCTGCGCACCGTCCTCGAGGCGGCCCGTTGGGCCCCGTCGGCCAACAACTCGCAGCCGTGGCGCTTCATCGTCGCGCGCCGCGGCACGGCCGCCTTCACGACCGCGCACGACGCGATGGCCGGCTTCAACCAGGTCTGGGCGGACTCCGCCGCCGCGCTCGTCATCAACATCGCCGAGATCGCGGATGCCGCGGGCGCGCCTCGTCCGTGGGCGCGCTACGACCTCGGCCAGGCCGTCGCCCACCTCACGGTGCAGGCGCAGCACGAGGGCCTGCACACCCACCAGATGGGCGGCTTCGACGCCGCGAGGCTCCACGACGCGTTCGGCCTCGCCGACAACCTCGAGATCGTCTCGATCACGACGATCGGCGTGCTCGGCGACGTCGACGCGCTGCCCGACGTGCTCCGCGAGCGCGAGGTCGCACCCCGCGAGCGCAAGTCGCTCGACGAGCTCGTGCTGGTGCCCGCCGGCGAGTGACCCTCGGGTCCGCCGGCGCGCGACCCTCCGACTGAACGCGAGCGGATGCCGCGGCCTCGGCCTGCGGCATCCGCTCGCGTTCGTCGTGGCGCCGGCTACGGCCGCAGCATGACCTTCACGGCGCGGCGCTCGTCCATGGCGGCGTAGGCCTCGGCCGCCTCGGCGAGCGGCAGCGTCAGGTCGAAGACCCGGCCGGGCTCGATCGCCCCCGAGAGCACGTCGGGCAGCAGCTCCTCGATGTAGCCGCGCACGGGAGCGACGCCGCCGTTGACGCCGACGTTGCGGTTGAAGAGCGGGCGCACGGGGAGCTCGGGCCCGCCGTTCGGCACGCCGACGTAGCCCACCATGCCGCCGGGGCGCGTCGAGCGGATGGCCTGGTCCATCGACTCCTTCGTGCCGACGCACTCGAGCACGCGGTCGGCGCCGATGCCGCCCGTGAGCTGCTTCACGGCGAGCACGCCCTCGTCGCCGCGGTCGGCGACGATGTGGGTCGCACCGAATGCGCGGGCGAGCTCCTGCCGGTCGCGGTGCCGCGACATCGCGATGATCGTCGTGGCCCCGAGCCGCTTCGCCGCGATGACCGCGCAGAGGCCGACCGCGCCGTCGCCCACGACGACGACCGACTCGCCCGCTTGCACGCCGGCCGACACGGCCGCGTGGTGTCCGGTGCCCATGACGTCGCTCAGCGTGAGCAGACCGGGCACCATCTCGTCGGTGACCTCCTGGCGCACCGGCACGAGCGTGCCGTCGGCGAGCGGCACGCGCACGCGCTCGCCCTGCCCGGCATCCGCGAATCCGCCGAGGCGGTCGTCGCTGCCCCACCAACCGCCGTTCAGGCACGAGGTGCTGACGCCGTTGCGGCAGTTCACGCACGTGTTGTCGCACACGTAGAACGGGGCGATCACGAAGTCGCCGACCTCGATGAGCGACACGTCGTCGCCGACGGCCTCGACGACGCCGACGAACTCGTGGCCGATGCGGTGCGGCTCCTCGGTGGGGGTCACCCCGCGGTACGGCCAGAGGTCGGAGCCGCAGACGCAGGCCGCGACCACGCGGACGATGGCGTCGCCTCCGGTCGACAGCTCGGGGTCGGGCACGGTCTCGACACGGATGTCGCGGGCAGCGTGGATCACGGTGGCAAGCATGTGCACGAGCCTACGCCGGGCCCTCCGCCGAGCGAAGGCCCGGTTCGGCAGGACCGCGCGGCCGGGTTCGGCGGCACCACGCGGCCGGGTTCGGGGACGCGCAGCCCCGCCAGCGCCTCAGCGCCGCAGGACCGGTTGCGCCTTGCCGAGCGCCGGCACCATGATGCGGATCGCCCAGCCGAACAGGATGAAGATCACGCCGACGCCCGCGGCGAACAGCGCGACGCCGAACGACACGACCGACGTGAACAGCGACGCGCGCAGGAACGACGCGTCCATGACGGTCGCGCGCACCGGGTCGTCCATGTCGAGCTCGGCGTACGTCTTGCCGTCGGCCATCTCGAGCGCATGCGTGTTGATGACGCTCGCCTGGACGAAGGCGTCGATCGGACCGTCGACCTGCTCTCCGGCCAGGATCGGCGCATCGTCGGAGATGGTGATGTTCTCGGCGCGCAACTGCGACGAGACCGCCATCCACGCGATGACCGCGACGATCATGAGCAGCGCGCCGCCGACGATGCCCGCGAGCCCGATGAGGCGCAGCCCTCGATCCTGTCCGCGGGTCAGCACGACCGCCCCAGGCTCGACCAGTGAATCCGACATGACGTCCCCCTCGCCCTCGTACCCCGAGCGTAGCGACCGGTGGCGCCGGGGCACCATGCTTTCCCGCAAGACCGATTCGGCTGCGCCCTCACACGTGCGGCACGAACTCCTGCCACGCGAGCCGCTTCTCGCGGCGCGGGTCCACCTCGACCCGGTCCTCGGCGTCGAAGATCAGCGTGCGCCGCATCCGCTCGTCATACCCCGGCCAGCTCTCAAGAGGGGCGCCGGATGCCGCGAGCGCGACCCAGTGCGCCTGCATCCGCCGCCCGACGGAGCGGAACATGCGCCGCCCGCCGAGCATGGTGAGCGCCGTGCCGACCGGCGTGCCGAACTTCTCGAAGAGGGCGAACAGCTCGAGCCCGTGCGTCGCGTCGAGGCCGAGGAGCCTGGCCGTGCGCGGCGCCGCGTCGAAGCGGTACGACCACGTGGGCGCGTACCGGGAGTGCCGCTCGGCCGCCTTGACGCTCGGGTACCAGAACGTGAAGTCGCCGCCGAAGTCGGCCGCGGGCCGCCGCTCGGGCAGGCCGGGGTACTGCCGCTTGATCGCCTTGCGCGACTTCTTGCGCGTGTTGGCGAAGATCGCCCTGATGCGCGGCTTCGTCGTCGGCAGGATGTCGATGCGCCCCTCGAACAGCGACCCCTCGCGGTCGTTCGTGCCGACGATGAGCGGCACGCGGTGCGCCGTGCCGTCGCGGAAGGCATCGAGGGGGCGCCACGGCAGGAACTCGCCGTCGATCACCGGCGCGAGGCTGATCGTGCCCGGGTTCTCGTCGGGCGTGCGCACGGTCAGCTCGGTCGTCGCCCTGGCGAGCACGGCCGGGTCCGCGGCGCGCAGCATCGCGGCGGCATCCTCGGGGCTCTCGCTCTCGAGGTCGTCGTCGTCGACCAGGCGGCTGAGGATCGAGACGTACTCGCCCGCCCAGGTCGCGGCGACCTCGGGCAGGTAGACGGCGTTCGCGGGCGAGCTCTGCGCGATCGCCCGCGCGAACAGCCCCTCGGCGCTCGGGACGGCCATCAGCGTGGTCACCGAGTTGGCGCCGGCCGATTCCCCGAAGAGCGTGACCCGATCGGGGTCGCCGCCGAACGCCGCGATGTTGCGCCGCACCCACTCGAGTGCGGCGACCTGGTCGCGGAGCGCGACATTCACGTCGAACGGATGCCCCGGCCCGGCGTACGCCCGGAAGTCGAGCCACCCGAGCGCCCCGAGGCGGTAGTTCAGGCTCACGTAGAGCACGCCGTGCCGTCGCACGAGGCGCTCGCCCTGCCGCGGGAACTCGCGCGAGGAGCCGACGCTGTAGGCCCCGCCGTGGATGAAGACCATGACGGGAAGCCCTCCGGGTGCCGGGGAGTGGCCGGGCGCGGCATCCGCTCGATCGGGGGCGACGACATTGACGCTCAGGCAGTCCTCGCTGCGGGGCAGGTGCGATGCGGCGCCGATGAACTGGCCGTGGCGGTTCTGCGGCGCGACGGGTCCGAAGCGCCCGGCGTCGCGGACCTCGCTCCAGCCGGCGACCGGCCTGGGCGCGAGGAACCGGAGCGGTCCGGTGGGCGCCGCCGCGTACGGGATGCCCCGCCAGGCCCGGATGCCGCGCTCGCGCACGCCGCGGACGGGGCCGGCGTCGGTCTCGACGACCAGCCCGTCGGCGCGGACCCCACCCCCCACGAGCATGCGGGGAGCCTACCCGGCGAGGGTGAACGCCCGGTGCCCACTCGAGCGCCGCGGATGTCGGCGGCATGCGGAAGGATGCTCTGGTGAGTGGAATGCGAGACTTCTGGCGCGCCCTGCCGACCGAGGGCCGGTGGCTGCTGTCGACGGTCGCCATCCAGACGCTCGGCCGCGGCCTGACGCTGCCCTTCACGATCATCTACCTGCACGAGGTGCGCGGGTTCGACCTGGCGCTGTCCGGCACGCTCATGGGTCTCATCGCGGTCGTCGGGCTCATCGTCACGGGGCCCGGCGGCAGCCTCATCGACCGCTTCGGAGCGCGGCAGGTGCTGATCGTCGGTCTCGTGTGCATGATCCTCGGCTGCACGCTGCTCGCGTTCGCGACGCATCCTGCGGTCGCCGCAGCCGGGCTCATCCTCATGGGCGTCAACTTCGGCGTCTCCTGGCCCGGCTTCAACGCGCTCATCGCGAGCGTGGTCACGGGCGACCTGCGCCAGCAGTACTTCGGCATCAACTTCGCCCTGCTGAACCTCGGCATCGGCGTGGGCGGCATCATCGGCGGCTTCTACGTCGACGTCGCGGAGCCGCAGACCTTCACGGTGATCTTCCTCGTCGACGCGGCGAGCAGCCTGATCCCGATGGCACTGCTCCTCGGGCCGCTCCGCCGCGTGCGCACGCAGTCGGAGCCGTCGGCCGCCGATGCGGAACACGGCGGCTACCGCCAGATCCTCCGTCGCCCGGCCGTCATCTGGGTGAGCCTGCTCACGTTCGTCGCGATGTTCGTCGGCTACGGCCAGATGGAAGCCGGCTTCCCGGCGTTCGCGCGGCAGATCTCCGAGGTCTCCACGCGCACGGTCGGCTTCGCCTTCGCGGCGAACACGCTCGTGATCGTGCTGTTCCAGTTCGCGGTCCTCAAGTGGATCGCGGGGCGGCGTCGCACCCGCGTGATGTGGGTGATGACGCTCATCTGGGCGGTGTCGTGGCTGCTGCTCGGCGCCACCGGGCTCGTGCCCGACACCCTCGCGGCCGCGATCGGCGTGATCGCGTTCATGGGCGTCTTCGCCTTCGGCGAGACCCTGCTGCAGCCCACGGTTCCGGCCGTCTACAACGACCTCGCCTCCGACCACACGCGCGGCCGCTACAACGCGATCAACTCGGCCGCATTCCAGGGCGGTGCGATCGCCGGCCCGATCGCGGCCGGCATCCTGCTCGACAACGACCTGCCTGCCGTGTTCATCGGCCTCATGGTCGTCTGCTGCCTCGGCATCGGCGTCATGGCGCTCGCACTCGAGCGCCGCATCACGCCGGCGGTGAACGGCGTCGTCGAGGCGCAACCCGCCGTCGACTGACGCTGGCGGCGCGAGCGCGGCGCCCTGCGCGAGCAACGGAACGCCCGCCCCGCGAACCGCGGGGCGGGCGTTCCCGTGCTCAGTCCGCGCGCTGCATGGTCAGTCCGTCGCGGTCGGGATCGAGGCCGACCACCACGGCGTCGCCGTCGCGGATGTCGCCAGCGAGCAGCGCCCGCGCGAGGCGGTCGTCGATCTCGCGCTGCATGAGCCGGCGCAGCGGCCGGGCACCGTACAGCGGGTCGTAGCCCCGCTCGGCGAGCCAGGCCCGGGCGTCGGGCGTGACGCCGAGCTCGAGCCGGCGCTCGTGGAGCCGGGCCGAGAGCCGATCCACGTAGAGGTTCACGATCTCGGCCAGCTCGCTCTCGGACAGCGCCGAGAACACGACGAGGTCGTCGAGCCGGTTCACGAACTCGGGCTTGAACGACTGCCGCACGGTCTGCATGACCGCCTGCTCCTTGTCCTCCCACGAGAGCGTCGGGTCGATGAGGTACTGCGACCCGAGGTTCGAGGTGAGGATCAGGATGGTGTTGCGGAAGTCGACCGTGCGGCCCTGGCCGTCGGTCAGGCGCCCGTCGTCGAGCACCTGCAGCAGCACGTCGAAGACCTCGGGGTGCGCCTTCTCGACCTCGTCGAACAGCACGACCGAGTACGGACGGCGCCGCACGGCCTCGGTGAGCTGGCCGCCCTGGTCGTAGCCGACGTAGCCCGGAGGGGCGCCGACGAGCCGTGAGACCGAGAATTTCTCGCCGTACTCCGACATGTCGATGCGCACCATGGCGCGCTCGTCGTCGAAGAGGAACTCGGCGAGCGCGCGCGCGAGCTCGGTCTTGCCGACGCCGGTGGGGCCGAGGAACAGGAACGAGCCCGTCGGCCGGTTGGGGTCGCTGATGCCGGCGCGCGAGCGGCGCACGGCGTCGGCGACGGAGGCGACGGCTCGCTTCTGGCCGATGAGGCGCTTGCCGAGCTCCGCCTCGAGGTGGAGCAGCTTCTCGGTCTCGCCCTGCAGCAGGCGCCCGACCGGGATGCCGGTCCACGCGGCGATCACGGCGGCGATGTCCTCGTCGGTGACCTGCTCGTTCACCATGCGCGGCTCATCGGCGGCGTTGCCGGCGGCATCCGCCCGCTCCGCCTCGACGAGGTCGCGCTGCAGTCGCGCGATGGTCTCGTACTCGAGCCGCGACGCGGTGGCGTAGTCGGCCTCGCGCATCGCGCGGTCGCGCGCCGTGATGGCCTCGTCGAGCTGCTTCTTGAGGTCGCCGACGCGGTTCAGCGACATCCGCTCGCGCGACCAGCGTTCCTCGAGCACGACGAGTTCGCGCTCCTTGTCGACGAGGGTCTCGCGCAGCTTCGCGAGCCGCTCCTTCGACGCGTCGTCCTTCTCGCGCTTGAGCGCGAGCTCCTCGAGCTTCATGCGGTCGACCTCGCGCTTGAGCTGGTCGATCTCGACGGGGCTGGAGTCGATCTCCATCTTGAGGCGCGACATGGCCTCGTCGATGAGGTCGATCGCCTTGTCGGGCAGCTGGCGCGACGTGATGTACCGGTTCGAGAGGGATGCCGCGGCGACGAGCGCGGCGTCGGTGATCGTGACGCCGTGATGGGCCTCGTACCGGCCCTTGAGTCCGCGGAGGATCGCGACGGTGTCCTCGACGGAGGGCTCGCCGACGTAGACCTGCTGGAAGCGCCGCTCGAGCGCGGCGTCCTTCTCGATGTACTCGCGGTACTCGTCGAGCGTCGTCGCGCCGATCAGGCGCAGTTCGCCGCGCGCGAGCATGGGCTTCAGCATGTTGGATGCGGCGACGGAGCCCTCGCCACCGCCGGCGCCCATGAGCAGGTGGAGCTCGTCGACGAAGGTGATGATCTCCCCCTCGGCGTCGTTGACCTCCTTGAGGACGGCCTTCAGGCGCTCCTCGAACTGTCCCCGGTACATGGCGCCGGCGACGAGCGCGGAGATGTCGAGCGAGATGAGCTGCTTGTTCTTCAGCGACTCGGCGACGTCACCGGCGACGATGCGCTGCGCGAGCCCCTCCACGACCGCGGTCTTTCCGACGCCGGGCTCGCCGATGAGCACGGGGTTGTTCTTGGTGCGTCGCGTGAGCACCTGGCTGACGCGACGGATCTCGGCGTCCCGGCCGATGACGGGGTCGAGCTTGCCCGCCTTCGCGATCTCGGTGAGGTTGACGCCGTACTGTTCGAGTGCCGACTTCTGCTCGTCCTGCGAGCTCGGCGCGCCCTGCATGTTGGCCACAGGCTCTCCCTTCGTTCAAGTTGAGTGTACTTGACTCAACTTTGCGAATGGCGGCGGTATTCCCCGGACCCTCCGATCGGCCGACCCCCGATTCACGCTAGCCCCGTGCCGTCCCGACCGCCAGTGATCCGGGGCCGGGCGGATGCGGCATCGAGCCGATACCGCATCCGCATCCGCTCGGGAAGCACACGGGGGAACTTCGGGTGGATTCCATGCCTGCTCATACGTTTCTGCGTGAGGATCGAAGCACGACCACGACGCTCCCGGGGGACACCATGCAGAAGCGCACGAAGATCATCACCGCCTCGATCGTGGGCGCCGTCCTCGTGCTCGGCGCCACGGCCGCGATCGCCGGGCCGATCATCTACCGCGACGTCATCGTCGGCGAAGCGGATGCCGCGCCGAGCGTCACCGCGGTCCCGAGCCCGAGCACGCCCGCGACCGCGGAGGCGGGCGCCGGCTCCGACGTGGCATCCGACCTCAGCGGAGCGTGGGCCGTCGCCGACGGATCGTACGCGGGTTACCGCGTCGACGAGGTGCTGAACGGCACCGACGTGACGGTCGTCGGCCGCACCGACGAGGTCACCGGCACCCTGTCGGTCGACGGACTGACCCTCGACGCGGCCGAGATCACGGTCGACGTGGCCTCGATCGCGACCGACAACGGCAGTCGAGACGACTACTTCCGCGACTCCGCGATGCGCGTCGACGAGAACCCGACGGCGACGTTCGTGCTCACCGAGGCCGTCGTGAGCGGCGAGGAGCCGGCGGTCGGCGAGGTGCAGACCATCCAGGCGACGGGCGACCTGACGCTCGCCGGAGTCACGCGCAGCGTCACGGTCGAACTCGAGGCCGTGCTGAACGGCGAGACCGGCCAGGTGGCCGGGAGCATCCCGATCACGTTCGCCGACTTCGGCGTCGAGGCCCCGAACCTCGGCTTCGTCTCGGTCGAGCCCGAGGGGTTCGTCGAGTTCTCGCTCGAGCTCGAGCGCGCATAGCGACCGGGGTGCGACGGGGCGCGACGCGGGCGCAGGAATAGCCCCGGTCCGCGAGCGGTTCCACCTCACGTGCAACGCTTCGGAACGCTCTCCTTCGGACACTACGGCCCACTCGGCCGCGGACGGGAGCTCTCGGCCGGTGACTCGATGCTCCAGGCGATCGACCTCGCCCAGGGGATGGACGACCTCGGGGTCAACGGGGCGTACTTCCGCGTGCACCACTTCGCGAAGCAGCAGGCGTCGCCGATGCCGCTGCTCGCCGCGATCGCGGCCCGCACGACGGGCATCGAGGTGGGCACCGGCGTCGTCGACATGCGCTACGAGAACCCGCTGCACCTCGCAGAGGAGGCGGCGGCCGTCGACCTGATCTCGGGCGGGCGGCTGGCGCTCGGGGTGAGCCGCGGTTCACCCGAGACCGTCGTCCGGGGCTACGAGGCCTTCGGCTACACCGGTTCGCAGGATCCACGCGGTGCCGACATCGCGCGCGACCACTTCGAGCGGTTCCTGTCGGCCGTCGAGGGCGAGGGCATCGCCGAACCGGATGCCTCGTCGCCGTTCGGCGGCGGCGCAGCGGGCCTGCAGCGCATCGAGCCGCACTCGCCCGGCCTGCGATCGCGGATCTGGTGGGGTGCCGGCAACAGCGACTCGGCGGAATGGGCCGGGCGTCGCGGCGTGAACCTCATGTCGTCGACGCTGCTCACCGAGGACCGCGGCATGCCGTTCGACGAGCTCCAGGCGCAGCAGATCGAGACGTTCCGCACGGCGTGGCGCGAGGCCGGTCACTCGGGCGAGCCCCGGGTCTCCGTGAGCCGCTCGATCTTCCCGATCACGACGGCCGAGGACGAGCTGTACTTCGGCGACCGCCAGGACGGCGACGGCGTCGGGTTCATCGACGGCATGCGCTCGACCTTCGGCAAGACCTACGCGGACACGCCCGACCGGCTCGTCGAGCAACTGCAGCGCGATGCCGCCATCCGCTCCGCGGACACCCTGATGCTGACGATCCCGAGCCAGCTCGGCGTCGAGTTCAACCTGCGGCTCGTGCGGGCCTTCGCCGAGCACGTCGCACCGAGCCTCGGCTGGGTGCCCACGCGCTGACGCACCGACGTCCCGCCCGGGTTACCGTTGACGGAGTCGACGAACACGAGGAGACACGGATGCCACTCGAAGGCGAATACGCACCGAGCACCGCCGACTGGGCTCGCAAGCAGGCCGAGGCGTACGAGGCGAGCGACGGCGCGGCGGCGAACACGCTGCGCGGCCGCCCGGTGATCGTGCTGACGACCGTGGGCGCCAAGTCCGGCAAGCTCCGCAAGACGGCGCTCATGCGGGTCGAGCACGACGGGGAGTACGCCGTCGTCGCCTCGCTCGGCGGCGCCCCGAAGCATCCGGTCTGGTACTGGAACCTGCTCGCCCACCCGAACGTCGAGCTGCAGGACGGCGCCGAGAAGCACGACTACGTCGCCCGCGAGCTCGAGGGCGAGGAGCGCGAGGCCTGGTGGGCGCGCGCGGTCGAGGCCTGGCCCGACTACGCGAACTACCAGGAGAAGACCGATCGGGTGATCCCGGTGTTCCTGCTCACGCGCGTCGTGCTCTGACCGGCGGCGTCGCCCGATCAGCCTCGTCCGCAGCGCGCGGCCTCACAGTCCGCGCATCGTGAACGCGCGGGCCAGCACCGCCCGCAACGGCGGCACGTCGAGTACCCGCACGCCCGCATTGCGGACGCGGAGTCGGATGCCGGAGGCGGGCGCACCCACCGCCATGTTGAACGCCGCGCGGCGCACGGCCCGCCGCGCAGCGGCACGACGAACCCGGTCGTAGACCTCGAACGCCTCGAACGGGGCGCCGACGGCGAGCGCCGCAGCCAGCTCGTGATCGAGGTGCAGGGCGTCGAGCCAGCCGAGGTTCATGCCCTGCCCGCCGATCGGGCTGATCTCGTGGGCGGCATCGCCGACGAGCGCGAGGCGCCCGACGGCCATCCGCTCGGCGAGGTGCTGCCTCGCCTCGAACGCGCTCGGCTCCCAGGCCGCATCGACGTCGAACTCGGCTCCGGTGCGCGAGCGGATGAGGGCCGCGAGCGTCTCGGCGGTGAGCTTCGCCGGCGGGCGGCGCACCCGCACGACCCACCGGCGCAGGCCACCGGGAAGCGGGAACGACTCGACCACGCCGGCCGGCTCGAAGTGCAGCAGCGCCGAGGAGGGCTCGCCCGTGTCATCGCGCGTGTCGCCCATGACGTAGTGCGCCCGGCCCCGCCTTGGCCGCCAGCCGATCTCGAGCCTCGTGCGGATGCCGCTGCGGACGCCGTCGGCTGCGATCGCGTACCTCGCGGTGAGCGGGGCGCCGCGCCCCTCGTCGATGCCGACCTCGTCGCCGCCCTCGTCGGCCAGGTCGACCTCGACGTCCACGCCCCGATCCTGGACGGCCTGCACGCGGATGCCGCGGCGCACGCTTCCCGGGCGCAACCCCTCGAGTCGGCGCTCGAGGATCTCCTCGACCTCGAGCTGCGGCAGGGAGAGCACGGTGCCTGCGCGCGAGAACGACATGGTGCCGAGGGTGCGACCCTCGCAGGTCGCCCGCCCATCGTGGATCGGCACGGCCCGGGCCTGGACCTCCGCGTCGACGCCCGCACGGGCGAGCGCACGCAGCCCAGGCGGGTGGATGCCGATCGCGCGCGAGCGTCCCGTGCGCGCCGCGCGCCGTTCGAGCACCACGACGTCGATGCCGCGCTGCGCGAGCAGGCACCCGAGCAGGAGTCCGACGGCTCCGGCGCCGACGATGACCACGTCGTGCCGTGGTTCCGCACGCGATCCTGGCTCAGCCATCGCCGCCCCAGACGACCTCGAGCCGCGAGGGGATGCCGCGACGAACACGCCATCCCGCCGGCAGCATCGACGCGAGCTCCGCGGCCGTGTGGCTGCGCCGGATCGATGTGAGCCCGTCGGCGCGGATGTACGACCCGGCGAGCAGGTTCGGGGTGAAGGGCAGGGTGCCGAGGGCGAACCCGAGGTACCCGAGCCGACTGCGCTCGATGTCGCCGTGCACGGCGACGCCACCGCCTCGCGCGAGCCGCTCGGAGTCGGCGAGCAGGGCCCCGAGCTGCCGCCCGTCGAGGTGGTGCAGCACGTGGTTGGAGACGACAGCCGTGAACCGCTCGCCGGCGTCGGCGAGTTCCGAGCTCATCGCCCGCCGCAGCACGAGGCCGGGCACGGGCGGCTGCCGCGACGCCCAGTCGAAGGCCCGCGGGTCGGGGTCGATGGCGACCACCTCGAGTCGCAGTCCGTCGGCGCGCGCCCAGCGCAGCAGCGCCCGGGGCACGTCGGCGCCGCCGGCGCCGACATCCAGCACGCGTCGGGTCGCCGTGGCGGAGAGCCGGGGCCTGATCCAGCGCCGGTAGACCGCCCGCTGGTTGGAGACGACCGCGTTCACCCGCCCGAACTGCGCGTACGTGCGGTCGAGCATGGCCGGGTCGCATCGCGGGTCGTCCATGAGCTCGACGAGGGTGTCGTCGCGATGCCGCAGCGACCTCACCTCCGCCACCTCCGCCGTCTCAGGCGCGGACCGTCATGAGCGCCGACTCGACGGTCAGGCCCGGACCGAAGGCCATGGCCGCGACCCGGTCACCGTCGGCGGCATCCGAGTCGAGGATGTTGCGCAGCACGAACAGCACCGTCGCGCTCGACATGTTGCCGTAGTCGCGGAGCGTCTCGCGCGCCGGCACGAGCTGCGCCTCGGTGAGCGCGAGCCGGGCCTCGACCTTGTCGAGGATGCTCCGCCCGCCGGGGTGGATCGCCCAGTGCTCGATGGCCTCGCTCGACGTGTCCTCGGCGAGCGCCTTCGTCAATGCCTCGTCGCCGTCGAAGAGCGGCTCGAGCGCGCCGGTGATGTGCTCGCCGATGATCGCGGGGACGGCGTTCGAGAGCACCATCTCGAACCCGTGGTCGCCGATCTTCCACGCCATGTCGCTCTCGCCGACGGGCGTGATGCGCGTCGCGAACCGGTCGAGGTCGAAGGCCCGCTCGCCCGGCTCGAGTTCGCGTGCGGTGACGATGCCCGCGCCCGCCCCGTCGGAGAAGAGCGACGACGCCACGATCGTGTCCGGGTCGTTCGAGGAGCGCAGGTGCAGCGTGCAGAGCTCGACGCTCACGACGAGCACGACCGCCGCGGCATCCGCGAGGCAGAGCTGGCGCGCCATCCGCAGTGCGGGGATCGACGCGTAGCAGCCCATGAAGCCCAGGTGGTAGCGCTCGACGCCGGGGTTCAGCCCCAGGTCGCGGGCGACCATGAAGTCGGGTCCGGGCGCATAGAACCCGGTGCACGAGACGGTGATGACGTGCGTGACATCGGATGCCTCGACGCCCGGCGTCGCCTCGATCGCCGCCCGCCCGGCCTCGACGTAGAGCCGCGTGGCGTCCTGCGCATAGATCTCGTTGCGGGCCTTGGTGCCCGGCAGGAGCAGCTCACCGCTCGCCTGGTCGAAGAACACCGCGGGCTCCTCGCGCGGTTCGAGCGTGAGCTCTTCGAGCACCGTGTGCCGGCGCTCGATGCCCGACACGTTGAACGAGGTCGTGACGATGCGCTGGGCGAGCCGGTTCAAGCCGGGTTGCGCCGCGAACACGTCGCGTACCGATTCCTGCACGAGCACCGTGGACGGAACCACGGTCGAGACACCCCTCAACGTCACGGCCATGCCTCACCCTAGACGCGCGAGCGGATGCAGCGACAGGGCTTGCGCCATCCGCTCGGCGGACTCACACCTTCGGGGGACGCACGGAACGCCGGCCGCCCGCGGGCGACCGGCGTTCGCGGTGGAGCCGAGTCAGCTGAGGAGCTTGGCCTTCGCGGCCGCGAACTCCTCGTCGCTGAGGATGCCCTGCTCCTTGAGCGCGCCGAGCTTCTGCAGTTCGGCGACGATGTCGACGCCGGCGGCCGGTGCGGCGGGAGCCGGCGGCGGCGGGGTCTGCTGGAGGTACTGCTGCTGCGCGTAGGCCTGCTGCTGCGCGGCCTGCTGGGCCGCAGCGTCGATCTGCGCCTGCTGCTGTTGCTGCTGGTAGGCCTGCGCGTCGGCCTGCTGGTCGTACCTGGCCTGCTGGCGACGCTGCACGCCGCCGCTCACGGCCGTGGCCGTGCCCGCGACGACCGCGGTGCGCGCTGCCATCCCGATCAGGCCGGGACGCCCCATCCGTCTTCCCATCATGATTCCGCTCCTTCGACCTCGGCGAGGATCTCGTTCACGACCGGCGCGGGAATGCGCTCGACCTGCAGCAGCTCGGCGCCCGATTCCGCGAAGCGCGACGCGAGCTTCTTCGCCCAGACCAGCTCGATCGCGATGAGCGCCGCGGAGCTGCCGACGGGGATGCGCTCGGCGAGCTCATCGACGTCCTCGTCGCCCACCAGGCCGGCCTCGAGGACCTCGACGTCGAACTCGATCTGGCCACCGAAGTCCTCGAACTCGATGATGGTCACCTCGTCCTCGCTGCGCGAGACCAGCAGGAAGTCCAGCAGCCGGATCTCGCCGCTCTCCACGAGATCCGCGATCGCCTCGAGCGTCCGGCCGTCGGGCCGGTCGCCTTCGAACCCGATCAGGTACAGATCGACCGGTCCGTACTCGAAATCCGCCATCGGTTCCCCCCTCAGTCAGTGTTTCTGCAGACTATCCCTGCCCGCCGGGCGGCGCCACAGGTTCGGGCGGTGAATCCCCCGAGAGACGTCGAAGCGTCGCCATGCGTTCATCCGGCTCGAGGAACAGCGCCCGCACGAGCAGCGTGAGGGGGATCGAGAGGATCGCCCCGATCGGTCCGATCACGAGGGTCCAGAAGACCACCGAGACGAACGAGAGGGTGAGGCTCAGCGACACGGCGTCGCTGACGAACTTGGGCTGCACGAGCACCTGGAGCGTCACGTTGACCACGCAGTACGCGAGCACCACCACGAGCGCGAGCGGCCAGCCGCCCACCACGAGGGCGAGCACCGCGGGCGGGATGAGTCCGATGACGAAGCCGATGTTCGGGATGAAGTTGGTGACGAACGCGAGGATCGCCCAGACCAGGGGGATCGGGATGCCGAGACCCCAGAGGATGAGCCCGTCGATCACCGCGACGACGAGGCCGAAGCTGGCGTTCACCACGTAGTACCGGCGCACGCCCGAGAAGTAGCGCCCACCGATCTCGTCGCCCGCCGCGGATCCGAACACGGGGTGCGCCCTGGCGAAGCGCGCGGCATCCGCCGCCATGAAGATGACGTACGCGAGCACGAAGAAGAAGGACGTCGCGAGCCCGAGCACCGCGCTCGCGATGTCTCCCGCGATCGCCACGAGCTGCTCAGGATCGAGCACGCCGGCGACGCTCGCCGTGGCATCCGTCGTCACGCCGGTCGACTCCGCCCAGGCGATGAGGTTCGCCGCCGTCTGCTCGAGTTCGTCGGCGTAGTCGGGCACCATCGAGACGAACTGGGCGGATGCCACGACGAGGAGCACCGCGAGCCCGGCGAGGATCGCCCAGGCCAGCGCCACGACGGCCGACGTCGCGAGCCACTTGGGCCATCCGCGCCGTTCGAGCGGGAACCGCACCGGGTGGGCGATGGTGACGACGACCGCGGCGACCGCGATCGGGCCGAGCACGTCGCGTGCCAGCCAGACTCCCCCGAGCGCGATGACGGCGGCGGCGATGGCGATCAGCCGGCGGGTGCCGATCGACAGTCCTGCCCCGTTCACGATCTGCGACATGCGATGCCTCCCCGGGAGTCACCCTAGCGAGCGCGATGCCCGGAACGGCGCGGCCCCACGCCTCGGAATGTTGGACGATTGGCGCGCGCGACCACTAGATTCGGCTGAAGGCGCTCGATTTGGGGGGCGCGAAACTCGAGAACGGAAAAACACGGACATGGACTTCTGGTCAAACTTCTGGGACATCATCTGGTGGTTCCTCTGGATCTTCGTCTTCATCGCCTACCTGATGATCCTCTTCTCGATCGTCGGCGACCTGTTCCGCGACCAGAAGCTGAACGGGTGGTGGAAGGCCGTCTGGATCATCTTCCTGATCTTCGTGCCCTTCCTGACCGCACTGGTCTACCTGATCGCCCGTGGACGCGGCATGGCCGAGCGCTCGCAGCGCGAGGCCCAGCAGGTGCAGGCCGCGACGGATGACTACATCCGCCAGACGGCCGGCAGCGCGCCGAGCGCCGCCGACGAGATCGCCAAGGCCAAGGGCCTGCTCGACTCGGGTGCCATCTCGCAGGCCGAGTACGAGCACCTCAAGGCGCACGCGCTGAAGCACACCGCGTAGTCGCTGCGCGAAGCACGAGAGGGCCGGATGCCACGCATCCGGCCCTCTCGTCGTCTCCGGGGTCAGGCGGTCGGCGCCTCGGGGGCACCCGAGGCACCCGCGGTGCGCAGGAACACGATGATCCAGCTGAAGATCAGGACGGCCGCCACGAGTTCGACCGCCGTCAGGTTGTAGTACCCGGTCGCGAAGAAGACGGCGACCACCACGATGGCGACGACGTAGACGTAGCCGAGCACGACGAAGACGCGGGGCACCGTGCGGATGAACCAGGGCAGTCCGATCACGATCACCGCGAAGCAGATGGTCATGCCCGTCGCGACCGTGTTGTGCACGAGGAAGAACTCGTCGACGGGGAAGATGCCGACGCACGCCAGGAAGATGCCGATCAGGATCAGGCCCACGCGCACGATGGACCGACCCCGGCGGTCGGGCGGCGTGGATGCGGGCAGGGTCGCGGTCGCGTACCTGGCGACGATCGTGACGATCGCACCGGCGATGATCAGGGTGAGGTTGAAGGCTCGCGCCGAGATGTCGTTGGTCATGCCGAGGGCCGAGAGGTTCTCCTTCCACCAGTGCGGGTCGCTGGCCGAGAGCATGCTCGCGAACGCGCCGACCACGAGGAACACGGCGAGCACGAGCGAGAGCAGCATCGGCGTCATCCGGGCCGACGAGAGGAAGCTGATGTAGGCGCTGAGGGCCACGGCGACGCCGCCCAGCACGGCCGCGGGGACGGCGAAGACGACCGCATCGCGGAAGCTCAGCTCGAGCACGGCGGAGATCGCGGTCCAGCCGAGCAGCGCGATGACGCCGTGGGCGATCGAGAGGGCCGCCAGGTCGAACCAGTGCAGGCGAGCGCCGGGAACCGACAGCCCCTGCCCGATCTCGCGGCGGAGCTCGGGGTTCGGCGTGCGCTCGGCGAGATACCGACCGAGCAGGAACGCGACGAGCGCGGCGACCCCGCCGCCGAGCGCGGCGAACTCGCCGACCGACCCCATGCCGGAGATCGGCAGGTCGGCACCCCAGAACACGATCAACCCGATCAGGCCGCCGACCACGAAGAAGACGCCTCCGACGAGGAGCGCCGCGGACTCGAGCGATGAGACGTTCGCCGCCGGGCTGCGCACGACCCGTCCGATCGACGCCGTCGGTCCTGCTGTCGCCGTGGTTCGTGTCACGTCTGCTCCCCGAGCTCGGGCCACGGCGGCAGGGCCGGACGCGGCGATTCGGGATCAGCATGGCACCGTGGGCGCCGCCGGCCCCAGAGGCGCGTCGGACGGCCGGCGACGGCCGGCATCGAACGACGTCGGCGGCCCTCCCTAGACTCGACGACGTGAGCGGCACGGTCGGCAGCGCGTACTCCCGCAGGGCGGCGGAGTACACCGATCTCTTCGGGTCGGTGAGCGCCGCGCATCCCTCCGACCGGCAGCTCGTCACGACCTGGGCGGGCGGCATCGACGGATCGGTGATCGATGCCGGCTGCGGTCCGGGCCACTGGACGCAGTTCCTCGCCGACCTCGGGCTCAGCGCGCGCGGCGTGGACCTGGTGCCCGAGTTCATCGAGCGCGCCCGCGCCGAGTACCCGGGCATACCGTTCGAGGTGGGCGACCTCGAAGAGCTCGGGTGCGAGCCGGGCGCCGCCGGCGGCATCCTCTCCTGGTACTCGCTCATCCACCATGAGCCCGGCTCGATCCGCGGCCCGCTGGCGGAGTTCCATCGCGCGCTCCGTCCGGGCGGCACGCTGCTCGTCGGGTTCTTCGAGGGTCCCGTGGTCGAGCGGTTCGACCACGCGGTCATCCCGGCCCAGCGCTGGCCCGTGGCCGGTCTCAGCGCGGAACTCGTCGCCGCCGGCTTCGAGGTCATCGAATCGCACGTCAGGAAGACCGTCGGCGAGCGCCCGCAGGCGGCGATCATCGCCCGGCGGGCGGACGCCGCGTAGCCGGAGGTCGTCGGCGACTGGCCGACCACTCGGTCGACGTCGGCTCGCGGCATCCGCTGGTCGACACAGGTGGGAAGGTTTCCGGACGCACCTGCGTTGTCGCCTGCATGGGTTGGAATGAAGACGTCATCGAAACGTTCCGCAGCAGCAAGGGCACCGAGAACTACTGGGGCCCGAAGCTCGTCATCTTGCACTCGATCGGTGCGAAGTCGGGCGCGACGCACCTGAATCCGGTCGTCGGCTTCCGCAACGACGACGGATGGCGCGTCGTGGCGTCGAAGGGCGGCACCCCGGAGAACCCGGCCTGGTACCACAACCTGCGGGCGAACCCCTCGTTCGAGCTCGAGGCGCTCGTCGACGGCGAGGTCGTGACGGTACCGGTGACGGCCACCGAGATCGGGCCGGAGGAGTGGCACGAGGCGTACGACGCGATCGTGGCCGAGGAGCCGCAGTTCGGGGAGTACCTCCAGAAGACCGATCGCCGGATCCCGGTCCTCCAGCTCACTCCTCGCGAAGGCTGAGCCGCCGACCGCTGCCCGGCAGCACTTCGACCCTCAGGAACTGATCGGGTCGAGCACCTCGAGCATCGAGCCCTGGACGAACCCGGCCCACTCGTACGCCGCGCGGAGGTAGTCGTCGCGCGTCTCGTCGGCGTCGGCCTCGCCCTCCTCGACGACGCCCACGCGCTCGGCGAGGATCAGCCGGAGGTCGGTGAGGAAGGTCAGCCAGCCCCAGGCCTCCGCCTCGTCGAGCTCGATCTGGACGACGCCGCCCTCCACGTCGTCGACGGAGGTCGCATCGCGCACCCGCTGCGCCGCCTGCCGCTTGCCGTCGACGAGGCTGTCGCGCGTGTACCGCTCGAACTCCTGCGACGCAGCGTGGTCGTCGGGGTAGGCGCTCGGGAGCAGGCGCCCGAGCGCGGGATCGTCGACCTCCCCGAGCAACAGCACCGAATCGACCTGGTCGGCGAGCTCCGAGAGCAGCATCGCCTCCTCGGACTCGAGCACGAGCCGAACGCCCTCGCCGCCGCTGCGGCCCGCGACGATCACGTCGTCGCCTTCGAGACCGTCGCCTGCAGGCCGTATGCGTGCATGGCCTCGACGTGGCGTTCCATCGCCTCCCGGTTGCCGCTCGCGACGACCGCCCGGCCCTCGGTGTGCACGCAGAGCATGAGTCGCTCGGCCTCGGCCCTCGGGAACCCGAAGTAACTGCGGAACACGTAGCTCACGTACGTCATGAGATTGACCGGGTCGTCCCAGACGACGGTCTGCCACGGCACGTCGGCGGCGACACGGGTGGTCGTGTCGAGGTCGAGCTCTTCGAGCGTGGAGGTGGTCACCCTTCAAGACTGACACGGCCGCCGACCGGACGGAACCCCGGGGGGACCGGCCCGGTCGGCGGACACGTCGTCGAGTGTCAGGGTGCGGCTCGATACGCCGCCGACAGCTCCTGCGTGACCACCCCTGCGCCGGCGTCGCCGGTCACCCTGACCGACACGGAACCGGCGGGGATGGCGCCCGCGCGCGTCGTGAACGTGTGCACCGCATCGCCGCCGGGCGACACCGACGGAAACGACTTCGTGCCGAAGGCCGACGTGAGCGCGACCGCGACGGGGGTGCTCTCCCGGTTGGTCACGCGGACGGCGACGTGGGCCCGGCCGCCGAGCATCCTCGACTCGGCCACCGCGTCGACCGCGAGGGCCCGGGCCGTGACCCGCCGTCCGTGCACCGTGATCTCGGCGGCACCGCCGAACTGGAGCCCGTTCTGCGCGTTGACGCCGACCAGCCTGAGGTAGCGCGCCTTCGCGGCGGCGAAGTCCACCCGCGTGGCCGCGGTGCCGACCGTGAACGAACCGGCTGCGACGGGATCACCCCAGGCGGCTCCGTCCTGCGAGAGGAACACCTGGTAGTCCTTGATCCGGCCGTTCGTGCCGGACTGACGCGGCAGGTACGTGAGGCCGTCGACGGAGTGCTCCCCGCCGAGGTCGAGCGCGACCCAGTGGGGGTAGCTCGCCGCGTTCGTCGACCAGCGGGTGTGCCAGAAGCTGGCGGCGCTGCCGTCGATGGCCTTCGCGGCCGTCTCTGCCGGCGCCTCCTCGCTGCTGACCCCGGCGATCGAGAGGCGCGTCTGGGGCAGGGTTCCCTCCGGCAGGAGGGCGAGCGTGGTCTCGAAGTCGACCTCGCCCGGCCCCTGCGCCGACGAGAACGCGCCGGTCGCGGTGAAGGCGTACGCCTCGAGCGCCGCGCCCGCGGCGGGGGTCACGGACCACTTCGTGGTCACGCGCTCGCCGGCGAGCACCCGCTCGAAGGCGTCGTCGGTGGCCGCCGTCGCAGCCCATCCCTCGGGCACGGCGAGCGACATGGAGACGGCCGTCATGTCGCCGGTCGAGTTGTTCGTGAACGAGGTCGTGACGACCCCGACCTCCCCCGACACGAGTTCGGCGCCCGGCTCGAACGCGACCCAGGCATCCTGCGGGGCGAGCCGGTCGGTATCGGTCTCCACCTCGAAGATCCGGCGGCCGTCACGGTTGATCCAGGTGGCCTTCAGGGTGGCCGGCTGCACCGTGGTGTCGGCCTCGAGCCGCAGGAACACGTGCGGTTCGACCGCGCTGTGCACGAGCGACGGATGCGGCACGTTCAGGCTCGGGATGACGGAACTGTGCATCGGGCTGACGATGAACTGCCAGAGGTCGTAGCCGACGCGCCTGCCGTAGTTCAGCGCGCGCGACACGTGGATGTCGCCACCGACCAGGAAGACGCCGGAGATGCGGTTGCGGGCGACGAAGTCGAGGATCGCGTCGCGCTCGTACGAGTACGTGCCCCAGTCGTCGCTCTCGCCGTTCTGCTTGTCGTCCCAGATCATGCCGGTCGCGAGCGCCTTGAACGGCGCGGTGCTGGCGAGCAGCTTCTCCTGGAGCCACTCCCACTGCACTCCGCCGATGGCGGTCTGCTGCGCCGGGTCGGCCCAGCTCGGCCCGGTGCGGCTGAACCAGCGCGGGTCCAGGAGGAACACCTCGATCGGCCCTCGGCGGAATGAGGTGTAGATCCCCTCGCCCGCCTCGGTGCGCTCGGTCAGCTGCACCCCCTCCGCGCTGTGGCCGAAGGTCGCGTTCGCGCGGTAGTCGACGAGGGCGGTGCGGTTGTTGCGCTTGCCGGGCAGGTCGCCGTGCACGTCGTTGCCGCCGAAGTCGTGGTCGTCCCACGTCGCCCAGATCGGCATCGTGCTGGTCACGGCCGTCAGCTGCGGCTGCTCGAGGAACGCGCGCTGCTTGGTCCGCGCGACGACGAGGTTCGTGCTATCGATGTAGGGGGTGTCGCCGAGCATGACGAACCCGTCGCAGCCCTCGGAGCGGATGCGGTCCCAGATGTGGTTCGCCTCCGTCCAGACGCAGGACCCCATGCCCATCACGAGCTTCGTCGGCTCCTCGTGGGGCACCGAGGTCGAGAAGGAACCGCCGATGGCGAGGCCGGCGATCGGCGCACCGGCGGGGGCGATCGAGTACGTGTAGGCCGTTCCGGCGGTCAGTCCGGCGAGCTCGAAGAGCACGGTGGAGTCGTTGGCCGGCGACAGCTCCGCCTGCACGGTCTGCGCGGTTCCCCCATCGCTCGAGTAGGTCAGGTTCCACGTCGTGCGGTCATGGAGGTCGCTGCCCGGGCGGATGAGGATGCGAGCGTGCTCCGTGCCCGTGTCGCCCACCAGCGGCCCGGCGATCGCCTGCAGCGTCGGCGGCACCGCGGGTGCGGTGCCCGAGCGCACGCGCTGCACGTAGGCGGCGAGCGCGGTGAAGAACATCTCGCTGTCGGCGATGGCCGCGGCCGGCTGCACCGCCGCTCCGGCCGCGTTGTAGCACTTGTCGATCGTGAGGCTCGTGATGACGAAGCGACCGGCGCCGTGCGCGGCCTCGAGCATGGCGGGCGGCCGTCCGGCCGCCTGGCAGGCCAGGAGCACGCGCATCTGCCGCCAATCCAGCAGGGACTCCCAGCTCACCCTGATCTGCGTGGAGCGGCCCGTGAAGACCTTGCCGTCGACCACGCGCAGGTGGGAGACGAGCGGGTGATCGGTCGCGACCGGGAAGATCGTGTCGTAGTCGGAGTCGTTGCGGCTCGCCATGAGCGGCGAGGGCAGGTAGTTGACCGTCGGGTCGAATTGGTCGGACTGGGCCATGTCCAGCAGCACGCCGCCCGCCGCGACGAACGCCTGGATGGAGGCCGCCTGCGCGGCGATGTACTGCGTGTAGGCGGGCGCGTTGTTGGTGAAGCTGCCGAAGGCGATGAGGTCGACGCCCTGGTCGGTGGCCGGCTTCGCCGGGTCGAGCGGCACGACCGTGCAACCGGCCTTCGTCAGCAGCGGCACGAGGCCGGTCGCCGACGTCCACGGGTCGCGGAACTCGAGCACGGCCACGCGCACCGGGTTCTCCGCGGCCGCGGCGGGCCCGCCCTGGGCGACGAGCGCCGCCGCCGCACCCACGGCCGCCCCGCCGAGGAACCCCCGGCGACTCGTCAGCGGTCCACCGCCGCGTCTGCTGCTTCGGTCATCGGATGTCGCGTGCACAGGGTCTCCTCAGCCTCGTCATCGACGCGCGCGAACACCGCAGTCGCGTCGCAGACGATCCGACCGGCGGGGCGTGACGCGGAGCCGAAGATCCGGTGAACACCCCGGGTCGCGAGGCGGGCGATCCCGGCGAGTTGTTCGAAGAGGTGGGCGCGGGCGGATCCGACGCCCCACTTCAGCGAGAGCGGCGCGACGCCGTGACCGTGAACTTCGGGTCGCGGGCGACCTGCCGCGTCGGACCGACGATCCGCTCGAGCGCGGACCGGTAGCGCAGGTGCGAGTTCCAGACGCACCACAGCTCGCCGCCCGGGGCGAGCACGCGCGCGGCATCGGCGAACAGGTGCTCGGCGATGCCGGTGTGCAGCGCGGCATCCGAGTGGAACGGCGGGTTCAGCACGACGAGCGGCTCGCTCGCGTCGGCGAGCAGCTCGAGCCCGTCGGCCTGGGTGACCCGCACGCGATCGCCGACGCCGTTGCGCTCCGCGGTCACGCGGGCGGATGCCGCGGCCGCCGCCGAGCGGTCGGTCGCCGTCACCACGAGCCCCGGCCGCGCTCGCGCCAGCCAGGAGGCGATGACACCCGTGCCGCACGCGAGGTCGACGGCGGTCGCGGCATCCGCCATCGCATCGTCGAGATGCGCGAGCAGTAGGCGCGTGCCGATGTCCACCGAGGTCGCCGCGAACACGCCGCCGTGGGCGGCCACGTCGAGGTCGAGGGCGGCATCATGCTGGACGCGCGGCCACGCCGGGGCCACGAGCTCGCGCGCCGGGCGGGGCAGGGTCGCCGTGAGCACCCGGGACTTCTGGCGGGCGTGCGACACGTCGACCCGCTCGAACCACGCACCGAGCACCTCGTTCATGCTCGTCGACATGTGCTTCTGGCGCCCGCCGGCGAAGACCGCGACTCCGGATGCCGTGTGGCCGGCGATGAGCGCCGCGAGCTCGTCGAGCCGGTCGAGGGAGCGCGGCAGCCGCAGCAGCACGACGCTCGCGCCGTCGAGGAGCTCGGGCGACAGCGGCATCGACCGGGGCGCGCGCTCGGCCGCGAATCCGAGGCGCGCGGCGTTGCGTGCGAGCGCCCGCTCGCCCGTCACGAGGTCCTGGTGCACGCGCACGCCCGTCGCGCCGAGCGCCGTGGCGCCGAGGGCGAGTGCGCCGTACGAGTCGTCGAGCACGACCACCGTGTCGGGGGTTGCGGCCGCGATCGCCGCGGAGGCCTCGTCGAGGATGAGCCGGTCGGCGGCATCGGACGCCTCGAGTCCGCGGCCCTCGACGTCGGGCTCGCGGCGCAGCCGCTCGAAGTCCAAGGTCACCCGGCAAGGCTACGCGGGCGGACGGCGCCGCACCGCTTCCTGAGTGCGGATCGCAGGCTCGTTTGCTACTCTCGGGCCCGCATGGGGAACGCACAGACCACCGGGGAACGAACGGCGGCTCGGCACAACGCCGAGCCGCGAGTCGTGCGCCCGCGCCGCGGCATCCGGCCTCTCGCCCTGCTCGCGACCCTCGCCGTGGGCGGCCTGCTCGCGACGATGGCGCTCGTGCCGGCCGCACCCGCCCCGTCGGTGTTCGCCGCGGGCGCCGACACCGTCCGGCCCGCCGTCGCGGGCCAGACCGTCGAGGTCGCCGAGGGCGTCGCGGCGCCCCAGGTCTCGCAGGAGTCCTACACCGCGGCGACCGGAGCGCAGACCCTCGTCGCCGGCGGTACGAACCTCGACTGGGCCAAGCTCGTGCTCGTCGAGGGCGACTGGCCCGTCACGGAGGAGAACGTCACCTTCATGATGCGGTGGATGCGTCAGGAGAACGGCGCCGACAACTGGTGGAACCGCAACAACCCGCTCAACAACGGGCAGGGCTCTGGCGGCGGTTCCGGCCTCGGCAGCTACGTCACGCTCGTCGAGGCGGCCTACTACGCGGCCGAGAATCTCAAGTCGGGGCGCTACCCCGCGGTCGACGCGGCGCTCGTCGACGGCACCTCCGCGGATGCCACGGCGCAGGCCATCTGGGCGTCGCCGTGGGCCTCGAGCCACTACGGGTACGGCACGCACTGGAGCTCGCGCCCCTACGACGTCATCGAGGCCCCGGCCTCCGCCTGGGGCCGCTGAGCCGATCACGCGACCCGACGGCCACCACTGCGCCGATCAGCGCCGGTGTCAGCCTCGGTCGAGCGGGCGCCAGACGACCATCGCCGTCTCGCGGCGCACGCGAGTACCCGACCGGAGCGTGACGACCTCGCCCTCGGCGCCGGCGGCGAAGACACGGCGGCCCGGGCGGTTCAGCATCTCGTCGGCGAGCATCGCCTCGAGTTCGCGCACGCGGGCCTTCAGCGTCGCGACCTCGTCCTCGAGCCCGAGCACGCGGCGGATGCCCTCGAGGCTCACGCCCTCGCTCGAGAGCTGCGCGATCTCGCGGAGCTGCACGACGTCGCGCATCGAGTAGCGCCGGGACTTGCCCGCGGTGCGCGTCGGCGAGACGAGCCCGAGGCGGTCGTACTGCCGCAGGGTCTGCGGGTGCATGCCGGCCAGCTCCGCCGCCACCGAGATGACGAACAGCGGGCTGGTCTCGTCCATGCTCACCCCCGGGCCCTCGCGATGAGGTCGTCACGGGGGTTCTCGTCGGGCAGCTCCGCCGCGAACTCGCGCAGCTTGTGCTCGGCCTCCTTCGACAGGTGCGCCGGTACGGCGACCTGCACGACGGCGAGGAGGTCGCCCGTGGCCTTCTTCGTCTCGACGCCGCGCCCCTTGACGCGGAGGACCCGGCCGCTGGGCGTGCCGGGCGCCACGCGGAGCTTGACGGGGTCGCCGCCGAGCGTGGGCACCTGGATGGTCGCGCCGAGCGCGGCCTCCACGAACGTGACGGGCACGTTCACGCGGAGGTTCAGCCCGTCGCGCTCGAACACCGGGTGCTTGCGCACCGTCACCGTGAGCACGAGGTCGCCCGGGGCGCCGCCGTCGGGTGAGGGCTGGCCCTTGCCCGCGACCTTGATCTTCTGCCCGTCGGCGACGCCGGCCGGGATGCGCACCGTGATGTTGCGGCCCTCGCCGGTCTGCAGGGTGAGCTGGTCGCCCTTGGTGGCCGTGATGAAGTCGAGCGTGGTGGTCGCGGTGACGTCGCGCCCCTTGGTGGGGCCGCCGGCTCCGCGGTATCCGCCGGTCGGCTGGCCGAACCGGCCGTTGCCGAACAGTCCGCCGAGCAGGTCGTCGTAGTTGCCGCCCTGCTGGTACGTGTACTGCTGGCGGCCGCCGCCGCCCTGGCCGAACATGCCGCCGAAGACGTCCTCGAAGCCGCCGTTGGCTCCGCCGCCGCCTGGCGCGGTGAAGCGCGCGCCGGAGCCCATGGCCCGGACGGCGTCGTACTCCTTGCGCTGCTCGGGGTCGGAGAGCACCGAGTTCGCCTCGCTGATCTCCTTGAACTTCGCCTCGGCCGCGGCATCCCCGGGGTTCGAATCGGGGTGGTACTTGCGCGCGAGCTTGCGATACGTCTTCTTGAGCTCGGCGTCGCTCACGTCCTTCGAGACGCCGAGCACCTTGTAGAAGTCCTTGTCGAACCAGTCCTGGCTGGCCATCGACACCTCGTCTCTCGGAAGTCTGGTGGAAAGGGTACGCCGGTCGGGAAGCGCGAAGGGCGTATCGAGACCGAGATGTGGTCTCGATACGCTCCTTCGTCGCTACTCGACCGCCGTGGCGGTGCGACTGGCTACGCGGGCGTCTTCACGACGACCTTGGCCACGCGGAGCAGCGTGCCTCCGAGCGTGTAGCCCGTCTCGACGACGTCGGCGACCGTGTCGGCCTCGACGTCGGGCGAGGGCTGTTGGAAGATCGCCTCGTGCTTCTGCGGGTCGAACGCCTCGCCGACCTCGCCGAACTTGGCCAGTCCGAGCCGTTCGACCGAGGCGCGGAGCTTGGCCGCGATCGTCGCGAAGGCCGACTCGCCCTCGAGGTCGCCGTGCTTCTCGGCCCGGTCGAGGTCGTCCAGCACGGGCAGCAGCACGGCCACCGTCGCGCCGATCGCGCGTTCCCGCTCGACCTCGCGGTTGGCCTCGGTGCGCCGACGGTAGTTGGCGTACTCGGCGGTGACCCGCTTGAGGTCGGCCAGGTGCTCGTCGGTCGGATCCTCGACCTCGGCGTTCGCGGCGTTCAGGATGTCCTCGACCGTGAGCTCGCGCTCGTCGGCCTCGACCTCGGCCTGCAACTCCTCGGGGGTGACGGACGCCTCGGCGCCCGCCACCTCCTCGGTGGCCTCGGGGTCGGGAACCTCGGGGTTCTCCTTCTCGTCTGCCATGCTCGGGCCTACTTCTTCTCGTCTTCGTCGTCGATGACCTCGGCGTCGACCACGTCCTCGTCGGACCCGGCCTGCTCGCCCGTGGCCGTCGCGTCCTCGCCTGCTGCGGCATCCGGTGCCTGCGCCTGCGCGTAGATGGCCTCGCCGAGCTTGCCCTGCGACTGCGACAGCTTCTCGAAGGCCGACTTCACGGCCTCGTCGTCGTCGCCCGCGAGGGCCGACTTCAGCGCGTCGACGTCGCCCTGGACCTCGGACTTGACGTCCGCGGGGAGCTTGTCCTCGTTCTCCTTGATGAGCTTGTCGGTCGAGTAGGCGAGCTGCTCGGCCGAGTTGCGCGTCTCGGCGAACTCACGGCGCTTCTTGTCTTCGGCGGCGTGCTCCTCGGCCTCGCGCACCATGCGCTCGATGTCGTCCTTCGGGAGGCTCGAGCCGCCCGAGATCGTCATCGACTGCTCCTTGCCGGTGCCCTTGTCCTTCGCGGACACGTGCACGATGCCGTTGGCGTCGATGTCGAAGGTGACCTCGACCTGCGGCACGCCGCGGGGCGCCGGGGCGATGCCGGTCAGCTCGAAGGTGCCGAGCGGCTTGTTGTCGCGCGTGAACTCGCGCTCGCCCTGGAACACCTGGATCGCGACCGACGGCTGGTTGTCGTCGGCGGTCGTGAAGGTCTCGCTGCGCTTGGTCGGGATGGCCGTGTTGCGCTCGATGAGCTTGGTCATGATGCCGCCCTTGGTCTCGATGCCGAGGCTCAGGGGGGTGACGTCGATGAGCAGGACGTCCTTGCGCTCGCCCTTCAGCACGCCGGCCTGGAGCGCGGCGCCGACGGCGACGACCTCATCGGGGTTGACGCCCTTGTTGGCCTCCTTGCCGGTCTCCTTCTTGACCAGCTCGGCAACGGCGGGCATGCGGGTCGAGCCACCGACGAGCACGACGTGCGCGATGTCGGAGAGCTTGATGCCGGCCTCGCGGATGACGTCCTCGAAGGGCTTCTTCGTGCGGTCGAGCAGGTCGCTCGTCATGTTCTCGAACTGCGCCCGGGTGAGGGTCTCGTCGAGGTTGGCGGGGCCGTTCTCGGTGAGCGAGAGGTACGGGAGCTGGATGCTCGTCGACATCGAGGAGCTGAGCTCCTTCTTCGCCTGCTCGGCGGCCTCCTTGAGGCGCTGCTTGGCGATCTTGTCGTTCGAGACGTCGACGCCGGTCGACTCCTTGAAGCGCTTGATGAGGTGGTCGACGATGCGCTGGTCCCAGTCGTCGCCGCCGAGGCGGTTGTCACCGGCCGTCGAGCGCACCTGGATGGTCGAGAAGTCGTCGTCCTTGCCCACTTCGAGCAGCGAGACGTCGAACGTGCCGCCACCGAGGTCGAAGACGAGGATGAGCTCGTCCTCCTTGCCCTTGTCGAGGCCGTACGCGAGCGCGGCGGCGGTGGGCTCGTTGATGATGCGGAGCACGTTGAGGCCCGCGATCTCGCCGGCCTCCTTGGTGGCCTGGCGCTCGGCGTCGTTGAAGTACGCGGGAACGGTGATGACGGCGTCGGTCACCGTGTCGCCGAGGTACTGCTCGGCGTCGCGCTTGAGCTTCTGGAGGATGCGCGCCGAGATCTCCTGCGGCGTGTAGCGCTTGCCGTCGATCTCGTCGGTCTTCCAGTCGGTGCCGACGTGGCGCTTGACCGACGCGATGGTGCGGTCGACGTTGGTGACGGCCTGGCGCTTCGCGGTCTCGCCGACGAGCACCTCGCCGTCCTTCGTGAATGCGACCACCGACGGGGTGGTGCGAAGGCCCTCGGCGTTCGCGATGACGGTGGGCTCGCCACCCTCGAGAACGGCGACGACCGAGTTGGTGGTTCCGAGGTCGATTCCTACTGCACGTGACATGTTGTCTCTCCTTCTGCCGGGGCCTCGCGAGCGGATGTCGCGGAATGCCCCCTGCGGTCGGCCCGGCCTTGCTGGCCCGCAACCGAAGTCGTCCTGATCGGAACTTGAGTCCCGATGACTCAAGCCTTCCAGCGCCGTCCCGACGTGTCAAGTCGAGTGCCGGAAAGTTGAGTACACATGACTCAACTCACAGCGGGCACGCAGTATTCCGCCGTCGGGCATCCGCATCCTGCAGCGGCGGGGCCCTGCATCGGCGCATCCGTGCGGCCGCGGCCACCGTGCTATCGGCCGAAACATGCGCGTCCTAGAGTTTCGCCGAAACGGGAAAACGGAACGGCGAGAAGGAGCACACGTGCGCGCAAGACGGATGAAGCTGGTCGGCGGCCTGGCGGTCGCGGTGGCCGTGGTCGGAGGGCTCGGTGCGACCGGCGCGGCCGCAGCACCCGGCGGCGGGGAGGGGCCGCGCTACACGGCCGGCGCCCCGGGCGCGGGCGACGCCTACTTCCCCTACGCGGGCAACGGCGGGTACGACGTCCAGCACTACGACCTCGACCTCACGTACGCCCCGCCCGCCCCCGAGCCGGCACCCCTCGAGGGCCGACTCGACGGCATCGCGACGATCGACCTCGTCGCCACGCAGGACCTCAACCGGTTCAACCTCGACCTGCGCGGCATGGACGTCCGGTCGCTGACCGTGAACGGCAAGGCGGCGACGGCGATCGCGCCGCCCGCGATCGGGGCGACGGTCGACGGCGCGGCGTACTGGCACGTCCAGGACGACGACCGCCGCGTCTGGGAACTCACCGTCCAGCCGCGCCCGAAGCTGAAGGCCGGGCAGCACGCCCAGGTCGTCGTCGAGTACGGCGGGACGACCACCGTGCCGCTCGACATCGAGGAGGCGGAGTACGGATGGGTCACCACCCGCGACGGCGCCATCGTCGCGAGCGAGCCCGACGGATCGATGACCTGGTACCCCGTCAGCGACCACCAGACCGACAAGGCGAGCTACGGCTTCGAGATCACCGTGCCCGAGGGCAAGGTCGTCGTGGCCAACGGCGTGCAGTCCAAGCCCGAGGAGACCTCCGGCGGGTGGACCACCTGGTTCTGGGACGCGCCCGACCAGCAGGCGAGCTACCTCACCACCGCCTCGGTCGGCGACTTCGACCTCCGCGAGACGACGTACTCCTCGAGCGGAGTGCCGATCATCGACGCGGTCGACACGAAGCTGAGCCCGGCCCGGCTCGCGACGACGAACGCGAGCCTCGCCCGGCAGGCCGACATGATCGACTTCTTCGAGAGCCGCTTCGGCGCCTACCCGTTCAACTCGTTCGGCTCGATCGTCGACAACGACTCGGTGGGATACGCCCTCGAGACCCAGACCCGCCCGGTCTACTCGAGCCAGGCGAGCCAGGGCACGGTCGCGCATGAGCTCGCGCACCAGTGGTTCGGCAACGCCGTGAGCCCCGAGCGCTGGCAGGACATCTGGCTCAACGAGGGCTGGGCGACCTACGCGACCTGGCTCTGGACGGAGCAGAACGGCGGGACCACGGCGCAGCAGGCGTACAACGCCTGGTACGCGCCGGCGCGCACCACCGCCTACTGGTCGCTGCAGATCGGCGATCCCGGGCCGCTCGGCCTGTTCGCGAGCCAGGTCTACAACCGCGGCGCCGCGACGCTCCACGCGCTCCGGGTCGAGGTCGGCGACGAGGCGTTCTTCGCCGCCACGCAGCTCTGGCTCGAGCGCTACGACGACTCGGCCGGCACGGCCGAGGACTTCCAGGCGGTCTTCGAGGAGGTGTCGGGCGAGGACCTCGACGGGTTCTTCCAGACCTGGCTGTACGGCCAGGCCAAGCCGCCGGCCACCTGGACGCTGCCGTAACCGCAGCCCTCGGGCGATCGGCCCCGCGAGCCATCCGGCGCGCGGGGCCGATCCTGCGCACACGCACCGGTGACGACGCACTACCCTGCCGGTGTGGACGCACCCGACCAGGACGAGCAGTTCGTCGCCGCGGAGCTCGCTCGGTACGACCGTGAGCTGCGACAGTACCGACGGCTGCGAAGCCGCATCCAAGCCGACTTCGTACGGCGACTCGAAGGCGCCGGATTCCGCTACTTCCACGTGTCGGCGCGCGTGAAGTCCCGCGAATCGTTCGAGCGCAAGGTGCGCCGCGCCCCCGACCGCGAGGTCGGCGACATCCTGGGCGTCCGGGTGGTCGCGCACTTCGAGGGCGACCTGCCCGCCATGGAGCGGGTCGTGCGCGAGGCGCTCATCGTCGACGACGACTCCTGGGTCGACAAGTCCGAGCTCCTGCCGATCGACGCGTTCGGCTACCGGTCGGTGCAGTTCGTGGGGCGCATCCCCGAGACCGCCGACCCGGCGGGCGCCAGTGCGGAACCGACAGGTGGACCCGAGGCATCCGGCGCGCCGCAGGTCGAGGTGCAGCTGCGAACCGCGCTGTCCGACACGTGGTCCGAGCTCGAGCACGACTTCCGCTACAAGTCGGCCCGACAGTTGCCCCGCGAGGTCGACCGGCTCTTCGCCCTCTCGGCGGCCCTCCTCGAACAGGCCGACGAGAACCTCGATCGCATCCGCCGGCAGGTCGACGACGCGCGTACCGCCGGACCCGCCACCCGCGGCGACGGCGGAGGGGAGCGCGGCTACATCGGCCGCTTCATCCAGTACGACGGGGACTCGCGAAGCCTCGACCAGATCGTCACGGCCGCACTCGACGTGCCGTTCGGCGTCGTGACCGGCTCGGGCCGCGAACTGCGCAGCGTCGTCCGCGCCGCCGGCTGGCACCGGTACGACGCGCTCGTCGACGGATTCGCCGAGTTCTCGGAGCTCGGGCGTCGCCTCGCGATCGCCTGCGCGAGCACGACGCACGACCTCCTGCTCTCCGATGCGGAGCCCACGCGCCCCGCCCGCGCGTTCCGGGGCATCGGCACCTACTGGACGGCGCTCGCCGCGGCGCTGATCGGCGGCGAACCGATCCGCGAGAGCCGCGTGCCCGATGGTCGCCTCTCCGAGTTCCGGGTCGTCGCGACCTACCTCTACGAGCATCCGGATGTCTCGGCGCTCGGCGTGCGCCGCCGCTACGGTGCGATCGCGGCACCGGTCGGCACGCTCGACGACGCGGCCTTCCCCCGGATCACGCTGGACTGACGGCGCTCGGGGAGGTGTCCAGGAGAACGCGGGATCCAACCCCCACGGATCAGGCGACGTCGGATGTCGCTCGCTCGGCGCCCTGACCGTTCACGTCGTTGCGCGGCCGTCAGAACGCGGCGCCCGCGAGCGACCCGACGACCGTGTCCGCTGGGTACCAGACGAGGCAGGTGACGCCGCGGTCCCCCTCCGCCCATGTCTCGGCGGTCGGGAAGACGGCGTACACGTCGAGCGCCGAGTCCTCGAAAGGCGATCCCGACGAAGTCGGCGAATCGGGCACGGCACCCCTCGGTCGCCAGGGACTCGATGTCAGGGCCCGGATACGACGAGCCGTCGAGCGCGTAGGCGGCGTACGCCTCGTCATCGTGGGCCTCCTCGCACGGGACGATCGAGTCGGGTCCGCTCCGCGCCTCCTTGCGGACGTCGAGGCACTGGCCGACCTCCGGATGGAACGGCGCGGGCGGCCCGGTCGGACGGGGTGCCGTCGTCGGCGCGGGGCTGGTGTCTCCTGACGGCGTCGCGACCGGCGAGGGCGAGGGCGTCGGCAACGAGGCTGCTGATCCGGATGCCGCGGACGGCACGGGATCCGTGCCCGAGCACGCGCTCGCGCCGAGCACGAACGCGAGCCCGATCATCGACGCGATGGCGCTGCGCGCCCTGCGGCGAGATTGCGTGGAGCCAGTGGTCACGTTGCGGGACTCCGATCGAAGGCGTCGCGGGTGCCGGTACCGCGGGTACCGACCCGATCCACACTATGCCGGTCGCTCTGGACAGGCACCGCGATCTGGGCGTATCGTGTCGCGAGCCGCAGTCGCGGCATCCGCCCACCGAGTTGAAGGGAGCGCATCATGACCGACGCCTTCGTCGCGCGTTTCGCAGACCCCCTTCCTTGCGAGGCCTCCAGCCTGTAGCCGTCACCCGGCCGGGCGCACCGGTGGCCTCCCTCTCACTCGGAGAACACCGTGACCTTCCTCTCGTCTCTCGACGACACCTCCCCCGCGCGTCTCGACGCGGCATCCGATTCGAACCACCTCGCCTTCCAGACCGCGGAACCGGGCGAGGGCCAACGCTGGTCGACCTGGCCGGCGACCACTCCAAGCGAGCGGGGCCCCGAACCCCGACCCGACTGGCTCGTCACCTCCGCAGCGGCGATCGACACCGAGCTCGGCGTCGTGAAGACGGGCAAGGAGGGCGACGTGTTCCTCATCGAGCGCGCGATCCCGGATGTCCCGACCGACGTCGCCGGCAACGCGGTCGTGCTCGCCGCCAAGCGCTACCGCGGGAGCGAGCACTCCGACTTCCACCGCTCGACGATCTACACCGAGGGTCGTGGACTGCGCCGCACGCGCGACGTGCGCGCCGTCGCGAAGGGCACCTCGTTCGGGCGCGCGGTCGCGCGCGTGCAGTGGGCGAACGCCGAGTTCGATGCCCTGTGCCGCCTCACGGAGCTCGGCGCGGCCGTGCCGTACCCCGTACAGGTCGGGGAGACCGAGGTGCTCATGGAGTTCATCGGCGACGGACGGGTCGCCGCACCGCGGCTCGCCCAGGCGCGGGCGTCGCAGCCGGAGCTCCGCGACCTCTTCGGGCAGGTCGTCGAGTTCATGCACGTGCTCGCCGCCAACGGGCTCGCGCACGGGGACCTCTCGCCCTACAACCTGCTCGTGCACCACGGCCGGGTCGTCGCCATCGACCTGCCGCAGGTCGTCGACCTCGTCTCGAACCCGCAGGGCCTCGACCTGCTGCATCGCGACTGCGTCAACGTGTGCGACTGGTTCACGAGGCAGCGGCTCGAGTGCGACGCCGAGCAGCTCTTCGGGGAGCTCGTGGCCGTGATCTGGTGACTGGCGCGTCGGCGCTGCGACTCGCGCGCAACCGGCGGCCGGGCGCGCCGGCGCATCAGGGACAACCCCGATGCGCCGGCTCCGAGGCGACCCCTAGAATCTCGGCCATGACTCGTGGCCGCCACCGTTCGCTCCTCATCGCAGTGCTGCTCGCGGGAGGTGCGACGCTCGCCGGATGCAGCGCCGCGGCGCCCGGCGACGGTGAGCCCTCGACGGCCTCGACCTCCCCTTCCTCGTCCGCCTCGGCCACCGCCACGGCCACGCCCGCGGCGAGCGAGGAGCCGACGACCGAGCCGGCTGCCGCGACCTGCGAGACGGTGCTCACCGAGGAGGCGTACGCCTCGTTGGCCGCCGACGGGCTCGACCCGGTCGAACTCGGCGAATCGACCTTCTACCCGATCGCCGATGACCTGGTCGCGGCCGGCGCCCTCGCCTGCAAGTGGGGCAAGCCGTCGTCGGACATCACCATGACCGTGGTCCAGCTCTCGGGGATCGACGTCGCCGCATCCGAATGGCCGGCCGCGCTCGCGGCGGAGGGGTACGTGGAGACCGGCGACCCGGTTCCGGGCGCCTACACCGGCCCGCCGGAACCCGGCACGGGCATGCCCTCCGCGGTGATCGTGACGCCCGACCGGCTCACGTTCATCAGCGCTCCGTCGCACGCGACGGACATCGCGCCGGCGTCCTGATCGCTCAGCGCCGAACGATCCGGCGCACCCTCGGCAGGGCGAGCAGCATCGCCGCGGCCGCGAGGAGCCCCGCGCCGAGCCAACCGGCGGATGCCGGGTCGACACCGGTCGCGGGCAGGCACGGCTCGGTCGCCTGAGCCGGGCACGGCACCGCATCCCCGGCCGGCTGCGTCGTCGGCGTCGGCGTCGGCGTCGGGCCGGGTGACGGATCTGGCGTGGGCGTCGGGTCCGGAGTCGGTGTCGGATCAGGGGTCGGCGTCGGCGTCGGCGGGGCGACCACAGCCAATGCCGCGACCGCACTGGCGACGGGGTCGAAGAGGTCGCTGTCGACCACCGCGCGGAAGAGGGCACCGTCATCGGCGAGCGCCGCGGTGACCGAGACCGTTTCGCCGGTCTCGCCGGCCAGGTCGGTCCACGTCGTGCCGCCGTCGTCACTGCGCTGCCACTGCAGGCGCTGCCAGTAGTCGGTCACCGTCACGGTGAACGTCGCCGTCTCGCCGGGCTCGACCGTTTGGTCGGGCGCGGCCTGCGCCGTCGGCTTGGTGAAGACGAGGAGTTCGTCGCTGCCACCGCTGGTCGCGTAGACCCGCTGCGCGTCGCCGGACGGCTCCCCCCAGACCCGCACCGACTCGACGTTGTCGCCGATGGCCGTGGTCGCGAGCACGCCCGTGTCGTAGTCGTAGCTGACGATGCCTCCCGTGAGGCAGGCGATGTAGGCCCGGCTGCCCGACGGGTTCACGTCGAGGAGGCGGGGCCCGCAGGTGAGGCTCGCGGTCACCAGCGTCGTCGGATCGTCGGGGTCGTAGCCGCTTACCGAGACCGGGGTGCCGGAGTTCGTGCTGATCACGCGCTGCTGCGCGGGGTTGTACTCGACGCCCCACGGGACGTCGCCGGTCTGCACGTAGGTGCCGAGCGACAGCGTGCCGTCGCCCGCGACGTCGACCTGCTGGACCCCACCCGGTGAGGTGGGCCTCGTGAAGAAGACCCGATCGCCGTCACCCTCGCCGACGCCACGGGCACCGCCGGGCACGTCGATGGTCCGCGGTGCGGCCGTCGGATCGACGGTCGAGAACTGGTACTGCGGGTTGAAGAGCGTCGCCGCGTAGACGTACTCGCCGCCCGGATCAGCGGCGAGCGCGACGAATCCACCACCGCCGGTGATCACGGCCGGCGCGGGGTCGGACCCCGCGACGACCTCGGCGTACGGATAGACCCGGACTTCACCCGGCTGGTAGAACGACACCCAGATCTGCGAGCCGTCGGGCGTGATGACCACGGATGTCGGGTTGACGTCGGTCGCCGGACCGAAGTCGATCGAGGCGACCTCCGAGAGCGTCGCGACGTCGAAGACCTGCAGGCTCGCATTGCCCCCGTCGCCTCGATTGATGACCACGGCGTTCACGCCGTCGGGACTCAGTGCGACGTCGATCGGGTAGCGGCCGGTCGCGACGGCCGCATAGGTCTCGGCCGGATCGGCGATCGCGGGGCCGGGCGGCGACCAGCAGCGCGAGTGCCGCGACGCTCGCCGCGACCAGCGCGGATGCGAACCGTGACCGTCGCCGACTGAGTGCCGCCATCATCCCCCCTCGGACTGCTGACATCCCAGCGTGTCACACCCGCGCCGCCAGCGGTACCGGGAGCGTCGAAAGAGTAGTGTTCCTGCAGATCACCGACGATCGACCGCGCGGCAGCGCGGCACCGGCGGGCGGCGGCTGCTCGCGGCATCCGTCACCGGCCGTTCACCCGAGCGAATGAGACTGCTGGCATGACCGACCCGACCGACGCGCCCCGCAACTTCCCGCCGTCGCACCTGACGCCGCCCGACGGAGCCGCGGCCACGATCGGCGTGCCGACCGAGCAGGTCGAGGCCGTGACCGAGGCTGGCGCGCGCAAGGGCCGCATCCTCGCCTGGGGCCTGTGGGACTGGGGTTCCGCCGCCTTCAATGCGGTCGTCACCACGTTCGTCTTCACGGTCTACCTCACGAGCGAGTCGTTCGGGCCGACCGGCACCGTCGAGGCGCAGCTCGGCTGGGCGCTCGCCATCGCGGGCCTGTTCATCGCGGTGCTCGCGCCGATCACGGGCCAGCGCTCGGACACGAGCGGGCGCCGCAAGTTCTGGCTGGCCGTGAACACGTACATCGTCGTCGCGATCACCCTCGCGATGTTCTTCGTGCTGCCGGAGCCCGAGCACCTGCTGCTGGGGCTCTTCCTCGTCGCCGCGGGCAACGTCTTCTTCGAGTTCGCCGGCGTGAACTACAACGCCATGCTCGTGCAGGTCTCCACCCCGCGGTCGATCGGCAAGGTCTCGGGCTTCGGATGGGGCATGGGCTACATCGGCGGCATCGTGCTGCTGCTGGTCGTGTACTTCGGCTTCATCCAGCCCGAGGTCGGCCTGTTCGGGGTCACCTCCGAGAATGGGCTCGACATTCGCGTGACCGTGCTCGTCTCGGCACTGTGGTTCGGGCTGTTCGCGCTCCCCGTGCTGTTCGCGGTGCCCGAGTACCGCAGCCCCGCCGCCGTCGACCGCGGCAAGGTCGGGTTCTTCGCCTCGTACGCCCGGCTCGGTCGCGACATCAAGCGGCTCTGGAGAGAACAGCGCAACACGGTCTGGTTCCTGCTCTCGAGCGCGGTGTTCCGCGACGGCCTGGCCGGCGTCTTCACGTTCGGCGGCGTGCTCGCGGCATCCGTCTTCGGATTCTCGCCCGGCGAGGTCATCATCTTCGCCATCGCCGCGAACGTCGTCGCCGGCATCTCGACCATCGCGGTCGGCACGCTGGACGACCGGCTCGGCGCCAAGCCCGTGATCATGACCGCGCTCATCGGGCTCATCATCAGCGGCATGCTCGTCTTCCTCCTGCACGACGGCGGGCAGATCGTGTTCTGGACGGCGGGCCTCGCGCTCTGCCTGTTCGTGGGCCCGGCGCAGTCGGCGAGTCGCACGTTCCTCGCGCGGCTCATCCCGGCGGGTCGCGAGGGCGAGGTGTTCGGCCTCTACGCGACGACCGGGCGCGCGGTGAGCTTCCTCGCCCCCACGGCGTTCGCGCTGTTCGTGACGATCGGCGGGGCGCCGTACTTCGGCATCCTCGGGATCGTGCTCGTGCTCGCCGTCGGCTTCGTCCTCATGTTGTTCGTGAAGGCGCCCCGGGCCTGAGCCGATCGGCGGTCAGGTCTGGGACAGCTCCGCGGGGACGGGCAGCGGCTCCTCGCCGACGGCGCGCACGGCGGCCGGATCGTGGCGCAGGCACGCGACCGAGCGACGCGGATCGTCGCCGGGCACGTTCGGGTAGACGAGTTCGGGGTTGACCTTCGAGCAGGCGTCGAACGCGAACTCGCACCGGTCGCGGAAGGGGCATCCGCCGCCCAGCTTCGAGAGGTCGGGCGGAGAGCCCGGGATGCCGATGAGCTCGCGGCGCGGCCCGCGCAGCGGGGGGAACGAGTGCAGGAGCGCGGAGGAGTACGGATGCCGCGGCCGGTGGTAGACGTCGAGCGCGGCGGCATCCTCGACGATCTCGCCCGCATACATGATCGCGATGCGGTCGGCGATCTCGATGAGCAGCGACACGTCGTGCGTGATGAAGATGACCGAGAAGCCGAGGCGATCACGGAGCTCGGCGATCTGCTCGACGATCTGGCGCTGCATGACGACGTCGAGCGCGGTGGTGGGCTCATCCATGATGAGCACCTGCGGGTCGAGGGCGAGCGCCATCGCGATCATCACGCGCTGGCGCATGCCCCCCGAGAGCTCGTGGGGGTACGAGCGCAGCCGGTCGGGTGCGATGCCGACGAGGTCGAGCATCTCGGCGGCGCGCTCGAGCGCCTCCTTCTGCGTCGTCTTCGGCTCGTGCGCGCGGATGCCGTCGGCGATCTGCCGGCCGATGCGGTACACCGGGTTCAGCGAGTTCATGGCGCCCTGGAACACGATCGCCATGTCCTGCCAGCGCGAGGCGCGCAACTGTGTCTCGTTCAGGCGCAGCAGGTCGGTCTTCACGCCCGATCGGTCGGTGAACAGCACCTCCCCGCCCGTGATGAGTCCGGGCGGTGGCAGCAGGCGCGTTGCCGCGTAGGCGAGCGTCGACTTGCCGCATCCGGACTCGCCCGCGAGTCCGAGGACCTCGCCCCGGCCGAGCGTGAGCGAGACCTGACGCAGCACGTGCACCGGGTCGTCGTCGTAGCCGTAGTCGACCGAGAGGTTCCTGATCTCGAGCACCGGGTCCGCCGAGGGCGTGAGCCGCTGGAGATGGCCGGGCGAGGCGAGCGACGTGGCGCCCGCACCGTCGAGGGGGTCGGTGAGGGTCATGCGCGGTCCTCCTTGGCTTCGCGCACCACGGGGGTGAAGCCGATACGGGGGCGGATGCCGCGCTTGCGCAGTGACCTGGCGTTCTGTGCGGTCGAACGCAAGCGCGGGTTGACGAACTCGTCGATGCCGAAGTTGATGAGCGTGAGGGACATGCCGAGCAGGGCGATGCAGAGGCCCGCCGGGACGAACCACCACCAGGCCCCGCGCTGCAGGGCGAGCTGGGACTGCGCCTGGTAGAGCACCGTGCCCCAGTTCCACTCGCCCGTGTCGCCGATGCCGATGAACGACAGCGTGATGAGGGAGAGGACGGCGAAGGCGACCGTGCCCACGAACCCTGACGCGATGATCGCGGTCAGGTTCGGCAGGATCTCCGCCGTGATGATGCGCCAGGTGCTCTCGCCGTTGGAGCGGGCGGCCTCGACGAAGTCGCGGCGCCGCAACGACAGCGTCTGCGCGCGCAGCACGCGCGCTCCCCAGGCCCAGCCCGTGATGGCGATGACCACGGCCACCGTGACACCGCCGACCGACGGCAGCTGGCCGGCGATGATGATGATCAGCGGCAACTGCGGGATCACGAGGAACACGTTGGCGAGCACCGAGAGGCTCTCGTCGCCGAGACCGCCGACGTACCCCGCCGTGACGCCGATCACGACGCCGATGGCGGTCGCGAGGATGCCGGCGACGAAGCCGACGACGATGACGCCGCGGGTGCCGACGAGGATCTGCGAGAAGACGTCCTGCCCGAGGTGGGTCGTGCCAAACCAGTGCTCCCACGAGGGCGGCTGCAGCACGTCCTCGCTGCGCGCGCTCGGGTCGTACGGCGCGATCCACGGGCCGATGATCGCGATGAGGAAGAAGAAGGCGAGGATCACCAGTCCGGCGACGGCCTTGGAGTTGCGGAGGAAGAGCAGCTTGGGCCGCTTGCCGCGTCGCCGTCCCGGCGCCGCGGAGACCGCGCCGGTCATGGGCGCCTGCGACGGCTTGGCGAGCTCCTCGCCCTCCTCGACGATGTTGATGTCGATCGTCATCTCAACCCTCCTGACGGGTGCGCGGATCGAGCACCCCGTAGACGAAGTCGGCCACGATGTTGGCGAACAGTACCGCCACCGTGATCACGAGGAAGATGCCCTGCATGAGCGGGTAGTCCTTCGCGGCGACCGCCGTGAAGAGGTAGTACCCGATGCCCTGGTACGAGAACACGATCTCCATGATGAGCGTGCCGCCGACGATGAAGCCGAGCGAGAGCGCGAAGCTCGACACCTGCGGCAGGATCGCGTTTCGGGCGGCGTAGCCGAACAGCACGGTGCGCTCCGAGACGCCCTTGGCTTGCGCCACGGTCACGTAGTCCTCGGAGGAGACGGTGACCATCATGTTGCGCATGCCGAGGATCCAGCCCGAGATCGAGGAGATCACGATCGTGAGGGCCGGCAGCGTGCCGTAGTAGATGACCGAGCCGATGAACTCCCAGGAGAACGTCGGCACGAGCGAGCGGTCGTAGCTGCCGCTCGCGGGGAACCAGCCGAGCGTGACCGAGAAGATCGTGATCGCGATGAGCGCGAGCCAGAAGTACGGCACGGCGGAGAAGAACGTCGAGATCGGCAGCAGCGAGTCCGCCCAGGTGCCGCGGCGCCAGCCGATGCCCGAGCCGATGACCGTTCCGATCGTGAAGCTGATGATCGTCGCGATGCCCACCAGGCCGATCGTCCACGGGATCGCGCCGGCGATGACGTCGGCGACCGGCGTCGGGAAGTAGGCGAAGGAGGTGCCGAGGTCGCCGCGCAGGATCAGGCCCCAGTAGTCGAGGTACTGCTGCCAGAGCGTGGTCTCCTTCTCGAGGCCGAACAGCGTGCGGAGCGCCGCCTCGGCGTCGGTGGAGATCCGGCCCTGGTTCTTCGCGATGAGCGCGCGCACCGGGTCGCCCGGCATGATGCGCGGGATGAAGAAGTTGATCGTCACGGCCGCCCAGAACGTGATCACGTAGAAGCCGAGTCGGCGAAGGAAGAACCTCATGCCAGGGCCTCCGTGATGTCGCTGAGCAGGGGCTTGTCGGCCCGGTCGGAATAGCCCCAGCAGGCTGCTTCGCGACCTTCGCCGACCGACAGGAGCGGCGGGACCTCGGTGCGGCAGAGCTCGGTCGCGAACGGGCAACGCGGGTTGAAGCGGCATCCGCTCGGGGGCTTCACGAGGCTCGGCGCCTCGCCGCGTGCGCCGCGGGCGCGGGCCTCGAGGTCGTCGGGGTCGGGCGCCGACCGCACGAGCAGCTGGGTATACGGATGCTTCGGGTCCTGCGTGACCGACTCGGAGTCGCCGGACTCGACGATGCGGCCCGCATACATGACCATCGTGCGGTCGGCGAAGTAGCGCGCCGAGGCGATGTCGTGCGTGATGTAGAGGATCGCGATGTGCAGGCGATCGCGCAGGTCCTGCAACAGGTTCAGGATGCCGAGGCGGATGGAGACGTCGAGCATCGAGATCGGCTCGTCGGCGAGGAGCACTTCGGGGTCGGCCGCGAGGGCGCGCGCAATGGCGACGCGCTGGCGCTGGCCGCCCGACAGTTCGTGGGGATACTTGTCGATGTAGCGCTCGGCCGGCTTCAACTGCACGCGCTCGAGCAGTTCGACGAGGGCCCCCTCCAGCTCGATGCCGCGGAGGCGCCCGCGATGGATGCGGATGCTGCGGGTGAGCATGTAGCGCACCGTCTTCACCGGGTTCAGCGACCCGAACGGGTCCTGGAAGATCATCTGCACGCGGCCGACGTAGCGGCGGAAGGCGCGTCGGCCTTTGGCCGTGGCATCCTCGCCGTGCAGGAGGAGACGTCCGCCCGTGGTGGGCATGAGCTGCGCGAGCAGGCGGGCGATCGTGGACTTGCCCGAGCCGGACTCGCCGACCAGGGCGAGCACGCGGCCGCGCCGGAGTTCGAAGTCCACGCCATCGACGGCGTGCACGACGTCCCGCGAGCCGACGCCGCGGAGCTTGAAGTGCTTCTGCAGGCCGATCGCCTGGAGTACGACTGCGCCGTCGGTTGGGGTGGACGCGTCGGGTGCGTCAGGGGCGGATGCAGCTGCTGATGCGTCGGTTGGGACCGATGGATTCGGCGCCTCGGAGGAGGAGGAGGAGGACATTCGGGGTCACCTCTTGGTCGGAGCTCTACGTTGAGTGTGGGTGCGGCGGATGCACGTGGCATCCGCCGCACCTCATCGTCACATCCTGCGGGATGTTCCGGATGAACCGGGCCGGACCCCGGGCGGGGTCACTCGCTCGGGGTGAGCTTGGACAGGATGAGCGCGGCCTGCGGACCCGTCGGCTGCGGGTTCGCGTAGGGGTCCTCGCTCGTCGGGAACCCGGTGTAGTTCTGCGTGGAGTACTGCGCCACGGCGGGACGCGACCAGATCACGATGCCCGGGACGTCCTCGACGTAGTGCTTCTGCACGACGTCGAGTGCGGCCTGGCGGTCGCTGTCCTCGGTCGCCGACTTGTACGTCGCGAGCGCCTCGGTGACCTCGTCGTTGTTGTAGCGGCCGAAGTTCCAGTTGGCGGTCTCGCCGAGCGGCACGTAGGAGGCGCCGTCCATGATGTTCGAGTACAGGTTCCACGGCGTCGATCCGGCGTCGGTCCAGTGCAGCGACGCCTGGAAGTTGCCGAACGGGATGGTGTCGTTGAACCAGGTGTCCTGCACGATCGCGTCGACCGTGGCCTCGGCGCCGAGTGAGGCGGCGCCCTCGGCGATGATGCCGAGCGCATCGAGGTAGTCGGTCCAGCCGCTCGGGTTGGTCAGAGCGAAGGAGACCGGCTCCCCGTCGGGGTCGACGAGCTTGTCGCCGTCGTAGGTGTAGCCCGCGTCCGTCAGCACCTTCTTGGCGCCGTCGACGTCGACCTCGAGCTCCTGGCCCTCGTACTCCGCCGAGATGAAGGCGTCGCCCGACGGCTGCGGCAGGCCGGTGACGCTCGTGATCTCGGGCCAGACGCCGTAGCCGGCGGTGGCGGTGATGTCGGCGTGGTCGATGACCATGTTGAGCGCCTGACGGAACGCGACGTTGTCGAACGGCTTCGTCTCGTTGTTCAGGTACAGCACGTCGACGCCGAACCCGCCGCCGGCGACCTGGTTGAAGTGCTCGGGGTTCTTCGCGATGTACGTGGACTCGTAGTCGGGGATGAAGGTCCAGCCCCACTGCGCCTCACCCGTGGTGAGCGCGGTCGTCAGCCCGGCGTTGTCGTTGTAGGCGTCGTAGCGGAGCTCGCCAACCTTCGACTTGCCGCCCCAGTAGGTCTCGTTCGGGGTGAGCGTGACGGCCTGCGGGCTGAACGTCTTGAGCGTGAACGGGCCGGTCCCGACCATCTCGTCGTCGCTGAACGTGACGGCGTCCTCGCCCTCCCAGATGTGCTTGGGGACGATGAGGAGCCTGTAGAGCTTGACCTCGTTGACGTACTGGCCAGTCGTGAAGTTCACGACGACCTTGCCGTCCTCGACGGTGATGTCGCCGTACTGGTCGGGGAAGTCGATGTTCAGCTCGGGATTGTCCTTGCGGAGCTGGATCGAGAAGGCGATGTCTTCGGCCGTGAAGTCCTCGCCGTCGGACCACTTCACGCCCTCGCGGGGCGTGATGGTGGCCTGCGTGTACTCGGGGTTCCACTCGACCGACTCGGCGAGCCACGGCGTGGGGGCCTCGGTCGGGTCGATCTCGTTGTTCTGCATGAGCGACTCGTAGACGACGAAAGCGTACCCGAGCGACAGCGATGCCGATCCGGTGGCGAGTGGGTTCTGGTTCGGCTGCTGCGGACCGTTCGGCATGCCGACGGTGAGCACCTTCGTGCTCGTTCCACCGCCGTCTCCGCCGGTGTCTGCGCTGCACCCCGTGAAAGCCAGGCCTGCGGCGACCAGAATGGCCCCCGTGGCGAGGATGCTCTTTCGCATTTTCATGCCTCCTTGCATTGGATGTGTGGGTTCGTGCGTTGGTGGTGCGTTTGTGGTGCTCAGCCCCCGACCGCGTGGGCGGCCTCGAGGCGGAGATCTCTGGAGGACCGGCCGGCCTGCACGCGGTACATGCCGGCGGGAAGGGTCCAGGCCGCGGCATCCGTCGACCAGGTCTCGAAGGACCTGCGGGCGAGCGGGATGTCGATGGTCGAGGTGGCGCCGACGGTGACGTCGGCGACGGCGAATCCGGCGAGCCAGCGCACCGGGCGTTCGACGTCGTCGGTGGAGAGGTACACCTGCACGACCTCGCGGCCGTCGCGCGCGCCGGCGTTCTCGATGGTCACGCGGGCGATGACGAGGGCGTCGGGTGCCTCGTCGGATGCCGCGGCGACGAGTTCGATCCCGCGGTAGGCCCATTCGGTGTACCCGAGTCCGTACCCGAACTCGCGGGCGGGCACGAGACCGCGGCGATCCCAGCCGCGGTGGCCGACGTCGCGGCCCTCGGTGTAGTCGATGAGGCCGTCGACGGGGGTGCCGTTCGGCACCGGGACGTCCTCTTCGCGAGCGGGGAGGGTCCAGGGCAGGCGCCCGCTCGGTTCGATCGCGCCCGTGAGCACGGCGGCGAGCGAGGCTCCGGCCTCCTGGCCGGGCAGCCACCACCAGAGCACGGCGGCAACCTCGTCGAGCCACGGGAGGATGACGGGGGCGCCGGCGTTGACGACGACGACCGTGCGCGGGTTAACGGCGGCGACGCGACGCACGAGCTCGTTCTGCCGACCGGGCAGGGCCAGGGTCGGGCGGTCCCACCCCTCGGACTCGGTCTCGGGGTTCGTTCCGACGATCACGACCGCGAGGTCGGACCCGGCCGCGGCTGCGACCGCGAGCTCGATCTCCTCTTCGATGCTGAGGCCGGGCTCGAGGTAGCGGAAGTGCACGCGGACGAAGTGCCCGTAGGACTCGCCGTCGACGACCTGCGCGTCGATCTCGATGCGCACGGTGCGTGGCTCATCGGTCTCGATCCAGGTCTCGATGCGCTCGGGGTTGGCGTAACTGGAGTCGAGGATGACCTCGGCGCCGACCACGGCGTCGGACGTGCTGCGCTCGACGCCGTCGACCACGACACGGTGCGCGCCGACCGGCCCGAGGTCGATGAGGTGGCGGCCGGCCGTCTTCAGGTGCAGGTCGGTCGTGATGCGAACGGATGCCACGACGTCGCCGTCGATCGGGAACCAGAGCGATTCGCCGTCGAGGGCGATGTGCGAGCCGATCACGGCGCCGTCGCCGTCGAGGTGCTCGACGAGGACGCCCGGCCCGCCGGCCGGCGTCGAGAGCACCTCGGCCGGCGCGAGCGGGGCTCCGACCTTGGTGGAGCCGCCGCGGTGCAGGTCGACGGTCGCGCCGGGGAACGCGGCGCGGAGCGCTTCGAGCGGTTCGCTCACGTGCGGCGGCGTGACGAACGCGCTGCCCCCGCCCTGCGTGAACGGCTCGACGGCGTTGTGTCCGATGAGGGTGATGCGGCCGCCCAGCTCTTCGCTGACGGGGAGGAGGTCGGCGTCGTTTCGGAGCACGACGGTCGAGCGGGCGGCCGCATCGGTCAGGAGGGCGACGATCTCGTCGCCGGCGGGGTCGGCGGTGGCGCCGGTGGGGTCGAACGGGAGGGTGTCGCCGGCGATGCCGCTGAGGGCGCCGACGCGGCCGGCGAGGCGCACGATACGGGCGACCTTGTCGTCGATGACCTGCTCGGGCACGAGTCCAGACTCGACGGCGGCGAGGAGGCCCTCGGCCCAAGGGCCGCCGGGGCCGGGCATGACGAGGTCGAGGCCGGCGAGGGCGGGCTCGACGGCGGTCTTGGTGGCCAGCCAGTCGCTGATCACGATGCCGTCGAACTGCCACTCGCCCTTGAGGATGCCGGACAGCAATGGCTCGTGCGCCGTGGAGGTCGCGTCGACGCCGTCGCGGGTGAGGCCGTTGTAGGCGGCCATGATCGTCCAGACGCCGGCGTCGACGACAGCTTCGAACGGCGCGAGGTAGACCTCGCGCAGCGTCTGCTCGTCGATGCGGGAGAGGTAGTTGGTGCGATCGGTCTCGGTCTCGTTGCCGACGAAGTGCTTCACGCACGCGGCGATGCCCTGCGCCTGGATGGCGTCGACGAACGACACCGCGAGGCGGGCGGTGAGCAGCGGGTCCTCGGAGAGGCACTCGAAGTGCCGCCCGCCGACCGGGCTGCGCTGCAGGTTCACGACCGGCGCCAGGATGACGTCGACCCCCTTGCGCCGGGCCTCGGCAGCCATGAGCGTGCCGAGTCGCTCCTGCAGGTCGACGTCCCACGTGGCGGCGGTCGCCGAGGGGGCGGGGAGCTGCGCCGACGGGAGGCCGTCCTCGCCGGTGCCGCGGACGCCGATGGGACCGTCGGAGACGGTCATGGTGCGCATGCCGATCTCGGCGATCTCGCGCAGGGTCCACGTGGCGGCGCCGGTGAGCAGCGCGACCTTCTCGTCGAGCGGCAGGGATGCGGCGAGCGCGATGGCCTCGGCGGTGACATCCGCTGCGGGGGCCGTCGTCGCGGTGGCGGTGGTTCCGGCCGTTGCGTCGAGCGCCGAGGTCGTGCCGACGGTGTCGGCTGCGGGCTTCTCGTTCGAGTCGAGTGCACCGCGGGCGGTCGAGATTGTGGTCACGCCGGAACTCCATCCATATGCTCGTCGTTGAGTGACGTTGGATATCGTGACACACTTACTGACTAGTAAGTAAGTTAAAGACATCACGGTTCGATAACGGGCCCAGGTCGACCCGAGAACGCTCGGCGAACCGGTGTTGGACTCGACATGCGAGTCGGTACGCGGCATCCTGCACTGAGCGGATGCCCCGGGTCGGCGTCGCCCAAGGAAGGAACATCGTGGTGGATACGACGCAGGCGACGAAGCCGGCGGCCGAGCGGGTGCAACGCCCGCAGGCCCGCACGACGGAGCGTCGCGAGGCGGTGCTGAAGGCCGCCATGAACGTCTTCGGCGCGCGCGGCTACAACAAGGGCGCGCTCGTCGAGGTCGCCGAGCAGGCCGGCATGACGCACGCGGGCGTGCTGCACCACTTCGGGTCCAAGGAGGGCCTGCTCGTCGCGATGCTGAAGTACCGGGACGGTGAGGAGGTCGCGGGCATCCCCGAGCGGGCACAGGTCGAGGGCCCGGCATTCCTGCAGCACCTGATCGACACGGTCGAGGAGAACACGCACCGTCGAGGCGTAGTGCAGGCGTACTCCGTGCTCTCCGGCGAATCGGTGACCGACGGCCACCCCGCGCACGACTACTTCCAGGGCCGCACCGAGGGCCTCCGGTCGAAGATCGCCGGGGTCCTCGGCGAGGTCTCCGGCAACACCGACGAGCAGGAGCTGCGCGACTCCGCCTCCGGCCTCATCGCGATCATGGACGGCCTGCAGGTGCAGTGGCTTCTCGACCCGGGTGCCATCGACATGCCGCGACTGGTCGCGCGCACGGTCGACGAGATCGTCGAACGGCTGCGCTCGGCCGCCTGAGCGCCGCGACCCGACCCCGTCGAGCGGATGCCGCGAGCCGGCGTCTCATCGATGGAACACGAGATGTGCGAGCATGGCCGCATGCCCGAACGCCCTCCCGCACTCGTCGCCATCTCGCACGGGACGAGCTCGGCGGAGGGTCGTTCCGCGGTCCGCGGGCTCAGCGACGCGGTGGGTGCCGCGCTCGAGCAGCGCGCCTCGAGCAGGGCCGGCTCCGCGGCATCCGTTCCCGAGACCGCGCCGCCTTCGCTGCGACTCGGGCACGTCGACGTCGAGCAGCCCGACGTGCCGGCCTCGCTCGCGTCGCTCGACGACGGCGAGCCCGCGGTCGTCGTGCCGCTGCTGCTCTCGGCGGGGTACCACGTGCACGTCGACCTGACCGAGGCGGTCGAGGCCGAGACGGCTCGACCGGTCGTGCTCGGGGGCGCCCTCGGGCCCGACGACCGGCTCGTCACCGTGCTCCTGCGCCGCCTCCGGGAGGCGGGCCTCCGCGACGACGACCGGATCGTGCTCGCCGTCGCCGGGTCGAGCGACCGCCGCGCGGTCGACGACTGCCACGACATGACCGCACGCCTGGCCGCGGCATCCGGCCGTGAGGTGGGGGTGGGCTTCCTCTCCGCCGCCGAGCCCGCCCTGCCCGCCGCGGTCGCCGCCGCACGGGCCGCGGCGGCGGGCGCGACGTCCGACGGCGACGGCGACGGCGCCGCACCGCGCGTGATCATCGCCAACTACCTGCTCGCGCCCGGGTACTTCGACGACCTCGCGCGGGCCGCCGGCGCCGACGTCACGGCCGAGCCCCTCCTGGTGCCGGATGCCCCGGCTCCCGCCGAACTCGTCGACATCGTGCTCGACCGCTACGACGCGGCATCCGCCGTCCGCGACTGACGGGGCATTCGCTACCGCGCCCCCTCGCGGGCTGCACGAGCACTCGGAGCGCCGCGGCACAAGCCCCCGGGGCCATCTGTGACGCAATGCGACACGGCGTGACCGGACGTGACGCGCTCGCCTGTCGCGCTCCGGTCGGCTCGCCTAGCTTCGAACGCACGGCAGATTCGCGCACCCTGCGCCGCCGACGGAAGGAGGAGCCGGTGACGACCCCGACGACGACCGACACGACCGCACCGGTCGCGGCCACGGAGCGCCCCGCCCGCCGCGTCGCCGGCCCGCGCCCCTCGACCCGTCCGAACGGCCAGTGGAAGGTCGACGGCACCGCCCCGCTCAACGGCAACGAGGAGTGGAAGCAGGTCGACAACGGCCTGAGCGTGCGCGGCCGCATCGAGGACGTGTACTCCAAGGGCGGCTTCGCCTCAATCGACCCGACCGACCTGCACGGGCGCTTCCGCGTCTGGGGCCTCTACACGCAGCGCAAGCCGGGCATCGACGGCGGCCGCACCGCGACCCTCGAGCCGCATGAGCTCGAGGACGAGTACTTCATGCTGCGGGTGCGCATCGACGGCGGCCAGCTCACGACCGAGCAGCTTCGCGTGATCGCCGACATCTCGATCGACTTCGGGCGCGACACGGCCGACCTCACCGACCGCCAGAACGTGCAGCTGCACTGGATCCGCGTCGAGGACGTGCCCGAGATCTGGCGGCGCCTCGAGGCCGTCGGCCTCGGCACGACCGAGGCCTGCGGCGACGTGCCGCGCGTCGTGCTCGGCTCCCCGGTCGCGGGCATCGCCGCCGACGAGCTCATCGACCCGACCGCGCAGATCGACGAGATCACGAGTCGGTTCATCGGCGACGAGACGCTCGCGAACCTGCCGCGCAAGTTCAAGACCGCGATCACCGGGCACCCCAGCCAAGACGTCGTGCACGAGATCAACGACGTCGCCTTCGTCGCGGTCGAGCACCCCGAGCTCGGCATCGGCTACGACCTCTGGGTCGGCGGCGGCCTCTCGACCGCCCCGCGGCTCGCCGAGCGGCTCGGCGTCTTCGTCGCACCCGAGCGCGTGGCCGACGCCTGGCACGGGGTCGCGCAGATCTTCCGCGACTATGGCTACCGGCGGCTCCGCAACAAGGCGCGCCTCAAGTTCCTGCTCGCCGACTGGGGCACCGAGAAGTTCCGCCAGGTGCTCGAGACCGAGTACCTCGAAGCCCCGCTGCCCGACGGCCCGCCGGCACCCCAGCCGCTCGCCCACGGCGACCACGTCGGCGTGCACCGCCAGAAGGACGGCCGCTTCTACGTGGGCGTCACGCCGATCGTCGGCCGCGTCTCGGGCCCGACCCTCGCCCGGCTCGCCGAGCTCATCGAGGCGCACGGGTCCTCGCGCCTCCGCACGACGCCGCACCAGAAGCTCGTCATCCTCGACATCCCCGAAGATCGGGTCGAGTCGCTCATCACGGACCTCGACGAGCTCGGCCTCTCGGCCCGCCCGAGCCTCATCCGCCGCGGCACCATCGCGTGCACGGGCATCGAGTTCTGCAAGCTCGCGATCGTCGAGACCAAGGCGTTCGCCACGGCCGCCGTGCTCGACCTCGAGCGCACGCTCGACGGGTTCGACCTGCCGCACCCGATCAGCCTGCACGTCAACGGCTGCCCGAACTCGTGCGCGCGCATCCAGACGGCCGACATCGGCCTCAAGGGCCAGCTCGTCATGAACGACGCCGGCGAGCAGGTCCCGGGCTACCAGGTGCACCTCGGCGGCGGCCTGGCGAGCGCCGACCGCGACGAGGCCGGCCTCGGCCGCACCGTGCGCGGACTCAAGGTCGAGGCCGACGGCATCGCCGAGTACGTCGAGCGGGTCGTCAAGCGGTTCCTCGACGACCGCGATGCCGTGAGCGACGAGACCTTCGCCGAATGGGCGCACCGCGCCGACGAGGAGGTGCTCCGATGAGCGTCTCCCTCGCCCCGCGCGCGACCGCCCTGCGCAGCCACGACGAGCTGCGCGCCCTGGCCGAGGCGGGCGACGCCGAACTCCGCAGCCTGGCGGCCGACGAGGCATCCGCCTACGAGGTCATCGCCTGGGTCGCCCGCAACTTCTCAGCGGATGCCGCGGCCGTCGCCTGCTCGATGGCCGACGCCGTGCTCCCGCACGTCGTCGCGCAGTCGCTGCCCGGCGTCGACGTGCTCTTCCTCGACACCGGCTACCACTTCGCCAAGACCTACGAGACGCGCGACCGGGTCGCGTCCGCGCTCGACGTGCGCGTGGTCGACGTGCTGCCCGAGCTCACCGTCGCCCAGCAGAACGCGAAGTACGGGCTCGACCTGTTCGCGCGCGACGCCGCCGAGTGCTGCGCGATGCGCAAGGTCGCGCCCCTGCACGAGGCGCTCACGGGCTACGAGCTCTGGTTCACGGGCGTGCGCCGCGACGAGGCGCCCACCCGCACGAACACGCCGCTCGTCACGTTCGACGAGCGCAACCGCCTCGTCAAGGTCAACCCGCTCGCGGCGTGGAGCTTCGACGACCTCATCGACTACTCGAGCGCCTTCGGCGTGCCCGTGAACGACCTGCTGACCCAGGGCTACCCGTCGATCGGGTGCGAGCCCTGCACCCGCAAGGTCGCCGAGGGCGAAGACCCCAGGGCCGGCCGCTGGGCGGGCCTCGACAAGACGGAATGCGGGTTGCACGTATGAGCGCCACCGAAACCCTCACGGTCGAGACGGGCATCGACACGCTCGACGCCCTCGAGGCCGAGGCCATCCACATCATCCGCGAGGTCGTCGCCGAGTTCGAGCGCCCCGTGCTGCTCTTCTCGGGCGGCAAGGACTCCGTGCTCGTGCTGCACCTGGCGACGAAGGCGTTCTGGCCGGGGCGGGTGCCCTTCCCCGTGCTGCACGTGGACACCGGGCACAACTTCCCCGAGGTCATCGAGTTCCGAGACCGCACGGTCGAACGGCTCGGACTCCGCCTCGAGGTGGCATCCGTGCAGGACTACCTCGACGACGGCCGCCTGCAGGAGCGCGCCGACGGCACCCGCAACCCGCTGCAGACCCAGCCGCTGCTCGACGCGATCACCGCGGGGAGGCATGACGCCGTGTTCGGCGGCGCCCGCCGCGACGAGGACAAGGCGCGCGCCAAGGAGCGCATCCTGAGCCTGCGCGACGAGTTCGGCCAGTGGGACCCCCGCAACCAGCGCCCCGAGCTCTGGGACCTCTACAACGGCCGCCACACGGTGGGCCAGCACGTGCGCGCGTTCCCGATCTCGAACTGGACCGAGCTCGACGTGTGGAGCTACATCGAGCGCGAGGGCATCGAGCTGCCGCCGCTCTACTACGCGCACGAGCGCGAGGTCTACCGCCGCGACGGCATGTGGCGCGCGATCTCCGACGTGTCGCCCGCCAAGCCCGGCGAGGCGATCGAGGTGCGCACGGTGCGCTACCGCACGGTCGGCGACATGAGCTGCACGGGCGCGGTCGAGTCAGACGCGGCATCCGTCGCCGACGTGGTGCGCGAGGTCGCGACCTCGACGCTGACCGAGCGCGGCGCGACCCGGGCCGACGACCGCATCTCCGAGGCGGCCATGGAGGATCGCAAGAAGGACGGGTACTTCTGATGGGCGCACTGCTCCGCTTCGCCACGGCCGGCTCGGTCGACGACGGCAAGTCGACGCTCGTCGGCCGCCTGCTGCACGACTCGAAGGCGATCCTCGCCGACCAGCTCGAGGCCGTGACCCGCACCTCGGCCGAGCGCGGCTTCGGCGGCGAGCCGGGCGCGATCGACTTCGCGCTGCTCACCGACGGCCTGCGCGCCGAGCGCGAGCAGGGCATCACGATCGACGTCGCGTACCGCTACTTCTCGACGGGGCGGCGCTCGTTCATCCTCGCCGACTGCCCCGGCCACGTGCAGTACACGCGCAACATGGTCACGGGCGCGACCACGGCCGACGCGGTCGTGGTGCTCGTCGACGCGCGCAACGGGGTGCTCGAGCAGACGCGCCGCCACCTCGCGGTCGTCGCGCTGCTCCGGGTGCCGCACGTGATCATCGCCGTCAACAAGATCGACCTGCTCGGCTACTCGCAGCAGGCCTACGACACGGTGGCAGCGGATGTCGCCGCGCTCGCGCGCGAACTCGGCCTCGCCGACACCCACGTCATCCCGGTGTCGGCGCTCGCCGGCGACAACATCGTCGACCGCTCGGCGAACACGCCCTGGTACGACGGCCCGAGCCTGCTCGAACTGCTCGAGACGCTGCCCTCGCTCGACGAGCTCGAGTCCGAGCTCGAGGCGCTGCGGTTCCCGGTGCAGCTGGTCATCCGCCCGCAGGGCGCCCTCGCGCACGACGTCGACGACGCCGAGTCGTTCCGCGACTACCGGGCGTTCGCCGGGCGCATCTCCTCCGGCACGGTGCGGGTCGGCGACCGGGTCCAGGTCTTCCCGGGCGGCGCGACGACGACCGTGACGGGCATCGACGCGGGATCGGACTCGGTCGACGAGGCATCCGCCCCCCGCTCGGTGTCGCTGCGGCTCGCGGACCAGCTCGATGCCGCCCGTGGTGCCGTCATCGTGGCCGAGGGCGCACTGCCCGAGCCCCGACGCGAGCTCGACGCCGCCGTCTTCTGGCTCGGCGCGCAGCCGCTCAGGCCCGGCGCCCGCGTGCTCGTCAAGTCGGGCACGAGCACCGTGCAGGCCCTCGTCTCCGACATCGTCGGCCGTCGCGACCTCGACACGCTGGCACTCGAACCCGCCGCCGCCCTCGAGGTCAACGACATCGGCCAGGTGCGCGTGCGCCTCGCCACCGAGCTGCCGATCGAGGAGTACGCGACCCACCGACGGGCGGGCGCGTTCCTCGTGATCGACCCGCAGTCGGGCTACACCCTGGCCGCCGGCATCGTGACCGCGCCCGTCGAGGCGTCCGCCGAGGAGCGCGCCGCGACCGCGGCCGCCGCCGGCTGGGTGTCCGTATGACCGCGGCGAACCGCTCGCGCGCCGTCGTCGGCCTCGTGGGCGGGCTCGTGCTCGCGACCGCGATCGTGGTCGCGGCCGTCGTCGCGGGGGGCCTCGCGTGAGCGCGAACCTCACGGCGCACGTCGCCGCCGATGCCACGCGCCCCTCGACGGGACACGTGACCCTCGTCGGCGCCGGGCCGGGTGATGCCGGACTGCTCACGATCAAGGGGCTGCGCGCGCTCGAGGCCGCCGACGTCATCGTCGCCGACCGGCTGGGCGCCCGCTCCGTGCTCGACGGACTCGCGGCCGAGGGCGTCCACCTCGCGGCTGAGATCGTCGACGTCGGCAAGCTGCCCGGCCACCACGCCGTGCCGCAGGACGCCATCAACGCACTGCTCGTGACGCTGGCCCGCGACGGCAAGCGCGTCGTGCGGCTCAAGGGCGGCGACCCGTTCATCTTCGGCCGCGGCGGCGAGGAGGTCGCCTCCTGCCAGGAGGCGGGCGTGGCCGTCGAGGTCGTGCCCGGCATCACGAGCGCGATCTCCGTGCCGGCCATCGCCGGCATCCCCCTCACGCACCGCGGCCTCGCGACCACGTTCACCGTCGTCACGGGGCACGACCAGATCCAAGCCCTCGGCGGTGGCCGCGACCACACGGTCGTGCTGCTCATGGGCGTCGGCACGCTCGCGAACTCCGCGATCACGCTCTCCCGCGGCGAGCGCGGCGGCACCTGCCCGGTCGCGATCATCGAAGACGGCTACGGCTCAGGTCAGCGTGTCACAGTGGGTACGCTCGACACGATCGCACTGCAGGCGGCACGCCGCGGCATCCGCTCGCCTGCGGTGGTCGTCGTCGGCGACGTGGTGACCCTGAGCCCCTACGCTCCCGAAGCCATCACGACCGCGACAGGTGCGCCAGCCGCGATTCCCTCACCCGAGGCACTGCCCGCCTCAGCAGACCGAAAGACCACGCAGCCATGACCCTCTCCCTCCGCGTCGCGATCATCGGCGCCGGCCCGGCCGGCATCTACGCCGGCAACATCCTGAACCGCCAGGTCACCGAGGCCGGCGGCGAGGTCTCGATCGACCTGTACGAGACGCTTCCGGCGCCCTACGGCCTGATCCGGTACGGCGTTGCGCCCGACCACCCCCGCATCAAGGGCATCGTCAACTCGCTGCACGAGATGCTCGACGCGGGCACCATCCGGTTCATCGGCAACGTCGAGGTCGGCCGCGACGTGACCGTCGCCGAGCTGCGCGAGCGCTACGACGCCGTCATCTTCGCCACCGGCGCCCTGAAGGACGCCCCGCTGGACATCCCCGGCATCGACCTGCCCGGCTCCTACGGCGCGGCCGACTTCGTCGCCTGGTACGACGGCCACCCCGACGTGCCGCGCACCTGGCCGCTCGAGGCGCAGACGATCGCGGTCATCGGCAACGGCAACGTCGCCCTCGACGTCGCCCGCGTGCTCGCGAAGCACCCCAAGGACCTGCTGTCGACGGATGTCCCGGCCAACGTCGTCGAGGGCCTCGAGGCCTCGCCCGTGACCGACGTGCACGTCTTCGGCCGTCGCGGCCCCGGCCACGTGAAGTTCACGCCGATCGAGCTGCGCGAGCTCGGCGAGGTCCCCGACGTCGACGTCATCGTCAACGACGCCGACTTCGAGCGCGCGGCGAACGACCCGCACGCCGAGCAGCTGTTCGCGTCGAACAACCAGGTCAAGGTCATGACCCGCACGCTCAACGGATGGCGCAAGCCCGCCGACCACGAGTACACGGCCTCGCGTCGCCTCCACCTGCACTTCCTGCACGCGCCGGTCGAGGTGCTCGGCACCGACGCCGTCGAGGCCGTGCGCTTCGAGCTCACCCGGCCGGTCGGCGACGGCTCGGTCGCGGGCACCGGTGAGTTCGTCGACGTGCCCGTGCAGGCCGTCTACCGTGCGGTCGGCTACGCGAGCTCGCCCGTCGCCGACGTGCCGTTCGACGAGCAGCGCGCCGTGATCCCCAACGCCGGCGGGCGCGTCACCGACGCCTCGGGCGAGCACCTGCCCGGCGTCTACGCGACCGGCTGGATCAAGCGCGGCCCCGTCGGCCTCATCGGCCACACCAAGGGCGACGCGCTCGAGACCATCACGAACCTCGTGGAAGACGCGACGTCGGGCTCGCTGCCCGCGCTGCTCGTCGACCCCGCCGACGGTGAAGAGGTCTTCGAGCTGCTCGAGTCGCGCGGCGTGCACTACACGACGTGGAGCGGATGGCTCGCGCTCGACGCGCACGAGCGCTCGCTCGGCGAGGCGTTCGAACCGCACGAGGTCTACGGCGAGATCGTGCGCGAGCGCGTCAAGGTCGTGCCCCGCGACGAGCAGGTCGGCATCTCGCGCGACGGGTCGCTGGTCGTCTCGTGACCTACGTCATCGCGCTGCCCTGCGTCGACGTCAAGGACCGTGCCTGCATCGACGAGTGCCCGGTCGACTGCATCTACGAGGGTGAGCGCTCGCTCTACATCCACCCCGACGAATGCGTCGACTGCGGCGCCTGCGAACCCGTCTGCCCCGTCGAGGCCATCTACTACGAGGACGACCTCCCCGACGAATGGGCCGACTACTACAAGGCCAACGTCGAGTTCTTCGACGACCTCGGCTCGCCCGGCGGCGCCGCCAAGGTCGGCGTCATCGCCAAGGACCACCCCGTCATAGCCGTGCTGCCCCCACAGGCGCACTGAGTCCTCGTCGCGGCGGCCCCCACAGGCGCACTGAGCGGGTCGGCGCGGCGGCGGCAGGGGCACTGAGCGGGTCGGCGCGGCGGGGAGCGGCATCTGCCCACCGCGGGTGAGCCGCGGCATCCGCTCGTCGGGCGTGAGCCGCGGCATCCGCCCGTCGTCCGGTCGCGCCCGCCTCTCGTTTCCCGTCCCCGTCCGCCTCTCGCCCCACTGATCCGGCCCGAGAACAGGCAGACTCGCCGACCGACGCGCGAGGACAGGCAGCCATGCGGCGCGCCACCGCAGACTTCCTGTTCTCGGGGACGAATGCGACCCGACGTCGGGCGGCGGCCGAGGCGGCGAACGTCAGGCGGCGGACGCAGCGCCCATCAGGCCGTGCACGATCGCCAGCCCCCGCGACAGGTCCGCGATCGTCGGCCCGCCGAGGCTGAGACGCACGCCGCCGGCCCGCTGCGACGGGTCGGCCAGCATCGAGTCGGGATCGGCGACCAGCACACCCGCGCCCTGCGCCGCGGCCGCGAGCCGGCGGGCGCGCTCGGGCGGCATCGGCAGGAACACGTGGTAGCCCGTCCTTGGGGCGAGGAACAGCGCCTGCCCGAACTGCTCCCGGGCCATCGTCGTGCGCCGCGCGCCCTCGTCCCTGATCGAGGTGCGCACCGTGGAGGCGATGCCCGCGCTCACGAGCTCGTCGAGCAGCACGCAGATCAGCGGGGAGACGGGCAGGCCCAATGACCGCACCGCCTCGGCGACGCGTGGGCGGAAGGCGCACGGCGGCTTGATCATGCCGAGCCGGATCGCCGGGCTCAGCGCCTTCGATGCGCTGCTGACGAGGAACGTGCGCTCGGGGGCGAGCGAGACCAGCGCCGGAGCGACCCGCTCCTCGGAGAGCGCGTAGACATCGTCCTCGATGATGAACGCGTCGTGCCGGCGGGCGACCTTCACGAGTTCGCGCCGCCGCGCGGCGCACATCCTCGCACCGGTGGGGTTGTGCAGGGTCGGCGTCACGTAGACGACGGGACGGATGCCGCCGCCGCGCGTGCGCGCGTCGCGGGCGAGCATGCGGTCGAGCAGGTCCGGGCGCAGCCCCTGCCGGTCGATCGGGACGCCGTGCACCGGGTGCCCGGCGAGGCGTGCGTAGCTCAACGCGCCGTGGAAGGTGACCTCCTCGGTGTAGACGGGCACGGGGCGACCCGGCTGCCCCACCGCCATGAGCACGGCGGCGATGCCCTGCTGGGCGCCGTGTGCGAGCACGAGCTCCTCGGCCGGCAGTTCCAGCCCGGTGGACGCCAGCCAGGCGGCGGCCGTGCGGCGGTACTCGAGTCGGCCCCCGGGCGGACCGCACGCGGAGAGCACCTCGGCGTCGACGCGACCGGCGCTCGAGGCCAATGCCTCGGCGATCACGCGGTCGGACAACATGCGCGGCGGCATGTTCATGGCGAGGTCGACGCTGCCGGACGCCGGCTCGGAGCGGTAGCTGACGAACATGCCGCGCCCGTGGGTGCCGCGCACGAGGCCGCGCAGCGCGAGCTCCGCGTACGCCTTCGACACGGTTCCCAACGCGACGCCGAGCTGCTCGGCCAGTGCCCGGTGCGCGGGCAGGCGCTCACCCTCGGCGACGACCCCGTCGAGGATGTCCTCGGCGAGCGCGGAGACGAGCCGCTCGGAGGCCGGCGCAGCGGCATCCGAGAGCCGTGGGGTCCAGCCCGACGAGACGCGCATCGTTCCTCCAAGGGCGTCCGAAGTGTCGTGTGACACTTTGGTCGAATTGTCGCGAGTGTACCAACGTGGACGAACGCGCGGCAGGGCGGCATCCGCTCCTCCAGGCCGTGCCGTCGAAGGAGGACATATGCCGGTGGACGCAGCGGCAGCACTCGGGATCGCCGTCGTGGCGCTCGCGATGGTGCTCACGCCGGGGCCGAACATGATCTACCTCGTCTCCCGGAGCCTGTCGCAGGGTTCGGTCGCCGGGCTCGTCTCGCTCGTCGGGACCGCCCTCGGCTTCCTCGTCTACATGACGATGGCCAACCTCGGACTCGCGGCCGTCTTCGTCGTCGTGCCATGGCTGTACACCGCGCTCAAGGTCGCCGGGGCGATCTACCTGCTGTACCTCGCGTATCGAGCGGTCGCGAGCGGCGGCACCGGCCTGTTCGAGGTGCGCGACCTCGCGAGCGACTCCAAGGCGCGCCTGTTCTCGATGGGGCTCGTCACGAACCTCCTGAATCCGAAGGCGGCGATCATGTACGTCGCGCTCATCCCGCAGTTCATCGATCCGGCCCGCGGCGACGTCGTCGCGCAGGGCTTCATCCTCGGCGGCGTCCAGATCGCGGTCAGCCTCTGCGTCAACGCGCTGATCATCCTCGGCGCCGGGGCGGTCGCCGCCTTCCTGCGTCGACGACCGCGCTGGCTCGTGTGGCAGCGCCGCGCGACCGCCGCGCTCCTGGCGGGCGTCGGCGTCGCCCTGCTCATCGAGGCGCCTGCGCCCGCCACCGCCGCGCCATGAGCGCACACCCCATCCCGACGGAAGGATCACCGAGATGACGACCTGCGACTCCCCCGCCCCCACCGCGGCCGCCGCGCCGCTCCGTGCCGTGCAGGCCTGCGCCGCACAGGCCTGCGCCGAGCTGGTCGCGCGACTTCCGACTCCGGACGCACGAACCCGCACCGGCCACCTCGCCTCCGCGTGGGCCGTTGCGGTCGCCTGGACTCGAGGGCTGCGGATGCCCCAAGCCGAGCTGATGCCGCGAGCCGGCGTTCCACGCGCCGCCCGCCCCGATCCGGTCGACGCCCGCGAGGCGGTCTCGCACTACCTCTCGATGCACTGGGTCAACCGCTGACGCCGCTCGAACCCCCGTCGAGCGGCTCAGCCATGCGAGGCAGCCGGACCCGCCGCCGCCGCGCGCGCGGCATCCGGGCTCGAGCGATCGAGAGTCACTCCACCTGCAGGAACCTCTCCGGGAGGCAGCGGACCCGGCTGGGGATGAGCCGGGCGAGCAGTCCGATCGCACCCACGGCGAGCGCGAGGGCCGCGCCGAGGGCCACAGCCGGAGGCATGAGGACGGCCCGTTCCGAGAGCATGGCCACGGCCGTGCCCGACACGACGAGGATGCCTGCCTGGCGGATCTGCACCACGCCGTGCGAGGCGTTGTCGACCCGGCGCTCACGCGGCGCACGCCGATCCCAAGTCGACGCGGCGAGGGAGCACACGAGCAGCCCCACCGCCATTCCAGCGGCGATCGGCGCCACGGCGGTGGGCCCGGCCTCGACGCCGACCTTCGGTACGAACACCGCACAGGCACCGGCGAAGACCAGCACCTCGAAGGCGACGGCGGCGGCGGACCAGGCGGCGGGGTCGTCACGACCGGCATCCTGGCGCCCGCGAGCCACGTGGGCCCAGGCGTCCGCGCGGCAACGACGCTCGACGTAGGCGATCGTCGAGACGCCGAGCACCGGTCCCACCACGGGGGTGACGAGGTTGTCGCTCACGACCCACAGCAGCATTATTGCGGCGAGGGAGACCGCCGGAGACGTCAGGGCGCGGAGCGCGGCTGCCCACCGGTACACCGGCCGCGCGGCCCGCAGGTCGAGCGGATGCTGGAGAGTCGGATCGCCCGCCCCGGCTGCCGGGCTCACCGTGCCTCCGACGTGAACGCGTCGCGCACCTTCGAGGCGCCGCGGGCGATCTCGTAGATCTTCTGCCGGGAGATGCCGAGCTCGGACGCGACCTCCACGGCGCTGCGCTCCTCGAGGAGCTCGTCGACGGCCAGCGATCGCACGGATGCCGCGCGGCTCGTGAGGTACGACGCGTACGCCGCCACCTCGCTCGCGAGCAGCGCCGCCGCCGCCGCGCCACCATGCGCGACCGCCCAGTCGGCACGGCCCGAGGTCGCGTCGGCGAAGATCCGGTCACCGCCGTCGTCGAGCGCCGCGACGACCGAGTCGGCAGTGACGTCATGGTCGATGAAGCGCTGGCGGACGACCGCGATGACCTCGGGGTCGCCTCGGTGGGCGAGCACCTCGCCCCAGGCCGCCGTGCCCCCCGGCCGCTGCGAGAGGACCCCGAGCCGTCCGATTCCAGTCACGGTCCGCATCTCCCCCTCCCGGAGTCTCCATCCGGATGTGCACGAGCCGCCTCGACCACTTGACGAGGGCGGCAACGGTTTGGCAGGGTGTCACCCCAGGGTTTACAACTGAGGAGGACCTGTGCACGAGCAACCCGGCAGCGAACCGTGGGCACCGCGCCCGATCGAGCCCGCTTCGACCTCGAAGCCCTCCGGTCCCACTGTAACCCGCAGGACCGACCGGCTGACAGCCACTGGACACCGACCGACTGCAGCGGTTGGAGCGGCACGATGACCGACGCGCGCCGTTCCGCACGCGACCGTGCCCGCTGGGGCCTGATCGGGGTTCCGTCGAGCGCGGCCGCGCACTGGCCCGGCGTCGATCAGGCGCCTCGGGCGCTCCGGGCGAGTGGCCTCGTCGAGCAGCTGCGGACCCGGTCCATCGAGGTCGAGGATCTCGGCGACCTGCCGACGTCGACCTGGCGAGCCGACCGGCGCGACGGCGGCGTCAACAACGTGGCCGCGGTCGTGGCTGGCTTGGCCGAGGCCCGTCAACGCATCGTCCGGGCCCTCCGATCCGGGTACCGACCCCTTGTCGTCGGCGGGGAATGCACGTTGACCCTCGCGATGGTGAGCGCATTCCTCGACGACGACCGTGATGTCGGCGTCGTCTACGTCGATGGCGGCCAGGACCTCGTGGTGCCGGCCGAGCATCCGGAGGAGCCCATCGCCGACGCCATGGGCGTGGCGCACCTGCTCGATCTCCCCGGCGTCGACGATTCGCTCGCCTCCGTGGGCCCCCGCCGTCCCCTGCTCGACTCATCGAGGATCGTGTTCTTCGGGTACGCGGACCGGGAGGAGGACGTGCACGGCCGCGTGCACAGCACCCGGATCCCGGCGTCGGCGATCAACGCCGAGCCCGAGGCATCCGCGATGCAGGCGCTCTCCGCGCTCGCGAGCCCCGAGATCGTGATCCACCTCGACGTGGACGTGCTCGACTTCCTCGAGACCCCCGCGGCGGACATCGCGATCTACGACCGCGGCCTCCGGCGCGAGTCCCTCGCGAGGGCGCTCCGCGTGCTCGCAGGCGATCCACGGTGCCGCGGCCTGCTGCTCGTGGAGTACAACCCCGATCACGACCCGTCCCGCACTGCGGCCGCGACCTTGGTCGACCTCCTGGCTGGCGGTCTTCCCGACGGGACGGATGACCCGATCGATGACACCACCATGCACGGCGGAAGGGACGACGATGGATGACTTCGGCGACTGGGCCGGGGACCCCGGGGTGCTCCGATTCGAGCGGATGCTGCCGGCTCCGCCGGACGAGGTCTGGCGGCGAATCGTGCGACCTGAAGCGCACACGCGGTGGTTCCCCTGCCGGATCGACGGCGACCTCGAGACCGCCGGCTCCGAGCTGGCGTTCGTCTTCGCCGACGAGGCCGTTCCCCTCACCCACGGTCGCGTGCGGTCGGTGTCGCCCGGCTCCTCGCTCAGATTCGACTGGGGCGACGAGGCACTCGGCTTCGAACTCGCCGCGGCCGCGGAAGGTCGGACGCACCTGGTGTTCACGAACGTCCTCGCTCCAGGAGACCACCGGTCCGCGGCGAGGACCGCGGCGAGCTGGCACGAGTGCCTCGACGGGTTCGCCGGGTTCCTCGTCGACGGCGAGTCGCGCATGGACGCCGCAGGCGGAGACCGGCCGCCGCGCGCCGATTGGTTCGCACACTACGACGAGTACGTGCGACGTGGCGTTCCGCACGGCGTCCCCCTGCCGGGGCGCTCCCACACCGAACCGGGCTCGGGATGACCGTGATCCGACGCGGGCGGGGCGCGCTGGTGCTCGCACTGGGCTCGGCGTCCCTCGCCGGCGGCCTGTTCCTACCGCTGTCGCTCGTCTACTTCACCGTGCTCACCGACATCGACCTCGCGCCCCTCGGCGGCCTCGTGGCGCTCGCCGGGCTCGTCACCCTGCCGCTCCCGGTGCTCGCCGGATGGCTGGTCGATCGGATCGGGCCCCGCCCCGTGGTGGTCGCCGCTATGCTCCTGCAGGCGCTCGGGTACCTGCTCTGCGTGTTCGTGCGGGAGCCGGTCGGCGTGTTCGCGGCGAGCGCCGCTCTGGCCTGCGGCAGCCGGCTGTTCTGGTCCTCGGTCTTCGCGCTGGTCGTCGAGGCCGCTGCAGCAGAGGGGGACCCCGGGCCCGAGGAGTGGTTCGCGCGCGTCAACGTCATCCGCACGGTGGGCATCATCGCCGGCGGACTCATCGCAGGCCTCGTGATCTCCACCGACCGGCCCGGCCTGCTCGTCGGGCTGGCGACGGCAGCGGCCGTGGCCTGCGCGGCCGCGGGACTGATCCTGCGGGTCGGGCACGCGCGGTCCGCCGGGCGGCCAGCCGGCTGGATACCCGTCGCCTCCACGGGATCCCGACCCGGGTACCGGGCGGTCCTCTCCGACGCGCGGTTCCTCGGGTTCCTCGCCCTCAACTCCGTCTTCGCGCTCTCCACCCTGTTCGCCGGGCTGAGCTTCCCGACCCTGGTGCGCTCGGGACTCGGCGCCCCGGGCTGGCTCACCTCGTCGCTCCTCGTGGGCAATGCCGTCCTCGTCGCGGCGCTCGGAGCGTGGGGAGGTCGTCTCGCGACGAGGAACGAGCCGTTCTCGGTGCTGCGTGCCGCCGCCGCGCTGTGGGCGGCGGCCTACCTTGCGGTCGCCCTCGGCGCCGCGGGCGGGCTCGTGCTCGCGATCCTCGCGCTCGTCACGGCCGTCGTGCTGCTCAGCGGCGCGGAGATCCTGCACGCGCCGGCGTCGACGGCCCTCGTGTCGGCGATGGCGGATCCACGCGTGCGCGGACGCTACCTCGCCGTCTTCCAGTACTCGTTCGTCGCAGCCGAGCTCATCGCGCCGGTCCTCTTCGCCGCCCTGTTCGTCGTCAGCGAGCCGTTGCCGTTCCTCATCGTCGCCGGCGCGAACGTCGTCGCGCTGGCGGGACTGCTCGCCCTCCGGGCGGGGCGCGGTCACGGCAACCGTCCATCGACGTCGAAACGGGAGGAGACCGGCCGCCCGCTCCTCCGGTGAGCCCGACGCGGACGCGAAACCGGATGCCGCCTATCGACCGTTGACCGGAGGCGCCGGTGCAGGATCGACTGAGAGCCGACGAGCGAGGAGGAGTGACGTGCAGCGGAACGGCGCAGAGCCGGCCCCGGGCCGGATGGACGCGGACGCCCCGATCGCGGCGATCGTGGAGTTCGTCCGACAACGCTCCTCGGGCGGCCCCCTGCCGAGCGACGCTCGCGTCTGCGTGCACTTCCATCCCGATGCGCCGTACCTCCACGGCGACGTCCTCGATGCCCTGCTCGCCTCGGGCACCTATCGCTCGCAGTACGAGACCGGCACCAGCAACGGCGGTCTCATGACCGAGGCGGGCAGGTCACGCCCGGTCTGGGAGCGGCGCATGTTCGGCGACGCGATCACCGGCGTCGACGCGGAGCGGCGCCCCAAGTACGGTGCGCTCTCGCTGCGGGACGACCCGTACGGCGCCGCCCCGAGGTTCGGCGCCTGCTTCCTCAGGCTCGAGCGGGCGACCCTCGCCCGCACCACGTTCGCCGTCGTCGACAGCGTCTTCGAACCCGACCGGTTCGGCACGGCCGACCGCTTCGAGGCGATCGGGCGGGCGCCCTCGCGGCCGACCGCGGACCCGCTCGACCACTACGTCGAGGCGCATGTGCACGGCGTCCTCCGGGTGGCCGATGCCGAGGCGCTCGTGCTGGATCCCAGTTATCGCGCGACGGACGTGGAGCAGCGCGCGGCGGCGCTCGGCGTGCCGATCGAGTGGCATCCGGGGTACGAGCTCCGGCCCGACCGGCTCGCCCTACTCCCGGCGGAGGCGGTGGACTACCGCGGCCCTCGAGCGCTCGAGCTCGCCCGCGAGATCGCCGCCACCGGGCGACTCACCCCCGCGACCCTGGGGCCGGTCCGACGGGACGCTCGCCTCGACGCCCAGGAGGTGAAGCGGGTCTGGCATCTCCTGGCCAGGTACGGCCGACGGAGCGGCGGCGGCACGGCAGCCCCGTCGTGACCCGACGGCTCAGCGCTTCTGGTCGGCCGGCCCCGAGAGGCGCTGCGCGATGTAGATCGGGATGATCGACACGAGCACGAGCACCACGGCGATCACGGAGACGATCGGCGCCTGGTTCGGCCGGAACATGTTGTTCAGGATGAAGATCGGCAGCGTCGTCACCCCCGATCCGGCCGTGAACGTGGTCACGATGATCTCGTCGAACGAGAGCGCGAACGCGAGCAGGCCGCCGGCGAGCAGCGCCGAGCGCAGCTGCGGGAAGGTCACGAGCCTGAAGGTCGTCCAGACGCCCGCGCCGAGGTCGGCCGAGGCCTCCTCGAGGTTCGTGCCCTGCCGCCGCAGGCGTGCGATGACGTTGTTGAAGACCGTCACGATGCAGAAGGTCGCGTGCGCGATGACGACGGTCCAGATCGAGAGCGGCACGCCCATGATCGTGCGGAAGAAGTTGTTCAGCGCGATGCCGGTGATGATGCCGGGCAGCGCGATCGGCAGGATCACGAGCAGGCTGATCGCCTCGCGACCGAAGAAGTCGAAGCGCTGGAGGGCGAACGAGATGAGCGTGCCGAGCACGAGCGCGATGGCGGTGGAGATCACGGCGACCTGCACGCTCGTGAGCACCGCGTCGAGCGCACCCGCGCTCTGGAACGCCTTGCCCCACCACTCGAGCGTGAACCCGGGCGGCGGCCACGTGAGCGCCGTCGACGTCGAGAACGAGTTCACGAGGACGACGAGCAGCGGCACGTAGACCACCCCGAGGATGATCGCGGTGATGACGCCGAGCGTCACGCGTGCGGGGCGGGAGAGTCGCATCCGTCTGCCTCAGAGGTTGTCGAGCGCGCCGGTGCGGCGCACGAGGAACAGGTAGCCGAAGATGATCACGATCGGGATGAGCGCGATCGCCGAGGCGAGCGGGAGGTTGTTCGCGGCGCCCACGTTCGTGTAGACGAGGTTGCCGAGCATCTGGTTCGTGCCGCCGACGATGTTGACCGTGATGTAGTCGCCGAGGGAGAGCGCGAAGCTGAAGATCGTGCCGGCGATGATCGCGGGCAGGATGAGCGGGAAGACCACGAGCCGGAGCGTGGGCCAGGTCTTGCCGCCGAGGTCTCCGGATGCCTCGAGCAGCGAGTCGGGCACGCGCTCGAGCCCGGCGTAGATCGGCAGGATCACGTAGGGGAGCCAGAGGTAGGACAGCGTGATGATCGTCGCGGGCAGCCCGTAACCGGGGGTGTGCCCGCCGAAGGGCGCGAGGAGCCACTCGAGGATGCCGTCCTGCGAGAGCACCGATCGCCAGGCGTACGCCTTCACGAGGTACGACGCCCAGAGCGGGGTGAGCACGAGGATCACGAGCACGCGCTGCATCCGCGGCGATGCGACCTTCGCCATGTAGAACGCGATCGGCAGTGCCAGCACCACGTCGATGAGGGTCACGGCGAGCGCGACGCCGAGCGTGCGGAGGGTCACCGTCTGGTACAGCGAGCCGGTGACGACCTCGATGATGTTGTCGAGCGTGAACTCGGTCGTGATGACGCCCGTGAAGCTGTCGACCGACCAGAACGCCGTGACGAGCAGCAGCGCGAGCGCGACGATGTAGACCACGACGAGCCAGAACAGCGGCGCCGCGAGCAGCAGCGCCAGCCGCGTGCGCGGGTGCGTGGTGAGGAAGGCGGAGCCCGCCCGCATCGCAGTGCGACGCGGGCGGGACTCCACGAGGGCCTGGCTCATCAGCCCTTGATCTCCTGCCACGCGGAGGTCCATGCGGCGTAGTCGGTGCACGTGACATCCGTGCGGCCGTCGAGGCACTCCTCGATGGGGGTCGACCAGTACCAGATCTGCGACGCGTAGTCCTCGTCGCCGGCGTGGTACGCCTCGCAGTCCTCGCGGTACTCGCACGCGGCATCCGAGGACGGCGCCTCGCCGAAGTACGACGTCGCGGCGGCGTTCGCCTCGGGGCTGGCGATGTAGTCGAGCCACGCGTACGCGCAGTTCGGGTTCTTCGCCTTCGACGAGATCATCCACGTGTCCGACCATCCGGTCGTGCCCTCCTCGGGCAGCACGACGGCGGTCTTCGCGGCCTCGCCCTCGAGCACGTTCTGGATGACCTGCCAGCTGGTGCCGACGACGGTGTCACCGGTCGTGAACGCCTGCACCTCCTTCAGGTAGTCGGACCAGTACTCGCCGATGCTCTCGCGCTGCGTCTTCAGCAGGTCGACCGCGGCCGCGAGCTGCTCCTCGTCGAGGGAGTACGGGTTCTCGATGCCGAGGTCGGGCTCGTGGGCCATCAGGTACACCGCGGCATCCGCGATGTAGATGGGCGAGTCGTACGCGGTCACCTTGCCGGCGTGCTCGGAGGCCTTGTCGAACACGACGTCCCACGAGGTGGGCGCCGTCGGGAACTCGTCCGTGTTGTACATGAGCAGGTTGGCGCCGTAGCCGTGCGGCACGCCGTAGGGAACCCCGTCGACGGAGTTCCACGCCTGGTCCTTGAGGAAGGGGTAGATGCCCTCGTAGTTCGGGATCAGGTCGGTGTTGACCGGGGCCACGTCACCCGCGGCGACGAGCCTGAGCGACGCGTCGCCCGAGGCGGACACGACGTCGTAGTCGCCCGTCTTCATGAGGTTCAGCGCCTCGTCGGAGGTGCCGAAGGTCTTGGTCGTGACCTTGCAACCGGTCTCCTCGACGAAGGGCGTGACCCAGTCGACGCTCGGGTCGTTCGTGCCGTCCTCGACGTAGCCCGGCCAGGCCAGGAGCGAGACCTGGCCCTCCATCTCGCCGAGCTCGGCCATGGGCTCGTCCGAGGCGCCGGAGGCGCCCGAACCGCTGGAGGTGCCGCAGGCCGTGAGCAATGCGACCGAGGCGATCGCGAGCCCGACGACCGCGCCGCGGCGTGCCGTGTGCGGAGTGCGCTTCATGGTTCTCTCCTTGTTCTGTGTGACTGCGGTGGGACTGGTGCGGGTCGGGTGCAGGTCTTGGGGCGAGGTGCCGGGTGGTTGCGGCGATTCCGGCGGGTGCGGGCCGGCTCCCGGCTCAGGCGACGGATGCCGCGGCATCCGCCTCCTCGCCGGCGACGGCGGGCGGCGCAGGCGCGAGCGCGACCACGTCGGCCTCGTGCCAGCTGACGAACACCCGGTCGCCGCGATCGCCGGCGCGCAGCCGCCGCCGGTCGTTCTGGGCCAGCGCGGTGACGCGCAGGCCGGCGTCGAGGTCGACGACGATGCGGATGCCGCTGCCGAGGTAGATGACCTCGACGACGGTGCCCGGGGCGCTCGCCACGCCGTCTCCGACTTCGCGCTCGGCGGAGACCGCGAGCTTCTCGGGGCGCACGGAGTGCTCACCGCCGCGGCCCAGGAGGGCCTGCGACCTGGCATCGTCGAAGAGGTTGGAGGTGCCGACGAAGCCGGCCACGAAGCGGGAGCCGGGCTGCTCGTAGAGGTCGGCCGGCGTGCCGAGCTGCTGGATGCGGCCGTCGTTGAACACCGCGATGCGGTCGGAGAGCGTGAGGGCCTCCTCCTGGTCGTGCGTGACGAAGATGAAGGTGATGCCGAGGTCGCGCTGGATCTGCTTGAGTTCGACCTGCATCTGCTCGCGGAGCTTCAGGTCGAGGGCGCCGAGGGGCTCGTCGAGCAGCAGCACCTTGGGCTGCACGACGGTCGCGCGCGCGAGGGCGACGCGCTGGCGCTGTCCGCCGGAGAGCTGCGATGGCTTGCGATCGCCCATCTGCTCGAGGCGCACGGAGGCGAGCGCCGCGCGGGCGCGCTGGGTGCGCTCGCGCCGGCCGATGCCGCGGACGCGCAGGCCGTAGGCGACGTTCTCGAGCACGCTCATGTGCGGGAAGAGCGCGTAGTCCTGGAACACGGTGTTGACGTCGCGGTCGAAGGGCGCCCGCCTGGTCACGTCCTCGCCGAAGAGCTCGATGGTGCCGGCGGTCGGCTGCTCGAACCCGGCGATGAGGCGCAGCACGGTCGTCTTGCCGGAGCCGGACGGGCCGAGCATCGAGAAGAACTCCCCGGCCGCGATCTCGAGGTCGACGTGGTCGACGGCGGTGACGGCGCCGAACTCCTTCGTGAGTCCGGTCAGCCGGATCGCGGGCTGGCTGTCGGTCATGCTGGGCTCCTTCGCGAGGCGTGTTCTAAATCATATGGATCCATATGTCTGCGTCCAGAGGCCCGTGTTACGGTCGTGTCACAGTTTCCGAACCCGATCCCGGGAGGGCGGATGCCGCACGCAGCCGGCCGCACCGACGCGACCAGGGCCGTGGTCTTCGCGCCGCTCGAGGGCGCCGGCCGCGCCGAACTCGTCGAGCAGCGCATCACCGACGCCATCGTCGCGGGCGTGCTCCGCGACGGCGAGCGCCTGCCCAGCGAGTCCGACCTCGCCCGCAGCCTGGGCGTCGCCGTCGTGACCGCGCGCGAGGCGCTCGTCGCCCTGCGCGAGAACGGGCTCGTGCACACCCGGCGGGGTCGCGACGGCGGCAGCTTCGTGACCTTCGACCCGGATGCCACGACCCGGCTCGTCGAGTCCCGGCTGCGCTCGCTCAGCCGGGTCGAGCTGCGCGACCTCTCGCTGCACTACGCCGCGATCGCCGGCATGGCGGCGGAGGTGGCGGCCGACCGCGCGAGCGACGACGACCTCGCGAGCCTCGCCGACATCGATGCGCGCGCCGACCTCGCGACGGCCGGCGGCGCCCGCCGCGCCGTGGGCCGATTCCACCTCGAAGTGGCCGCCATCAGCCAGTCTCCGCGGCTCGTCCACGAGGAGCTGCGACTGCAGGCCGAGGCCGGACCCTTGCTTTGGATGTGCCTGCGGGAGGAAGATGCTCGTGACCGCAGCCGCATCGTGCGGCTCGACGTGATCCAGGCGATCCGCGACGTGCAACCCGAACGTGCACGACGTGCGACCTCGGAGCACATCGCCGGCGCGGTGCAGTGGCTGATCGATGAGAAGTCCCGCATCGACCTCGGTGCGCACCCCGCCGGCGGCCCGGCATCCGTCGCGGACCCAGCGGAAGGACCCCCCGCGTGAGCACCACCATCGATCTGGCGGCCGAGCACATCGCGAAGCAGATCGCCTCGACCATCGAGCCCGTCCTGGCCATGGTCGACGGATGGCGCGGGGTGCTCGAGACCGAGCTCTCGGGCCCGTACGCCGGCGCCCTCACGGGCTCGCCCGAAGCCGACGCCGAGACGCTCGACCCCGTGATCAAGGCCCTCGTCGGCGGCGAGCTCGAGCGCGACGGCGCGCTCATCACGGGCGCCGGCTTCGTGGCGGCGCCCGGATACCTCCCCGATGCGCAGTGGCACCTGGCCTGGTGGCTGAGCAGCGCGAACACGTTCGGCTCGACCGGTTCGGCGGCGCTCCGCCGCCTCGACGCCGTGAGCGACCCCGATTCGGACCAGTTCCGCGACTACACGACGCTCGAATGGTGGCGCGTGCCCGCACGCACCGGCCGGCGCCACCTCACCGGCCCGTACGTCGACTACCTCTGCACCGACGACTACACGGTCACCATCACGACGCCCGTGGTGGCCGACGGCGCGATGATCGGCGTGGTCGGCGCCGATGCGTACGTCGCCCGCCTCGAGCGCGAGCTGCTGCCCGTGCTGCGCGAGTGGGGCGGCAACGGCACGCTCGTGAACGCGTCCGGCCGCATCGTGGCCTCGACCGACTCGCGCCGCGCGACGGGTGCGCTCCTGCGGATCGACGGCCTCGCCGCCGCCCTCGCTCCCCTGCACGAGGAGCACTCCGCGCAGCCGGCCTGGCTCGACGGCGGCGAGCTCGTGGTTCCCTGCGGCGACACCACGCTCGCGCTCGTCGCGGAGGCGCCCGCGGCGGTCGAGTAGGCGCACCGGCGACCGGCGGTCGAGTAGGCGCGCCAGCGCCGTATCGAGACCCCACAGTTCCCTCCGCCGACGCTCCCCGGCGGGTCAGCGCAGCGCGGCCCCCGGCACGAGGAGGAGTTCCGCGATCTCCGGATCGCCGCCGTACGCGATGAGCCGGCCCCGGTAGGCCGTGCGCGCGCGGCCGTAGTGCACGGCGCTCTCCTTCTCGCGGATGACCGCCATCAGGTTCATCCACTCGAACGTGCCCTGCAGTTCGAACGCGAGCTGGTCGGGGTCCTCGAGCCCGGGCAATTCGCCCTGGACCACGGCGAAGCGAGCGGATGCCGCGAGGTAGCCGAGCCAGCTCTCGAGCTGGTCGGCGAGCGCGTCGCGCACCGCGCCGGGCTTGGAATGGAAGTCGGCGGCACTGGCCGAGAAGAAGCACCCGCCGGGGAAGACCCGGTCCTCGGAGTACGCGACGACGCGGTCGAGCAGGGCCGCGAGGCGACGGATGCCCCGGGGCTGCACGCGCGCCGGCTCGACGACGGTCGCCGTGAAGCGCTCGGCGGCGGCGGCCACGGTCGCGAGCTGCAACTGCTCCTTGGAGCCGAAGAGCGTGGCGATGCCGCTCTTGCTCACGTCGGCCTCGGTCGCGAGTCGCCCGATCGAGAGCCCGTCCAAGCCCTCCATCGAGGCGAGGTCGGCGGCGTGGGCGAGCACGAGGCGGCGCGAGGCGTCTCCCCTCGCGCGACGGCCATCGGTCAAGCTCATGCTTGCAGTTTACGCACGAACGTTCGTACACTCTACGTACGAACGTTCGTAGAGTTTTCTGGAGGCACGGCATGGCACGGTCATCCATCACATCGGCGGCAGGCACGGCGACCCTCGGCGCGGTCGCCGGCGGCATCCGCGTGCTGGCGAAGGCGTCGCCCGAGTTCGGCGCACGCGCGGCGCTGCCGCTGTTCATGCGAGTCGGCCCCCGCGTGCCGGTCGCCACCGGCGACCTGGGCACGCACCGCGCCGCACGCCGGGGGACCGTCCGCATCCCCGGCATCCGCCGCACGGGCGTCGACGTCGTCACCTACGAATGGGGCACCGGCGGCGACGTCATCGTGCTCGCGCACGGCTGGCAGTCGCGCGCGAGCATCTTCTCGACGCTGGTCCGGGAACTGCGCAGCGCGGGGTTCCGCGTCGTCGCGTTCGACGCCCCCGCGAACGGGGAATCCGCGGGACGCGGCACCTACCTGGTCGACCACCTCGACATCCTCGCCGCGCTGCAGCAACGGCACGGCCGCTTCCACGCCGTCGTCGGCCACTCGTTCGGCGGCCTCGCCGCGCTCCTGGCCCCGGGCGAGGGCATCGATGCGCGCCGCATCGGCGCGATCGCCGGCGCGGGCACGCCGAACGTGTTCGTCGAGGGCTTCGGCGACCTCGCCGGGCTCGACGCACCGACGCGCGCGGCCTTGGCCCGCCGGTTCGCCGCGCGCCTCTTCGCCGACCTCGAGGATCCGTTCGAGCGGTACTCGGCACTCGCGCATCCGCTGCCCGAGGGGGTCCCGCTGCTGCTCGTGCACGATCGCGGCGACCGGCGCGTGCCGTTCACCGAGGCCCCGAGGATCGTCGCCGCCAACCCGGGCCCCACCCGGCTCGTCGCCACCGAGGGGCTCGGCCACAACCGCATCCTGCGCGCGGACGTCACGCTCGACGCCGTGCTCGAGTTCGTCACCGCGCCGGATGCCGCGCTCCAGCGCTCGATCGACGCGGAGGCCGTGCTCGCGGTATCCGCCCCGCCGGCCGAGTAGGAGCGCCCCGGTCTCGATACGCTCCGCTACTCGACCGCCGGCTCCTCGACTACCGGCTCGGGAGGAGTGCGCACGATCGGGAGGATGAATCCCCCGGAACCGTCCTCCGAACGCGGCGATCCCCTCCCGACGGTCTCGATACGCTCCGCTACTCGACCACCGGAGCACTGAAGCCCCACGGCTGCGCGCCCGCGTAGGTCGTCGCCTTGGCGCCCGCGGCGACGGCGGCCTGCAGAGCGTCCTCGCGAGCCGCGCCACGCGCGAGCGCCGCGACGAGTGCCCCGGCGAAGGCGTCGCCCGCCCCGGTGGTGTCGACGACGTCGACGGGGTCGGGCGCGGCATCCGCCACTCCCCACCGGGCGCCGGCGGCACCGAGCGTCACGCACGCGTCGGCGGGCTCGCCGAGTGCGGTCCATTCGTGCTCGTTCACGACGACGACATCGGCCAGCTCGAGCAGGGCGGATGCCGCCGCAGACACCGGCGACGGATTGAGGACGGTGACGGCACCGACCTCCCGCGCCCGGCGCAGGACGGCCTCGGCCACCTCGGGCGCGAGCTCGAGCTGCGTGACGACGAGGGCCGCATCGTCGGGGATCGACCGGGCCGCGGCATCCGGATCGATCGCTCCGTTCGACCCCACGACGACGATGATGCTGTTCTCACCCGCGGCGTCGACGGTGATGAACGCCTGCCCCGTCGGGTGCGTGGCGTCGACCGTCACGGCCGAGGTGTCGACGCCCCTGGAGGCGAGTTCCGCGACGTATCGCCGCCCGTGCTCGTCGTCGCCGACCCGGCCGACGAGGAGCACCTCCGCGCCCCCGGCCGCTGCGGCGAGCGCGAGGTTCGCGCCCTTGCCGCCAGGCAGGAGGTCAAGGTTGCGAGCCAGCACGGTCTCGCCGGGTTTCGGGTGCGACTCGACGCGCAGGATCGCATCGACGTTGATCGAGCCCACCACCACGACGCGCGCACCCATGCCGGCGAGCCTAGCGGGGGGTCTCGATACGCTTCACTACTCGACCACCGCGCGGGGTCTCGATACGCTTCACTACTCGACCGCCGAGGGGGTGCGCTCCTCGACCGCCGAAGGTGCTCGATCGTCGACCGCCGCTGCAACCGGGCGGTCGGCCGCGTCACGGGGCCGCAGGTCGTGCTTGGCCGGCCCCTCGAGCCGGTATCCGTCATGCGTGAAGCGCGAGGCGTGCGCCGGGCAGTCCCAGGTGCGCTCGGCGTCGTTCCACGAGAGCACGGCGCCCATGTGCGGGCACACCCCCGACACTCGGCAGGTGACCCCGTCGACGGTCGACTCGGCCGTCGGCGGTGCGATCGCGCCGATCCGCCCCACGCGGCCCTCGCCCTCAGCGGGGGCCTGCTCGGGAAGCCGACGCGCGAGGGCGCGACCCCAGCCCACGGCGTACTGCTTCGCGACCGCCGCGTTCATGCCGATGCCGACGCCGAGGGCCACGGGCGTCGTGAACCGGTGCCGCAGCGTCCGCGCCCAGTCGGGCAGTTCACCGAGCAGGTCGGCGGCGAGCGTGAGCCCGCACTGCACGGCATTCGTCATGCCCCACTTGTCGTACCCCGTCGCGATGAACACGCGGCCGCGGCCACGCGGCATCCACCCGACGAAGGGCACGCCGTGCGGCGTCTCGTAGTCCTGGGCGCTCCATCGGTGCGTCATGACGACGCCCGGCCAGTTGGCGCGGGTCCAGGCATCGAGCGCCTCGACGCGGGATCGCGGGGACGGATGCCGCCCCACCTCGTGACCGTAGCCGCCGACGAGGAGCAGCTCCGGCGCGTCGGCCCACACGTCGGGATCCGGTGCGGTGCGGATGGAGCGGGTCGGCTCGTCGACGCTGAGGTACATCGCCTGCGGCAGCGGGGCATCCGCTCGGTAGGCGGCGGCGTAGGAGCGCATGCCGCGAAGCTTCGCGAACGAGAGACTGCGGTCGAGGATCGGCGTGCCGGTCGCGACGACCAGGCGCTCGCACGTGAACTCGCCGTCGGTGGTGCGCACGCGCACCGGCGCGCCGAGGCTCGCGCCGATCATGCGGACGCCCTCGCGGATGACGCCGCCGAGCGACCGCAACTCCGCGGCGAGCGCGGCGAGCACGTCGATCGGGTCGAACTGGGCCTGGTTCGCGAGGCGCACCGAGGCGTGGACGCGGAACGGCAGGTCGTCGGCGACGTCGGTCATGACGTGCAGGCCCGCCTCGCGGGCGACCTCCGCCTCGCGTTCGATCGTCGCGCGGCCGTCCGGCGTCGCGGCGAAGCTCACGGCGTCACGACGCTGCACCGGGATGCCGTGCCCGGCCGCGTAGTCGAGCATCCAGGCCTGCCCGGCGAGGTTCGCGTCGACGTACGCCTGGAGCACCTGCTGCGAGGTCCGGCGCCGGACGCGCTGCAGGTGCGAGCCCTGCAGCACGCTGAGCTTCGCGGTCGTGTTGCCGGTGGTGACGGCGCCGACCTCGCGCGCTTCGAGCACGCCGACCCGCCGGCCGGCACGGGCGAGCAGCACGGCGGTGACAAGGCCGGTGAGGCCGGCGCCGACCACCACCTCGTCGAAGTCGCGACGCGACGTGGTCGGGTCGGTCTCGATCGGAACCGGGTTGGCGAGCCAGAGCGAGGTCATGGCAGGAACCTACGTCGGGCGGAATCCCCAGACAATGGGGTGGCGCGGATGCCGCGACGCGCGTATAGGGGCGGTGGGTTAGTCGGGCCCGTTCCGGGCGTCAACCCCCGTGCGGGCCGGCCCTGGCCCGCCTACCGTGCCGACATGGTGAAGATCGGATACAAGCTCGCCGCCGAGGGCTTCGGCCCGGCGGAACTCGTTCGACAGGCGCAGCGCGCCGAGGCCGCCGGTTTCGACTTCGTCGAGATCAGCGATCACTTCCATCCCTGGCTCGACGTGCAGGGGCATTCGCCGTTCGCCTGGTCGGTGCTCGGCGCGATCGCGCAGGGGACCGAGCGCATCGGCCTCGCGACCGGCGTGACCTGCCCGTTCGTGCGCTACCACCCGGCGATCATCGCGCAGGCGGCCGCCACGGTCGCGCTGCTCAGCGACGGTCGGTTCACGCTCGGGATCGGCGCCGGCGAGCGCCTCAACGAGCACGTCGTCGGCCGCGGCTATCCCGCGGTCGCCCAACGGCACGAGATGCTCCGCGAGTCGCTGGAGATCATCCGCCTGCTCTGGGAGGGCGGTTACCAGAGCTACGAGGGCCAGTACCTCGACCTCGAGGACGCCCGGATCTTCGACCTTCCCGAGACCCCGCCGGCCATCGCGGTCGCGGCGAGCGGACCGGCGTCCGCGTCCGTCGCCGCCGAACTCGGCGACGGTCTCTTCGCGGTGGAGCCCGACGCCGACCTGGTCTCGGAGTACCGGCGCCTCGGCGGTGATGGACCGCGCTTCGGCGAGGCCGGGCTCGCGTGGGCACCGACCGAAGAGGCCGCGATCGAGGCGGCCTGGACCACGGCCAGGTGGAGCCTCACCGGCTGGAAGGTCATGAGCGAGCTCCCGAACCCGGTGAACTTCGAGGCGGCCAGCGAGTACATCCGCCGCGAGGACGTCGCCGAGAAGCTCAGCGTCGGCCCCGACCTGGACGCGCACGTCGAGACCGTCCGGCCGTTCGTCGAGGCCGGCTTCGACCACGTGGCGCTGATGAACCTCGGCCCGGATCCCGACGGGTTCTTCGACGTGTTCGAGTCCGAGCTCGGCCCGCGGCTGCGCGAGCTCGGGCCCGCGGCATCCGCGAACTGAGCGCGTCGACCGACGCCCTCGACCACGAATCGACCTGAGGAGGAACCCATGGACCCGTTGCGCGTCCTCGCCTTCAACTGCACGCTGAAGCCGTCGCCCGCCGAGTCGAGCACGGAACTGCTCGCCAGGCAGGTGCTCGACCTGTTCGAGGCCGACGGTGCCGAGACCGAGCTCATCCGCATCGTCGACCACGACGTGAAGCCCGGCGTCGAGGCCGACATGGGGGCGGGCGACGCCTGGCCCGGCATCCGGCAGAAGCTGCTCGACGCCGACATCCTGCTCTTCGCGACCCCGACGTGGGTGGGCCACCTCTCGAGTGTCGCGCAGCGCGTCATCGAGCGGCTCGACGCCGAGATCTCCGAGGCGGATGACGCGGGCCGTCCGATCCTCGCCGGCAAGGTCGCCGCCGTGGCGGTCACCGGCAACGAGGACGGCGCGCACGCCATCATCGCCGACGTGCTGCAGGCCCTCGTGGACGTCGGCTTCTCGGTCGCGTCGCAGGCGTCGACGTACTGGAACGGCGAGGCCATGGGCAAGACCGACTACAAGGACCTCTCCGAGACGCCCGAGGCCGTCGTCACGACGAACGCCACGGTGGCGCGGCACAGCGCGCACCTCGCGCGCGTGCTGAAGATCTCGGCGTATCCGCCGCCGCAGTCCTGAGGCCGGTCGACCCGGCGAGCGAGGCGGTCAGCGACCGAGCGACCCCGCGTCGGTCGCGCCGACATCCGTGCGGTGGAAGTCGTGGAACGACCGCGATGCGGTCGGCCCGCGCTGGCCCTGGTACCGGGAGCTGTACTCGGCGGAGCCGTACGGCCGCTCGCTCGGCGACGAGAGGCGGAAGAAGCACATCTGCCCGATCTTCATGCCCGGCCAGAGCTTGATCGGCAGCGTCGCGACATTGCTCAGTTCGAGCGTGACGTGGCCGGTGAACCCCGGGTCGATGAAGCCGGCCGTCGAGTGCGTGAGCAGGCCCAGCCGACCCAGCGAGCTCTTGCCCTCGAGCCGTGCGGCCACGTCGTCGGGCAGCGTCACGGCCTCATAGGTCGAGGCCAGGACGAACTCGCCCGGGTGCAGGATGAACGGCTCGTCGGGCTTCACCTCGATGAGGTGCGTCAGCTCGGGCTGGTCCTCGGCCGGGTCGATGAAGGGGTACTTGTGGTTGTCGAAGAGACGGAAGTACCGGTCGAGGCGCACGTCGATCGACGAGGGCTGGATCATGCCCGGTTCGTAGGGCTCCAGCCCGATGCGTCGGCGGTCGAGTTCGGCCCGGATGTCGCGATCGGAGAGCAGCACCGTGCCAGCGTAGCAACGAGGTCGGCCGAAACCACGGCTCGGGTGGCGAAGCGTCCGGCGACCATTGCTACGATGGTGACCGCTGCATCCATCGGATGCCGCATGCGGATGTAGTTCAATGGTAGAACTTCAGCTTCCCAAGCTGATAGCGCGGGTTCGATTCCCGTCATCCGCTCTCCCAGACGGCATGGGCCACGGCCCGCCGATCCTCCACCGGACTACAGTTGCCCGGTGAGCACACGAGCGCAACGGCCGCCCCACGGTCGCGTGAGCCGTATCCGGGCCTTCCGCCTGCACCCCGCTCAGACCGTCGTGGTCGGCTTCGCGGCCGCGATCCTGCTCGGCACGCTGCTGCTCATGCTGCCGTTCTCGAAGGCCGGCCCCGGCGGGGCCACGTTCGTCGAGGCGCTCTTCACCGCGACCTCCGCCGTCTGCGTGACCGGCCTGACCGTGGTCGACACCCCGACGTACTGGACGTCGTTCGGGCAGGTGGTGATCATGCTGCTCATCCAGCTCGGCGGACTCGGCATCATGATCTTCGCGTCGCTCATCGGGCTGGTCCTGGCCCGGAAGCTGTCGGTGCGCTCCCGCCTCAACACGGCCGCCGAGGCGAAGGCGACCGGGTTCGCCGACGTCCGCGGCCTCGTCCGCGGCATCGTCAAGATCAGCCTCGTCATCGAGGGCGCGGTCTTCGTGCTCCTCGGCATCCGGTTCGTGCTCGGCTACGGGTACGGCCTCGGCGAAGCGGCCTGGCATGCGGCGTTCCTCGCGGTGTCCTCGTTCAACAACGCGGGATTCGCCCTGTACACCGACAACCTCATGGGCTTCGTCGCCGACCCGTTCATCTGCCTGCCGATCTCGGCGGCGATCATCCTCGGCGGCCTCGGATTCCCCGTGATCATGCAGCTGCGCAAGGAGTTCACCCGTCCGCTGCATTGGACGATGAACACCAAGCTCGTCTTGTGGGGCACCGTCGTCCTCCTCCTCGCCGGCACGGCCTTCCTCACCGCGATCGAATGGGACAACCCGGACACGCTCGGCGCACTCGACCCGGGCTCCCGCCTCCTCGCCGGCTTCTTCCAGTCGGTGCAGACCCGCACGGCCGGATTCAACTCCCTCGACATCGGCGCCATGCACGACGCGAGCTGGCTCGGCATGGACGTGCTGATGTTCATCGGCGGCGGGCCCGCGGGCACGGCAGGCGGCATCAAGGTCACGACGTTCGCGGTGCTCTTCTTCATCATGCTCACCGAATTGCGCGGCGAGGGGTCGGTGAACATCTTCGGCAAGCGGCTCAGCCGAGCGGTGCACCGTCAGGCCATCACGGTCGTGCTCATCGCCGTGGCCGCGGTCGTCGCGGGCACCGTGGTCCTGCTCCTGCTCACCGGCCTCGACCTCGACCGGGTCCTCTTCGAGGTGGTCTCCGCATTCGGGACCGTCGGGCTCTCGACCGGCATCACCGCCGACCTCCCCGACGCGGCGAAGGTCGTCCTCGTCCTGCTGATGTTCCTCGGGCGGCTGGGTCCGCTCACCCTGGGCAGCGCCATCGCACTCCGCGAGCGCCGCGTCCTCTACGAGTTCCCCAAGGAAAGGCCCGCCATTGGCTAGGTTCCCCATCTTCGGCGGCGACACCTCGCGCCGCATCGCCGAGGCCGACTCCGTCGCCGTCATCGGCCTCGGCCGGTTCGGCAGCGCACTCGCACTCGAGCTCATGGCCGGCGGCACCGAGGTGCTCGGCATCGACCTCGAGGAGGACCTCGTCCAGGCCCTCAACGGCCAGCTGACGCAGGTCGTGCGCACGGACTCGACCAAGGAGGAGGCGCTCCGCCAGCTCGCCATCGACGAGTTCGACCGGGTCGTGGTCGCCATCGGCGGCGACGTCTCGGCGTCGATCCTGACCTGCTCGGTCCTGCTGAGCATGGAGATCCCCGTCATCTGGGCGAAGGCCGTCGACGACCGACACGGCCTGATCCTCGAGCAGCTCGGGGTCCACCACGTCATCTATCCCGAGAAGGACATGGGCCGGCGGGTCGCGCACCTCGTCCGCGGCGCCGCACTCGACTACATCGAGGTCGCACCCGGGTACGCGCTCGTGAAGACCGCGGCGCCGTCGATCCTGCACGGCAAGCGACTCGGCGACACCGGCATCCGCGCGAGCTACGGCATCACGATCGCCGCGTACCAGCACGATGCCGAACCCTGGCGCAACGCCGACAACACCACCGTCCTCGAGGCGGGCGACACCATCCTCGTGGTCGGGCCCTCCCGAAGCGCCGAGACGTTCGCGCAACTGCGCTGACATCCGACCGCCCGGACATGGCTTCCGCACGCCTTGCGACATACCCCTAGGGGGTATATGGTGGCGGCATGAGCGAGCGGCACGAGCACACCACGCACCCCACGCATGCCCACGACGAGCACACCCACCCCGATGAGGCGGGCCACGACCTGCACGGCCAGCACGACGCGCCCATGGGGCACGAAGACCACGCGGGCCATGAGGGTCATGGCGGCCACGAGGGCCATGGCGGCCACGCGGGCCACGGCGATCACGTCGGCCAGTTCCGTCGCCTGTTCTGGATCATGCTCGCGCTCGCGGTCCCCGTCATCGGCTTCAGCGGCATGTTCGCCTCGATCCTCGGCTACCCGCTGCCGGATGCCGCGTGGGTCGCGTGGATCTCACCCGTGCTGGGCACCGTCATGTACGTCTGGGGCGGCCGACCGTTCCTCACGGGCGCCGTCTCCGAGCTGAAGGCGCGCAAGCCGGGCATGATGCTGCTCATCGCGCTGGCCATCACGGTCGCGTTCCTCGCGTCGTGGGGAGCGAGCCTCGGCATCCTCCACCACGAACTCGACTTCTGGTGGGAGCTCGCGCTCCTCATCGTCATCATGCTCCTCGGCCACTGGATCGAGATGCGCTCGCTCGCGCAGACCTCCTCGGCACTCGAGTCGCTCGCGGCGCTCCTGCCCGACGAGGCCGAACGCCTCGACCCGCGCACCGGCGACGTCGTGACGGTGGCCCCCTCCGAGCTCGTCGTCGGCGACCTCGTCATCGTGCGCCCCGGCGGCCGCGTCCCCGCCGACGGTGTCGTCACCGAGGGCACGGCCGACGTCGACGAGTCGATGATCACGGGCGAGTCCCACGCGGTCGCCCGCGGCCCCGGCGATCCGGTCGTGGCCGGCACGGTCGCCACGGACACGGCGATCCGGGTGCGCATCTCCGCGGTGGGCGAGGACACCGCCCTGGCCGGCATCCGCCGCCTCGTCGCCGAGGCGCAGAACTCGACCTCGCGGGCCCAGCGCCTGGCCGACACCGCGGCCGGATGGCTCTTCTGGTTCGCGCTCGGCGCGGCCGTGCTCACGGCCGTCGCCTGGACGCTCCTCGGGCAGCCCGACGACGCGGTCATCCGCACCATCACGGTGCTCGTGATCGCGTGCCCCCACGCGCTCGGCCTCGCCATCCCGCTCGTCGTCGCGATCGCGACCGAGCGGGCGGCGAAGGGCGGCGTGCTCGTCAAGGACCGCCTCGCGCTCGAGAGCATGCGCACCGTCTCCGCCGTGCTCTTCGACAAGACCGGGACGCTCACGAGGGGCGAGCCCGTGGTCACGCACGTCGCCCCGGTCGCGCCGCACTCCGAGCAGGAGGTGCTCGCCCTCGCCGCGGCGGCGGAGTCCGACAGCGAGCACCCGCTCGCCAGGGCGATCGTGCAGGCGGCCGATGGGCAGGGTCTCGCCGTGCCGCGTGCCGGGGAGTTCCGCGCGTCGCCCGCCGAGGGCGTGTCGGCCGTGGTCGACGGCCGCACGGTCTCGGTCGGCGGCCCGGCGATGCTCGAGCGGCACGGGCGGCAGGCGCTCGACGCGACGTCCGCGTGGCGCGAGGAGGGCGCCATCATCCTGCACGTGCTCGCCGACGGCGAGGTGGTGGGTGCGCTCGCCCTCGCCGACGAGATCCGCCCCGAGTCGCGGGAAGCCGTCGACGCGCTGAGGGTGCTCGGCGTGCAGGTCGTCATGATCACGGGCGATGCGGAGGCGGTCGCGCAGTCGGTCGCGGCCGAGCTCGGCATCGACCGCGTGTTCGCGGGCGTGCGCCCCGAGCACAAGGCGGCCAAGGTGGCCGAACTCCAGGCCGAGGGCCATCGGGTGGCGATGGTCGGCGACGGCGTCAACGACGCCCCCGCGCTCGCGCAAGCCGACGTCGGCATCGCCATCGGCGCCGGAACGGATGTCGCGATCGCGTCGGCCGGCGTCATCCTGGCCAGCGACGACCCGCGCTCGGTGCTCTCGGTCATCGAGCTGTCGCGGGCCAGCTACCGCAAGATGAAGCAGAACCTGTGGTGGGCCGCGGGTTACAACCTCGTCTCCGTGCCGCTGGCGGCCGGCGTGCTCGCGCCGATCGGCTTCGTCATGCCCATGGCCGTCGGCGCGATCCTGATGTCGCTGTCTACCATCGTCGTCGCAGTCAACGCGCAGTTCCTGCGCCGGCTCGACCTCTCGCCGGAGGTCAGCGCCCGCGCGGTGCTTCGTCGCGAGCCCGAGGGGATGTCGCCGGCTTCCGCCGCCGCCGCCTGAACCGTCCGGCGTCCTGCGCCGGGATCGACCCCGTCACGACGGCGTCGACGTTCATCGACCCGTCGACCGGACCCACGACGGCGATGGGCGTGGTCGGCGTCGCCGTCCTCGGTTCGACGCGCATGCGCCCGAGGCGGCGGTGCTCGCGCACGTACGCCGGGATGAGCAGGGCTGCCGCCCCGAACCACGCGAGCGGGTTGCTCCAGACCACGCCGACGAACCCGAAGGCGGCGCCCAGCACGATCGCGGCGCCCACGCGCATGACCAACTCGATCACGCCGGTCACGGTCGGCACGATCGTGTGGCCGAGTCCCTGCAGGGTGCCGCGCAGCACGAACAGCACGCCGAGGGCCGAGTACGTGAACCCGTTGACGGCGAGCATGAGCCCGGCGTCGGCCACCACAGAGTCGGAGCCGTCGCCGACGAAGAGCCGCACGAGCTGCTCGCCGAAGAGGATGAGCGGCACGCCGATCACGACGGCCGCGCCGATCGACATCCACGTGGCCTGCACCGCGCCGCGGCGCACGCGGTCGGGTCGGTGGCCGCCGATGTTCTGCGCCGCGAACATCGACGCCGCGAGGCCGAGCGAGGCGAGCAGCGCGACCGCCAGCGAGTCGATGCGCGAGGCCGTCGTGTACGCCGCGACCGCGTCGGCCCCGAGGGCGTTGAGCGCCACCTGCACGGTGAGCGTGCCGATCGCGATGATCGACGCCTGGAACCCCATCGGCAGGCCGACCCGCAGGTGCTCGCGGAGGTCGGCACGCGACATCCGCCAGTCGTCGCGTCGCAGGTGCAGCGCGGGCACGCGCCTGCGCACGAAGTCGAGGCACAGGGCGACCGAGACCGCCTGGGAGACGACGGTCGCGATCGCGGCGCCGGCGACGCCCCAGCCCAGGGGACCGACCATGAGCACGACGAGGCCGACGTTCAGCACGCACGAGACGGTGAGGAACACGAGCGGGGTGCGCGAGTCGCCGATGGAGCGGATGATGGCCGACAGGTAGTTGAAGAACATCACGGCGGATGCCCCGAGGAAGCTGATCTGCGTGAAGACGGTCGCCTCGGCGAGCAGTTCGTCGGGCGTCTGGAGCAGGCGCAGCGCGGGCTCGGCGATGAACGGCGCGCCGACGGTGAGCAGGATGCTCATCGCCCCGGTGAGCAGCGTGCCGGTCGCGACCGATCGCCGGACCCCCTCGTGTTCGCGGGCGCCGAACGCCTGCGCGGTCGGGATCGCGAAGCCGGAGGTGACGCCCCACGCGAAGCCCAGCAGGAGGAAGAGCAGCGGGCCGGTCGCGCCGACGGCGGCGAGCGAGTCGATGCCCAGGTGCCGGCCGACGACGATCGCATCGGCCACCTGGTAGAGCTGCTGCACGACGTTGCCGATGAGCAGCGGCATCGCGAAGACGAGGATGACGCGCCAGGGCGCGCCGGTGGTGAGGCTGGTGGCCATTGGGCTCTCCGACGGATCGCACGATGAGGGACGGATGCCGCGAACGGCAAACGCGTGCCATCCTATCGAATCGATTCGACCCAGCGCATCATGCGCCCCGCCGATCGGCCGGTCCGTCCGGACCGGCCGACCCAGCGGATCAGGCGATCCCGCGGAACCGCCGCAGCCGCAGGCTGTTGCCCACGACGAACACCGACGAGAACGCCATGGCCGCGCCCGCGACGAGCGGGTTCAGCATGCCGAGCATCGCCACCGGGATCGCGGCCACGTTGTAGGCGAAGGCCCAGAACAGGTTGCCCTTGATCGTGGCCAGCGTGCCCCGCGAGAGGCGGATCGCGTCGACGACGGCCACCAGGTCGCTGCGCACGAGCGTCAGGTCGCTCGCCTCGATCGCGACATCCGTGCCGGTGCCCATCGCGATGCCGAGGTCGGCCGTGGCGAGCGCCACGGCGTCGTTGACGCCGTCGCCGACCATCGCGACGATGCGGCCCTCGGCCTGCAGGGCCCGCACGACGTCGGCCTTCTCGGAGGGCAGCACCCCGGCCCGCACCAGGTCGATGCCGACCTCGGCGGCCACGGCCCTCGCCACGCGCTCGTTGTCGCCCGTGACCAGCATGGGCGTCAGACCGAGCGCGCGCATCTGCGCCACGGCGGCCGCGCTGTTCGGCTTCACGGTGTCGGTCACGCTCAGGATGCCGCGCGCACGGCCGTCCCAGGCCACGGCGACCACCGTGCCGCCCGACGCCTCGAGCTCGGCCTGGCGCTCGGCCAGTTCCGTGGGCAGCTCGACCGCCCACTGCTCGGCGAGCCACCCAGGGCGACCCACGAGGACCAGACGCCCCTCGACGACGGCCTGCACGCCGAGCCCCTGCGTCGAGGCGAAGTCCTCGAGCGCGGGCAGCGTCGCGGCAGCCCCGGTCCCCACACCGGCCAACGCCTGGGCCTCGGCGGCGGCGGCGGCGGCCGTGACGGCAGCGGCGATCGGATGCTCCGACCCCGCCTCGGCGGCCCCGGCGAAGCGGAGCACCTCGGCCCCGGCCTCGCCATCGGCGGGAACGACGGCGGCGAGCGACATCCGCCCGCTCGTGACCGTGCCGGTCTTGTCGAGCACGATCGTGTCGACGCGACGGGTGGACTCCAGGATCTGCGGCCCCTTGATGAGGATCCCGAGCTGCACGCCGCGCGCGGTGCCGACGAGCAGCGCCATCGGCGTCGCGAGGCCGAGGGCGCAGGGGCACGCCACGATGAGCGTGGCGACGGCCGCCGTGAACGCGACCTCGGGCCCGGCGCCGGCAAGCAGCCAGCCGACCAGCGCCGCGAGCGAGAGCCCGATGACGATCGGCACGAAGATCGACGAGACACGGTCGGCGAGGCGCTGCACCTCGGCTTTGCCGGTCTGCGCCTGCTCGACGAGCCGTGCCATCGCCGCCAGCTCGGTGTCGGCGCCGACCCGCGTGGCGCGAACCACGAGGCGACCGCCGACATTGATGGTGGCTCCGACGACGGATGCCCCGGGCCCGACCTCCAGGGGCACGGACTCGCCCGTGAGCATGCTCGCGTCGATCGCCGAGCCGCCCTCGACCACGATGCCGTCGGTGGCGACCTTCTCGCCGGGTCGCACGACGAAGCGGTCGTCGACGGCGAGGTCGGCCACCGGCATCCGCACCTCGACGCCGTCGCGAAGGACGGATGCCTCGCTCGCGCCCATCTCGAGGAGCGCCGTGATGGCGGCCGTCGAGCTGCGCTTGGCCCGCGACTCGGCGTACCGCCCCGCGAGCACGAACACGGTCACGGCCGAGGCGACCTCGAGGTAGATCTCGTCGGCTCCCCCGCCCGGCGCCGTGAACAGCGCGAACTCCATGGTCATGCCCGGCATGCCGGCCTGCCCGAGGAACAGTGCGTAGAGCGACCAGCCGAGCGCGGCGAGCACGCCGACGCTGATGAGCGTGTCCATGGTCGCGGCGCCGTGCCGGAGGTTGATCCAGGCGGCCCGGTGGAACGGCCAGCCGCCCCAGACCGCGACCGGTGCGGCGAGCACGAGCGCGAGCCACTGCCAGTTCGTGAACTGGAGGGCCGGGATCATCGACATCGCGACGACCGGCACCGTGAGCACGGTCGAGACGATCAGGCGCTGCCGAAGGGATGCCGCCTCGCCGCGCTCGCTTCCACTGTCGGCGCCATGCGGCTCGGCGCCCCGCGTCTCGTCACCCGCGGGCGCGGGCCGAGGCGGGGGCGGCGGCAGCTCGGCGGTGTAGCCGGTGGCCTCGACGGTCGCGATCGCCTCCTCGACGGTGACGCCGTCGGGCAGGCGCACGCTGGCCTTCTCCGTCGCGTAGTTGACCGTGGCCTCGACGCCCGGCATGCGGTTCAGCTTCTTCTCGATACGGGCCGCGCAGGAGGCGCAGGTCATGCCGCCGACGAGGAGGTCGACCTGCTGCGCGCTCATGACGCGGATGCGGCGAGTTCGTAGCCGGCCTCGTCGACGGCCCCGGCGAGCGTCTCCTCGTCGAGCGCGGATGCGCTGCGGACCGTGACCGTGGAGACCCCGCCCGCGACCAGCTCGACCCGCACGTCGGCGACCCCGGCCAGCCCGGAGAGCTCCTCGGTGACGCTCGCGACGCAGTGCGAGCAGGTCATGCCCGCGACGCCGAAGGTCGTGACGACCGCGTCGTCAGGCGTGGCATCCGCCGGTCGTCCGGGTGCACTGGCGGGCCGAGGCGAGCCGGGGCCGTCATGGCGTTCGCCCGGTCGTCCGATCGAGAGCGTGCTGTTGCAGCATCCGCCGGTCGTGTCATTCGTGTCGCACATCGTGTGATCCTCTCCGTCACTAATACCCCTACCGGGTACCCGTGTGAGCACAACGATAGCGCACGTCGGCGATATTCCCCAGCCGGGGTCACGGTCACCGCCTGCGGCCCCTCGCCCGCGGCGGATGGACGGCGTGCAGCAGCGGCGACGAACCGCGGCGGTTCCTCGGCGGGAGACCCGGCCTGCGCCGAGGGCGAGCGTGCGGGCGCCTACTTCGCGGCGGCCGGCGCCGGGAGGGTGGTCTCCACGGCGACGTCGGCGCATGGCGCGGATTCCTGCATCTTCGCCGTGGCCTGCTCGAGCGACCAGGGCAGCTCGATGATGGGGGCGTCGCGGCCCTCCGCGGGCGCAGCCTTCGACCCGATCGAGGCGAGCGCGAACGCGACCTCGCGGACGAATCCGGGAGGAGGGGACGAGTTGTTCAGGGCGACCACGACCGTCAGCCCGCTCTCGGGGTCGGTGAAGGCGGCCGTCAGGGCGCCGGCGGTCTCGCCGGCATCGCCGCGCATGGGTCCGTAACTCTGGCCGCCGATGCCGGCCTCGACCCAGCTCGGGGCGTCGCCGCCGACCGGGTGCGTCTTCCACTGCTTCGCCGCCATGCTCTCAGAGAGCAGCGACCCCGTCGCGAACGCCTCGCTGAAGCGGCGGAGGTCGCCGAGGGTCGTGGTCGCGCCCGCGGCCGACCCACCGATCGAGCTCGACTGCCTGGAGTCGTCGTACCTGATCTTGCAGTCGAGCTTGCCATCGGGGTTCACGGCCGCCGAGTAGGCCCCGAGCACGCCGGAGCCGACCGAGGTCGGGGCCGGGATCGCCGTCGACTCCATGCCGAGCGGGCCGAGCACCTCGCCCCGGGCGAGGTCGTTCCACGACTGGCCCGTCACGCGCTTTGCGCCCATTCCGGCCAGGAGCACGCCCGTTCGGGACGGCCGCACCTGCTCGCCGGCCTCACCCGTGCGGGGAAGCGCCATCGCCGCGGCGACGAGCTCGTTCTCGGACCACGGACGCTCGGGGTTGGACACGAAGACGTTCTCGAGGTGCGGGTAGTAGTCGGCGATGCCCGACGTGTGCCGGCAGAGCTCCTCGTAGGTCACGCCCTCGAGGCCCGGAATCCAGTCGACGTCCTCGGCGATGTCATCGCCCAGGTCGAGCCGGCCGGCGTCGGCGAGCTTCAGCACGGCGGTGCACGTCACCTCGGACGTGATCGTGCCCATGCGGAAGGGCGTGTCGGTCGTGACCTTGTCGGCGCCCTCATCGAACGAGACCGTCCCGGATGCCGCGGTCCACGAGCCGGCCCACGGTGCCCACACCCCCGCGACCCCGCCGCTCGCACCGCTCAGGGCGATCGCCTGCTCGAGGACGCCGGTGAGCGCGGCGCCGGTGTCCTCCGGCAGCCGGCCGTCGACCGAGTCGAACTGCGCGGCGGCCTCGTCGGGACCGAAGGAGCAGCCCTGCAGGCCGAGTCCGAGCGCGAGCACGACGGACGCCGCGGCGACAGATCCCCATCTGCGCCGGGTAAGCCCCCTGCGATCACCCACTCGCACCCCTAGCTGTGTCGACGCGATTCTAACCCGACGCTCCTGGGGAAAACGTCAGGCGCTGCCGATCTCGCGTTCGGCGCCCGACATGAAGCGTTCGACCGCCGGATCGACGATGATGTCGCTCGGCCGCAGGGGTCGACTGAGGTACAGCCCGTCGAGCGAGGTGAGCCGGCTGAGCGCCACGTACGTCTGCCCGGGGCTGAACACCCGAGGGCCGAGGTCGACGATGGCCGAGTCGTAGCTCGCCCCCTGGGACTTGTGGATGGTCACCGCCCACGCGAGGCGCAACGGGAACTGGGTGAACTCCGCCACGATCTGGCGCTCGAGCTTCTTGCGCGTCGGGTCCCAGGAGTACTTGTACTTCTCCCAGGTGGCCGGTTCGACGTCGTGGACCTCGCCGTCGACGTCGACGCGGACGTCGCGATCGAGTTCGACCACGGTGCCGATCGTGCCGTTGACCCAACGCTGCCCGTCGGGGCCGATCGCGGTGTCGTTGCGGAGGAACATGACCTGGGCGCCGACCTTGAGCTCGAGCCGCTCGTCGGCCGGGTAGGCCCGCCCGCCGAAGTCACCGGCGACCTCGGCCTCGTTCGCCTTGGAGTGGCCCGGGAGGCGATGCAGCTGCGTGGCGTTGATGCGGTTGACGGTGCCGTTCGTGGTCGCGAGCGTGATGGCGCCGTGCTCGGGCACTGGGCGCCGGGCGCCGACCGCGTTCAGCACTCCGGCGATCTCGGCCGTCACGCGCCCGTGGCGCACGGCGTTCAGCATGAACTTGAACTCGTCGTCGTGCTGGCGGTGCACCTCGTCGAGCTCGAAGATGCGCAGGCCCGTCTCGCGCCAGACCTTCGCGTCGAAGAACCACATCGAGTCGTACGTGTCGGCGAAGTACGCCCGCTCGTCGCCGTCGCCCGGCACCGGAGCCAGCTGGTACGGATCCCCGAACAGCACGACCTGCACGCCGCCGAAGGGCTCGTGCCTGCGCTGCCTCGCCTGGCGGAGCGCCCGGTCCATCGCGTCCATCAGGTCGGCGTTCACCATGGAGATCTCGTCGATGACGAGCGTGTCCATGGCGTTCAGGATCTTGCGCACCGCGTCGTTCTGCTCGATCTCGTGGTCGGCGATGACCCCGATCGGCAACCGGAACAGCGAGTGGATCGTCTGCCCGCCGACGTTCAGCGCCGCCACGCCCGTGGGCGCGCAGATCACGATCTGCTTCTGCGTGTTCCAGTTGAGGTGGTTGAGCAGCGTCGACTTGCCGGTACCGGCTCGGCCGGTGACGAACACGTGGTCGCGCGTTCCCTCGATCGCCTCGAAGACCGCGGACTGCTCGCGGGTGAGGGTCAGGGGGGCCACGGGTACTCCGGTCTCGCGCGCCGCCGGTCGGCGCGATCCAACTGTAGCCGCGCGGGCGCGCGACGCCGCCGCCGGGCCCCCGGGGTGTGGGGCATCCGCTTCCGTCCTCGGCTGTGGACGAGCGGTGGCGACCTCGAGCGAGCGGATGCCGCGCCGCGGGCGCCGGCGGCCGCTCGACGCCGCGGGCGCGTACGTTCTGCTCATGGCATCCGCCCCCGTTTAGACTGTCGAGGTGACTGGGGCCGGGGTTCGCAGCGGCCGGCTCTCCGTGCTGGCGATCGCCGGGTGGGCCGGACTCGCCCTGCTGCTCGGCAGCGCATTCCTGGCCGCCCTCGGCGGGCTCAACCAGACGACGTACGGTGCCGCGAACTTCGTGCAGCGCTACCTCGAGGCGGTGGCCGAGGACGACATGGCGACGGCCACGACGACCCCCGGCGTCGCCCTCGACGCCGACGACATCGCCGCCATGGGCCTGCCCGCCGACGTCTCCAGCGCGATGCTGCGATCGGGGGTGATCGAAGCCGGCCCCGAAGACGTGCAGATCGTGCAGGACGCCGCCAACGAGGACGGCACCCACTCGGTGTCGGTGAGCTACCGGCTCGGCACGTCCATCCTGGAGTCGACGTTCGACGTTCGCCCCATCGAGCCGCTCTACGGCCTCCTCAACCGGTGGGAGTTCGTCACCAGCCCGATCACGGTCGTCGACGTGACCGCGGAGCACAACCCCGTGTTCACCGTCGGGACCCTCACGCTCGACACCCGCGCCACGAAGACCGGCGACGAGCTCGCCGCGTTCACCCAGACCGCTCCCTACCTCGCGATCGCACCCGCCGTCTACGAGTTCGGGTACGCCGACACCCTGCTCGAGGCCATCCCGGTGACGGTGGAGCTCGAGCCGGCCAAGACGGCTCCGGTGACCGTCGACGCCCAGCCGACGGCGGACTTCGTCAAGCGCGTCCAGGCCCAGGTCGACACGTACCTCGACGAGTGCGCCACGCAGCCCGTGCTGCAGCCCGCCAACTGCCCCTTCGGCATCGAGATCGACGACCGCGTCATCGGCGATCCGGCATGGTCGATCGTGGGCTACCCGCCCGTCACGCTCGCGGCGGGCGAGAGCGCGTTCGAGATGCCGCCGACCGACGGCGTCGCGCACATCTCCGTCGAGGTGCAGTCCCTCTTCGACGGTGAGATCTCGCAGCTCGAGGAGGACCGGCCGTTCAAGGTGGCCCTCACGACGACGATCAGGCCCGACGGCAGCATCGCGATCCAGCTGCAGCAGACCGGCTGAAGACCGGATCGGCAGCGGCTCCGGCCGCGCTCAGGGCTCCGGCCTCGCTCAGCCGCAGGTCCGCGCTCAGCCGCAGGCCCGCGCTCAGCCGCGGTCGGTCGTGCTCAGCCGCGCCGGTCGTGCTCCGCGATGGCGGCGAGCCGCGCGTTGTACGCCTCGAGCTCGGCGTCGCCGGTGCGGTCGGCGTGCCGGTCGTGGCGCTTGGACTCCTTCTGGTCGCTGCGACGCCACTGCATGGCCACGGTGATCGCGAGCGCCACGGTCGGGATCTCGCCGATCGACCACGCGATGCCGCCCCCGGTCTGCTGGTCGATGAGGGCGTCGGTGCCCCAGCCCATCGCGCCGTACCAGTCGGCGAGGAGCAGGCCGGTGCTCGACATGATCGCGAGGCCGAAGAACGCGTGCATGGCCATCGTGCCGAGCAGCAGCACGAGGCGGAACGGGTACGGGAGCCGGTAGGGCACCGGGTCGATGCCGATGAGCGACTGCACGAAGAGGTACCCCGTGATGAGGAAGTGGACGATCATCCACTCGTGGCCGAGGTGGTCGACCATCGTCCAGCGGAAGAGAGGGGTGAAGTAGAAGACCCAGAGCGATCCCGCGAACAGCGCGGCCGCGACCAGCGGGTTCGCGATGAAACCCGCGAACTTCGAGTGCACGGCGAGCAGGATCCACTCGCGTCCGCCTCGCGAACCGTCCTTCCGGGCACGGATGGCGCGCGCCGCGAGCGTGACCGGAGCCCCGGGCACGAGCAGGACGGGCACCGCCATCGTCAGCACCATGTGCGCCGCCATGTGCGCCGAGAACAGGTACTGCTCGTACGCGTTCACGCCGCCGTTGGTGACGTATGCGAGCAGGAGCATGCCGGCGACCCAGAGCACCGTGCGGTACACGGGCCAGGCGTCGCCGCGGCGTCGCAGGCGCCACACGCCGGCGACGTAGAAGAAGATGCCGAACCCGCACGCGAAGATCCAGAGCAGGTCGAGGTTCCACTCGGTGAAGTACCGCCACAGCTCGGGCCACGGCGGCAGCGGCTCACCGGTGAGGATCTCGGCGGGCGTGCGTGCGATCGTGCCCGGCTCCTCCCCCACCGGGGTGGCGGTGCGCGCGAGCGCCGCGGCGACACCGGAGGCGATGCCCATGAACACGAGCTCGCCGACGACGATGAGCCAGAACTCCCGCACGCCGGAGGACCCGCCTCGCGACATCCGCCCGATGAGGTACCGGCGCTGCAGGGCGCCGAACCCGCCGATCGCGAGCAGCGCGAGCACCTTCACGATGACGAGCACGCCGTACTGGTTCGCGAGCTGGTCCCACGTGCCGATGCGGAGCGCGGCGCTCGCGTACCCCGACACCGCGACGACGATGAAGCTGATGAGGGCGACGGTCGAGTACCGCGCGAGCACGATCGGGAGGCGCTTCGCGTCGAGTTCGCGGCGCAGGAGCACGATCGTGAGCAGGCCGCCGAGCCAGACGCCCGCGAAGATGAGGTGCAGCCCGAGCGCGGTGATCGCCGCGGCGTGGCCGGCCGTGCCCGCCGCGTGCCCCTGCTGCGCCATCGGGATGAGCGAGGCCACCGAGAGCACCGTGACGAAGAGCACCGCCGTGTGGTTGCGCACCGCGAAGCAGAGCACCGTCACGGCCGCACCCATGAGCGTGGTGGTCAGCCACGACTGCCCGAGCGGGATCGACGTGAGGAACTGCCCGAGCTGGGCCCCGAAGGTGTCGCCGAGACTCAGCGGCACGCCGGTCACCACGAGGAAGGTCAGCAGGCCGGTGACCGCGCTCGCGACCGTGAACACCGCAGCGGATGCCGCAGCCACGTCGAGCGCGACATCGAACTCGCGTCGCTTCGGGGCGAGCGCCCACACGGCGAGCACGAGGGAGCCGATCATGCCGGCCGCGCCGAGGTTGACGAACAGCTTCGCGATCGGCAGGCCCCACCGGGAGAAGGCCCCCGGGTCCTGGATCAGCTGCGGCGCCGCTCCCCCGCCGTACGCGAGCGCCGCGACCGTCGCCGCGAGCGCGGCGACGATGAGGACGGCAGGGCCGAACACGCGGACGGAGCGGGGCACCGGACAAGCCTACGCGTCGGCGGGGCTCCGCCAGCCCACAGGCGGTTACGGCCCGGGCCGCGCCCGCGGGCGCCTCGGTCGGGGCGAGGCCCGCGCCGCGGCATCCGCTCGTGCCGAATTCCGGACTTCTCGACGACTGACCGCGTGTCGTGGCCTCTGGCGCGGCGCGTCGGGCCGGAACTCCGGAATCCGGCACATCCGCACGGCGGCGAGCGGCCGCCGGGAACGACGAAGGGCGCCCGGCCGGAGCCGGACGCCCTTCGATGTCGCGGAGACTACTTCGCGGCGGCCTTCAGCTTCGAGCCGGCCGAGATCTTGACCGAGTGACCGGCCGGGATCTGGATCTCGGCACCGGTCTGCGGGTTGCGACCCGTGCGCGCGGCGCGCGAGGTGCGCTCGACGGCGAGCCAGCCCGGGATCGAGACCTTGGTGTCGGAGCCGACGGCCTCTGCGAACGCCTCGAAGAGGCCGCCGAGAACGGCGTCGACGGTGGCCTGGCTCTGTCCGGTCGACGCAGCGACCTTCGCGACGAGCTCGGTCTTGTTGAGCGACTTGTCAGCCATTGAATGTCCTCCTCGGACCTTCGCTGTTCTGTACAGCATTGTGAGTTCTCGGGAACGATCGTTCAACCGCCCCCGTGGCCGATCGGGCCGCCTCGAATGTAGCAGAGAACCCCGGAAACTCGCGGATTTCCGGCCTTTTCGAGCAACTCGGCCCGGCGTGTCGGATGCCGCGGGCGCTCGACCGGGAGACCGCGGACGCCGTCTGGGGCGCCGGCCCGGCGACGCCGGAGAGCGGCGTCGCCGACCCCGTTCGACGCGCGATACGCGCGCGGAGGGCCTCCGGAACGCAGAAGAGAGGCGCCCCGGAGATCCGGGACGCCTCTCTTCAGGAAGCGGTGAGGCTAGGCCTTACCAGCTCGACTTGGTGATGCCGGGCAGTTCGCCACGGTGCGCCATGTCACGGAAGCGGACGCGCGAGACGCCGAACTTCGTGAGGACACCGCGGGGGCGGCCGTCGATCGCGTCGCGCGAGCGGACGCGGATCGGGGAGGCGTTGCGGGGCAGCTTCTGCAGGCCCACGCGAGCGGCCTCGCGGCTCTCGTCGGTGCCGTTCGGGTCGATCAGGGCCTTCTTCAGCTCGAGGCGCTTCGCCGCGTAGCGGTCGACGATCACCTTGCGCTGCTCGTTGCGCGCGATCTTGCTCTTCTTCGCCATGTCTTAGCGCTCCTCTCGGAAGTCGACGTGCTTGCGCACCACGGGGTCGTACTTCTTGAGCACGAGACGGTCGGGGTTGTTGCGACGGTTCTTGCGGGTCACGTACGTGAACCCGGTGCCGGCCGTCGAACGGAGCTTGATGATGGGACGAATGTCCTGCTGCTTCGCCATTAGAGCTTCACCCCACGAGCCTGGATGTCCTTGACGACCGTCTCGATGCCGCGGGCGTCGATCACCTTGATGCCCTTGGCGGACACGTTCAGGGTGACGTTACGACGAAGCGACGGCACGTAATAGGTCTTCTTCTGCACGTTCGGGTCGAAGCGGCGCTTCGTCCGGCGGTGCGAGTGCGAGATGTTGTGGCCGAAGCCGGGAACGGCTCCAGTCACCTGGCACACTGCTGCCATTGGTCTTTCCTCCAATACCGAGGGGCGGATGCCCCTCCCAAGGTCTCTTGTCTGCTGACCCTCCCCACGCCGAGGCCCGCGATTTCTCGCGGAGTCTGGAAGGGGAGTGTCGCGGTCTGGACAGTGGAGTGCCCAGCCAAAGGAACAGCCTACCAGAGAGGCCGATGACGGCCGAATCGAGCGGATGCCGCGTGCGCGACGTCGTGCCTCCGGTGCTGCGCCGGGGCATCCGGAGGCGTAGCCTGACGCGCATGGCGACCTGGGACGACGTGCGCGAGCTCGCGCTGAGCCTCCCCGAGGCGAGCGAGCACGTCTCCTCGCGCGGGAAGCTCGAATGGAAGGTGCGGGCGAAGGCGTTCGTGCTGGAACGGCCGCTGCGCCGCGCGGACCTCGATTCCCTCGGCATCGCCGAACAGCGCGGCCCGGTGCTGGCGGCGAAGACCGAGGACGAGGCCGTGAAGCTCGCGCTCACCACCGAGGACCCGTCGGTGTTCTTCACGACACCGCACTTCGACGGCTACGCCACGGTGCTCGTGCACCTCGATCGCATCCCACGGCGCCGGCTCTCGGAGGTCGTCGCCGAGGCGTGGGCGGCCACCGCTCCCGAGAAGCTCGTGCGCGAGTACCTGCGGCACAACGTCGACTAGTCCCGGCTCTCGACCTGGACCGGGGCCTTCGGGCCGATCGCGCGTCGCGAGAGCAGCGCCGCGGCGAGGAAGCAGAGCGCGCCGATGATCGTGCCGAGATTGGCCCAGAACGCGCTCACGAGCGTGTCCGTCTGCGGCACCACGTAGGCCCCGACGGCCGAGGCCGCGAAGGCGATCGAGCCGAGCAGGTTCAGCCATGTGCCGTGCCAGGTCCGCGAATGCCGGTCCCACAGCGAGCCGCGATCCTTGGTCGCCACGACCGCGAAGGCGCTCGAGACCAGGAAGGCGGCGGATCCCCAGGCGTCGGGCCGCCACCCGGCCCCGAGGCGCTCCGGGTCGGCCAGCGCCGCGGCGAGCGCGGCCGCGGTGCTGATGTTGAAGAGGAGCGTGCCTGCGAACTGCACGGCCGCCGCCCACCAGTCCCAGCGGTCGGCCCGGTTGGTGCCCCGCCGCGGGATGCGTCGCCCGCTGAGGCTCAGCTGGATGAACGCGGCCAGCGTGAAGAAGACGGAGCCCACGACGAACGTGGCCGCGGCACCGACCGCGCCGACCCACGCGGCATACCAGGGGAGGGCGCCCACGAAGAAGCAGAGGGAGCCGATCGCGAAGCCCCACGCCTCGCGCCGGAGCCTGAGCTGCCGGCGCCCGGCATCGCTGCCGCCGGCCACGCTTCCGGGAGGAGTGCTCGTCGGGACATCCGCTCGCATTCAGGTCGCCCTTCGCCCAGGCGGCAGACGCCGCGTCGGCGGCCTCCGGGATCACGACCTCCCGCGGCCCGCCGGTCCCACCATACTCAGCCCGATCCCGGGGGTGTCCGACCTATTGACGGCCTGTCACCCAAGGGCCACACTCGGTGATTGGGCCGTCTGTTGGGGGATCGACACCCGACCCCCGCCGTCTCCGGCGCGCTCAGTTCGACGCAATGACGGAGCAGGACACAGGGGGAAGCACATGACGGATCTCACGCCTCGATCGAACGCGGCGAGCGGCGACGGCGCACCGAACCGGACCGATCGCCCGACCCGGGGATTCTCGGGCATCGGGGACAGCAATCAACTGAACCCGATCTTCGCGCGAGAGGGCGAAGCCACCGACTTCCCGCTGAACCGACTGCCCGACCGCGAGTCACTGCCCGAGACCGCCTACCAGGTCGTGCACGACGAGTCGATGCTCGACGGCAACGCGCGCCTGAACCTGGCGACCTTCGTCGGCACGTGGATGGACCCGTTCGCGACGAAGCTGTACGCCGAGTCGGCCGACAAGAACATGGTCGACAAGGACGAGTACCCGCAGACCGCGGCGATCGAGACGCGCTGCTGGAAGATGATCGCCACCCTCTGGAACGCCCCGAGCGCCGAGGGCGCCATCGGCACCTCCACGATCGGCTCGTCGGAGGCCTGCATGCTCGGCGGCCTCGCCCTGAAGCGGCGGTGGCAGCTCGCGCGTCGCGCCGAGGGCAAGTCGACCGAGAAGCCGAACCTGATCCTCTCGAGCGCCGTGCAGGTGTGCTGGGAGAAGTTCTGCAACTACTTCGACGTCGAGGCCAGGTACGTGCCGATCAGCGACGAGCACAAGGTGCTCGACGGCCACGACCTCGAGAAGTACGTCGATGAGAACACCATCGGCGTCGTCGGCATCATGGGCGTCACGTACACCGGCATGTACGAGCCGATCGCGCAGATCGCCGCCGCCCTCGACCGGATCCAGGCCGAGACCGGACTCGACGTAAAGATCCACGTCGACGGGGCATCCGGCGGCATGGTCGCCCCGTTCCTCCAGCCCGAGCTCGAGTGGGACTTCCGGGTCGAGCGCGTCGTCTCGATCAGCACGTCCGCGCACAAGTACGGCCTCGTCTACCCCGGTCTCGGCTGGGTGGTCTGGCGCACGGTCGAGGACCTGCCCCAGGAGCTCGTCTTCGACGTGACCTACCTCGGCGGGCACATGCCGAGCTTCGCGCTCAACTTCTCGCGGCCGGGCGCCCAGGTGCTGCTCCAGTACTACCTGTTCCTCCGCCTCGGGTGGGACGGCTTCCGCAAGGTGCAGCAGGCCTCGCAGGACGTCGCCGTCTACCTCTCCGGCGAGATCGGCAAGATGGACGCGTTCGACCTGTGGAACGACGGCACCGACATCCCGGTGTTCGCCTGGCAGCTCACGCCCGGGCACACGGACAAGTGGAACCTCTACCACCTGTCGGAGCGCCTGCGCCTGAAGGGCTGGCTGATCCCGGCCTACCCGATGCCCGACGACATCTCCGACCTCGTCGTGCAGCGCATCGTGGTGCGCAACGGGCTGAGCCGCAACCTCGCCGAGTCGCTCGTGCTCGACATCCAGGAGTCGGTCGCGTACCTCGACGCCCTCGAATCCCCGATGCCGGTCGAGGGCCAGGTGGTGGCCTTCACGCACTGAGGCCTGGGGGCCGACCGCCGGGCAGGCCACGCGGATGCCGCGGGCAGACGGATGCCGCGGGCAGCAACGCTGCGCCGCGGCATCCGCTCGTGCTCGTCGTATTCGACGTGCTCGTCCTGCTCGGATCAGGCCGTGAGCGAGTCGACGTACTCCTGGTTCTCGGAGATCCACTGCTCGACCACGGGCGCGTAGTCGTCGGAGTCGTTCTCGTTGAACATCGCGTTCTCGAGCGAGTACAGCAGCTCGGAGTCCATCGTGAAGGCCTGCAGCCAGCCGGCGAGCGTCGGGTGGGTCTCCTCGAACGAGGCCGAGCTGTACGAGTGGATGCCCTCGGCACTGCCGAGCGCGCCCTGCGGGTCCGCGAGGTCCTTGATCGGGAACGCGTCGTAGGCCCAGTGCGGGCTCCAGAGCGTCACGGCGATGTTCTCGCCCGCATCGGTGGCCGCGGTCAGCTCGGAGAGCATCGCGGGCGTCGAGCTCGTGAGGTACTCCAGGTCCTCGAGGCCGTAGCCCGGGATGACCTCCTCGCTCGTGACCCGGTTCAGGCCCGAGCCGGGCTCGATGCCGACGAGGCGATTGCCGAACAGGTCGGCGTTGTCGGCCAGTTCGTCGAGCGAGTCGATCGGGGCATCCGCGTTCACGGCGATGGTGAGCTTCGCCTCGTCGTTCCAGGCCCCGAGGTCGACGATGTCCTCGCCGTACTCCTCGACGTAGTCGGCGTGCGTGATCGGCAGCCACGTGTCGAGCGTCACGTCGTAGTCCTCGCTCGCGAGGCCGCTGTAGACGGGCGCCGGGTCGGCGTACTCGAGCTCGACGTCGTAGCCCTGCTCGGTGAGCACGGCCTTCCAGAGCTCGCTGGCCGCGACGCCCTCGTCCCAGCCGTTGAACACGGCGATGGTGACGTCCTTCCGGTCGCCGTTCTCGAGCGCCTCGCCGGCGTCGCCGGCGCCTCCGGCCGAGCATCCGGCGAGCAGCAGGGCGGATGCCGCGCCGAGCGCGAGGCCTCCGGTGAGCGTGGACTTCTTCATGGTGTTTCCTTTCCTCCCGCGAGCTGTGGGTCGCGGGTGTTGGGGAGCGCCGCGCGTTCACGCGACGGGTCTGCCGGCGTGGTGCCCGTTCCGGCATCCGCTGGCGAGTTCGTCCGGGCGCGGCGCCCGGCTCCGCGACCGCGGCCGGCACCGAGCGCCCCCGTGATGCGGTCGAGGATGATCGCGAGGATCACCACCGAGAGGCCCGCCTCGAATCCGAGGGCGACGTCGATGCGGTTGAGCGAGGCGACCACGTCACCGCCGAGCCCGCCGGCGCCGACCATGCCGGCGATGACGACCATCGAGAGCGAGAGCATGATGACCTGGTTGACGCCGGCCATGATGCTCGGCATCGCGAGGGGCAGCTGGATCTGGCGCAGGATGCGGGCGGGCGACGCCCCGAACGCGTGCCCGGCCTCGACGACCTCGCGGTCGACGCCGCGGATGCCGAGCTCGGTGAGCCGCACGCCGGGCGCCATCGCGAACACGATCGTGGCGACGATGCCGGGCACGACGCCGACGCGGAAGAGGATCAGCGCCGGGATAAGGTACACGAACGCGGGCATGGTCTGCATGAAGTCGAGCACCGGCCGCACGAGCTTGGAGGCGAGCTCCGAGCGGGCGGTCCAGATGCCGACGGGCACGGCGATCGCGATGGCGATCGTGCTCGCGACGAGTACCAGGGCGAGCGACTCCATCGCGTGCTCCCACTGGTCGACGCCGACGATCACGAGGAGGCCGATCGCGGTGCCGACGGCGAGCTTCCAGCCCTTCACCGCCCAGGCGACCGCGGCAAGCGCGAGGATCACGAGCCAGAACGGCGGGGTGACCAGGACGAACTCGACGGCGTCGTAGAAGGCGAGGAAGACGGCGCGGACGATCTGGAAGAACCAGCCGAGCGTGTCGGTGAGCACGTCGATGAACCCCTCGGCGAGGTCGCCGAGCGGGAGGCGGAAGTCGAGGTCGTTCACGCGCGGCTCCCCTCGAACGCGGTGGGTTCGCCGACCTGCTGCGGGATGTCCGGCGGCGCCGCGGCCGCGGTCTCTCGCAGGGTCGCGTTCATGACCTCGGCCGAGACGGTCGCGGGCGTCTGCAGTGCCTGGAGCTCCGCGGTGTCCGTCGAGACGTTGCCGAGGGCGGCGAGCAGCGTCACGCGGGGCACCGCGCCGAGGAGCCGGCCCTCCTCGTCGACGACGGCGAGGGGCAGCGCCTGCTCGACCGAGCTCTCGAGCAGGTCGCTGAGCAGCACGTCCGGTCCGACGGCGGCGTAGTCGTCGGTGATCGCGCCCTCGAGCGATCGTTCCCCGCGCCGCACGAGTCGCAGCACGTCCCGGTCGTGGGCGACGCCCACGAGGCGCCGGCCGGATGCCACGACGTAGACCATGGAGGTCTGGAGGTCGCGCATCGCGCGGAGGGCCGCGCGCGGTCCTGCCGACGCGGATGCCACGGCGCGCGGCGCCTCCATCACGTTGCCGGCGGTCAGTACCCGCGCGCGGTCGACGTCCTGCACGAACTGGGCCACGTAGTCGTCGGCGGGGTCGGTGAGGATCTCCTCGGCCGACCCGATCTGCACGACGCGGCCGTCGCGCATGACCGCGATGCGATCGCCGAGGAACATCGCCTCGTTGAGGTCGTGGGTGATGAACACGATGGTCTTGCCGAGTTCCTGCTGCAGCTCGATGAGCTGCTCCTGCATCTCCCGGCGGATGAGCGGATCGAGCGCGCTGAACGCCTCGTCCATGAGGAGGATGTCGGCGTCGGCGGCCAGCGCTCGGGCGAGGCCGACGCGCTGCTGCATGCCGCCGGACAGTTCGGAGGGGAGCTTCTCGCCCCAGCCGCCGAGGCCGACGCGGTCGAGCACGCGCTCGGCCTTCGCGCGGCGCTCGGCGAGCGGCACCCCCTGCACCTCGAGGCCGTACGCGGCATTGTCGAGCACGTTCAGGTGCGGGAGCAGGGCGAAGTGCTGGAACACCATCGCGATGTGCGTGCGGCGCACCTCACGGAGCTTCGCAGCGCCGACGCCCGTGATCGGGTGGCCCATGACGGAGACCGAACCGACCGTCGGCTCGACGAGACCGTTCAGCATCCGGATGAGCGTCGACTTGCCGGAACCCGACAGGCCCATGACGACGAAGATCTCGCCCTGGCGGACATCGAAGTCGACGTCGATCACCGCGGCGGTGCCGAGGCCGGCGAGGTCCTCGCGCGAGGCCCCGGCTCTCAGCCGTTCGAGCGCCTCCGACGGCTTCCGACCGAAGAATCTGGTGAGGTTCCTGACCTCGAGGGCAGGCGGGTTCGTGCTGTGATGTTCGGACATCGCAGGGTGCTCCAAGGGCGCGCATGCAGACCATCGAGGCCGGGTGCAGGGCATCGCTGTGCGCACGCGTCACGGCCGGGTTCCGGCGATCCGGGAATCCGGGACTCAAGCGCGACGGCACGTCGTGCGAATCCCGGTTCCAGCGCGCATCGCCATCGGGGCGGTGCACCACGCGCAGAACCGTACGACCCGGTGGAACGTCCGCCGAGGCGGCATCCGCCAGGGGCGCGGACTGGGTTGTTCGGCCCGTGAGGGCCGTCGTCAACCGTATGCCGCTCGCGCGTCGCTCGCCAAATCAGTTCGAAGGAATGCGCCTCTGACCGGGAGTTTCCGGTCCGCCAGTTCGGCGTGACCGATGGGTCCGAGACGAGGGCTAGCAGTTCGCCTCGCCACGCGCAATGCCTCAGCGCTGCGGCGGAGCGGCCGTACGGTGAAGGGGCCGATCCCGACGCCCGAGCGGGCCGCGGCTGAGAGGCCCGACATGACCGAGACCACCGAGCGACCCGGCAAGCTGCGCCGCTTCCACGAGCGATTCATGGTGGAGGAGCGCGTCCTGCCGGCCTCCGCGAAGCGAAACCTCTTCATCGTGGCCGCCCTGCTCATCGTCGCGGGCCTCGCGGCGTTCCTCTTCATCTTCGACTCCGTGCTCGAGGCCGACGACGTGTCCATGGTCGACGCCCCCGTCGAGCGCTGGCTCGACGGCAGCCACGCCGAGTGGCTCACCGTAGTCATGACGGTGCTCGCCACCGTCTTCGGCCCGATCGCGATGCCCGTCATCATCCTCGTCACGACGGTCACCTGGGGCCTCCTGGCCAAGCACGCGTGGCGGCCCCTGCTGCTCGCCGGGGGCATGCTCCTCGGCGTGATCATCGTGCAGGTCCTGGCCCCCGTCATCTCGCGAGAGCGTCCGCCGGTCGGCGACATGATGCTCGAGATCGACCACACCTCGTCGTTCCCCTCAGGCCACGTGATGGGCGTGGCCGACTTCCTCTTCATCACGACGTACCTCGTGTTCTCGCGGCACCGCCGGCCCGTGATCACCGTGCTCGCCTTCGTCGGGGCATCCGTCATCGTGCTGCTCACCGCCGCCTGCCGCATCTACCTCGGCTACCACTGGGCGACCGATGCCCTCGCATCGATCGCGCTGTCGCTGGTCGTGCTCGGCCTCGTGATCGCGGTCGACACCTGGCGCACCGTGCGGGTCGGGACCCCCGCCGAGGTGGAGGCATCCGAAGCCCGCTCGTCGGAGGCGACCGGGGCGCCGGAGCGCGACCGGTCGGAGTGAGCGGCATGGACGAGCAGTCGCCCGATGACGGCACCCCGCGCGGCGACCGGCAGGGGCCGGCCCACGACTCCGAGCCGCACGCGCCGAGCCCCGCCTCCACCGCTCCCGCAGCCGTGCGGGTGGCCCGCTTCTGGCCCGTCGTGTCGGGCGGCGCCGCGCTCGCCCTGGTCACCGTGCTGGCGCTCGTGCTCGTCTATCGCGGGCAGGACAAGCCGTTCGGATTCGAGGTCGAGTTCATGGCCGGTCTCGCCGCCAACCGGGCCGACTGGCTCACGACGCCCGCCCTCGTGTTCAACGCCGTCGGCGGCGGCCTCCTCTCGACCTTCGCGGTTCCGGCCCTGGTCATCGGCGGGCTCCTGCTGTTCCGAAGGCCGTGGGCCGCCGGCTACTACCTGTTGGCGACCATCGCGAGTGCCACCGTGACGCGCGTCATCAAGGTCATCGTCGCGCGTCCGCGGCCGGAGGAGATCCTGGTGCAGCCCGACTTCGGGTCGTTCCCCTCAGGACACAGCGCGAATGCGGCCGTGACGGCCGCGGCGCTCGGCCTGATCTTCCTGCGCACCTGGGTCTGGGTGACGGGGGCCGTGTACACGCTGCTCATGATGTTCAGCCGCACCTACCTCGGCGCGCACTGGATCTCGGACACGCTCGGCGGGCTCCTCGTCGGTGTCGGCATCGCCGTGATCATCTGGGCGCCGTTCGCGAATCGGCTCTACCGAGAACATCGGATGCCGCATCCGCCCGTCTGGGTGCGCGTGCGGCATCACGCCTAGGGCTCGACCGGTCTGCTCGAGCCGTCCCGGTCGGCCTCAGCCCCGGTCGGCCTGCCGTCCAGGCCGGCCTCAGCCCCGGTCGGCCTCGACCTTCGAGTCGGCGCCGTCGGCGACGACGAGCTTCGTGCAGTTCGCGCACAGGCCGAACACGTCGACGACGTGAGCGGCCTGGGTGAAGCCGTGCTCGGCCGCGACCCCCTTGGCCCAGGCCTCGACCTCGTCGGCGGCGATCTCGACCGTGAGACCGCAGTTGCGGCAGATCAGGTGATGGTGGTGCCCGGTGGTGCTGCACGCCCGGTAGAGGGCCTCGCCCTCGGGTGACTGCAGGGAGTCGGCCTCGCCGCTCGAGGCGAGGTCTCCGAGGGCGCGGTACACGGTGGCCAGTCCGATGGGCGAGCCACTGGCGTGCAGTGTCGAATGCAGCGCCTGCGCGCTGATGAAGCCCTCGGTGTCGTCGAGGGCCTCGCGAACGGCTTCGCGTTGCCAGGTGTTTCGCTTCATGCGGTGCGTGCATCCTCTGCGGTCTCCACGGGAATCGCGGATGCCCTCCACGGTAGTGCGCGAAGCTTGGAACCGAGCAGCGCCAGGAGCAGGAAGCCGGTGGCGGCGAGCACGATCGCGGGACCGGCGGCGATCGCGAGGGCCCGCGAGGCGAGCACGCCGAGCACCCCGGATGCCGCACCGATGGCCGGGGCCGTCACGAGCATGCCCCGGTAGGTCGTCGTGACCAGTCGTGCGGCGGCCGCGGGCGCCGCGATGAGCGCGATCGCGAGGATCGCGCCGACCGCGGGCAGCGCGCTGACGACCGTCGCCGCGGTCAGGCCGAGCACGAGGAGCTCGATCGGCCATTCGCGGTATCCGGCGGCCCTGAATCCGGCCTGGTCGAAGGTCGAGAAGACGATGCGCCGGCCGAAGACGACGACCAGCACGAGCGCCACCAGGCCGACGCATGCCGCGAGCAGAATGTCTGCGGGGGTCACCGTGAGGATCGAGCCGACGAGCAGGGATTCGGGCTGCACGGGAAGGCTCGGCACGACCGCCGCCAGAATCGCGCCGGCCGCGAAGCCGCCCGTGAGCACGATGCCCGCTGCCACCTGGGCACCCTGATTGCGCACCCGCGCGATGCCGGTCATCACGAGCACGAGCACGACGGATGCCGCGGCCGCGCCGAGCGGCACGCTCACGCCGAGCGCCGCCGCGGCGACGGCGCCCGGATACGTGCCGTGCGTGAGCGCCTGGGCGAAGAAGGTGCGCCGGCGCAGGACCACGAGGCAGCCGACGAACCCGCCGACGGCGCCGATGATGATCGCCGCGACCAGCGCCCGTTCGAAGTAGCTCATGCGGTCCGCTCCCCCGTGCCCGCCACGCTCCGATGCTCCGAGCGGATGCCTCGGGCGAACCGGTCGCGCAGCAGGCGGACGCCGAGCACTATCGCATAGCCGAGCACGAAGACCGCGACGACCGTGCTCCCGGCGGGCAGGTCGACGCCCGCGCCCACGCTCGCGGCGAAGCCCGCGGCCAGGCCGAGCCACGATGCGAGGGCGGCGAAGACCGCGGCGATCGGGAAGAGCAGCCAGAGCCTGACGGAGACGAGGCGGGCCACGGCCCCCGGCACGACGAGGAAGGCCAGGACGAGCAACGAGCCCACGGTGCTCGCACCCGCGACGACCACGAGCGCGACCGCGATGTTGAGCCCGAGGTCGAGGCCGAACGGCGAGTCCCCTGCTGCACGGCTGCCGGCAGGGTCGAAGGCGCGGAAGAGCTGTTGCTTGCCCGTCAGTGCGACGAGAACCAGGGCGAGGACGCTGACGACGACGAGTGGGAGCACCTCGCTCGGCGGGATCGTGAGGACGCGGCCGAAGAGCAGGGCCTCGAGCGCGCCGGCGTAGTCGTCGCTCCTCGAGACGACGATGACGCCGATGCTGAACGTCGTCGTCAGCACGACGGCGATACCAGCATCGGTGGTTACCCCCGTTCGGCCGAGCCAGGTGAGGAGGACGGCTCCGAGGAGCGCGGCCACGGCCGCGCCCGGAAGCACTCCCGCGGTGCCCCCGATCGCCAGGCCGATCGCGAGCCCGGGGAAGACCGCGTGGGTGAGCCCGTCGCTGATGAACTCGAGCCCGCGCAGGTTCACGAGCACCCCGACCACGCCGGCGACGATGGCGAGGACGAGGAGCACGACGAGCGCCCGCCCCATGAACGGCACCGCGAAGGCGCCGAAGAGCGCCTCACCGAGGCTCATGCGCGACCACTCCCCCGCCGCCCGCCGGAGTTGCATGCCGAGTGCGGCATCAATGGCCCTCGTGGCCGGGCACGACCAGCGTGTGCTCGTCGATCTCGACCTCGACGCCGTCGAAGCACCGCTGCACGTTGCCGAGCGTGAGCACGTCCGCCACTGGCCCGAACGACAACTGGCCACCGTTCACGAGCAGCACGAGGTCGCAGACCTGCTGCGCGAGCTCGAGGTCGTGCGTCGACACGAGCACGGCGACACCGTCGCGCTTCAGGCGGCGAAGGGTGGCGACGAGTGCGTCGCGATTCGGCTGGTCGAGTCCGTTGAAGGGCTCGTCGAGCAGCAGCAGCTCGGGCTCGGCCGCCAGTGCGCGTGCGAGCAGGCCGCGCTGGCGCTGCCCGCCCGAGAGTTGGCCGAATCGCGTGGCGGCGAGCTCCTCGAGTCCGACCGTCTCGAGCGCGTGGCGGACGGCGGCCCGATCGGCTCTCCCGGGCCACCGCAGGAGCCCCAGACGGCGATAGCGTCCCTGCATCACGACCTGCTCGAGGCTGATCGGGAAGTCGAGGTCGAACTCCATGCTCTGCGGCAGGAATCCGAGCATGCCGCGATCGGAATGCTTCGCCGTGACCGGCCGAGCCGCGGCATCCGCCATCGGCCCTGACGCCTCGCCGACGGGTTCTCCGAGGCTCATCCGACCGTGCGTCAGCGGCACGAGTCCCAGGATCCCGCGCAGCAGCGTGGACTTGCCAGCGCCGTTCGGCCCGATGAGCGCGACCGCCTCACCACGCCCGATGGCGAAGTCGAACCCGCCGACGGAACTGCCTCCGGGGTACGTGAAGGTGGCGTCGTCGAGGCGCACCACGTTCTCGGTCATGCCGTCATCATCGCAGTGCGTCGGGCAGGGCGGAAGGCTCGACACCCCAGGACTCGACGATCAGGCGCGTGTTGTGGATCTGCGAGCCGAGGTACGTGCCGCCCTCGGAATCGGGCTCGCCCAGCGAGTCGCCGTAGAGGGCGTCGGGACCCGAGTAGACCGTGACCCCGGCCTCGTTCGCGATCGCCTCGGCCGTCTTGGGGGAGAGGGAGGCCTCGGAGAAGACGGCGTTCGTGCCCGTCTCCCTGATCGCGGCGACGAGCTCGTCGATGTCGTGCGCGCTGGGCTCGGCGTTGTCGTCGAAGCTCGGGATCACGCTGCCCACGAACACGAGGTCGTAGGCATCGATGTAGTACGTGAAGGCGTCGTGGTTGGTCACGAGGAGGCGCTCGTCGGCGGGCACGGGGGAGACGCTCTCCTCGATCCAGGCGTCGAGGGCGTTCAGTTGCTCGACGTAGGCCGCCTGGCTGCCTTCGAGGGCCGCGGCGTCGACACCGTCGATGCCGGCGAGGCCCGCGCCGATGTTCTCGACCATCGCCACGGCCAGCGCCGGGTCCGTCCAGATGTGCGGGTTGCCGCCCTCGTGGTCGTGCCCGGCGTGCTCGTCCTCGGCATGCTGGTCCTCGGCGTGCTCCTCCTCGGCATGTTCCGCGTGCTCGTCCTCGGCATGCGCGTCGCCCTCCTCATCACCATGGCCGTGATCGTCGGTGCCGAAGAGTTCGATGCCCTCGCTCGCGTCGACGAGCTCGCCGTCGAAGCCGGCGGCCTCGAGCGCGTCGTCGAGCCAGGACTCGAGGCCGGCGCCGTTCATGACGACGGCGTCGGCGTCGGAGAGCGCCAGCAGCTGGGCCGCGGAGGGGTCGAAGCTGTGCGCGCTCTGGCCGGGGGAGAGGAGCTGGGTGACCTCGGCCGAGTCGCCGACGAGCTCGTGCACGAAGTCGCCGACCTGCGTGGTCGTCGCCACGATCTTCGGACCGTCGCCGGTGTCGGATGCCGCGGGCGCGGCGCATCCGGCGAGCAGGAGCACGCCGGCGCCGGCGGTTGCGAACATGCCGATGGTGCGGGGGCGCGGGCGGGGCGTCGAGGTGGTCGGCATGTCTTCGACCCTACGCTTATTGATAATGGTTGTCAAAATCACGTGCAGCGTTACGTCGCTGTGAACTCTCGGGGTGGACCGCTCGCGCATGTCGGTCGCACATGCCACCATGAACGACGTGGATACGACGACCCCCTCCCTTGCGTTGCATCCGTTCACCGTCGAAGACGCCGAGCGGCTCCTGTCCGGCGAGGTCGACCCTCACGACGGCTGGGCCGGCGGCTACTCCTTCACCGACGAGCCCGAGCTGCTGCGCGAGTTCGTCCGCGCCGTGCGCATGTCCGGCGATCCGGCGCCGTTCGGCCCCTACCTCGTCCGACTCCCCGACGAGGGCGCCGCCATCGGCGGCGTCAACCTGTTCGGCCCGCTCAGCGACGACGGCGAGATCGAGTTCGCGTTCGGACTCGTCCCAGCGGCGCGCGGGCGCGGCCTCGCCGAGATCGTGGTCGGCGAGGCGCTCGCACTGGTTCGGGCCAACGGCGGGCTCGTCGCCACGGCCGAGGCCGAGATCGCGAACCTGCCGGCCCGTCGGGTGCTCGAGCGCGTCGGCATGGGGGAGCGGTCGCGCACGAGCGAGTCCATCACGTACGCGATCCGGTTCTGACCCGGGCGCGACCTGGCGGCCGCACGGCCGCGGAACCCCGCTACTCGAGCAGGAGCGCCGGCTCCTCGATGATCGAGGCGACGTCCGCCAGGAACCGGCTCGCGACGTCGCCGTCGACCACCCGGTGGTCGAACGAGGCGCCGATCGTCGTCACGTAGCGCGGCCGCACCTCGCCGTCGACGACCCAGGGCTTCTGCTTGATGGTGCCGAGCGCCACGATGGCGACCTCACCGGGGTTCAGGATCGGGGTGCCCGTGTCCATGCCGAAGACGCCGATGTTCGTCACGGTGATCGTGCCGTTCGCCATCTCGGCGGGTTGGGTCTTGCCCTCGCGTGCCGTCAGGGTGAGCTGCTCGAGGGCGGTCGCGAGCTCGACCATCGTCATCGCCTGCGCCTCCTTCACGTTCGGCACGATCAACCCGCGGGGCGTCGCCGCGGCGACGCCGAGGTTCACGTAGTGCTTCACGATGATCTCGGAGTCGGTCCACTGCGCGTTCACCGACGGGTTGCGGCGCACGGCCCAGATCATCGCCTTCGCCATGATGAGCAGGGGCGAGACCCGGACCCCGGTGAAGTCGGTCGAGGCCTTGAGCCGCTTGACGTACTCCATCGTGCGCGTCGCGTCGACGTCGACGAACACGCTCACGTGCGGGGCCTGGAACGCGCTCTGCACCATGGCCGAGGCGATCGCCTTGCGGACGCCCTTGACCGGGATCCGGTCTTCGCGGTCGGTCGGCAGCTCCGGCGTCTGGATGTTGCGGAAGACGCTGGCCTGGGTCGCCTCGCGGAGCACGTCGTCGCGGGTGATGTCGCCGATCGGCCCGGTCGGGGACACGCGCGAGAGCTCCACGCCGAGGTCCTTCGCGAGCTTCCGGATGGGCGGCTTCGCGATCACGGGCAGCGACGGCTCAGCGCGAGCCGGGGCGGATGCCGCGGCGGGGCGCTCGGGCACGGCGACCGGAGCCGGCGCCGGCGCGGCGTCGGCCAGGTGCTCGTGGGCACCACCGGGCGACGGATGCCGCTGCCGACGTCGCGTGCGCGACGGACCGGACGAGCCGTGGCCGACGAGCACGGCGCCGCCGCCCTCGGATGCGGCGGGCGCGTGCGACGCGACGGTGGCGGCGGGCTGCGGGGCGGAGGCGACGCCGGACGTCGCGGCCGCAGCAGCGGGCGCGGCCGGCGCCGCAGCGCCGTTCACGGCGTGGGCGGCGACCGGGCCTCCGGTCGGGGGAACGGCGGCGGGCGCGGACTGGTCGGCCGTCTGCACGACGAGGATCGGGGTGCCGACGTCGACGGTCGAGCCCTCCGGCACGAGGAGCTCGGTCACGACGCCCTCGAACGCGCTCGGCAGCTCGACGAGCGACTTCGCGGTCTCGATCTCGACGAACACCTGGTCGAGGGCGATGGCGTCACCGGGGGCGACGCGCCACTGCACGATCTCGGCCTCGGTGAGTCCTTCGCCGACATCGGGCAATGGGAACCGGATCTCAGTCATTCGTCCACCCTCGCAGTCGGTCTATGCCGTCGTCGTCATATCGGTCTCGTGTCGCGGCTCAGTACGCGAGCGCGCGATCGACGGCCTCGAGCACCCGGTCGGGGCTCGGCAGGTACTCGGTCTCGAGCGCGGCCGGCGGGAACGGCGTGTCGAAGCTCGAGACGCGCAGCACGGGCGCTTCGAGCGCGTAGAACGCGCGCTCGGCGACCGTCGCCGCGATCTCGGAGCCGACGCTCACCGAGCCGTACGCCTCCTGCGCCACGACGAGCCGGCCCGTGCGGTGCACCGACTCGAGCAGCGGTCCGTAGTCGATGGGGGAGAGCGAGCGCAGGTCGACGACCTCGAGGCTCGTGCCCTCGCCCGCCGCGATGTCGGCCGCCTGGAGCAGCGTCGAGATCATCGCGCCGTGGCCCACGACCGTGACATCCGTGCCGGAGCGGATGACCCGGCTCGCGTGCAGCGGCACCCCGGAGTGGTCGAGGTCGACCGGTCCCTTGGGCCAGTACCGGCTCTTGGGCTCGAAGAAGATCACCGGATCGTTCGAGGCGATGGCCTCCTGGATCATCCAGTACGCGTCGTGCGGGCTCGACGGGCTGACCACGCGCAGGCCCGGCGTGTGTGCGAAGTACGCCTCGGGGCTCTCCTGGTGGTGCTCGATCGAGCCGATGTGACCGCCGTACGGCACCCGGATCACGATCGGCATGGAGAGCGTTCCGTCGTGCCGGAGGGTCATGCGGGAGAGCTGCGTCGTGATCTGGTCGAACGCGGGGAAGATGAAGCCGTCGAACTGGATCTCGCAGACCGAGCGGTACCCGCGCATCGCGAGGCCGATGGCCGTGCCGACGATGCCGGACTCCGCGAGGGGCGTGTCGAGCACCCGGTGATCGCCGAATTCGGCCTGCAGCCCTTCGGTGACGCGGAACACGCCGCCGAGCGGGCCGATGTCCTCGCCCATGAGCAGGACCTTGTCGTCGGCGCGCAGCGCCTCGCGGAGGCCCGCGGTGATGGCCTTGGCCATCGAGAGCGTCTGGATGCCCTTCACGCCGGCCCGGCTGTCGGCGCCATCGGCGCCTGCCGCGGGGACGGGCACGGCCGCCTCGGGCGCCTCGGCCGGCTCGATCGCGCCGGCCTGCAACTGCTCCTCGATATCGGTGCTCATGCGGCGCCCCCCTCGAATCCGTTCTCGTACGCGTCGAGCCAGGCCGCCTGCTCCGCCATGAGCGGATGCGCCTCGCTGTACACGTGGGCGAAGATCTTCTCGCGCGTCGGCGCGGTCAACTCGAGGGCCCGCTTGCGGACGTCGCTCGCGACATCCGCCGCCTCCTCATCGACCGTGGCGAAGAACTCCGCGGATGCCCCGCGGGACTCGAGCCACGTGCGATACCGGGAGATCGGGTCGCGCTCGGCCCAGTAGGTCACCTCGTCGTCGGTGCGGTACTTGGTGGGGTCGTCCGCCGTCGTGTGCGCGCCCATGCGATAGGTCAGGGCCTCGATGAAGGTCGGCCCCTGGCCGGCGCGGGCCTCTTCGAGCGCGACCCGGCTGGCGGCGTAGCTGACCAGGACGTCGTTGCCGTCGATGCGCAGGCTCGGCATGCCGAAGCCGCCGCCGCGGAGGCCCAGCGGGCTGCGCGACTGGCGCGACACCGGCACCGAGATGGCCCACTGGTTGTTCTGGACGAAGAAGACCTGCGGGGTCTGGTAGCTCGAGGCGAACACGAGCGCCTCGCTCGCGTCGCCCTGCGACGTGGCCCCGTCGCCGTAGTACACCAGCACCGCGGCATCCGTCTCGGGGTCTCCCGTGCCGCAGGCGCCGTCGAAGCGGATGCCCATGGCGTAGCCCGTGGAGTGCAGCGTCTGCGACGCGAGCACGAGCGTGTAGAGGTGGAAGTTGCCGTTGTCGGCGGGGTTCCAGCCGCCGAGCGTCGCACCCCGGAGCAGCGCGAAGATGCGCACGGGGTCGAGTCCGCGGATCATGCCGACGACGTGCTCGCGATACGACGGGAAGATGTGGTCCTGCGGGCGCGCCGCGCGCGCCGAGCCGACCTGGGCGGCCTCCTGCCCGAGGCTCGGGACCCAGAGCGCGAGCTGGCCCTGCCGTTGCAGGTTGGCACCGGTGACGTCGATGCGACGCGACACCGTCATGTCCCGGTAGAACTGCTCGAGCACCTCGTCGCCGAGCGCCTCGATGATCGGGAGGTAGGCCTCGGCCTCAGGGCTCGGCCGAAGCTCGCCCTGGGGGGTCAGCAGTTGCACCGTCGGCGCGGTGAATTCTCGTTCCTGAGCGGCCACCGTTCCACGCTACCCGCTACTTCGGATGCCCTTCTTGTGAAGTCGGTACAAGCTCACCCAGAATCCCGAGGAGGATTTCGACAGAGGCTTCTTCGCCGACCGAGATCCGGATGCCCGAGGGCGGGAAAGCACGGGCGACCACGGATGCCTCGAACAACCGATCGGCCACGTGCACGGTGTGCTCACCGGTCGGCAGCCAGACGAAGTTTCCCTGCGCCTGGGGGATGGGCCAGCCCTGGGCGATGAGTCCGGCCCGGAGCCGATCGCGGCGCTCGGCGATGACGGACACGCGTTCGAGGAGCTCGGCCTCGGCCGCGGCCTCGAGCGAGGCGAGCGCCCCGGCCGAGGAGGCCGCGGTGACGCCCAGCGGGATGGCGGTCGCGCGCGCGGCGTCGAGGATCGCGACGGGCCCGATCGCGTACCCGACCCGGAGGCCGGCGAGGCCGTAGGCCTTCGAGAAGGTGCGCAGCAGCACGAGGTTCGGGTGGCGGCCGAGGAGCGTGCTGCCGTCGACGGCCTCGTCGTCGGTCACGAACTCGATGTAGGCCTCGTCGAGCAGCACGAGGCGGTCGGCGGGCACCCTCGCCATGAACGCCTCGAACTCGTCGGCCGTGACGATGACCCCCGTGGGGTTGTTCGGCGAGCACACGATGACGACGCGGGTGCGATCGGTGATGGCGTCGGCCATGGCGTCGAGGTCGTGCCCGTGATCGGGGCGGTTGGGGACCTGGACGCTCGTGGCCCCCGCGACGGTGACCAGACCGGGGTAGGCCTCGAAGGAGCGCCAGGAGTAGACGACCTCGTCGCCGGGGCCCGCCGCGGCGAGGACGAACTGCGCGATGAGCGACACCGAGCCGGCGCCCACGATGACCTCGTCGGCGGTGACGCCGAACCTGGCCGCGAGCCGCTCGCGGAGCGCGAGGGCGGTGGCGTCGGGATACCGGTTGATCGTCGAGGCCGCGGCTGCGACGGCCTCGACCACGCCCGGAAGGGGGTCGTGGGGGTTCTCGTTGCTCGAGAGCTTGAAGCCGTCGTCGGGGGCCGGTCGCCCCTGCCGGTACGGGGGGAGCGCGGCGATCTCGGGGCGCAAGCGGATTCCGGGCGCCGTCGACTCGGATGCAGTCATGAATGCCACCGTACCTTCTCGCCGAACCGCCGCCTTCGGTGGGAGAGTGGGTCCATGCGCTTCCTCGTCAAGGTCATCGTCATCGCCTTCGCCCTCTGGCTCACCACCCTGCTGGTCGGCGGGGTCTCGGTCGTGCCGTACGACGACACGGCATTCGGCACGGTGCTCACGTACCTGCTCGTCGCGGCGATCTTCGGGCTGGTCAACGCGATCGTCGGCACGTTCATCCGCATCGTCGCGTTCCCGCTCTACGTGCTCACGCTCGGCCTCATCTCCTTCATCGTGAACGGCCTCCTGCTGCTGATCGTCGACTGGATCAGCGACCTCATCGGCTTCGGCCTCCAGGTCGACAGCTTCTGGTGGGGCGTGCTCGGCGCGCTCGTGCTCGGCCTGTTCAGCTGGCTCATCGGCCTCGTGGTGCGCCCGAGCCGGGACTGACCTCATCCGGCAGGGCGGTGCACCGCTACTCACGGGATGCGCCACTACTCACGTGATGCGCGCCACTACTCACGTGATGCGCGCCACTGCGTGCGGTGGCCGCCCGCGCCGCCGGTGAAGTCCGTGACGGTGCGCCGGAAGGCGACGAGCCGATCCTCTTCGGAGCCGTCGATGAGGTCCGCGGTCTCCTGGTAGCGCACCAGGCGGTGCGCCGGGAGGAGCTCGCCGTCGTCCTGCCCCGGCTCGAGCACCGAACGGGAGACGACGAGGCGATCGGGCGACGGATGCCCCGCGCCGCCGGTGGCCGGCACGAGGTCTTCGGCGTGCTCGGCCGAGAGGAACGGCACGCCCGACCGGATCGGCGTGGCCGCGACCGGACCGCCGAGGCTGACGCCCGCGACCACGTTGAGCTCGGGGTCGGCCGCGAGGCCGGCCGCGATCACGCCCCCACCGGAATGCCCGACCGCGACCAGCGGGTCGCCGGGCGCCGCGCCCGCCTCGACGAGCGCGGCACGAACGGCGCGCTCGGCGCCCGCCGAGTCGATGCCGGCTCGCAGCGCGTCGAGTGCGACGTCGTCGGCGACTCCATGCACGTTCGAGGTCATGTCGAACGGCTCGCGTCCGGCCTCGAGGGTGAAGTCGACCGTGCCGCCCACGTAGACGATCCACCGGTGCTCGCCGTCGACGTCGTAGCGCTCGACGGTGATCTGCGCGCGGCCGTCGCTCGGCGGCACCCTCGCAGCGAGGTCGCCGACGCCGGTGGGCGCCGCGACCGGGCGCGAGCCTGCGGGGGGCGCCGCCTCGGAGGGGTGCCGGGCGCCGGGCACCGCCTCGATGCGGACGGGACCGTCGGCGAGCAGACCCCCGCCGACCCCGAGGGTGGACGCGATTCCGGCGGCACCGAGCAGCGTGGAAGCGCTCATCGGCGCCCCGATCGCGGCGCCGATGGAGCCGGCGGACGTTCCGAAGGCGGCAGTGAGCGCGAAGTCGTCCGCATGGTCGGCAGCCGTGCGCACGAGCCGGACGAACGCCGGATCGTTCAGCAGCGCCCGTCGCTCGCCGAGCCACCGGATGAGCGGGAGGTCGTTCCAGCGCGGTTCCGCCCCGAGGAGCCGGGCGATGCCGACGCCTGCCAGGACGAAGGGGAGCGCGACCGCTGCGAGCCCCAGGGTGCGGATGACGGCCCCTGGCGCCAGGGCACCGAGCGCGACCGCCGCAAGGCGACCGCCGGCGTCCCAGAGCGAGCTCACGAATCGCTCGGTCGCCCCGTACTGCTCGGCGGCCTCGAGGAGTCGGGCGCGCAGCCATTCGATCCGCTCGCGGGCCTCGGCCAGGGCGGCGCCGGCCGACCCGCCGACGGACGGGGAGAGTCGGTCGCCGTCGAGGCAGGCCGTTCTGACCCCTTCGAGGGCGTCGAGCCTGGCCGCGATGACCGCGAACCGCTCGATCCACTCGCTGGCGCTCGCCTCGGCGGCTCCGAGACGGCTCGCGTCGACGAAGAGCGTGTCGAGGGCGACGGTCGTGGACCCTCCGCCCGAGAGGGTCAGCGCGTCGCTCACGACGAGGGCCCCGCCGCGAGGACGGCGTTCTGCTCGTCGAGGCGGACCTCGAGCCGCCAGGCGAGCGAGGCGGCCTCCTGCGCGGCATCCGCGATGGTCGTCGCAGCGGCGACGAGTGCGAGGCGAGCGTCGGCGAGCGCGATGGCGTAGGCGTCACCGGCATCCGACCGCCACTGCGTCGGCTCGCAGGGCAGGTGCGAGTACGCGCCGGCGCTCACGTCATCGGCGAGTGCGCCGAGGTCGGCGGCGGCCTGACGGGCCACGTCGACATGCTCGGCGGTGACCGCGGCGCCGGTGGCCACGGCCCACAGGAGGTCGTCGTAGGCGGCGTCTCTGGACATGCGGCCAGTCTCGCCGCCGAGCGGGGCGCGCGAATCGCCACAGCCGCGCGACCGCGGGCGCCGGTCGGCCACGGTGCCTGTGGAGGACGGGCGGCACGCTCGCTCACGGAGGGCCGGCCCGAGAAGTCCGTGGGCAGCGTGGGTGGTCAGTCCTCGCCGAGCTCCTCCGCGACCACGCGCGCGAGCACGTCGGCCCCGAGACGTCCCAACGGGCTCGCCGCATCGAGCGTGTCGACGAGCATGGCGCCGAGGACCACCGCCCACCCGCGTGCCCGCTCCCAGGTCGCGTCGTCGACGTCGACGCGTGCCGCGAGCCGGGCGATGAAGGCGCCGCGCCCGCGCGGACCGAAGGTCAGCCAGGCGGTCGCGAGATCGGTGGCCGGGTCGCCCGACGTCAGGTCCCCGAAGTCGATCACGGCCGCGAGCCGCCCGTCCGCGTGCACCAGCAGGTTGCCCGGATGCAGGTCCCCGTGCACCCACACGGGCGGCCCCGCCCATTCGGATGCCGCGAGCGAGCGCTCCCAGACCCGCTCGAGCACCGCGGCGTCGCGCAGCCTCCCGCTCGCCAGGCGCGGCCGGACATCCCGGTCCCGCACCGTCAGCGGGACCCCGCGGTACGGGTTCGGCGGCGCCTCCGCCGGGGCCGGCACGGCCATCGCGGCGACGAACGCCGCGAGGCCCTCGGCGGTGGCATCCGAGTCATCCGCCGTCGAGCCGGCCGACGAGGCGTACGCGAGCGCCGAGACGCCGGGCAACCAGGGCACGATGCTCCAGGGCGACTCGTAGCCGAGCTCCGGCGCGGGCCGGCCGATCCGGAGCGGGACCGGCACGGGGATCGGCAGCCGGGCTGCGAGTTCCGGCAGCCAGCGCTGCTCGTTGCGCAGCAACCGCACGGCGATGCTCCGTCGCGGCATCCGCACCGCGAGGTCATCGCCGAGGCGGAACATGACGTTGTCCCAGCCGCTGTCGACACGACGGACCTCGCCGTCGAGGTCGGGATGCTGGCTGAGCACGAGCCGCGCGACCAGTTCGGCGTCGACGTGCAGATCCGCCTCGGGGGCGTCGCCCATGGTCGCCATCCTCTCGCCGGAGGCACACAGCGTAGCGCGGGCGAACTTGCGTGCTGCGGAGGAGCCGCATCGCCGCCACAATGGACTCCATGACGCGTGCGGATGCCGCTGGGGATTCGGCGCAGCCCTTCCGGGTGTCGTTCGTGTGCACCGGCAACATCTGCCGCTCGCCGATGGCCGAGGCCGTGCTGCGCTCGCTCGCCGAACGCGCGGGCCTCACGGACCGGATCGCGATCGAGTCCGCGGCGACCGGCGACTGGCATGTGGGGGAGCAGGCCGACCGTCGCACCCTCGCCGCCCTCGAGCGGGCCGGGTACGACGCGTCGAAGCACCGAGCCCGCCAGTTCGACGCGACGGACTTCTCGAAGCTCGACCTCGTGGTGGCGTTCGACCGCGGGCAGGCGCGGATCCTCCGCAACTGGGCGCCCTCCACGCTCGAGCAGCAGAACGTGCGACTGCTCCTCGAGTTCGACGCCGAACTGGCGCCCCTGCAGGATGTCCCCGACCCCTACTACTCGGATGCGGCGGCCTTCGATCGAGTTCTTGGGATGATAGAGCAGGCGACTCGGGCGCTCTTCCGCCAACTCGCTCCCGCTCTCAGACAAGGAACACGATGACCACGCTGCCTCCCCAGCCGCTCAGCCCGCTCGACGGACGGTACCGCTCGGCCGTCGGCACGCTCGGCGAGCACCTCTCCGAAGCCGGCCTCAACCGCGCCCGCGTGCACGTCGAGGTCGAGTGGCTCATCGCGCAGACCGATCGCGGCTTCTTCGGCACCTCGCCGCTGTCCGACGGCCAGAAGGCGTCGCTCCGCCGCGTCGTCACCGACTTCGGCCAGCCCGACATCGACGAGCTCGCCGCGCTCGAGGCCACGACCAGGCACGACGTCAAGGCGGTCGAGTACTACGTGCGCCGCCGTCTCGACGACCTCGGCCTCGACCACCTCGCCGAGCTCACGCACTTCGCGTGCACCAGCGAGGACATCAACAACCTCTCGTACGCGATCACCGTGCGCGATGCCGTGCAGCAGGTCTGGCTGCCGAAGTACCGCGCGGTCATCGGCACGATCGCCGACCTCGCCCGCGAGCACCGCAACGCGTCGATGCTCTCGCGCACGCACGGCCAGCCGGCGACCCCGACGACCATGGGCAAGGAGCTCGCGGTCTTCGCGCACCGCCTCACGCGCATCGCCGCCCAGGTCGAGGACACCGAGTACCTCGGCAAGTTCTCGGGCGCCACCGGCACGTTCTCCGCGCACGTCGTCGCGGCCCCGGATGTCGCGTGGCCCGACGTGTCCCGCGAGTTCGTCGAGTCGCTCGGCCTCGCGTGGAACCCCCTCACCACCCAGATCGAGTCGCACGACTGGCAGGCGGAGCTCTACGGCAAGGTCTCGCATGCGAACCGCGTCCTGCACAACCTCGCGACCGACATCTGGACCTACATCTCGCTCGGCATCTTCCGTCAGACTCCGGTGGCCGGCGCGACCGGCTCCTCGACGATGCCGCACAAGGTCAACCCGATCCGCTTCGAGAACGCCGAGGCGAACCTCGAGCTCTCGAGCGCCGTCCTCGACTCGCTCGCCGCCACGCTCGTGACCAGTCGCCTGCAGCGCGACCTCACCGACTCGAGCGCGCAGCGCAACATCGGCGTCGGCTTCGGGCACTCGATGCTCGCGCTCGACAACATCCAGCGCGGCCTCGGCGAGATCGACCTCGACCTCGCCGTGCTCGCAGCCGACCTCGACGGCAACTGGGAGGTGCTCGGCGAGGCGATCCAGACGGTGATCCGCGCCGAGGTCGCCGCCGGCCGGTCGAGCATCGCCGACCCGTACGCGCTGCTCAAGGAGCTCACGCGCGGCAAGCGCGTCGGCGCGGCCGAGCTCGCCGAGTTCGTCGAGGGCCTCGAGATCGGGGATGCCGCGAAGCAGCGCCTGCTCGCGCTCACGCCCCAGTCGTACACGGGCCTCGCGTCCGACCTGGTCGACCGGCTGGGCTGAGGCGCGGCGGGGCGCGGCGGGTCAGTGGCCTGTCGGGCCACTGGGCTGAGTCTCGTCGAGGCCGGCGGGTCAGTGACCCGTCGGGCCCTCGGGCCGGTCGGTGCCGAGGGCATCGTCGTCGGCACGACCGTCGCCGGCGGCATCCGTCGGCCCGGGCGTGCCGTCGATCTCGGCGCGCTCGTCGGCGTCGGGCTTGAACGTCATGGCGATCAGCGCGAGGACCATGAGCACGACGATGAAGACCCCGCCGGCGCCGATGGCGGCGAGCACGAGGTCGCGCGTCGCGAACAGGGCGACGCCGCCGACGAAGAGCGCGGCGATCACAGCGCCGCCGACGTACTCGGCAGGCCGCAGGAGTTCGCGGCGGGTCGGCTGGTAGTCGTCGTTGGGGTTGGTCACGAGTGCTGCTCCGATCCGGAGGCCTTGGCGTCGGCCGCCGCAGCCCACTTCGACGAGAATCCGCCGATGACGAGGTAGACGCCGAGGATCACGAGGTACGCCCCGATGAACCCGACCGCGGTGACGGTGTCGGGTGGCAGGAGCAGGAAGACGATGGCGAGGATGGCGGTGAACGCGCCCGCGGCGATCCAGTCGCGTGCGACCGACGTGCGGCCTCGGCTGCGGAGGCCGGCGTAGAGCTCGATGAAGCCCGTGACGGCCGCCCAGGTGCTCACGAGGAACAGCAGGAAGGGCAGTCCGCCGGGCACGGTGAGGGCCAGCAGACCGGCCGCGACGGTGACGACGGCGCTCACCGCGAAGAGTGAGCGGATGACGCGGTCGGTGACGAAGCGGAGCGAGAGCGCACCGACGACGAGGCCGGAGACGACCGCCCAGGCGCCGAACACCAGCAGGCCGAGGCCCGCCGAGTGGTCCTGCGAGAAGGTGATGGCGACCGCGGGCAGGAGTGCGAGGAGTCCGCGCACGACCGGAACGACCCAGTACTGGGCGCGCTCCGGGGCGGAATCGCGGGCGGTGGCCACGGCGACCTCTTTCACGTCGGAGGGGATACCGATCCATCCTACGCGTCGGCTCCCGCCGATCCTGTGAGCACGCAGGGGCTGACGGCCTGAGCGGCGGGGCGCGACCGGGCGCGCGCCCCGGCGCAACCCAGCGCAACCCAGCGCCTCCGGGCGCGACCGGGCGCGACCCAGCGCGACCCAGCGCGACCCAGCGCGACCGGGCGCGACCGGGCGCGG
>NZ_WBIR01000007.1 GCF_009749395.1 Agromyces salentinus
CGACCGCGGCGCCGCGGCACCCGGCGCGCCCGCGAGCGCACCCCGGCCCCCTGCCGCGGCCGTCGACCCGGCGCTCGCGGAACGCTCGGGCATCACGACGTGGGAGTGGGACGAGCTGGCGGCGCACCTCGACTCCCGGCAGGCGGGCAACGTCATCCGCGCCTACCCGGCGCTCGTCGACGAGAAGACGTCGGTGGCGCTGCGCCTGGTGGCCACGGCCGAGGAGCGCGACCGGGCGTCGCGCCGCGGCATCCGTCGCCTGCTCGTGCTCGCGACGCCGACCCCCGTCGCCTACGTGCAGGAGCACCTCTCGAACGAGGAGAAGCTCTCGCTCGCCGCGAGCGCGTACCCGGGCACCCGTGCGCTGCTCGACGACTGCCTCGCCGCCTGCGTGGACGCCGAGCTGCGTGCGCACCACCCCGACGGGCTGCTGCGCACGCGCGCGGAGTTCGACGTGGTCCGCGACGCCATCGCGGCCACGATCGTCGACCGCATGTTCGAGACGGTCGCGCTCGTCGCGCGCATCCTGCGCACGGCGCGCGAGGTCGACCGCGCGATCTCGAAGGCGTCCAGCATCAGCCTGATGTCGGCGCTCGGCGACGCGCGCACCCAGCTCGACGGCCTCGTCCCCGCGGGGTTCGTCTCGGCGACCGGGCTCGAACGCCTGCGCCACCTGCCCCGCTACCTCGACGCGCTGCTCGCCCGGGTGGCGAAGCTCGTCGAGAACCCGGGCCGCGACCGGCAGGCGATGAACCAGTTCGAGCCCTCGCTCGAGGCGTTCGAGGCGGCCGGCGGGCGCATTCCCATCGACCCCGAGGCGCCGGAGCGGCTCGTGCGGGTGCGCTGGATGCTCGAGGAGCTGCGCGTCAGCCTGTTCGCACAGGAGCTGCGCACGGCCGAGCCGGTCTCGCCGCAGCGGATCGCGAAGGCGCTGGCCGGCTGACACCGCGTACATCGCGGGGCACGCCGGGCGCCCCGCCGTACGCACGCCCGCGGGCATCCGCGTCGATAGAGTGGTGCCACCGTGGGAAGCTACACCGATCTTCTGAGAACCGCGGGCGTCGCTCGCATCATCGCCGCCCAGCTCACTGCGCGCTTCCCGTCGGGCATGCTCTCGCTCGCGTTCCTCCTGCACGTCGAGCAGCAGACCGGCTCCTACGGTGCAGCCGGTCTCGTGCTCGCCGCCACGTCGATCGGCCAGGCCATCGCCGGGCCCCTCACGAGCCGGCTCATGGGCCGTGTCGGCATGCGGCCGGTGCTGATCGTGACGACCATCGTGTGCGTCGCGGGCATCGTCTCGATCGGCGTGCTGCCGCTGACCGTGCCGCTCTACATGCTCGTCGGCTTCGTCACCGGGCTCGCGACGCCGCCCGTGCAGCCGGCCGTGCGCACGATCTACCCGAAGATGGTCAACTCGCGCCAGCTGACCCCGCTCTTCTCGCTCGACGCCTCGGCCCAGGAGATCATCTGGGTCGTCGGTCCCGTCGTCACGACCCTCGTGGCGACGCAGATCGGCACCATCTGGGCGATCATGCTCGCCGCGCTGATGATGGTCGGCGGCGGCGCCTGGTTCATCAGCTCCCCCGAGCTCGGCCGCGTGCGCATCCCTCGCTCGAAGCGTCGGTTCGGAGTGGTCCTCGCGAGGCCGCCCGTCATGCTCGCCACGATCGTCGGGTTCCTCCTCATCGGCGCGTGCGCGGCGGTCGAGGCGGGAGTCGTCGCGGTCTTCGGGCACGGCGGCCCGGAGGCCGGCATCGTCCTCGCGATCTTCTCGGTCGGCAGCCTCGCCGGCGGCCTCCTGTTCGGGCACATCCCCATCGGCCCGTGGGCGACCGCCCGCCGCATGTTCATCGTCTTCGCGGGCATGGCGCTCGCCGCGTTCGTCATGGACTTCTGGTGGCTCTCGGCGACGCTCTTCGTCGCGGGCATCGGCATCGCGCCGGCCCTCGCCGTCCTCTTCTCGATCGTCTCCTCGAGCGTGAAGTTCTCCGACACGGCCGAGGCCTACGGATGGGTCGGCACCGGCCAGCTCATCGGCGCCGCACTCGGATCCGCGCTCGCCGGCTTCTTCATCGACGGCTACGGCGCGCAGGGCGCGTTCTGGATCGCCGCGGCATTCGCCTTCGTCGGGGTGCTCGTGCCCACGTTCGGCCGTCGCTGGCATCCCGACCTGCGCGGCCGCGACGCGTCCCCGATCCCCGACACCGAACCCGTGCCCATGCAGCCCAGCTGATCGGAGCCCAGATGACCGACGAACCGCTCCCCCTCGCACCCGTGCTCGACCTCGCCGACGGCGCGGCCGTCCCGCAGCTCGGGTTCGGGCTCTACAAGGTGCCGGCGGCGGATGCCACGGCGCTGGCCCGCACCGCCCTCGACACCGGGTACCGACACCTCGACACCGCGGCCTTCTACGAGAACGAGGCGGAGGTCGGCCGCGCGGTGCGCGAAACGGAGGTGCCGCGTGACGAGGTCTTCGTCACGAGCAAGGTCTGGAAGGACGACAACGGCTTCGACGCCACGCTCCGTGCGTTCGACGCCTCGATGGAGCGCCTCGGGCTCGACGTGCTCGACCTCTTCCTCATCCACTGGCCCGTGCCCTCGACCGATCTCTACGTCGACACCTGGCGGGCCCTCATCCGGCTGCAGGCCGAGGGGCGGGTGCGCTCGATCGGCGTCTCGAACTTCCACGTGCACCACGTCGACCGCATCGTCGCCGAGACCGGCGTCACGCCGGTCGTCAACCAGGTCGAGCTGCACCCGTGGCTGCCGCAGCGCGAGCTCCGCGAGGATCACGCGGCACGCGGCATCCGTGTCGAGGCGTGGTCGCCGCTCGCCCGCGGGCGGGTGCTCGAGGATCCGACGCTCGCGCGCATCGCGGAGCGCCACGGCCGGACGCCCGCACAGGTCGTCCTCCGCTGGCACATGGAGCAGGGCGTCATCGCGATCCCGAAGGCGTCGTCCGCCGCCCGCATGCGCCAGAACCTGGACGTGTTCGGCTTCGCGCTCGACGAGGTGGATCTCGAGGCGATCGCGGCGTTGGAGTCCGGCACGCGCACAGGCCGCGACCCCGACCTCGACTGAACCCCGCTCGGCCGAAGGGATGCACGGCGCAGCCCTCCGGACGAGCGGCGCCGACGCTTCGTTGGGGCCGTTCACCGACTCCCAGCGAACCGCAACGGCATCGTGACCGCACTCCCAGTCGGCCCCCAGACATCGGCCACGCCCGCGCCACTACCGTGAGCGCATGAGAGCCACGCAGCGTATCGTCCCGCCCCGCACCAGCCTCAGGTTCGCCTCGTCGGCGGCCCTCGCCCTCGTCGCCGCGGCCCTGCTCGGGGGCTGCAGCATGGGCGCCGGCAGTGATGCCGCATCCACCGCCGTCGACCCGGCCATCGAGGCGCCGATGCCGGACCAGGCGCCCGAGCAGTTCGCGGGCGGCGCGGAACTCGGCGAGGCGAGCGATGCCGACGGCGGCGCGGAGGCCGGCGCCGAGGCGCCCGAGGATCGCAGCGTCGTGACCACCGGCTGGGTCGCCATCACCGTCGAGGACCCCGTGGCGGCGGCGGCCGACGTCGCCGAGCTCACGGCCCGGGCCGATGGCCGCGTCGACGACCGCACCGAACGCCCGGGCACCGACACCCAGTCGGCGTCGGCATCCCTGGTGATCCGGGTCCCGTCCGACGGGCTGGACGCGGTGCTCGACGAGCTCCGCGATCTCGGCGACGTCACCTCGGTGCAGCTGAGCGCAACGGATGTCACGGTGGCCCACCAGGACCTCGAGGCGCGCATCGGCGCGCTCACCGCCTCGGTCACGCGCATGCGGGCCCTCCTCGCCGAGGCCGCCGACATCGGCGACCTCATCGCGATCGAGTCCGAGCTGACCACGAGGCAGGGCGAGCTCGACGGCCTCACGCAGCAGCGCGCCCAGCTCGACGACCAGATCGCCTACTCGACGGTCTCGGTCGAGCTGGGCACCGAGGACACCGCGCCGTCACCGGCGCCCGAGGGGTTCTGGGGCGGGCTCGTCGCCGGGTGGACCGGACTCCTCTGGTTCCTCGGCTGGCTCGGCGTCGCGCTCGGCGTGATCCTGCCCTGGGTGCTGGCGGCCACGGTCGTCGTCGCGATCGTGCTCGGCATCGTCCGACTCGCGCAGGCGCCGGCGCGGCGTCGCGAGCGCGAGGCGGGGGCGGCACGCGACCCCGAGGCGGGGGCGGCACGCGAGCGCGAGGCGGTCGCCGCCTCGACGACCGGCGACGACCCGACCCCTCGGGCGTAGTCTGACGAGGTGACCTCGACGCCCGAGACCCTGCTCGACGACCACCTGCTCGAACGCATCCGCGAGCGGGCCGCGCACTACGACCGCGAGAACGCCTTCTTCGACGAGGACCTCGCCGAGCTGCGCCTGGCGGGCTACCTCCGGATCCTCGTCCCGACCCGCCTCGGCGGCCTCGGCTGGGGCCTCGACGACGCGGTGCGCGCGCAGATGCGCCTCGCCGGCGCGGCACCCGCCACCGCCCTCGCGATCAACATGCACCTCGTGTGGACGGCCGTCGCGAAGATCCTCGCCGACCGGGGCGACGACTCGCTCGAGTTCCTCCAGCGCGAGGCCGGCGCGGGCGAGGTGTTCGGGTTCGGCATCAGCGAGGCCGGCAACGATCTCATGCTGTTCGGCTCGCGCACCTCCGCCGACCCGCAGCCCGACGGCGGCTATCGCTATTCGGGCCGCAAGATCTTCACCTCGCTCTCGCCCGCGTGGACGCGCCTCGGCACCATGGGCCTGGACGAGACCTCGGCCGACGCCCCGAAGCTCGTCTACGGCTTCATCGACCGCGACGACCCCGACGTGCGGATCCTCGACGACTGGGACACGCTCGGGATGCGCGCCAGCCAGAGCCGGACGACCGTGCTCGACGGCGCGTACGCCGCGCCCGACCGGATCGTGCGCCGGCTCGATCCCGGCCCCAACGCCGACCCGCTCGTCTTCGGCATCTTCGCCGCCTTCGAACTGCTCCTCGCCTCCGTCTACGCCGGCATCGGCGCACGGGCGCTCGACCTCGCCGTCACGGCCGCGCACCGCCGCACGTCGATGAAGCGCGACGGGGCGCCGTACGCGCACGATCCGGACATCCGCTGGCGTATCGCGGATGCCGCGCTCGCGCAGGACGCCCTCGAACCGCAGCTGCTCGCCGTGGCGCGCGACCTCGACGGGCTGGTCGACCACGGATCGAAGTGGTTCGCGAAGCTCGTCGGCGTCAAGGTGCGCTCGACCGAGACCGCGAAGCAGGTCGTCGACCAGGCCGTGCGCGTCTCGGGCGGCTCGAGCTACTTCGCCGGCTCCGAGATCGGGCGGCTGTACCGGGACGTGCTCGCGGGCATCTTCCACCCCTCCGACGACGAGTCGGCGCATGCGACGGTCGCGAACGCCTGGCTGGGCCCACTGCCCGAGTGACCGCCGCCCGTCCGGGCACCGCGCGGCGCGGCATCCGCTCGCTAGACTGGCAGGACCGGTGGCGATGGATGCCGCCGCATCCTTGGGAGTTGAGGCATGAGCGGCATCGCGTTCATCATTTCGATGGCAGTGTTCCTGTTCGGCATGTGGCTGATGGGCAATGCCACGCACATCGTCGGGTTCGAGGCCGCGGTCTTCTTCGCCGGCATCCTCTGCGTGTCCCTCGCCGTCGCGATCCCGGTGAGCATCCTCGGCCGCAGCGACAAGGCCTGAGCGCCCCTCGATGACGCTTCCGCAGCAGGACACCCGCGTCACGTACCCCGAGGGCGAGCTCGTCCAGCCCGCACGCGTGCTGCACGTGGAGCCCTTCGACGACCGACTCGTGGTCGTGACCGATGTCACCAGCTTCCACCCCGTCGACGCCGCCTGGCCCGACCAGCCGGCCGACACCGGCGTCATCGACGCGCACGGCGTCAGCCATGCCGTGCACGAGGCCGTCGTGGCGGCCACCGATGGTGACGCGCTCCACCTCGGCGCCGACATCCCGGTGCGCAAGGGAACCGAGGGCTGGTCCTTCCTCGTCGCGCACCTCGTCGACGCCGACGCCGCGATCTCCGAAGACGACCTCGTGGCGATCACGGCGGATGCCTCGGCGCGACGCGCCCTGTCCCTCGGGCACACCGCCTGCCACGCGGCATCCCTCGCCCTGAACCTGGCGCTCGCCCCGTACTGGTCGAAGCCCGCGCGCACCGACGCGCTCGGAAACCCCGACTTCGACGGCATCGCCATCGCCTCGAGCCGCATCGAACCCGGCGGTTCGCTCGACCGCTACCGCCTGAACAAGTCGCTCCGGCGAGCCGGCTTCGATGCCGCCGCCGCCCTCCTCGACGCGGACCTCGACGACCTCGCGCGGACCGTGACCCAGACGGTGCAGGGCTGGGTCTTCGCCAACGCGCCGGTCCGCATCGACCGCGACGGCGACGGGCTCACCGACCGCCGCACCTGGGTCGCCGAACTGCCCGTCGGCACGGCGGAGATCCCCTGCGGCGGCACGCACGCCGACTCCCTCGGCGAACTCGGCAATGCGCATGTCGACCTGCAGATCGTCGACGACGACGGCACGCCCGTGGTCGAGATGCGCACCACCGTCACCACCTGACACCGCGGTCACCCGGCGAGCCGGGCCCGAGCGGACGGCAGTGCTCTCAACGGGGTTACGATGTCCGCTGTGGGTATTCGCATCGAGAAGGTCGACCTGCCGGGCATCGGCGTGCGTCACGACCTCGTTACCGAAGGCGGGCGGCGCATCAGCGTCGTCTCGCACCGCGACGGCGAGCGCGATCTCGGCGTCTTCGACCGCGACGATCCCGACGCGTGCCGTGACTCGGTCCAGCTGAACGACGACGAGGCGGCGGCCCTGGCCGACGTGCTCGGCGCCTCCGTCATGCTGAGCCGGCTCACGAGCCTCAGCGACGAGACCGCGGGCCTCTACACCGAGCAGATCGCGCTGCCGACCGATTCGCCGTACCTGAACCGCACGCTCGGCGACACGAAGGCGCGCACCCGCACGCACGCCTCGATCGTCGCCATCGTCCGCGACAAGTCGATCATCCCCTCCCCGACGCCGTCCGAGAAGCTGCGGGCGGGCGACGTCATCGTCGTCGTCGGAACACGAGAAGGACTCGACGGAGTGGCCAAGCTGCTCGCCACCGGCCCCGACTGATCGCCGGGCGCCGCCGATGCACGACACCACGCTGCTCCTGATCGAGGTCGGCGCGCTTCTGCTCGTCATGAGCCTGGCCGGGCGTCTCGCCCTGCGCATCGGGATGTCGCCGATCCCGTTCTACCTCCTGATCGGCCTCGCGTTCGGCGAGGGCGGCATCGTGCCCCTCGACGCGAGTTCCGAGTTCCTCGAGGCCGGCTCCGAGATCGGCATCATCCTGCTGCTCGCACTGCTCGGCCTCGAGTACACGGCGTCCGAGCTCTTCGACAGCCTGAAGTCCGCGCGCGCGGCGGGCATCGTCGACGGCGTGCTGAACGCGGTTCCCGGCGCACTGATGGCGCTCATGCTGGGGTGGGGCCCGCTCGCCGCGGTCGCGCTGGCGGGCGTCACCTGGGTCTCGTCGTCGGGGGTCGTGGCGACGATGCTGCGCGACCTCGGTCGCCTCTCGAACCGCGAGACCCCCGCCATCCTCGGCGTGCTCGTCATCGAGGACCTGGCGATGGCCTTCTACCTGCCCATCCTGTCCGCCCTCGCGGTCGGGGCGAGCATCCTGCAGGGGGCCATCGGCGTGGCGATCGCCGTCGGCGTGGTCACCGTCATCCTCTTCGTCGCCCTCCGCCACGGGCACCTGATCTCGCGCCTGTTCCCGGCCGACCAGTACGAGCCGCTGCTGCTCGGCGTGCTCGGGCTCACGATGCTCGTCGCCGGCCTCGCCGCGCAGGTCAGCGTGTCCTCCGCGGTCGGCGCCTTCCTCGTCGGCATCGCACTGTCGGGGCGGGTGGCCGCGAACGCCAGCCGGGTGCTGACCCCCCTCCGAGACCTGTTCGCGGCCACGTTCTTCGTCTTCTTCGGCATCACGTCCGACTCCTCGGCACTGTGGACGATGCTGCTCCCGGCGACCCTCCTCGCGGTCGTGACGATCGCGACGAAGGTGCTGACCGGCGCCTACGCCGCCAGGCGCGCCGGTGTCGGCACCCTCGGCCAGTGGCGCGCCGGGTTCACCCTCGCGCCGCGCGGCGAGTTCTCGATCGTCATCGCGGGCATCGCGGTCGCCTCCGGAGCGGCGCCCGAACTCGCGCCGCTCGCGACGGCGTACGTGCTCATCACGATCATCGCCGGGACGTTCCTGGCCCGCGTTCCCGATGCCCAGTGGTTCCGTGCGATCGTGCGGCGGCGGGCCGAACGGGCCGCCACCGCCGCGGGCTGAGCAGCGCTCGACCCACCGTGACGCCGAACGGGCGGCCCGGTCGCGAACGACCGTTCCGCGAGCGAGCGGCCGGCGGCCCGCGGCCCGCGGCAAGGCCTACTCGGCGGAGCGGCCCTCGGCGGCGGCATCCGCCCGGTCCTGCGCCGCGACGGCACGGAACGCCGCGAGGTCCGCGTCGACATCCGCCTCGGCGTCGGCTGTGAGGAGCTCGCGCACGCGCGGGACGACCTGCGTGGCGTACCGCTCGATGCTGCCCATGATGGCCTCGTGCGAGAGGCCGCCGTTCGAGACCTTCAGGTCGAAGCGGGTCGCGCCCGTGACCCGCATGGCCTCGGCGATGCGCTGCGCCACGGGCTCGGGCTCCCCGGCGTAGAGCGCGCCGCGCGCGGCCTCGTCCTCGAAGTGCGCCCGGCTCGTGGGGCCCCAGCCGCGCTCCTGCCCGATCTTGTTCATCATGGCCTCGTAGTGCGGCCAGAGCGTGTCGAGCGCCTCCGACCGGCTGTCGGCGAGGAAGCCGGGCGAGTGGATCGCGACGGGCTGCGGCTCGTGGCCGAACTGGTCGAGCGCGCGACGATAGAGGTCGGCGAGCGGGGCGAACCGCGCAGCGCTCCCGCCGATGATCGCGAGCACGAGCGGCAGTCCGTAGTGCGCGGCACGCACGACCGACTCGGGGCTCCCGCCGACGCCGATCCAGGTCTTGAGGCGACCGTGCTCGACCGGCGGGAAGACCCGCTGGTTCTCGAGCGCGGGGCGCAGCTCGCCCGACCAGGTGACCGGCTCCTGCGGCAGCAACGCGGCGAAGAGGTTGAGCTTCTCCTCGAAGAGCTCCTGGTACTGGTTCAGGTCGTAGCCGAAGAGCGGGAACGACTCGATGAAGGAACCGCGACCGAGGATCACCTCGGCACGGCCGTTCGAGAGCCCGTCGAGCGTCGCGAAGCGCTGGAAGACGCGCACGGGGTCGTCGCTGCTCAACACGGTGACCGCTGAGCCGAGGTGGATGCGCTCGGTGCGGGCCGCGATCGCGGCGAGCACGACCTCGGGAGCGGAGACCGCGAATTCGTGCCGGTGGTGCTCGCCGACGCCGAAGAAGTCGAGTCCGAGGCGGTCCGCGAGCACGCCCTCCTCGACCACGTTGCGCAGCACCTGGGCGTGTGTCAGCTTCGCGCCGGATGCGTCGAGGGTGACGTCGCCGAACGTGTCGATGCCGAACTCGTAGTGGGTCATGCTCCGCCTCCGTCGTGACGCACACATCCGTATGCGTTCGCATGGGTTGAACCGGGTCCGTGCCGATGCTATTCCCCCGCGTCACGAACGCCGGGGAATGCGACATCCGATCGGTCGGTTGACCTTGATGCACACGCATGGAACCTCCGGCACGATGGAGGCGCGCGCGCGAGAATGGAGTGATGGACGTGGCAGACCGGCCGACGATCGGCATCTTCGGGGCGGGCAAGGTGGGCACCGCCCTCGCCCGCCTGCTCGTGGGCGCCGGCTACGACGTCGTCATGGCGGGTTCGCCGCGACAGACCGCCCTCTCGCTGCTCGTCTCGGTGGTCGCACCGGGGGCCCGGGTCGGCACGCCCGACGAGCTGGTCGCGCACGCCGACGTCATCATCGTCGCGGTGCCGTTCGGCAAGGCCGCCTCGGTGCCCTGGGAGGACTTCGACGGGCGCATCGTCGTCGATGCGATGAACTACTGGCCACCGGTCGACGGCCACATCGCCGAGGTCGACGCCGACGAGCGGTCCACGAGCGAGATGATGGCGGCGCGCAATCCGAAGGCCCGCGTCGTGAAGTCCCTGAACCACGTCGGCTACCACGAGATGGAGGACGACAGCATGGACGCCGGTTCGCCGCTGCGTCGTGCCATGGCCGTCGCGGGCGACGACCCCGAGGCACGCGCGGCGCTCGCCCGCATCATCGACGACCTCGGCTTCGACCCGGTCGACGGCGGCCCGCTCGTCAACGGTCGGGCGCTCGAGCCCGGCCATCCGGCCTTCGGGCGCGAACTCGGCGCCGCCGAGCTCAGCGCGCTCGTGACCCCCAGCGCCGACCTCGCCGCCTGACCCTCCGCGGCGGTCGGCGTACGCTGGCACCGTACGGCCGAGGGCCGGCCGCATGGAGGGGCCCACCATGGCGACGGATGCCGCGGCGCTGGTCGCCGCGCTCGAGGAGATGGCCACGCCGGCGGAGCGCGAGAAGTACACGCGGTACTTCCCGCCCGACGACTCCGCGCCGTTCATCGGGGTGCGCATGGGCACGGTGTTCGAGCTCGCGAAGACGGCCCTCGACCTCCCCGTCGCCGAGCTGGAGACCCTGCTCGACGTGCCCACGCACGAGGTGCGTGCGCTCGCCTGCAGCATCATGGGCAAGTCCGCCGCCCATCGCCGCACGACGGAGGAACGACGTGGCGAGCTGTACGAGCTCTTCCTGCGCCGGCACGACCGCATCGACCAGTGGGACCTCGTCGATCTCGCAGCGCGGGACGTCGTGGGCGGCTGGCTGCTCGACCGCGATCGGGAGCCGCTCCGCCGGCTCGCGGCATCCGACCGCTGGCCCGAGCGCCGCACTGCGCTCGTCGCGACCTTCGCGTTCCTCCGCAGGCGTCAGCTGGACGACGCGTTCACGATCGCCGAGCTGCTCGCCGACGACGACGAGCCGTACGTCGCGAAGGCCCTCGGCTGGGTCCTCCGCGCCGCGGGCGACCTCGACCGTGAGCGCCTGACGCTGTTCCTCGAGCGACGGGCCCCGTCGATGCCGCGGGTCGCCCTGCGCGCCGCCGTCGAGCACTACGACAAGCCGGATCGGGCGCGCATCCTCGCGCTGCGCTGAGGGATGGGCCGCCGCTCGGGTCAGGAGGTCGGGCGGACGTCGGGTTCCTCGTCGTCGTCGTCCGACGCGCGACGCCGGCGCCTGGACCCCAGGTCGGCCACGCCGATGGCGAACGCCGCGGCGACCAGCACGGCGACGGCGAGCATGCCGTAGCCGTACGCGTGGTGGTAGACCTCGAGGTCGGGGTCTCCCCCGGACTCCCGGTAGATCGTCGAGTAGAACAACGACAGCGTGACCGCCGTGCCGATGGCCGTGCCGATGCGCTGGCCGAGCTGCCCGACCGAGCCGGCGAGGCCGCCCTGCCGTACCGGGATGTCCATGAGCGTCAGCGTCTGGTTCGGCGAGACGACGAGGCCGCCGCCGGCTCCCGCGATCGCCATCGCGCCCGCCATGGCCCAGGGGGTCACCGCGGCCGGCGTCGTGATGGCGACGAGCACGAGCAGGCCGATGCCGATGAGCAGCAGCACGAGGCCGCCCACGACGAGCGGTCGGCCCAGGCGGTTCACGAGGGTGCCGCCCACCCACGAGCTCAGCGCGCTGACGAGTGCGAAGCCGATGCTCACCATGCCCGCGTAGACGGCCTCGAGTCCGAGTCCGTCCTGCAGGTAGAGGGTCGTGAGCAGGAACATCGACGGCATGGCGGCGAAGTACACGCTGGCCAAGGAGATGCCATTGCGGAACGAGGCGACCCGGAACAGGGTGAGCGGCACGAGCGGCTGCCGACCGGATGCCGCGTACCGCTGCTCCCACGCGAGGAAGGCGGTCAATGCCAGCACGAAGATCACGAGCACCCACCAGCGAGCCGGATTGTCGCTCGGAGAGCCCGTCGTGAACAGGAACGGCCACATGAGCGCGAGCACGGTCACCGCGAACAGCCCGAGCCCGACGGGGTCGAGTGAGAGCGGCTCCTTCGAGGGACGGCGCGTCACCGGCAGGAACCAGATGGCCAGCACGAGCGCGATGATCACGAGCGGCACGTTGATGAGGAAGATGCCCCGCCAGCCGTCCTCCGGGCCGCCGATGGCGATCATGAGTCCGCCGAGCGTGGGGCCGAAGGCGGTGGCGAGACCGATGACCGCGCCGAAGAGGCCGAACGCCTTGCCGCGCTCGGGTCCCCGGAAGAGCTCCTGGATGATGCCGAGGACCTGCGGCATCTGGATGCCGGCCGCCACCCCCTGCAGGAGGCGTGCGACGAGCAGTACCGTGATGTTCGGCGCGAGCGCCGCGACGAGGCTCGTGACGAGGAACAGGCTCAGGCCGACCACGAAGAGGGTCTTCCGCGACCGCTGGTCGCCGATGCGCCCGGAGGGCACGAGCGTGAGGCCGAAGGTGAGGACGTAGCCGGCGACGATGAGCTGCAGTTGCGTGGCGGAGGCGTCGAACGCCGCCTCGATCGACGGGAGCCCCACGTTGACCTTGGAGAGATCGAGGATGGTGAGGGCGGCGACGCCCGCACAGATCCAGTAGGCGCGCCAGCGATGGGCCTCGGAGACGGGGATGGACCTGGTGGCCGGTTGCTGCGTCATCCCTGCCAGACTATGCCCGGCCCCTCGCGAAGGCGAGACACGACGGGCGGCACCGACGAGTCGGCGGCGATGCGCGAGAGCGAGACGGATCGCGGGAACAGGAAAGGCCGGCTTTCGCCGGCCTTTCACGCTGCTGGTGGACCCAGGGGGATTCGAACCCCCGACCTTCTCATTGCGAACGAGACGCGCTACCAACTGCGCCATGGGCCCGAGCGAGTACGAGCCTATCATCCCGAAAGCGGTGGTTCGAACCACCGCCGAGCGCCCGTCAGCCGGCCTGGCGGCGCCGTCGGAGCACGGTGTCGAGGTCGTCGAAACGCCGCTGCGGCGCCCCCACGACGCCCATGCGCGCGTACGGGCTCACGGGCTCGGGTGCGGCCTCCTCGCGCGTCGGCTCAGGCGCTGCCGCCGCCGGGACGATGCTCGGCATCGGCGTTGCGAGCTCGTCGATCCGCCTGGCCCGCTCGGCCTCGAGCGCGAGGCGCTGCAGTTCGGCGGCGGCCTCGATGGACGCCATCGCGGTCGCGGCGATCGTGCCGCGCGAGAGCGTCAGCGGGCGAGGCAGCGGCTGCGGGACCCAGCCCTCGGGCGCGGCATCCGGTTCGGCGAACTCGACCGGCTCGAACGCCTGCGACACGACGGGCGCCGCGACGTGCACGGCGGGACGGGCGACGCGGATGCGCGCGAGCGCCACGAGGGCGCCGAGCGCGGCGAGGAGCACCGCACCGCCCGTGATGAGCACGGACACGGCGGTGGCGACCGGGGCGAACCCCAGCAGGACGACGCCCGCGACGGCGGTGAGGAGGCCGACCAGCAGCGCGAGCGAGCACAGGGCCCGCCGCCGCCGGAGCACCTTCAGGCTGGTGGCACGGACAGGCGCGTCGACGACCGCGATCGGCTCGGTCGGCGCGGCGACGCTCGCGACGAGGTCTGCTGCGGCATCCGCCGCCGTCTGCGCCGCGCGACGCTCGGCGATCGCGAGCCGCTCACTGGCCTGCTCGCTCAGGCGGGCCGCACGCTCCTGCTCCCGCAGCACGCGCTGCTGGGCCGCGACCTGCCGCGCCGTCGCCTCGATGACGACCGGCTCGGGCGTCTCCGCGGTCTCGGCGAGGATGCGCAGCGTCTGCTGGAGCCGGACCGCGTTGCGCTCCGTGGCGACGTACTGACGGCGGCTGAGCCAGATGGGCATGAGGTACGCGAGCCACAATGCCGCAGCCACCGCCACGAGCAGTCCCCCACCGATCACGCCCATGCGACAACGCTAGGACACGTGCGACGGATGAGTCGACCCGGCCCGGGCGTGTCAGCGATCTGCTATCCTCAGCGGCTGCGCGGCCGCGACGAGATCCTCGGGATGGATCCGAGCGGCCTCGGTCGGCGCCCGTCCGTCGCGCCAGCGCCGGAGCACGCCGCCCGGCACCTCCTCGGCGACGAGCGCGAACGCGAAGTGGTCGCACCACTGGCCGTCGATGTGGATGAAGCGCCGGCGCAGGCCCTCGTAACGGAAGCCCAGCTTCTCGACCACGCGCAGCGACGGCCCATTCTCGGGGCGGATGCAGATCTCCATGCGGTGCAGGCGGAGGGTCCTGAAGCAGTAGTCCGTCGCCAGCGCGACCGCGGTCGGGGTGATGCCCCGACCGGCGGCCCCCTGGGCCACCCAGTAGCCGATCGAGGCCGACGAGAGCGAGCCGTGGGTGATCGACGAGACGTTCATCTGGCCGACGATGGCGCCGTCGACCTCGATGAGGAACGGGAGCGCCGTGCCGTTGCGGGCATGAGCGAGCAGGTTCCGGATGCTGGCCCGCGCGTCGATCACCGTGCCGCCGCCGGGATACGTCGCCTCCCAGCGCCGGAGCCATGCCCGGTTCTCGAGCAGCACGCGTTCGAGCGCCTTCGCATCACGCGCCCGGATGGGGCGCACGATGATGTCACCGTCGCGCAGGGTCGGGATCCCGGCGGCGGACATGGTCAGTCGCGCCCGAGGCCGGCGACGTACTCGACGAGCCAGGGCTTGAGGTCGGGACCGAGGTCGTCGCGATCGGCCGCCAATTGGATGACGGCCTTGATGTAGTCGAGCTTGTCCCCCGTGTCGTATCGGCGGCCGCGGAAGATCACCCCGAAGACGCCGCCCGTCCCCTCGACGTCGGCGGCCATCTCCATGAGGGCGTCGGTGAGCTGGATCTCTCCGCCCTTGCCCGGCTGGGTGTGCTCGAGCACGTCGAAGACCTCGGGCTTCAGCACGTAGCGGCCGATCACGGCGTAGTTCGACGGCGCCACCTCCTTCGCCGGCTTCTCGACGAGCCCCGTGATGCGGACCACGTCGTCCTCGTCGGTCGCCTCGACGGCCGCTGCGCCGTAGAGGTGGATGCTGTCGGGGTCGACCTCGAGCAGCGCGACGATCGAGGCGTCGCGGGAGACCTGCTCCTCGAGCATGCGGGAGAGCAGGATGTCGCGGGCGTCGATGATGTCGTCGCCGAGGAGCACCGCGAACGGCTCGCGACCGACGTGCATCTTCGCGCGCAGCACGGCGTGCCCGAGCCCCAGCGGGTCGCCCTGGCGGACGTAGTGCATGTCGGCCAGGTCGGTCGACTCGTTCACCTTCTCCAGCTTGGCGGTGTCGCCCTTGGCCGCGAGGGTCGCCTCGAGTTCGGCGACGCGGTCGAAGTGGTTCTCGAGGGCGTTCTTGTTGCGCCCGGTGACCATCAGGACATCGGTCAACCCGGCCTCGACGGCCTCCTCGACCACGTACTGGATCGCGGGCTTGTCCACGACGGGCAGCATCTCCTTCGGCATCGCCTTGGTCGCAGGGAGGAATCGGGTGCCGAGGCCCGCCGCCGGGATCACGGCCTTGGTGATGCGTACAGTCATGCGCTTCAGCGTATCCGGACGGGCGGCCCCGCGCAGGCCCGCCTCAGCAGGACGGCCCTAGGATGAGTGCCATGTCCGACGATCCGTCCGTCCAGAAGCGGATTCTGCGCGCCGAGCTCCGCGAACGCCGCCAGAACATGCCGGAGCACGAGCGTCGCATCGCCACCGAGGGCTTCACGGCCCGCCTGGAGGAACTCGTCGGATCCACGGATGCCGCATCCCTCTCGTGCTACCTGTCGATGCCGAGCGAGCCCGACACGCGGCCGTTCGTCGAGTGGGCCGAGGCCCGTGGCATCCGCGTGCTCTTCCCGGTCACGCGCGAGGACGGACTGCTCGACTGGACCATCGGCGAGAGCGAGGACGAGATCCTCGGCCTGCACGGCACGCCGGAGGCGGTGGGAGAACTCCTCGGCCCGATGGCCATCAACGACGTCGACCTGATCGTCGTTCCGGCGGCCGCGGTGGACTCGACGGGCATGCGATTGGGCTGGGGCCGGGGCTATTTCGACAAGACCCTCGGTTCGATGGGAAAATGTCCTCCGGTGTACGCCGTGGTGTTCGACAGCGAGTTCGTCGAAGAGGTCCCACGCGAGGTGCACGACCAGCCGGTCAACGGCGTCGTCACCCCGACGCGCATCCACGCGTTCTAGCAGCGATGCACCTCCGAACCGAGAGAGCTCCATGCCCACCTATTCCTACCGTTGCACCGCGTGCGACAACGCCTTCGACATCCACCAGGCCTTCAGCGACGACACGCTGACGGTCTGCGAGGCCTGCGGCGGCCCGCTGCGCAAGCTCTTCAACACGATCGGCGTGACCTTCAACGGGTCGGGCTTCTACCGAACGGATTCCCGTGCCGGCGCGTCCGGCGGGTCGTCGGGTGGCGGGTCGAAGGGCGGATCGGGCACGTCGTCGTCGGGTTCTGCCCCGGCGAAGGCGGGGGGCTCGTCGTCGAGTTCGTCTTCGGGCGGCTCCACCGCTAGCGTGGCGTAGACCTGATCGATGCGACAGCAGGGGGCGACGTGCTGAAGGGTTTCAAGGAGTTCATCCTCCGGGGCAACGTGATCGAGCTGGCCGTCGCGGTCGTGATCGGCACGGCGTTCACGGCCGTGGTGACCTCCATCGTGAACAACCTGATCAACCCGCTGATCAGCGCAGTCTTCCGCGCCGACAGCCTCGACACGGCGTTGGTCGCCGAGATTCCGACACTCGACGGCGGCACTTCCGACGTCAAGTTCGGCGCCGTGCTCGGCGCGATCATCACGTTCATCACCGTCGCGGCGGTCGTCTACTTCGTCTTCGTCCTCCCGATGAACACTCTCAAGGAGCGCGCGGAGGCCAAGCGCAAGGCCGGCGAGCCCGACCCGGACGAACCTGAGTCGGAGCTCACCCTGCTGTCGGAGATCCGCGACCTGCTCGCCGAGCGGCCCACGGGCGACACACACCAACCCAGGCACTGACCCCGCGTCGATGGAGGGCCCGTCGCCCAGGGCGGGCGCTGCGTCGAGCAACGGCTCAGCCCCAGTGGGGCGGCTTCTCCCGCGTGAACCGATCGTCGTCGGGGCCAGGCGCACGGCGGGCACCCTCGTCGTCCGGCGCGTCCTCGCGGCCGGGCACCGGCGCCTCCGGCGAAGGGTCGGTGCCCGGCGCCGGCGTCAGCCGCGCCCGCCGCGCCCGGCCGCCGGCCCGCTCGACGCGTTGACGTTCGTCGTTCATTCCGAAGCGGCGTCCACGGGAAGCACGGGCGGCTTGCCGAGCAGCGTGGCGACGCGGTCGGCGACCGCCTCGGGGTTGCCGAACAGCTCGAAGGTGTGCACGCGGAGGTAGTGCCAGCCCAGCCTGCGGAGCACGTCGGGCCGGAGGCGCAGGGACTCGCGGAGGCTGTATCCGGTGAGCACTTCATCGGTCTCGACCACGACGGCCTTGCCCGCGTTGGCGGCGGCCAGTGCGAGGCGACCCCGGTGGCCGGGTGAGATGCGGATGCCGCGGCGCTCGAGCCTGGCCGCGAGGTCGTCGAGCATCGACGACCCGCTCGACCCGTTGACGCCCTCGGCGGCACGCTCCTCGGTCTGGCTCAGGATGCTCGCGAGCGCGAGGACGCCGTGCGACTGCCGGTCGGCATCGATGTCGTCGGGGCGGAACGCCGAGACGAGGTCCATCGAGCGCCGGGCGCGGGTCATGCCGACCGCCAGGAGGCGGTCGCCACCGGGCTCGCCGAGCGACCCGAAGTTCGACAGGAGCCGCCCATGCGGGGTGCGTCCGTACCCGACCGAGAAGATGACGCGGTCCCGGCTCTGCGCGACGGACTGCTCGAGCGTGAGCACGGTGAACGGCTCGGCTCGGTCCTTGAGGATGAAGTCCGACAGATCGGTGCGCTTCGCGAAGGCGGCGAGCACGGCCTGGTGCACGCGCGCGGCGTGCCTGGCGCTCGCGGTGATGACCATGAGCGACTCGCGCGGGCGCTTGACGGCGTGCTCCATCACGAGCTCGACGACCTTCGCGACCTCGGAATCGATGGACTCGACGGTGCCGGTGACCTGGTCGGGCAGCCCGTTGCCGCGCACGTAGTGCAGTCCGAGGCTGCCGTGGCCGAGGAAGCTGCCGGCCCACGGCAGCGACTCGATGCGGCCGCCGTAGAACCGGCGATTGACCAGTTCGGCGAGGTCCTCGCCGCCCGCGCGGTAGCTGCGGGTCAGGGTCATCGTCGGGAGCAGCTCGCCGAGCCGGGCGAGGGCGGAGTCCGCGTGCAGCGCGTCGACGCCGTCGACCTCGGCGGCCCGGCCGGTCGCGGCATCCGTGGCGTCGGGGTCGTCGAGGCCGGTCTCGAAGAGGGTCGGGGTCTGCGTGACCGGGTCGCCGAAGGCCACGACCTGCTTGGCCCGTCGGATGGCGCCGAGGTTCTCGGCCATCGTCGTCGAGCCCGCGTCGACGAGCACGACCGTGTCGAACGTGATCGACGGATCGATGGCAGCCACGTCGTACGGCGAGGCGAGCCAGATCGGCGCGAGCGTGCGGAACAGGTGCGGCGTCTCGCGCTGCAGCGTGCGGCCGTCGACGCGATCGCCGCGCAGCATCCGCTTCAGGCGCTCCGCCTCGTCGGGGTGGTCGACCAGGGCGACCTTCCAGTTCTCGCCGAGGTGCCAGGCGAGCTGCGGGCCGGCCGACGACGCATGGGCCTCGTCGACGAGGCGGAAGTCGCCCTCGAGGCGATCGAGCAGGGCCGTGTCGGCGCCGAGCAGGGCGGTGTCGGTCGCGAGCATCTGCTCGAGCACCGACTGCCACCAGGCCAGCTCGAGCTCGGCCTCGACGACGTGCTCGGGCACGTGCCGCTTCGCGAGGTCGACGAGCAGCGGGTCGAGGCCGAGGTCCCGCAGGCTCGCGAGGAGGGCGGTGCGCTCCTGGAGGTTGGCGAGCACCTCGGACTCCGCGGCGAGACCGGTGAGCATCGTGGTGAGGTCCCGCACGGGCCGGGCCACGAGGCGGCGCGGCGTGCCGCTCAGGCCGAGCGGGGTGTCGAGCAGGGCGAGGTCGCCCTCGACCGACCGGTACGCCACGTGGACGTCGTCGAGCCCGACGGGCACGGCCGGGATGGATCCGGCCTCGGAGTAGCGCTGCCAGAGGGTGCGCTGCTGCTGGATGCCGCGGAGTGCCGCGTTGAGGTCGGTCACGTGCACGCCCGGGCGCACGTACTCCAGGGCGTGCCGGCGCAGGCGTCGCCGGTTCGCCCCCGACATGCCGGGCGACTCGCGGCGCGGCGCCGTGGCGGAGATGAGCTCGCCGAGCGGGCGGTCGAACACCGACGGCCGGAACCGGTCGAGCGTCTCGCGCACGTCGAGCAGCAGCCGGAGGAAGACGCCGAGCTCCGCGACCGATTCGAACGTGCGGAGCCTCGTCTGGGCGATGAGGGCGCGGCCGCGATCGATGAGCCGGGGCACGTCGGTGCCGCTCAACCGCTTCGCGAGCTCGTGGGCACGCGTCGCCTCCTCGGAAGAGGTGAACGAGGCGCCGTACCAGGGCGAGTCCCCCGGTCCGTACTTGAACTCGCCGAGGGCTGCGGCGCGGACGAGGTCGCGGGAGACCCGGTCGCGTCCCTCGGCGAGCGCGACGAGGGACGGATGTCCGAGCCGGGCGGTGGTCGAGGGGGCTTCGGGCAGGAGGGCGAGTCGCGCGAGCTCGCCGAGCGCGTCCAGCACGGAGACGTGGAGTGCGGGATCCCGGCGGGTGAGGGCGGACCGGTAGTCGACGAGCGCCTTGCGGAGCCGGACGAGCGCATCGTCGACGTCGGCGACCCTCGGCCGCTCGACCTTCTCGTTGCGCGAGATCGACGAGATCAGGTCGCGTCGCAGCGCCGTGGTCGTGACGGCGGCGCCGCCGAGTCCGACCTGGCCGAGCCGGTGCGCGATGCCGTCGAGGCTCGCGCGGCGCGCACCGACCACGAGGACGCGCTGGTCCTTGGCGACGAGCGACCCGACCGCGTTCACGATCGTCTGCGTGCCGCCGGTGCCGGGGAGGGTCTTCACGACCAGCGACGTTCCGGCCTCGATCTCGGCGATCACGCGCTCCTGCTCGGGATCCGCGTCCAGGAGGAGGGTGTCGGTCGACGGGGGCCGTTCGTCCTGGGGCACCGGACGTGCCCGTTGGCCGGTGTCGGCGTACCTCGCCTTGGCGGCGGGGTTGCCGGCGATGGCGTCGATGAGCGGGTGGTCGAGGCTCGTGGCGTCGTCGGCCATGGAGGGGCCCACCTCGGCGAACGAGGACACGACCAGGCGCGGCGCGACCTGGAACCACGGCAGGTGGCTCGTGAGCCCGCGCAGGCGGTCGATGACGGGCTGCGGCTTGAAGACGCCGTTGGTGATCGCGAGCGCGACGAAGGCGTCGGCGTCCAGCGTGATCTGGAACTGTCGTCGGAGCTCCCGCGCGAGCGCGGGGTTCAGGAACGGCTGGCCCTTGAGCTTGAGTTCGAAGTCGCGCCCGTACCGGCGGATGGCGAGGGGACGCAGCAGGACCGGGGCGAGGAATTCCTCGCCGGCATTGCGCCACGAGGCGAGCCCGATCGCGAGGTGCACCGACTCGATCCCTCGCACGGACCGCAGCTCGACGCCCTTCTGGGTGATCTCGGCGGCGGCCAGCTTGGCGTTCCGCAGTGCGAGCTCGTCGCGGATGAGGCTCGAGAGCAGGGTCGAACGCCCGGTGATGAACTGGGGCAGTCCGCCGGGGTGGGTCGTCGAGAGCTCGATGCGCGTCCTCGGCGTGTCGATGAATCGCACGAGCGGGGATCGACCGCCCACCGTCTCCAACTCGCGCTGCCATCGATGCCAGGCGGGTTCGGCGACGTTGCCTGCGACGAGGTCGGGGTCGCCGAGGCTCAGGCTGTGGGGACTCGTGAGGTTCTGTGACATGTGTTCCGGGGTGAGTGCTCGGGCGACGGCATCGGTCTCCGCATCGAGGAGCACATCCTCTTCTTCATTCCGATCGAGCCGCCGCACACGGACACGATAAGGCCCGAACGACCGTTTCGTGGGATGCAGCGCCGTCGGATGCTTGTTCAGATACCCCCTGGGTATCGTGGTAGCCTCGACGCCTGCCCTACGCTGTGCCCCTTCCGCGCAGCAGATCGACCCGAAGGAGCCGCCATGCAGGAGATCACCCCCGCCGAGGTCGAGGCACTCGACGGCCCCGTCATCCTCGACGTGCGCGAGCCGCACGAGCTGGAGCAGGCACGCATCGAGGGCGCCATCCACATCCCGCTCGGCGAGCTCGTCGCCAGGGTCGACGAGCTCCCGCGCGACACGACCGTCTACACCCTGTGCCACGTCGGCGGCCGCAGCGCCCAGGCGACCGTCTACCTCGAGAGCATCGGCGTGGACGCCGTCAACATCTCGGGCGGCATCCTCGAGTGGTACCGCCAGGGGCTGCCCGTCGAACTCGGCAGCACGCCGTGACGGCCCCGGCCGCCGCCTCGGCCGCCGACGAGGCGCAGCGCCGCATCCTGAACCGGCTGAAGCGCGCCCGCGGCCAGCTCAACGCGGTCATCGACGCCGTCGAGTCGGGCGAGGACTGCCGCACGGTCGTGACGCAGCTCTCCGCCGTGTCGAGCGCACTCGACAAGGCGGGCTTCGCGATCATCTCCTCGGCGATGCGCGACTGCCTGGCCGACGAGGCCACCGCCGCGGCGCCGGCGGCGCGCGGCGTCGCCCCCACGGGCGGAACGGCCCGCGACCGCCTCACCGTCGACGAACTCGAGAAGCTGTTCCTGACGCTCTCCTGAGCACCGTTCCCACGGGCGACGGATGCCGCGCCCGGCCGCCCGTGCTCAGCGGGCCGACTGCAGCTCGAGGCCGTGCGCCAGGGCGACGCCCTCGTTCGTGAGGCGGCCGGCCGTGGCGTTCAGCCCCTTCGCGAGCGCGGGGTCGGCGTCGAGCGCCGCCTTCCACCCGAGGTCGGCGATGCGCACGACATACGGGAGGGTCGCGTTCGTGAGCGCCGGCGTCGACGTGGCGGGGACGGCGCCCGGCATGTTCGCGACGCAGTAGAAGATGGCGTCGTGCACCCGGAACGTGGGCTCCGCATGCGTCGTCGGGTGCGACCCCTCGAAGCATCCGCCCTGGTCGATGGCGATGTCCACGAGCACGGCGCCGGGCTTCATCTGCGCGACCATCTGGTCCGTCACGACCTTCGGGGCCGCCGCGCCGGGAACCAGCACGGCGCCGATCACGAGGTCGGCGTCCTTCACCTGGCGGGCGATCTCGTACGGCGACGAGGCGAGCGTGTGGATGCGGTGGTCGTACCGCGCGTCGAGCTCGCGGAGCTTGGGCAGCGAGATGTCGAAGACCGTGACGTCGGCACCGAGGCCGAGCGCGGTGGCCGCCGCCTGCTCGCCGGCGACGCCGCCGCCGATGACGATGACCTTCGCGGGCGACGTACCGGGCACGCCCGCGAGCAGGACGCCGGCTCCCCCCTTGGAGGCGAGCAGTTCGGCCGCGCCGACCTGGGGGGCGAGCCGCCCGGCGACCTCGCTCATCGGGGTGAGCAGCGGGAGCGACCGGTCGGGCAGCTGGACCGTCTCGTAGGCGATCGCGGTGACCCCCGAGTCGAGGATGGCGCGGGTCAGCGGAAGGTCCGCAGCGAGGTGCAGGTAGGTGAAGAGCGTGAGGTCCTCGCGCAGGAAGCCGTACTCGGCCTCGATCGGCTCCTTGACCTTCAGGACGAGGTCGGCCGACCACGCCTCGGTAGCGGTGCCGACGATCTCGGCCCCGGCGGCGATGTACTCGGCATCGGCGAAGCCGGCGCCCGTACCCGCGCCCGCCTGGATGGCGACGCGGTGGCCGCGTTGCACGAGCGTGTGCACGCCGGCGGGCGTCATGGCGACGCGGAACTCGTTGTTCTTGATCTCAGCGGGTACGCCGATGTACATGAGGGACTCCGAACGAAGTTGGGTGGTTTCCCTCATGGTCGCCTGTTATTCGTGAGATAGGAAGAACGCCCGCACGGAATTCGGTAGAGTTGAGGTGTCTTGCGCAGAAGTTCGGAAGGATGCCGCATGGAGGGCGATTCGCCGCAGATCAGCACAACCCGATCGGTGACCCCGGCGGGCGCCGTCACCCTCGACGAGCTCGATCGCGCCATCATCGCGCGGCTCCACGAGAACGCCCGCATCCCGAACATCGACCTCGCCCGCGCCGTCGGGGTCTCCCCGTCGACCTGCCTCGCGCGGGTGCGATCGCTCCGGGAGCGCGGCGTCATCGTGCGCTACACCGCGGAGATCAACCCGGTGGCCCTCGGCTTCACCCTCCAGGCGCTCGTGAGCGTGCGCATCCGCCCCGGCGCGCGCCACCTCATGGAGCAGATCTCCGACGAGCTCCGACGTGAGCCAGAGGTCGCCCAGCTCTTCTTCCTCGGCGGCACCGAGGACTTCCTGATCCACGTCCGCGTTCGGGACAGCGATCACGTCCGGCAGTTCGTGCTCGAGAACCTCTCGGCCAACCCCGCCGTGGCCCTCACCGAGACCAACCTCGTCTTCGAGCACCACACGGCGCTCTCGGCCGGCCTGCGCGCCGTGATCTGAGCTCAGCCGTCCACCGGCAGGATCTGCGCCAGGTCGAGCCCGTCGGGCGATTCGAGCTGCGCGTACGTGCAGGAGGCGGCATCCCGGTCGGGCCGCCACCGCTTGAACTGGGCGGTGTGCCTGATGCGGTCGCCCTCCATCTGGCTGTACCCGACCTCGACCACGAGCTCGGGTCGCAACGGCACGAACGAGAGGTTCTTGCCCCCCGACCATCGGCTCACGGCGCCCGGCATGCGAGAGCCCTGATGCGCGTCCGGGTCGGCCCACTCGCCCCACGGATGCCGCGACAGGTCGGTCTCGATGTACGGCTCGAGTTCGGCGACGAGGCTCGCCCGTCGCGCCATCGGGAACGACGCCGCGACGCCCACGTGGTGCAGGCGCCCGTCGTCGTCGTAGAGCCCGAGCAGGAGGGAGCCGACCACGTCGCCGGTCTTGTGCCAGCGGAAGCCGGCGATCACGCAGTCGGCCGTGCGCTCGTGCTTGACCTTGAACATCGTGCGCTTGTCGGGCAGGTAGGCCCCGTCGAGCGGCTTCGCGACCACGCCGTCGAGTCCGGCGCCCTCGAACCGCGTGAACCACTCGCGGGCCTCGGCGAGGTCCGCCGTCGCGGGCGTGACGAACACCGGGTCGGATGCCGCGGCGAGCGCCTCGACGAGCAGGTTCCGGCGCTCGCCGAACGGGCGTTGCATGAGGTCGTCGTCGCCGAGGGCGAGCAGGTCGAACGCGACGAACGACACCGGAGTCTGCTCGGACAGCAGCTTCACGCGGGAGGCGGCCGGGTGGATCCGCTGCTGCAGTGCGTCGAAGTCGAGGCGTCCGTCCCGCACGAGGATGATCTCGCCGTCGACCACGCACCGCTCGGGCAGGTTCGCGCGAAGCGCCTCGACCAGCTCGGGGAAGTACCTGGTCATCGGCTTCTCGTTGCGGCTCCCGAGCTCGATCTCCTCGCCGTCGCGGAACACGATCGTGCGGAAGCCGTCCCACTTGGGCTCGGTATGGCCGAGATCCGGGATCTCCTTGACGGCCTTCGACAGCATGGGCGCGATGGGCGGCATCACAGGCAGGTCCATCGCTCCATCATGCTCCCGGAGAGGTCGGCGGCGCAGCCCCGCCCATGATCGCGCGACGCACCGCCCGGCATCCGCAGTGATTACCACCCCGATGGCGTGCGATCAAGCCCCGTTCCACGTTCGGGTTCGTGCCGTAAGGTCTATCCCGGTCGCCCCCGACGATGTGGCCGACCGGAACGAGGAACACACCATGCACCACCACTTCACCGCCGATGCGCGCGCCCTGACCACGGCCGCACTCGCGCCCCAGGAACCCACCCGGAGGTTCACACGATGAGCTCCGTGCTCGACAATCCGTCGCGCTCGCACGCGCACCTGCCCGCCCAGGGACTCCCTCCCATCGGCAGCTGGTGGACCCTGCTCGACCGGGGGCTCCAGCGGGAGATCCTCGCGAACCCCGCCGCTCCCCTGCGTCCGTTCACCGTGCGCCGGATCTTCGAGGTCTGCGGTCTCGACGTGCACCGCGCGCCGCTCGGCGCACGCCTCGGTGCGAACGAACGCGCGTACATCTCCGGTTGGGCGCACGCGATCGACTGGGCCTGACCACGACCGAGGGAGCGGACGGATGCCTCCGGCGGGCGCCCGACGAGACCTCGGCGCCATGCCGGCACGACGCGGCACCGGTTCGTCACGGGCCATGGTGCCCCTGGAGGGACTCGAACCCCCAACCCTTTCCTTAGGACGGAACTGCTCTTCCATTGAGCTACAGAGGCTGACCGCAGAAGTCTACCCGGCCCGTGCGGGCGGGCAGGACGGCCCGAGGGTCGATGAAGCCGACGATCCGGGTCGTCTCCGGGAGGGGCCGAGCGCGGACCGCTGGAGGTCGCGGGTCCGCGATAGCCTGTCCGACGGCCGCCTGCGCGCGGCGATGACGTCGATGTGCGAGAGTCAATCGGCACGCCACGACCGAACGGGAGCATCATGAGCGGCACGAGATTCTGGGTCGGCGCCTCGACGACGGGCGCGCTCGGCTCGCCCGCCCGCGGCATCCGCTCCCTCGACGTGTCACCCGACGGCGGCACGACGCTCGGCGAGCCCATCGAGGTCGGCGAGAACCCGATGTACCTCGCCGTGTCCCCCGCCGGCGTGGTCGCCATCGTCCACGAACTCGCCGAGGGCCGGTTCTCGGCCTGGAGCCTCGACGGCGACACGGTACGGCCCTTCGGCCGCGCGGGCGGAACCCGGGCGGCCGACCCGTGCCATGTCGCCTTCGACGAGGGCGGCGAGTGGGCATTCGCCGCCAACTACTCCGGCGGTCGCGTGACCGCCCATCGGCTGCGATCGGATGCCGCCGCCGACGCCGTGCTCTCCGTCGCGTTCAGCGGCTCGGGGCCCGACCGCTCCCGGCAGGAGTCCTCGCATCCCCATCAGGTCGTGGTCGACGCGGCCAGGTCGCGCCTGCTCGTGCCCGACCTCGGATCCGACCGCATCCGCGTGCTCGACCTGACCTCGATGCCCGATTCGCTCGGGCGCGACGGACTGGACGCCGGCGACATCGCGGTCCATGCGGGCGCCGGCCCTCGGCACCTCGTGATCGCCGGCGACCTGGCCGTCGTCGCGAACGAACTCGACCGCACGGCGAGCGTCATCGACCTCGTCGAGGGCCGCGAACTGGGTTCCTACCCCGTCGACGAACGCATCACCCCGCGCGGCCTCGGCCTCTCCGCGATCCGGCTCACGGCGTCCGGCACGGTGCTGATCGGCGACCGGGACGCCGACGCCCTCGTGGCCCTGCGCTTGGACGCCGGCGCCCGAACAGTGGAGCGGGTCGCCTCGATCCCCACCGGCGGCCGCCACCCCCGCGACCTGCACATCACGCACGACGAACGATTCGCACTCGTGGCCGACCAGGCGTCGGATTCGATCGCCGTGCTCGCCCTCGCGGACGGCGTTCCGACCGGCGTGGCCTCCACGGTCTCGACGCCGGCGCCGGGCTGCCTCGCACGCCTGCCGTGAGCGCCGCGCCTCAGTTGTAGCCGAGCACCACGATCGCCGACGTCGTCGGCGAGAGTTCGTCGACGAACGGGTTCTCCTCGAGTCGGACCTGTTCCGAGGGCTGCGTCATCGCGGTCACCTGTCTCTGCGTGGGATGGCACCCAACGCTACGGGAGCGACGCCGTGCCCTCATTGTCCGTGTCGTCCAACATCGACGGCGGTTTTCGCCACATCGTCACAGTCCACGAGAGAGCGGGCGGCGGGGAGCCCCGCGTGGATCAGGTCGGCGGGTAGAGGTACAGCGCCGATCCGGCCGGGATCGTGCGCTGGTGGTAGGAGTGATCGGAGTTCTGGTTGTACTCCTCGATGTTGACGGTGCCGTCGCCGTTGATCGACTGCACGTACGCCACATGGTTGTACGGGAACCAGGCGACCGCACCGACGACCGGGACGTCGCTCGTCGGCCATCCGTGGGCCACCCACTCGTCGGCCCAGGCATAGGCGCTGCCCGAGGCGAGGTTCGACCAGTCCCACTTCCAGGGCGCCCCGGTCGAGCCCGCGTCGCGGTTGAGGCGCCACGCGACGAAGTCGACGCACTCGCGGTAGTAGTAGCGCAGCGGCGAGAGCCCTCCGCCGTAGTCGTCGGGGATCTGGTCCCACCAGGGGTAGTCGTCGCCCTCGGCCTTGACGGTGTAGATCGCGTAGGCGCCGGCGCCCCGCGAGGCGAGCTCGGCGGCCCACGCCGCCTGCGCCTCCTCCTCGGCGGAGCGCGCCGCTTCCTCGATCTCGGCCTTGGTCGTCACGGAGTAGGCGTCGTGCGAGACGGGGGCACCCGACGCGTCGGCGGAGACGTCCACGTCCTGCGCCTCGGCGACGGCGAAGCTGAAGACTCCGGAGGGCTCGAAGAGGTCGCCCGCAGGCATGAAGGCATACGCCGGCATGGCGACCGTGCCCACGATGGCGGGGACGACGAGCACCGTGGCGAAGACGCGCAGCGGGCGGCGGTTGCGTCGAACGGAGGACGGCCGGACCGCGCTCACGGCGGGCGGCGCGGCGTCGGGATTCTGACGGATCGGGGTGGGCGGAACTGACGCCGCGGCACGCCGCACGGCACGGGCGGAATCGCGCGTGCGCGCGCGAGCCGGTTGCGAGGGCATCGATCGTCGCGATCTCGCGGACTCCGCCGCGCGCCGCTGCGAGCGCGATGGCAGCTCGGCGTTCTCACCTTCGTGCAAGAGTCGATCCTCCGGACGCCGTTCGAGGCCCTGTCAGGCCCAGATCGGGTTACGTGCGTCGTCGCATCGGCCGGGTCGTCCGGCGACTGGATCCACCATAGGGCAACCCGGCGTCGAAGTCACTCCGACGTCATGCGGCGTTCGCGAGATACTCGTCCCACTGCGGCAGCGGCCGCTCGAAGCCGCGCACGACCCAGCTGCGGCCATGCGGCATCCTGGGCGTGAATCGCAGCTCCCAGCCCATCTCGGCAGGCGTGTGGTCGCTCTTCTGGTTGTTGCATCGCAGGCAGCACGCGACGAGGTTCTCCCAGGTGTCGCGCCCGCCGCGCGACCGCGGCAGCACGTGGTCGATCGTGGCCGCCGACCGGCCGCAGTACGCGCACCGGTGCTCGTCGCGGCGCAGCACGCCCCGCCGGCTCACCGGCACCGCGTGCACGCGCGGGGTGCGCACGTAGCGGGTGAGGATGATCACGCTCGGCCGCTGCCACGACCCGCTCGCGGCGCAGACCGGGTTCCCCTCGTCGTGGCGGATGACGGTCGCCTTCTGGTTCATGACCAGCAGGAGGGCCCGCTTGAAGGAGACGACGGCGAGCGGTTCGTAGCCCGCGTTCAGCACGAGTGTGCGCATGGAGTGCCTTTCGATCGGGGCTGGATGGCTTCCAGCCGCGTGAACGGATCGACGCTCCGGCGACGTGCGGGTCGCGTGAGGCCATGAAGGGGGCGGATGCCGCGTGTCGACGCCGAACCGGCCGGAGAACGCAGAACGGGCACCGTCATGAAGACAGTGCCCGTCGAAACGTCGGCTCGGCTGGTGATCGGCTGACTACTGCGCCGTTGGTGGAATTGCGCGCGCGCATCCGCGGAATGGATGCTGCGCGTGCGAACCATCGGCGTTCCCCTCGCCCGGATCTCGGATCGTCAGGCCTTCAGGCTACGACATGAATGGCACGCCGGGACATCCCGGCGTGCCATTCACAGGTCGTGTCATCCGATGTTCACATCTCAGATGCCGATGCGGACGATCGTGTAGTCGCTCGTCCAGATCGGCTGCACGCGAACCGAGGCGCCCTCGTACGGCGCGTGGAGGATCATGCCGTTCCCGGCGTAGAAGCCGTCGTGGCCGTCCATGATGACGAGGTCGCCCGGCTGCGCGTCGGCCTCGGAGATCGGCGTGCCCATCGCTCCCTGCCCGGCCGAGGAGTGCGGCATGCCGATGCCGAACTGCGCGTAGACGTACATCACGAAGCCGGAGCAGTCGAACCCGGCGGGCGTGGCGCCGCCGTACACGTACGGCGTGCCGATGTACTGGGTCGCGACGTTGTAGACGCTGGCGAGGTCGTAGGCGGGGTAGGGCGGGCTCTCGAGGAACTCGCCGACCGATGGCCCGGAGTACGACGCCGCGTACGAGGTCATCGCGGTCTCGGCGGCCACGCGGGCCGCCTCGGCCTCCTCGGCCTGCCGCTGGGCCTCGGCGGCAGCTTCCGCTGCGGCCTGGATCTCGGCGGCCGTGGTCGCGGCGAAGCCGTCCTTCGTGACGGGTGCGGCGATGACGTCCTCGGCCACCTCGACGGACTGGGCCTGCGCATTGGTGAGCTTCGTCTCGTCGCTGGTCGCGAATCGCGGACCGTTGCTGCCGGGCGCGAACGCGTACGCGGGAATCGCGATGGTGCCGACGATGCCGGCGGCCAGCGTCATCACTGCGACATTCGCGAAGGCGCCGCGCCGGAGCGGGCGGGTCGACGCGAGCGGCTTGACCGCGGTCGCGTCCTGCGCCGGAACGGCCGCCAGGTCGCGGGCCTTGCGCGCGACCGCCTTCGGGCTGTTCCTCTTGAGCTGGGCATTGGGACGACGGGGGGTGAATCGAGCCAAATCGGGTTCCTCCACCGCCCCACGGAACCATGCTCCGTCCCACCTGGTGCGCTCGAGGCGCGTCTTCGTCCTGAACCGGGCGGTGGGTGCTGAGAGGCGATCCCGGTCCTGGTCCGACGACCGGCTTCGTGCCGTCGGACTCGACCGAGGATACGCGAGGGCCGCCCGAATGTCACATTCCGGTCACGGTTCGGCGGAAATGCTTGCGCAGAGGCCCCCGAACGGGGGGCGACTAGGCGCCGATGAAGATGTGACCCGCGACGTCCGTCGGGAGCTCGAGGCCGCCCTCGACGCCGTCGACCTCGACCAGCACGTACCCGCCGTTCCTGGCGAACCGTGCGGCGGCGCCGGGCAGGATGCCCGCCTGCTTCAGCTGGAGCAGCAGTTCGGGATCGAACTGCACCGGCTCGCCCAGGCGGCGGACGACGCCGCGCACCTCGGTCTCGCTCTCGGCGAGCGCGTCGGTGACGCGCACGACGCCGGTCATGAACGGGGCGGCGGGCTCGAGACCGAGCTCGTCGAGCCCCGGGATCGGGTTGCCGTACGGGGAGTGGGTTGGCTCGCCCAGGATCTCGACGAGGCGACGTTCGACCTGCTCGCTCATGACATGCTCCCAGCGGCATGCCTCGTCGTGCACGAACTCCCACTCGAGCCCGATGACATCGGCGAGCAGGCGCTCCGCAAGGCGGTGCTTGCGCATGACGTGGACGGCCTTGCTGCGCCCGTCGGGCGTGAGCTCGAGGTGACGGTCTCCGGAGACGACGACGAGTCCGTCGCGCTCCATGCGGGCGACGGTCTGCGACACGGTCGGACCCGAATGCCCGAGACGCTCGGAGATGCGGGCGCGCAGCGGCACGATGTGCTCTTCCTCGAGGTCGAGGATCGTGCGAAGGTACATCTCCGTGGTGTCGATGAGATCCGTCATCAGCAAAGCCCTCCCTGTCGCAGCCCGTCATCAAGCCTAGCCGGATGCCGAGCCTCGTTAGACTCGGGTGCATGCCGAGCCTCGTGATCCCCAGCGACCTCCTGCCCGCCGACGGACGATTCGGCTGCGGCCCCTCCAAGGTGCGGCCCGAACAGCTCGCCCACCTCGCCGCCGTCGGGCCCTCGCTGCTCGGCACGTCGCACCGCCAGGCGCCGGTGAAGAACCTCGTCGGGCGGGTCCGCAGCGGACTGTCCGACCTGTTCGCGCTCCCCGACGGCTACGAGGTCGTCCTCGGCAACGGCGGTTCCACCGCGTTCTGGGATGCCGCGGCATCCGGCCTCATCGAGCGACGTGCCCAGCTCTGCTCCTTCGGGGAGTTCGGCCAGAAGTTCGCGGGAGCGGCCGGTGCCCCGTGGCTCGAGGCCCCCGACGTGCGCAAGGCCGACGCCGGCACCCGCTCGAACCCCGAGGCGGTCGCGGGCGTCGACGTCTACGCGTGGCCGCACAACGAGACCTCGACCGGCGTCATGGCCCCCGTGCAGCGCGTGTCCGGCGATGACGGCGCGCTCACCGTCATCGATGCGACGAGCGCCGCGGGCGGCGTGGCGGTCGACCCGACGCAGTTCGACGTCTACTACTTCGCCCCCCAGAAGAACTTCGCGTCCGACGGCGGCATCTGGTTCGCACTGTTCTCCCCTGCCGCGCTCGAGCGCGTCGAGCGCCTCGCGGCATCCGATCGGTACATCCCCGAGTTCCTCTCACTGAAGAACGCGGTCGACAACTCGCGGCTGAACCAGACGCTCAACACCCCGGCGCTCGCCACCCTGCTGCTGCTCGAGAACCAGCTGGAGTGGATGAACGGGTCCGGCGGGCTGGAGTGGGCCGACGCCCGCACCCGCGAGTCGTCGTCGGTGCTCTACGACTGGGCCGCGCGAACGTCGGTCGCGACGCCCTTCGTCGCCGATCCGGCGGATCGTTCACAGGTGGTCGTCACGATCGACTTCGACGAGTCGACGGATGCCGCGAAGATCGCCTCGATCCTCCGCGAGAACGGCGTCGTCGACACCGAGCCCTACCGCAAGCTGGGCCGCAATCAGCTGCGCGTGGCGACCTTCACGGCCATCGAACCCGATGACGTCCGCGCGCTGACCGCCTCGATCGACTACGTCCTCGAGCAGGTCGGCTGAGCCCGATGCGGCTCTGGCTGCCCGAGTCCGAGCGTCGGCCCGATCCGGCGCCCGCTCGGGCCGACGCGCGCAAGGCGGTGCTCGCGGGCACCGCGCTGTGGGTCGTGGCACTTCTCGCGTGCGTGCTCGCTCGTGAGCCGCTCGCCCGGGTCGGCCTGGACTGGCTCGCCTGGGCATGCGCGGTGGGTGCCGTCCTCGGCGTGATCGCCCTGCTCGTGGTGCAGGTGATCAGGCGCCGAGCGGCGCGTCAGCCCTCGTCGTCCTGATCGCCGGACGCCGCCTCGGCGGGGTCCGATGCGAGCGCAGACTCGTCGAGCGGGAGCTCGTCCCGATGCGCGTCGTCGAGGTCGCCCTCGTCGAGCTCGTCGAAGTCGATGCCGTCGAAGGGGTCGTCGTGCTCGTCGTCGTCGTCGTGCTCGTCGTCGTTCTCGTCTTCGGAGTCGTCGTCGAACTCGTCGTCGCCGACGATCTCGAGTTCCTCCGAGGCATCGTCGAGGTCGTCGTCGTGCTCCTCGCCGGCCTCGCGCGCGGCCTCGGCCGCAGCGGCCTGGGCGGCACGGTAGTCGGCGAGCCGCTCGGACCAGGGGATCCATGCGGGCGCGAGCAGCGCCCGCTCGCCGGGCATGAGCTGCGTCTCGACGATGGTCGGCTCTGCATCATCGACGCGGACGAGGGTCACGCTCCAGTGCCAGCCCGGGTAACCGGAGAGGTCGGACGCGAAGTGCAGGGTGAGCGCGTGCTCGCCCTCCACGATGTGGCCGATGACGGATCCCACGGTCTCGGGCGCGGTCGTCTCGAGCAGCGCACGACGCGCCATGTCGACGGAGTCGAGCAGGACTGCATCGGGCTCGAATGTCGGCGCCGGCTCATCGACGATCGCGTCGGACGCGGCCGTCTCATCGGCGACGATCGTGTCGGACTCAGCCGTCTCGGCAGGCTCCGCCGACTCGGTCTGCTCGGCAGGCGCCTCGGACGCGTCGACGTGGGCCGCGGCATCCGATCGGGGCTCGGGGTCGGAGAGCTCAGGCATCCAGGTCGTCAGCCACCTTGCGCAGGACGGCTGCAACCGTCCGCGCCTTGGACTTCTCGGGGTAGCGACCGCGACGCAGGTCGGCGCCGATGCCGTCGAGCACCTTCACGACGTCCTCGACGATGATCGCCATGTCGTCGGCGGGCTTGCGGTTGATCTTCGCGAGGCTCACGGGAGCGTCGAGGACGCGCACCGACAGGGCCTGCGCGCCGCGCTTGCCCTCGGCGACGCCGAACTCGAGGCGAGAGCCCGCACGCACGGTCGCGCCGGCGGGAAGAGCGGAAGCGTGGAGGAAGACCTCCTGGCCGTCATCTGAGCTGATGAAGCCGAACCCCTTCTCCTCGTCGTAGAACTTGACCTTGCCGGTGGGCATCGTGTGAACCTCGCTCGTATCGGAGGCGCGCCGAATGCGCGCGCCCTGCTCGGACCAGTCTAGAGTCCCGGCCGACTCCCGCGACGCCGCTGACGCTATCCTTGATGCGTGAGTGAATCCGATCAGGGCGGCAACCAGCGCATCGAACGCGTTCTGGCGTACATGTTCACGACGATGGTGATGCTGTCGATCGGCGCATTCATCGCCGTGCTGATCGGCACCATGGCCGGTGCGGCCGAGAACGACGGCTTCAGCCAGGGCGTCTGGCCCGTGATCATCATGCTCCCGTGGTTCGGCCTGCCGATCGCCTTCCTCCTGCTCATCGCCCTCTTCATCGTGCACGCGGTGAATCGCGCGCGTTCCACGCGCCCTCGAACGAACTGATCGGAGACGATGCTCGAACTCGCCGCGCGACTTCGTGCGCTGCCCCGACCACAGCTCGAGGCCGCGCTCAAGACGCGTGAGTTCGACACGGCCGGCATCCGCGACCTCTTCGACCTCGCCGAGGTGCTGCTCGGGCCCGAGTCGCTCGACCATGCGATCTCCCGGCTCGATCGCCCGCGTCTCGCGGCGCTCGCCGCGACGGCGGCGCTGACCGCCGACCACGCCGACACGACCGTCGACGCGGTCGCCGCCGAACTCGCTCGGCTCGGCGCGTCCGCAGAGCTCTCCGCGGCGACTCCCGAGCTGCTCGAGCAGCTCGCCCTGATCCTGCTCCTCGTCGTCGACGGGTCCCGCGTGCACCTCCCGGCCGCGGTGTCGAGCCGCCTCGCCGTCCGCACCGGGCGCGACATCCCGGATGCCGCGGAGCTGGCCGCCCCCGCACCGCCCGTGCTCGTCGGCGTCGACGAGGTCGACCGCACGATCCTCGACCGTCGGGCCTCCGAGACCGCGTATGCGACCGTCGCGGCCACGGCCGAACTCCTCGCCGCGCTGGGAGTGCAGCCGGCGCGGGAACTCGCGAAGGGCGGGCTCACCCTCCCCGATTCGAAGCGACTCGCCGAGGTCTGCGGCATCGAGCTCGACGCCCTGCCCCGCCTGTTCCATCGCGCCGACGAGGCCGGACTCGTGCTCCGCGACGGTGCCTACTGGCTCGAGTCCGACATCGGCGCGAACTGGACCCAGCGCAGCGCCGGTGAGCGCTGGCAGCGCCTGGCCGAGCAGTGGCTCGCGCGCATCCCGCCGACACTGCGCGAACTCGTCGCCCGGCGGAGCGAGACGCTCTCCTCGACCGACCTGCGCGACGACGTCCGCTGGCTCTACCCCGCGGGCGGGAGATGGCTCGACGACGGACTCGACCGGCTCGTCGACGACGCCGAGGCGCTCGGCCTCGCCGTCGCCGGCGAGCCCGTGGAGTCCGGCCGGCTCGTGCTCACCGGCCAGGTCGAGCGCGCGGCCGCCATCCTCGCGGCGCATTTCCCCGCGCAGGTCTCGAAGGTGTACCTCCAGCACGACCTGACGGTCGTCTCGCCCGGTCCGCTCGAACCCGTGCTCGACGCCCGGCTCCGCAGCTTCGCCGATGTCGAGGCACGCGACCTCGCCTCGACGTACCGCGTGAGCGCGGCATCCGTGAACCGCGGCCTCGCCGCCGGCGAGACGGCCGCGACGATCCTGGACTTCCTCGGCGGCCTCTCGCTGACCGGCATCCCGCAGCCGGTCGAGTACCTCGTGCACGAGGCCGCCAAGCGATTCGGAAGCGTCCGGGTGGCCTCTGCCGACGACGCCGAACTGCCCGCGCGCACGGTCGTCCGCTCCGAGGACGAGCAGGTGGTGCGAACCCTCGCGGTCGACCAGGCCCTGAGCGCGATCGGCCTCCGCCAGGTCGGGCCCTACCGGCTGCTGTCCCGCTTCGCGCCCGACGTCGTGTTCTGGGCGCTCTCCGACGCCCGTTACCCCGTCGCCGCCGAAGACCACGATGGCGCCATCGTGCGCCTGCGTCGCCACCACCTCGCCCAGTCGCCGCCACCGGCAGCGACGACGGACCCCATCGGGGCACTGCTCGACCGCGTGCTCGTCGAGGCCGACGACGACGCCACCGAGGTCGCATGGCTCGCACGGCAGCTCGAGGCGGCGGCGCGCGCCAAGGAGACGCTCACGGTGACCGTTCGGATGCCGGGCGGCACCACGGCCGACTACCTGCTCGCTCCCGCGAGCGTCGCCAACGGCCGGCTGCGTGCGCGCGACCGCAAGGCCGACATCGAGCGCACCCTTCCGCTCTCGGCGATCGCCGCGGTCATGCCCGCCCCGTCCAACGTCTGAGCCGCCGGCGCGCGCGAGGCACGCGGGCGGAGGACGACGCGAACGGCCGGCCTCCCATGAAGCAGGCGTAGACTCGACGGTTATGTCAGACGGCCCACTCATCGTGCAGAGCGACCGCACCGTGCTCCTCGAGGTCGCGCACCCGCTCGCCGAGGACGCACGGCACGACCTCGCGATCTTCGCCGAGCTGGAGCGCGCGCCCGAGCACGTGCACACGTACCGCATCACCCGGCTCGGCCTCTGGAACGCCAGGGCGGCCGGGCACACCGCGGACGACATGCTCGGCACGCTCGAGAGATACGCGAAGTTCCCGGTTCCCCAGACCGTCTCGGTCGACATGCGCGAGACCGTGGCGCGCTACGGGCGCCTCGTCGTCGACCGCACCGACGACGGCGCCCTACGGCTCAGGTCAGACGACCTCGCCGTGCTCACCGAGGTCGCCGGCGCGAAGCGCATCGCCCCGCTGCTCACGGAGCGCATCGACGACACCGGCTTCCTCGTGGAGGCCTGGGCTCGCGGCGCACTGAAGCAGGAGCTCGTCAAGCTCGGCTGGCCGGCGGAGGACCTGGCCGGGTACACGCCCGGCACGCCGCATCCGATCGATCTCGACGAGTCGGGCTGGCACCTGCGCGACTACCAGCAGAAGGCGGTCGACAACTTCTTCGACGGCGGCTCCGGCGTCGTCGTCCTGCCCTGCGGCGCCGGCAAGACGCTCGTGGGCGCCGGCGCGATGGCCACCGCGAAGACCACGACCCTCATCCTCGTCACGAACACCGTCTCGGCCAGGCAATGGCGCGACGAGCTCCTGAAGCGCACCTCGCTGACGGCCGAGGAGATCGGCGAGTACTCGGGCCAGACGAAGGAGATCAAGCCGGTCACCATCGCGACGTACCAGATCCTCACCGCGAAGCGGAAGGGCGAGTACGCCCACCTCGCCCTGCTCGACGCGCTCGACTGGGGCCTCGTGGTCTACGACGAGGTGCACCTGCTTCCGGCGCCGGTCTTCAAGCTCACCGCGGAGCTCCAGGCCCGTCGCCGACTCGGCCTCACGGCCACGCTCGTGCGCGAGGACGGCCGCGAGGGCGACGTCTTCAGCCTCATCGGTCCCAAGCGCTTCGATGCGCCCTGGAAGGAGATCGAGGCGCAGGGCTTCATCTCCCCCGCGGCCTGCTACGAGGTCAGGATCGACCTGCCGCCCTCCGAGCGGCTCTCGTATGCGGCATCCGCGGATGACGAGCGCTACCGCCTGGCGGCCACCGCTCCGGCGAAGCTCGACGTCGTCAAGGAGCTCGTCGCCAAGCACCGTGGAGAACGCATCCTCGTGATCGGGCAGTACCTCGACCAGATCGACGAGCTCGCGGAGACGCTCGGCGCCCCGCAGCTCACCGGTTCGACGCCCGTCGACGAGCGGGAGCGGCTGTTCCAGTCGTTCCGCGAGGGCACCACTCAGGTGCTCGTCGTGTCGAAGGTCGCGAACTTCTCGGTCGACCTCCCCGAGGCGACCGTCGCGATTCAGGTGTCGGGGTCGTACGGCTCGCGGCAGGAGGAGGCGCAGCGCCTCGGCCGCCTGCTCCGCCCGAAGGAGTCCGGCCTCACCGCGAACTTCTACACGCTCGTCTCGCGCGACACGGTCGACCAGGACTTCGCGCAGAACCGCCAGCGGTTCCTGGCCGAGCAGGGCTACAGCTACACGATCCTCGACGCTCACTCGCTCGAGGCGGCCTGACCGGCTCAGCCCCTGGCGTAGCGGAGCAGCACGAGGTCGCCGGCCGGCATCGCGTGCACGAGGCGCATCCGGCGCGCCGCCTCGGCCGCGCCCTGCACGATGCGGATTCCGGAACCGCCCGCGAGCGTCGGCGACAGGGTCAGGCACACCTCGTCGACCAGATCGGCGTCGAGCAGGCTGCCGAAGAGGTGCGGGCCTCCCTCGCAGAGCACTTGGCCGAGACCCGCACGCGCGAGGCCGCCGAGCATGGCCCGTGGATCGAGTGCGTCATCACCGCAGACGAGGACGTCCGCGACCTCGGCGAGCGCGAGCCGCCGCGACTCGGGCGACGACGCATGCGTGACCACGAGCGGTCGGCGCACCGCCTCGGCGAAGAACGGATGCCGCGGCTCGAGGTCGAGCCGCGATGAGACGACCGCCACGCGCGGCTGCCCGTCGAGGCCCTGCGAGCGCCGCCACGCGGCATCCGCCTCGCCGACGGCCAGCCCGCCGTAGCCCTCGGCCCGCACCGTCCCCGCCCCGATGAGGACGACGTCGGCGAGGGTGCGCAGCACCTGCATGGCGAGACGGTCGGTGGCGTCGCCGAGCGGGCCGCTGCGCCCCGACAGCGTCGCCGACCCGTCGATGCTCGCCACGAAGTTCATGCGCACGCGCGGCGTAGACCGATCGGGCAGGGCGTAGGCGGCGAGCAGGGCCTCACGGTCGATCGCGGACGCCTCGGTCATCGGTTGTGCTCCAGGTAGACGGGCTCGCGCCAGCCCTCGATCGCGGAGACCATGCGCATCGCGTCGACGGTCTCGCGCACGTTGTGCACCCGGACGATGCGGGCGCCCTGCATGACGGCGTAGACCGCCGCCGCGATCGAGCCCTCGACGCGTTCGCCGCGCGGCCGGCCGAGGCTCTCGCCCACGAAGTCCTTGTTCGAGAGCGCCACGAGGGTGGGGTACCCGATCGCGACGATCTCGCCCAGTCGTCGGGTCAGCTCGAGCGAGTCGAGCGTGTGCTTGTTCAGGTCGTGCCCCGGATCGACGATGATGCGATCGGATGCCACGCCGGCGGCCTCCGCCCGGGCGACACGGTCGCGAAGGAACGCCGCCACCTCGCCGACGACGTCGTCGTAGCGCGGCGATGGGTAGGGCGTGCGGGGCGCCGCGAGGCTGTGCGTGACGATCACCGCCGCGCCGCTCTCGACGAGCACTTGCGCCATCGCCGGGTCGCTGAGGCCGGTCGTGTCGTTGACGACGTGCGCGCCTGCGGCCAACGCCTCCCGCGCGACCTGGGCGTGGAACGTGTCGACCGAGATCACCGCGCCGGAGCCGGCCATCGCAGCGACCACCGGGACCACGCGGTCGATCTCCTCGGCGACCGGGACCGGCGGGCCCGGGGCGAACTTGGCGCCGCCGATGTCGATCCAGTCGGCGCCGTCCTCGACGGCCCGCTCGGCGGCCGCGACGGCGGCTTCGAGGGCGTCGGTGCGTCCGCGATCGTAGAACGAGTCGGGCGTGCGGTTGACGATGGCCATCACGGCCACCTCGCGTGCGAAGTCGAAGGTGCGTCCGCCCAGTCGCATGGGGGCCGCGCTCATGCCGGAACCAGCGTCTCGAGCGCGACCGACGGATCGGCCAGCGCGTCCCGATCGACTGCGGCGCCGGATCGGATCAGTGCCTGCACCGACTCGTTGACGTCCCAGACGTTGACGTTCATGCCGGCGACAACCCGCGCCTCCCGCACCCAGAAGGCCATGAACTCGCGCGCGGCGACGTCACCGCGGAACACGACGGAGGCGTCCGCGGCGAGCGGCCCGTACCCGGAGTACTCCATGCCGAGGTCGTACTGGTCGGTGTAGAAGTACGGGATCTCGTCGTACGCCACCCGTGCGCCGGCCAGGGCGCGGCCGACCGCCCGCCCCTGGTTCTGCGCGTTCGCCCAGTGCTCGACCCGCAGGTGCCTGCCGAGCACCGGATGGAGCACGTTCGCGACGTCGCCCGCCGCGTACACGTCCGGTGCGCTGGTGCGGAAACCCTCGTCCGTCAGGATGCCGTCGTCGATGGACAGGCCGGCGGATGTCGCGAGCCCCGTGTTCGGGGTCGCGCCGATGCCGACGACCACGAGGTCGGCATCGACCTCATCGCCGCTGTCGAGGATGACGCCGTCGACCCGGTCGCTCCCCCTGATCGCGCTCGCCGCCGCTCCCATGCGGAGATCGACCCCGTGGTCGTGGTGCAGCGTCGCGAACACCGCGCCGACCTCCGGGCCGACCGCCGACTCCAGCGGGACGGCGCCGGGCGCGACGACGGTGACCTCGTTGCCGTACTGCCTCGCGGCGGCCGCGACCTCGAGCCCGATCCATCCGGCGCCGACGATCGCGACGCGCCGTCCGCCGTCCTTCAGCGCGGCGCGCAGGTGCGTGGCATCGGCGAGGGTGCGGAGCGCGTGGACGCCGCGCAAGGAGCCACCCGGTCCGGTGAACCGGCGCGCGGAGGCTCCGGTCGCCAGGAGGAGCCGATCGTACGGCACGGGTTCACCGTCGATCGTGACGAGGTGCGCCTGGACGTCGACCGCCGTCGCCTCGACGCCGGTGCGGAGCTCGACCCGTTGCTCCGCGTACCACTGCGCAGGCAGGGGGATCGTCGCCTCTGCGTCATCCACGCCGAGCAAGTAGCCCTTCGACAGGGGCGGACGTTCGTACGGCGGACGGTCCTCGTTCGTGGCGACGAGGACCTCGCCGTCGAAGCCCTCCGCCCGGATGCCCTCGGCAGCACGTGCCGCCGTGAGCCCTCCGCCGATGATCAGGATGCGCTCGACTGCTGCCATGGTGCGAGTCTCGCATGGCGGCCGCATCCACGCCGCGCCGACGGAGGAAGCACCCCGAGTTCTGTCGCGAAGTTCACAGACCACATTCAGGAAACCTGCAGCAGACTGAAAACATGGCTGACGGACCCAGAATCCTCATCGTCGACGACGAGCCCAACATCCGTGATCTGCTCACCACGAGCCTGCGCTTCGCCGGGTTCGCGGTCCGCGCCGTGGGCAATGGCGCGCAGACCATCTCGGCGGTTCTCGAAGAAGAACCGGACCTCATCATCCTCGACGTCATGCTGCCCGACATGAACGGCTTCGGCGTCACGAAGCGCCTGCGTTCGGCGGGCTACACCGCGCCGATCCTCTTCCTCACGGCGAAGGACGACACCGAGGACAAGATCACCGGCCTGACGGTGGGCGGGGACGACTACGTCACGAAGCCGTTCAGCCTCGACGAGATCGTGGCCCGCATCAAGGCGATCCTGCGGCGCACCATGCACGCCGAGGAGGACGCGGTCATCCGCACGGGCGAGCTCATGATGGACCAGGACACGCACGAGGTGCTCGTGGGCGACGTGCCGGTCGAGCTCTCCCCGACGGAGTTCAAGCTCCTGCGGTACCTGATGCTGAACCCCAACCGCGTGCTTTCGAAGGCGCAGATCCTCGACCACGTGTGGGAGTACGACTTCAACGGCGACGCCGGCATCGTCGAGAGCTACATCTCCTACCTTCGGCGCAAGCTCGACCAGCACTCGGCCGAGCCGCTCATCCAGACCAAGCGCGGGTTCGGGTACATGCTGAAGTCCTCCTCCAAGCCCTGACTCAGGCTTCGCCGCCTAGACTCGCTCCGCTATGCCTCAGACGATCTCCGAGCGGTGGAACCGCATCTCCCTTCGCACCAAGATCACCGGTGTGACGGTCCTGATGCTGACCCTCGGACTCATGGTCTCCGGCATCGGAACAGCCGCCATGCTGCGCTCCTACGTCGAAGACCAGATGTCGGCCAAGCTCAGCAGCATCGCAAGCGGCAGCCTCGACCGGTACTTCGTCGACGAGAACGACTCCGACGCCTCGCCCGACGCGAGCAAGCGCAAGTTCTCCGAGAACGACCAGGTCTTCGTCGCCGTCTACGACGACGCGACCGGTGAGCTCAACGGCACCAACTGGGACGCCCGCCCCGAGGAGGCGCGACCGCTCATCCCGAAGACACTCACCCAGGGTGAGGTCAGCGCCCTGAACGCCAAGGGCTCCGGGTACACGATGTTCCCGCTGAAGGACGCGAACGGCGACCAGAGCTTCCGCGGTGTCGCAGCGCTCATGCTCGCCGACAGCCACGGCAACTACTCCCCCATCGTCATCGCGATCTCGAACAAGGACACCGAATCGCTGATCGCCGTCTACCTGACGATCTTCTTCGGCTTCGGAGTCGGCGTCGTCCTCGTCGGCGCGCTCCTGACGCGGATGCTCGTGACCACGACCTTCACGCCGCTGCGCGAGGTGGAGGCCACCGCGGCCGCCATCGCCGACGGGGACTTCAGCCAGCGCCTCGGCGGTGCGACGCCGAACACCGAGGTCGGACGGCTGAACCGCTCCCTGAACACGATGCTGAACCGCATCGACCGAGCCTTCCGCGACCGAGCCCGCACGATCGACCAGATGCGGCGCTTCGTCGGTGACGCGTCCCACGAGCTGCGCACGCCGTTGGTCTCGGTTCGCGGCTATGCCGAGCTCTATCGCATGGGCGCGCTGCAGACGCCCGACGAGGTCGCTCAGGCCATGGACCGCATCGAGAAGGAGGCGATCCGCATGGGCGGCCTGGTCGAGGATCTCCTCGCCCTGGCACGGCTCGACGAGGCGAAGCCGCTCGAACTCGCCGAGGTCGACCTCGTCCCCCTCGCGCGCGACGCGGCCCTCGACGCGATGGCCGCCCACCCGACCCGCACGGTCACCGTGATCACGCCCGACGACCTGCGATCGACGGATGCCGCGGGCGCGCCGGCCCCGTCCGGATCCGAGCCTCCCGTCGATGCCGGCGACCGGGCCACCACAGGGGCCATCTCTTTCGCGGGCGCGACGCTCGCGCGACTTCGCGGTCGCCGTCCGCGGGCTGAGTCCACCGGCTCGAACCCGCGCCGCGGACCGGGCACGGGCGCCGTCCAGGCTCCCGTCGCGACGCGCGAGACATCCGGCCAGGTGCCGGCCGGCCCGACCGGTGCGACGGCCTCTGCCGGCGCACCGCAGGCGATCGTGCTCGCCGAGGAGAACAAGATCCGCCAGGTCATCACGAACCTCATGGGCAACGCCGTGCGGTTCACCGCGGCCGACAGCCCGATCGACATCCGGGTGAGCGCCGACCCGCTGACCGAGCGCGCCATGATCGAGATCGTCGACCACGGCGAGGGCATCCCGCCGCAGATCCGCGAGAAGATCTTCCAGCGCTTCTGGCGCGCCGACACGTCGCGCACGCGCGAGACCGGGGGCTCCGGCCTCGGACTCGCGATCGTGTCCTCGATCGTCGCCGCGCACAACGGCAGCGTCGACGTGATCGAGACCCCCGGTGGCGGAGCGACATTCCGTGTCCAGCTGCCCCTCGCCGGCAGCGCAGCGGCTCCCCAGCCGGTCTCCGCCGACTGACTCGTCCTCCCCCGAGCCGCTGACGAAGCGCGGCGCCCACGTCCGCTGCCGTTCCCTCCAGAGGGGATCCGACGCGCCCGTAGCGTGACCTTCACCACCGATCGAAGGGATCCCCATGTCGAGCTACCACGTCGATGCTGCGCAGGTCGCGGCCGCGACCCAGACCGTGAAAGGCACCATCGGCCGCATCCAGTCCGAGGTCGCCTCCCTGCTGGGCCAACTGACGGGCCTGCAGTCCTCGTGGTCCGGCCAGGCGGCCACCGCGTTCCAGGGTGCGGTCGCCGACTGGCGCGAGACCCACCTCCGGGTCGAGCAGAGCCTCGACGGCCTCAACCTCGCGCTCGGCCAGGCCGCGACGCAGTACGCGGAGGCCGAACAGGCGAACGCGAGGCTGTTCCTGCGCTGACGTGCCCTCTGCCGACACGCCGCTCCAACGACGAAGGGCGCCTCCTGGTCGGAGGCGCCCTTCGCGCTGATCAGGCCGTGCAACGGCCGAGGATCTGTTCGGACTAGAAGTCCATGCCACCCGTGGGGTCGCCGACCGGAGCCGGGTTCTTCTCGGGCTTGTCGGCGACGACGGCCTCGGTGGTGAGGAACAGGCCGGCGATCGACGCTGCGTTGAGCAGGGCCGAGCGGGTGACCTTCACCGGGTCGTTGATGCCGGCGGCCAGCATGTCGACGTACTCGCCGGTCGCGGCGTTCAGGCCCTGACCGACCGGGAGGTTGCGCACGCGGTCGACCACGACGCCCGGCTCGAGGCCGGCGTTGAGGGCGATCTGCTTGAGCGGGGCGTCGATCGCGACGCGCACGATGTTCGCGCCCGTTGCCTCGTCGCCGGTCAGCTCGAGCTTCTCGAACGCGGTCTTGCCCGCCTGGATGAGGGCGACGCCACCACCGGCGACGATGCCCTCCTCGACGGCGGCCTTCGCGTTGCGGACGGCGTCCTCGATGCGGTGCTTGCGCTCCTTGAGCTCGACCTCGGTCGCCGCACCCGCCTTGATGACGGCGACGCCGCCGGCGAGCTTGGCGAGACGCTCCTGGAGCTTCTCGCGGTCGTAGTCGGAGTCGGTGTTCTCGATCTCGGCGCGGATCTGCGCGACGCGACCGGCGATGCCCTCCTCGTCACCGGCACCCTCGACGATGGTCGTCTCATCCTTGGTGATGATGACCTTGCGGGCCTGGCCGAGCAGGTCGAGGGTCACGTTCTCGAGCTTGAGGCCGACCTCCTCGGAGATGACCTGGCCACCGGTGAGGATCGCGATGTCCTGGAGCTGCGCCTTGCGACGGTCGCCGAAGCCGGGAGCCTTGACGGCGACCGACTTGAAGATGCCGCGGATCTTGTTGACGATCAGGGTCGCGAGCGCCTCGCCGTCGACGTCCTCGGCGATGATCAGCAGCTGCTTGCCGGTCTGGATCACCTTGTCGACGATGGGCAGGAGGTCCTTGATGTTCGAGACCTTGCCGTTGACGATCAGGATGTAGGGGTCCTCGAAGACCGCTTCCTGGCGCTCGGGGTCGGTGACGAAGTACGCCGACAGGTAGCCCTTGTCGAAGCGCATGCCCTCGGTCAGTTCGAGTTCGGTGCCGAAGGTGTTCGACTCCTCGACGGTGACGACACCCTCCTTGCCGACCTTGTCGATGGCCTCGGCGATCAGGGCGCCGATGGTCTCGTCGGCGGCGGAGATGGAAGCGGTCGCAGCGATCTCCTCCTTGGTCTCCACCTCCTTGGCGTTGGCGATGAGCTCGGCCTCGACGGCCGCGACGGCCTTCTCGATGCCGCGCTTCAGCGAGATGGGGTCGGCGCCTGCGGCGACGTTGCGGAGGCCCTCGCGCACGAGCGCCTGGGCGAGCACGACCGAGGTCGTGGTGCCGTCACCGGCGACGTCGTCGGTCTTCTTGGCGACCTCCTTGACGAGCTCGGCACCGATCTTCTCGTACGGGTCGTCGAGCTCGATCTCCTTGGCGATCGACACGCCGTCGTTCGTGATGGTGGGGGCGCCCCACTTCTTCTCGAGCACGACGTTGCGACCGCGCGGGCCGAGGGTCACCTTGACCGCGTCGGCGAGCGTGTTGAGGCCACGCTCGAGACCGCGGCGGGCCTCCTCGTTGAAAGCAATGATCTTTGCCATGTGTGTATCTCGTCCCTTCTCGGACGTCTCAAAGATTCGTGTTTAGCACTCGATTCGAATGAGTGCTAAACCGATTCTGGCACTCGACCGCCCCGAGTGCAAGCGAGCGCCGGCCACCCGGCGCAACGTTCGCTCACGGCGCGAAGGACACCGAACCGGTGGTCGGCACGAGCTCGATCCAGGTGTTGCCCGGCGCGAGGCGAAGGGCGTCGCCCGAGTCGGAGGTGAGCACGATCGGCGCGTCCGGAGCGTCCTTCGACCATGTGCCGTGCGCGGTGCGACCGGCCGCCGAGACCCACGCCTCGCCCGATCCGACCATGACGGTCCTCGGCACTTCGCCGTAGCTCCAGTCGATCCCGACGCGCATGGTCACGACGTTGACGGCGCGGACGCGTTCGCCGGAGGCCTCCGTGTCCGCGAGGCCCTCCTGCGAGCGCAGCCACGTCGACGTCCCGGCATCCCAGTCCCAGGACGGCGCGCGCTCGTCCGAGAACGTCTGCGCGATCGCGGAGGTGGTCGTCGCGGCGAACGTCGGATCCGCGAGCGGGTCCGCGCTCCCATAGGCGAACTGCACCGGCGGAGGCGGCAGTTCGGGATGCCGGGCGACCGCCTCGGAGGCGGCGAGGATCACGTCGTGCGGTCCGGGCCGGTCGTCGGCGCGCGTGAACAGGCCGGTGTCGTCGTAGTCGAACACGATGTTCACGACCGGCGCCGCCTGCATCATCGCGACGAACTGCTCCTGCCCGCCCGAGTAGGCGACGATCCCCCCGAGGGGCGAGATGATGTCGGGATCCATCGGCCGGATCGAGCGCACCGGTCCCACCTCGTCCGGCACGTCGGAGTGCCAGACGGCGACATACCTCGTGAGGCCGCCCTCGACGAGCTCCTCGAACACGAGGTCGGTGCGGTTCAACGCGATCTGCGGCCGCGCGAGCTCGTGATCATCGATCTTCACCGCGATCGACGGATGCTGCATCGCACTCCACTCGGCCCCGGTTCCGCGCAGGGGCGAGAACGCGATGCCGACGGGTGCCGCCGACGCGCCCACCGGGCGCGGCGCTGCCGTCTCCGCCGGCGGGGACGCGGACGGGTCGGCCGCATCGCCGAAGCATCCCGAGAGCAGCAGGGCGGACGTCGCGAGCAGCGCTCCGAGCCGCAACCACCCCGTGGCCGAACGAGCGCGCTTCGCCATGCCGAACAGCAAACCATCCACGGTGCCGGCAGGACGCGCGACGCGCCGCGACACCGCCGCGGATCGCCCGCGCCCCGCGGGTTGCCGGCGCCCCGCGGGTTGCCGGAACGACGGAGCGCCGCCGGTCGAGGACCGACGGCGCTCCGACCTCGCGTCTCAGGCCGGGCGGACCGCCTCGGCCTGAGGGCCCTTCGAACCCGTGCCGACCTCGAACACGACGGCCTGGCCCTCCTCGAGGACCTTGTAGCCGGCCATGTCGATGGCGGAGTAGTGGACGAACACGTCCTGCCCGCCGTCGTCGACGGTGATGAATCCGTAGCCCTTTTCAGCGTTGAACCACTTGACGGTTCCGTTCGCCATGCGTTGCTCCCATATAGCTGTGTGTCGATCAGCACGTGCCTGTCGCCTGTACCGGGCCCCTGATTCGTGCCGACTGGAACCACGGGTGGTACCGGTGCAGCGCACGGGTTCGAGCGACCAATTCCAGATCCTAATGAGACGCGTACGCCTGAGAGAAGGGGTTGGACGCACCGCAATGTCGCGGAATGGCAACGATTCGGCGCTGCTCAGCCGCCGAGGCCCTCCGCGAAGTCGGAACCGAGCACGAGGACCAGCGGCGTGCCGATCTCGCCGAACTTCGCATCGAGGCGCACATCGGTGCCGGGCACGGCCTGTGCGACACCTCGCGCCGCCCCCTCGAGGTCGGCGGTCGCGTAGTAGACGACGGTCTCGGTGAGATCCGATTCACTGGCGTTCGCCATGGCGCTGACCGGGATCCCGGCTGCGGTGAGCGTCTCGCCGGCGGTCGCAGCCAGCCCTTCGGTCGCGGTCCCGTTGAGGACCGTCACCGGCACGTCGGGTGCCACCGTGGGCTCCGCGGTCGCGACCGGTGACGGGGTACTGGACGGCGAGGCCTCCGAGAAGTCGACCCGGTCGTTGACGATGACGACCCCGGCGATGCCCGCGCCCGTCAGCACGGCCGTCGCCAGTGCAGCCCAGCCGAGGGCCACCCACCTGGCACCGCGGCGCTGCGGCGCGCGATGCGCGCCGACCCGCTCGATGCCATGCGGGATGGAGTCGAACCGGTCTCGGGGATAGTTCTGCGCCATGGGTCCAGTCGGGGTCGGGCCGTGCTCAGTCGAGCGGGCGTGTGGTCGAGAGTGAGCGACGCGCGCGGTCGGCGGCCCGGGCCTCGCGCATGCGCTGCAGCCTCTTGACGAGCATCGGATCGTGGCGGAGCGCGGCCGGCGAGTCGATCAGCTCGCCGAGGATCCGATAGTAGCGAGCGGCCGACATCTCGAACTCGTCGCGGATGCCGTCGGCCTTCGTACCGGGATGCTGCCACGACCTGGCCTCGAAGGCGAGCACGCGTACGGCGAGGTCGTCCAACGGAGCGCCCGGCTGGGAGCCGCGGTGCGCGGGCTCTGCGCTCATGGTGCTCCTCCTCCGACCGTGGCTTGGCTTCGGGTGACATCCTAGGGATCCGCGGCCGTGAGGATGCCGAGCGCCCACGGCGTGTGCGCGGCCGTCACGCTCGGCCGTCACGCTCCGGGGACGTGCGACGATGGACGGACCTGAGTTTCTGGAGGAACCGCGATGGCGTACCGAGTGGAGAAGTCCGACGACGAGTGGCGCGAGCAGCTCGGCGATGAGCAGTTCGCGGTGCTCCGCGAGGCCTCGACCGAACGCGCCTGGACGGGCGAGCTGCTCGACGAGGAGCGGGCGGGCGTCTACGCCTGCGCCGCCTGCGGTGCGGAGCTGTTCAAGAGCGGCACCAAGTTCGACTCCGGATGCGGCTGGCCGAGCTTCTACGAGTCCGTCCGCCCCGAGGCGGTCGAACTCATCGAGGACACGTCGCTCGGCATGGTCCGCACCGAGGTCCGCTGCGCAGCCTGCGGCTCGCACCTCGGCCATGTCTTCCCCGACGGGTTCGGCACGCCGACCGGCGACCGGTACTGCATGAACTCGATCGCACTCGACTTCACGCCCGAGTCCTGAGCGTGCGGCCGGCCCAGGCCGCGGTACGGGCCCGGCGATCGGTGTCCAAGGTGACGGATGCCGCGCCGACCGACGCGGAGCTCCTCGAACTGCTCGCCGCGGCGGGCCTCGTCGCCGATCACGCCGCGCTGCGGCCGTGGCGCGTGATCGCGCTGCGGGGGGATGCGCGAGCACGTCTCGGTGCCGCGCTCGCGGAGGCTGCCGGGCTTGCGCTCGACGAGCACGGCGGAGCGAAGCTCGCGAGCAAGCCGCTTCGCGCGCCGGTACTCCTCGCGATGGTCGCGGTGCGGACGCCCGATCATCCCAAGGTTCCCGAGTGGGAGCAGGACACCACGGCCGCCGGCGTCGCGCACCTGCTCGAACTGCTGCTGGACGAGGCCGGCTGGGGCGTCATGTGGCGCACCGGGCCGTACACGCGGCATCCGGCCGTCGCCGCCATGCACGGCCTGGGCGAGGACGAAGCGCTCCTCGGCTGGCTCTACGTCGGGGGCAGGCCCGACCGGTGGCGAGCGGAACGCCGCCGCATGCCCGATGCCGCCGAGAGGTTCACGACCCTGACGTGATCGTGGTGAGCTCGTCGCTCACGTGCCGGCTGCGGGACTCGAACCCGCAACCCCCGCTTTACAAGAGCGGTGCGCTACCAATTGCGCCAAGCCGGCGAGGCGGAGCCCCAGCCCATGATATCGATCGTGCCCCGGCCCCCGGCCCCCGGGAACCCGGGTGGCCGGAGCACGATCGGAGGCTACTGCGCCGGGGTCGGCGTCGGAGTCGGCGTCGACTCGGACTCGTTGAACGTCGCGCTCGTGGCCTGGACGACGAACGACTGGAACTCCTGCGCGTCGGTGAGCGACCCGCTGTACTGCTGGCCGTTCACGAGCACCGTCGGGGTGCCGGTGATCGAGGTGAGCTCGGAGTTCGGGATCGGCTCGGTGAGTGCGCGGTTCGTGGCGTCCTGCACCCACGACTTGAAGCGGACGTCGTCGATGCAGCCGCCGACGGACGATGCGGCGCCGGCGTCGTTCGCGAGCTTCTTGAGGTCGGAGTTCGCGAGGCCGGTCGAACCCTCTTCGGGCTGGTTCTGGAAGAGGAGCTCGTTGTAGTCGAAGAACGCCTCGGGCGAGAGGTCGGCCACGCACGCCGCGGCGTTCGCCGCCCTGAGCGAGTACTGCGTGCCCGCCGACTTGTTCGTGAGGATCGCGATCGGATGGATCTCGAGGGTCGCGGCACCCGACTCCACCATCGTGCGCATGGCCTCGGAGTTGGTGGTCTCGAACTGACCGCAGAACGGGCACAGGTAGTCGACGTAGGTGACGATGTTCGCCACGGTGCCGCTGTCGTCGGGCTCGGTCGGCGTCGGGTCCTGACCGGCGTCGAGCGCCGGCGTCTCGACGGCGGTGATGCCGCCCTCGTCGCCGGCGACGAGCAGGATCCCGTCGCTCGCCATGTTCGCCGGGCCGGGCCCCGCCGGCTTGATGCTGTTGAAGATGAGCGTTCCGATGAGCCCGGCGACGACCAGGACGGCGACGATGACGCCACCCTGGATCAGCAGCTTGTTGCGCTTCTCGCGCTTCTTCTGCTCTTCGCGCAGGACACGGGCCTTCTCACGGGCCGCCTCCCTGCGATCGTTACGGGTGGCGCGTGGCTGATTGGATCCGCCGTTGGTCATCGATGGTCACTCCGGTCGCTGTGTGGGCGCGCGCGTACTGCGAACGCACCCACGATAGTAGGAAGGGTGGCTGTGAATCCGCCACACGGACAGCGCCGTCCGCATGCGACGGCGAGCGGCGCGGGGCCCCTCCATCGGCGGGTCTCAGGCGGCCGGGACGTGGTCAGCGGGTGCCATCGCGCATGCGATACTGGGGAGGCGTCATCGCTGACGCAGTCCATCACTACGGATCGTCCGGCACGTACCTGCCGGTGAAGGAGAAGAACACCATGGCGTCAGTCACGTTCGACAAGGCCACCCGCCTCTACCCCGGCGGCACCCGCCCCGCCGTCGACCAGCTCGACCTGGATGTCGCAGACGGCGAGTTCCTCGTGCTCGTCGGCCCGTCGGGTTGCGGCAAGTCCACCTCGCTCCGCATGCTCGCCGGCCTCGAAGAGGTCAACGACGGCAACATCTTCATCGGCGACCGCAACGTCACCGACGTGCCGCCGAAGGACCGCGACATCGCGATGGTCTTCCAGAACTACGCGCTCTACCCGCACATGACGGTCGCGGAGAACATGGGCTTTGCGCTCAAGATCGCCGGCGTAGGCAAGGACGAGCGCGCCGCTCGCGTCCTCGAGGCTGCGAAGCTGCTCGACCTCGAGCCCTACCTGAGCCGCAAGCCGAAGGCCCTCTCCGGCGGCCAGCGCCAGCGCGTCGCCATGGGTCGCGCGATCGTGCGCCAGCCCCAGGTGTTCCTCATGGACGAACCGCTGTCGAACCTCGACGCCAAACTCCGCGTGCAGACCCGTACCCAGATCGCCTCGCTGCAGCGCCGCCTCGGCGTCACCACCGTCTACGTCACGCACGACCAGACCGAGGCGCTCACAATGGGCGACCGCATCGCCGTGCTGAAGGACGGCCTGCTCCAGCAGGTCGGCACCCCGCGCGACCTCTACGAGAAGCCGCAGAACGTGTTCGTCGCCGGCTTCATCGGCTCCCCCGCGATGAACCTGTTCCACGCGGACCTCGTCGAGGGCGGCGTCATGTTCGGAACGGCCACCGTGCCGGTCGAACGCGACGTGCTCGCCGAGGCCTCGGCGAAGACCGCGACCATCGGCGTGCGCCCCGAGGACATCACCGTCTCCGCCAACGAGGGCGAGGGCCTCGCGGTCGACGTCGACCTCGTCGAGGAGCTCGGTGCCGACGGCTACCTCTACGGCCACTCGACCGTCGAGGGCAAGCGCACCGACATCGTGGCCCGCGTCGACGGCCGCATCCACCCGAGCGCCGGCGACCGCGTGTACCTCACGGCGACGCCGAACCACGTGCACCTGTTCGACATCGAGTCGGGCCTGCGCCTCAGCAACAAGGCCGTCGTCAGCTGACGACTCCGCACCTTCCACGATCGACGCCGGTCGGGCTCAGGCCCGGTCGGCGTCGGCCGTTTCCGGACGTTGCACTCCGAATCCGCAACCCGCACGACGGATCGGACGCCCGGTTCGTCGGCGAAGGTCCGCCCCGGCTACGCTGAGCACGATGAGCGGCTCACTTTCGATCACGTCGGCGATGACCGATCCCGCCCTGCTCGACCTCCCCTGGAACATTCCGCTGGAGTCGTGGCCGAACGAGAACATCGCGACCCTCCCGAAGGGCATCTCGCGCCACCTCGTGCGCTTCGCCCACCTCGCGGGCCACGTGGTCGCGATCAAGGAGACCACGGCCGAGATGGCGCGTGGCGAGTACGAGATGCTCCGCACGCTCCAGAAGCTCGAGATCCCCTGCGTCGAGCCCGTCGCGGTGATCACCAACCGGACCGATGACGACGGCGAGCCCCTCAAACCGGTCCTCGTGACCCGGCATCTCCGGTTCTCGCTGCCCTACCGTGCGCTGTTCTCGCAGACGCTCCGGCCCGACACGGCGACCCGCCTCGTCGACGCACTGGCCGTCCTGCTCGTGCGACTGCACATCGTCGGGTTCTTCTGGGGCGACGTCTCGCTCTCGAACACGCTGTTCCGTCGGGATGCCGGCGCCTTCGCGGCGTATCTCGTCGACGCCGAGACCGGCAAGCTCTACGAGGGCGGCCTCTCGAACGGCCAGCGCGAGAACGACCTCGAGATCGCCCGAGTGAACATCGCCGGCGAACTGCTGGACCTCGAGGCGGGCGGCCGCGTGGCCGACGAGCTCGACCCGGTGCGCATCTCGAACGGCATCGTCGAGGCCTACCGCAGCCTCTGGAAGGAGCTCACCGGGTCCGAGTCGTTCTCATCGGCCGAGCGGTGGCGCATCAACGAACGCGTCGGCCGGCTCAACCAGCTCGGGTTCGACATCGAGGAACTCGCGATCCGCACGTCGGACGCGGGCACGACCGTGCGCATCCAGCCGAAGGTGGTCGATGCCGGGCATCACCAGCGCCGCCTGCTCCGCCTGACCGGCCTGGACGCCGGCGAGAACCAGGCCCGCCGGCTGCTCAACGACCTCGACTCGTATCGGGCGACGTACGGCAAGGAGGCGCTCGACGAGGAGATGGTGGCGCACGAATGGCTCGTGCGCGTCTTCGAGCCGGTCGTGCGCGCCATCCCGGTCGACCTGCGCGGCAAGCTCGAGCCGGCCGAGGTGTTCCACCAACTGCTCGACCACCGCTGGTTCCTCGCCCAGCAGGCCGGCCACGACATCCCGCTCGCCGAAGCCGTGGGCTCCTACATCAACACCGTGCTCCGGCACCGCCGCGACGAGGCCACGGTCATCGGCCCGCAGACCGGCGCGATCACCACGTCGATCGACGTGGTGCCGCTCGACACGGCCTCGGTCGCCGTCATCGACCCCGACGACGAGAACGACTGGCGGGCGAACGTCTGAACGCCCTCGGGCGCGCAGGCGTTCGCCCGTGAGCCGGGCGGGTCACTTCCCGGCGCGCAGCTTCGAGATCTCGTAGAGGGTGACCGATGCCGCAATGCCGGCGTTCAGGGATTCGGTGGCCGCGCTGATCGGGATGGAGACGATGGCATCGCACGTCTCGGCGACGAGACGCGAGAGGCCCTTGCCCTCACTGCCGACGACGATGACGATCGGACGCTCGGCCCATGAGAGACCGGGGAGCGACACGTCGCCGTCGCCGTCGAGGCCGAGGACGAACACGCCCCGCTCCTTGAGCGCCTTCAGCGTCTGCGTGAGGTTCGAGGCCATCGCCACCGGCACGCGCGCGGCTGCGCCGGCCGAGGTCTTCCAGGCGCCGGCGTTGACGCCGACCGAACGACGCTGGGGCACGATCACGCCCTGCCCGCCGAACGCGGCGGTCGAGCGGATGATGGCGCCGAGGTTGCGGGCGTCGGTGATGCCGTCGAGTGCGACGAAGAGCGGGGTCTCGTCGCTCGCGATGATCTCGTCGAGGAGTTCGATCGGGTGCGCGTACTCGTACGGCGGCACCTTGAGCGCGAGGCCCTGGTGCACGCCACCCTCGCCGGCGAGCCGGTCGAGCTCGGGCCGCATGACCTCGAGGATGGGGATGCCGCGGTTGGTGGCGATCTTCATCGCCTCCTTGACGCGGTCGTCCATCTCGATGCGTGCGGCGACGTAGAGGGTCGTCGCCGGGATGCGCGTGCGCAGCGCCTCGACGACGGAGTTGCGACCCGTCACGATCTCGGACTCGTCACCCGACTTCGAGCGGCGCGACGCACCCGATGCGCCGCGCGGGGCTCCGGAGCGCGATCCCTGCCCGGCGACCTTTCCGGCCGGCTTGCCGCCCTTGCCGCCGGAGGCCGCGTAGCGCTCCTGCGCCGCCTTCCGCTTGCCGGCGGGGTGCCAGGCACGGTCCTCCGCCTTCGGCGTGGGGCCCTTGCCCTCGAGTGCCTGACGGCCCTGGCCGCCCGATCCGACCTGCTTGCCCTTCGCCTTGCGCACGGCTCCGGCGCGCGGCTTGCTGCTGCCCTTCATGATTCCAAGCTCCAATGCGTGCCGGTCTGGCTGTCTTCGATGGTGATGCCCGCAGCCGAGAGTTCGGCGCGGATTCGGTCGGCGGCGGCGAAGTCCTTGGCTGCGCGCGCCGCGTGGCGGTCTTCGATGAGTCTGGTGACGAGCGTGTCGAGGGCGGATGCCGCCGGCCCGGCGTCGGGCGCCCACGCCGGGTCGCGGGGGTCGATGCCGAGCACCCCGACCATCGCGGAGACCTGCCCGTGCAGGACCGCGGCGTCGTGCAGCGCGTCGGAGTCGAGCGCCTGGTTTCCCGCGCGGACCGCGTCGTGCAGGACCGCGAGCGCCTGAGGGACGCCGAGGTCGTCGTCCATGGCCGTGCCGAACGCGTCGGGGATCACGGCTGCGCCGACGCCCGCGTACCTCGTGCCCGCGAGGCGTCGCTCGACGCGATCGAGGAATGTGCGGATGCGGTCGACGGCGGCCTCGGCCTCGGCGAGCGAGGTCGGCGCGTAGTCGAGCGTCGAGCGGTAGTGGGCCGCGCCGAGCAGGTAGCGAACGGCGAGCGGGGACGCGAGTTCGAGGAGCTCGGCGGCGTAGACGGAGTTGCCCAGCGACTTCGACATCTTCTGCCCGCCGACGTTCACGAGTCCGTTGTGCACCCAGTACCGGGCGTAGCCGTCACCGGCGGCCGTGGACTGGGCGAGCTCGTTCTCGTGGTGCGGGAAGCGCAGGTCGAGCCCGCCTCCGTGGATGTCGAACTCGGAGCCGAGGTAGCGGGTGGCCATCGCCGAGCACTCGATGTGCCAGCCCGGACGCCCGTCGCCCCACGGCGAGGACCAGGTCGCGGACTCGGGCTCGTCGGCCTTGCGCCCCTTCCAGAGGGCGAAGTCGCGCGGGTCGCGCTTGCCCCGAGGGTCGGCGTCGGCCGCGGCCTCCATGTTGTCCCGCGCCTGGCGGGTCAGTTCGCCGTAGGCGGGCCAACCGGCCGTGTCGAAGTAGACGTCGCCCGAACCGTCCGGTGCCGGATATGCGTGGCCCGCGTCGATGAGCCGTGAGATCAGCTGCTGCATCTGCTGGACGCTCGCGGTGGCTCGGGGCTCGTAGGTGGGCGGTCGAATGTCGAGCGACGCGTATGCGGCCTGGAACTCGAGCTCCACCCGGTACGCGAGCGCCCACCACTCCTCGCCGGTCGCGGCGGCGAGGATCTTGTCGTCGATGTCGGTGACGTTGCGCACGAAGGCGACGTCGTATCCGCGGTACGAGAACCATCGGCGCAGGATGTCGTACGCCAGTGCGCTGCGGAGGTGACCGATGTGCGGGCTCGACTGCACCGTCGGTCCGCAGACGTACATGCCGACGAACCCCTCGCGGAGGGGAACGAAGTCACGCAGGGCCTGGGCCTTCGAGTCGTAGAGTCGCACGGTCACCCGGCAAGCCTACCGGCGCGGACCCGCGCATCCGCTGTGCCCGCCGCCGGTCACGGTCGTCGCGCCTCAGGCGGCGACCAGCAGTGCCGTCGCGATCGCGTGGACGCCCTCGCCCCGCCCGGTGAACCCGAGTCCGTCCGTCGTCGTCGCCGCCACGGACACGGGTGCCCCCAGCACCTGTTCGAGGACCGCCTGCGCCTCGGCTCGCCGCGGCGCGAGTTTCGGGCGGTTGCCCACGATCTGCACCGAGACGTTGACGATGCGGAATCCGGATGCCTCGACCAGCCGCCGGGTCTCGGCGAGGAACACGTCGCCGTGCGCTGCCGCGAACCTCGGGTCTGACGTGCCGAAGATCGCGCCCACGTCACCCAGCCCGGCCGCGGCCAGCACCGCGTCGCAGATGGCGTGGGCCGCCGCGTCGCCGTCGGAGTGGCCGGAGAGCCCACGTTCCCCCGGCCATTCGAGTCCGGCGAGCCAGAGCACGGTCGAGGGGTCGTCGTCGAACGCGTGCACGTCGACACCGGTCCCGACCCGCATCGCGGGCGGGCCGTGGTCCGCGGGCGTGACACTGCTCGTCATCTCGGTCCTCTCGTCGCGAACCATCTGCTCGGCCCGCCGCAGGTCTTCTGGCACGGTGATCTTGAACGCGCGGGCATCGCCGGGTACCAGGTCGATGCGGAGCCCCACCGCCGCCACGAGCGAGGCGTCGTCGGTGTGCGAGGCGAGCGAGTCGGCCTCGGCGTAGGCCTCGTCGAGGACCTCGCGGGGGAACCCCTGCGGCGTCTGGACGGCCGCCAGCTGCGATCGATCGACGGTCTCGACCACGCGGCCGGCGTCGACGCGCTTGATCGTGTCGACCACCGCGAGACCGGGGACGATGCCATGGCCCCTCGCCCGGACGGCGGCGGCGACCTCGTCGAAGAGCACGGTCGGGGTGAGCGGCCGGGCGGCATCGTGCACCAGCACGGTGTCGACGTGTCGCGGGAGCACCGCCAGTCCGGCGGCGACCGATTCCTGCCTGGTCGGGGCGCCGGGCACCACGTCGAAGGGTGCGGATGCCGCGGCCGCGACATCCGCGAACCGCTCGCGCACCTCGTCGACGCGCGCATCGGGGGCGACGACCACGACATGCGGGGGTTCGCGCATGCCGAGTACGGCATCGAGCGCGACCCCGAGGATGCTCGATGCGCCGAGCGGCACGAACGCCTTCGGCTCGGCATGGCCGAGCCGCGTGCCGCTTCCGGCTGCGACCAGGATGACGGCGAGCGTCGACGCATTCATGGTTCGAGCGTATCCGCCCGGACGCGACGACGGCACCGCGGTCGAGATCGACCGCGGTGCCGTCGGGAGGCTAGGACGCGAGGACCTCGTCGAGCACGGTCGACGCAGCCTCTTCGTCGGTCTTCTCCGCGAGCGCGAGCTCGGAGATGAGGATCTGACGAGCCTTGGCCAGCATGCGCTTCTCGCCCGCGGACAGGCCGCGGTCCTGGTCGCGGCGCCACAGGTCGCGCACGACTTCGGAGACCTTGATCACGTCGCCGGAGGCGAGCTTCTCGAGGTTCGCCTTGTAGCGGCGCGACCAGTTGGTCGGCTCCTCGGTGAACGGCGCGCGCAGCACCTCGAACACCTTGTCGAGGCCGTCCTGGCCGATGACGTCGCGGACGCCGACCAGATCGACATTCTCGGCAGGGACCTCGATGACGAGATCACCCTGCGTGACGTTCAGCTTCAGGTATTTCTTGGTCTCGCCCTTGATGACGCGGTCTTTGACTTCGATGATCGTCGCGGCACCGTGGTGCGGATACACGACGGTTTCGCCAACCTCAAAAAGCATGAATGTATGTCCTTCCGGCAACTTTCAGGATATCACATTCGCGTTCATGCTAAGGTTCCGCCGCTGATCGCCCGGGCCGCGTCACGCCGTTAGGCTACACTCGGATCGATTCCTCGTGCGCGCCGTCACAGCTCGCGTGCACGCCCGTACTTGGAGGTTCTGTGAAGGCGCGTCTCGCGGCATCCGCTGTTCTGGCCCTGGGTCTCGCCATCGGCGCGACCGGCTGCTCGATGGTCACCTATCAGGCGACGACCGAGCACTACGACGCCAGCGACGGCGTCTCGCTCACCATCGGGGACCTCGCCCTGCGCAACGTCCTCGTCGTGAGCGAGGACGGCGAAGACGGCAACCTCATCATGACCGTGGTGAACACCGGCGAAGACGACCGGACGCTCGAGATCGAGCCCACCGGTGCCGACGTCGTCGAGCTCGAGGTCCCGGCCGGCGAGACGATCGTGCTGGGAACCGAGGAGACCGAGCCGGTGCTGCTCGAGGGCATCGACGCCGAGGTCGGCGGCCTGACCCCGATCTACTTCCGGTACTCCGGTATCGAGGGACTCGAGAAGCAGGTCCCCGTGCTGGACGACCGCCTGTACGAGGGCCTCGCCCCCTGAGCCCAGCGCCGGGCCGAGGCGCCCGACGCATGACGATGGCCGCGGCATCCGGACTCCGAGAGGAGCGGATGACGCGGCCATCGTGCTGACGGGCGCAGCTCCGGACGGTGTCGCTACGCCTCGAAGCGGTAGCCGAGTCCCCTGACGGTGACCAGCTGCACGGGCTCGGAGGGCTGCTTCTCGATCTTCGACCTGATGCGCTTGATGTGCACGTCGAGCGTCTTCGTGTCGCCGAAGTAGTCGGACCCCCACACGCGGTCGATCAACTGTCCTCGCGTGAGTACTCGCCCGGGATTGCGCATGAGCAGTTCGAGGAGCTCGAATTCCTTCAGGGGCATGGGCACGGGTTCCCCGTCGACCTCGACCGTGTGGCGATCGACGTCCATGCGGACCCGGCCGCCCTCGAGCAGTGCATCGTCGAAGTCCTCCGCGTCGATGCGACGACGCAGCACGGCGCGGATCCTGGCGAGGAGTTCGCGCGTCGAGTACGGCTTGGTGACGTAGTCGTCGGCCCCGAGTTCGAGCCCCACGACGATGTCGATCTCGGAGTCCTTCGCGGTGAGCATGATGATCGGCACGTTCGAGCGCGCACGGATCTCCCGGCACACCTCCGTGCCCGGCAGGCCCGGCAGCATGAGGTCGAGCAGGACCAGGTCGGCACCGGCTCGGTCGAAGGCGGCGATCGCGGCCGGCCCATCGGCCGCCACCTCGATCTCGTAGCCCTCGCGTTCGAGCAGGAAGCTCAGCGGGTCGCTCAGGGCGATCTCGTCCTCGACGAGCAGGATGCGGGTCACGGGGTTCTCTCCTCGGCTGGGGATCGGCGTTCCGCGCCGACGGTGGTCGTGGTCGTGGTCGGGTCAGCGGACGGGGTGCGGGGAGCGCTTCTTCGCGGCATCCGGTGCGGGCTTCTTCGATCCGCCGCGTCGCTCGCCGCCGCCGGCCGGCGCCGACGGGGAGACGGAGTCGGCGAGGGGCAGCCGGATCATGAACGTGGAACCTCGGCCCGGCTGGGACCACACGCGCACGTCGCCGCCGTGGTTCTGGACCGTGTGCTTCACGATGCTGAGGCCGAGCCCGGAGCCGCCGGTGTTGCGCGAGCGGGCCTGGTCGACGCGGAAGAACCGCTCGAACACGCGATCGAGGTCTTCGCCCTCGATGCCGATGCCCTGGTCGGTCACCGCGATCTCGACCGTGTGGTCGTCGACCTTGACGCCCACGCCGACGCGTCCGCCCTCGTTCGAGTAGGCGATGGCGTTCGCGACGAGGTTGTGCACGGCCACGATCATGAGCGCCCGATCGCCGTAGACCCGGGCGCCGGGCGCGACGCGGACGGCGACCTCGACGCGCTTCGCGGCGGCGACGATGCGGTTCTGGTCGACCGCCTCGGCCACGACCTCGTCGATCGAGACGAGCACGTCGGGTCGCAGGGCATCGCGCGCCTGCAGTCGGGAGAGCTCGATGACCTCGCTCGTGATGTGCGCGAGGCGGGTCGCCTCGGTCGAGAGCCGACTCGCGAACCGGCGGACCTGGACCGGTTCGTCGGCGGCCATCTCGAGCGCCTCGGCGAGCAGGCTCACCGAGGCGATGGGCGTCTTCAGCTCGTGGCTGATGTTGGCGACGAAGTCGCGGCGCACCTCGTCCAGCCGGTGCGCCTCGGTGCGGTCCTCGGCGAGGACCAGCACGAACCGCGTGCCGAGCCGGGCGACCAGGACGTGCAGCCGCATCGTGGCCTCGCCGTAGGGACCGCGCGTGACGGAGATCTCGTCGGCGATGGTCTCGCCGTCTCGGCGCACGGATGCCGCGAGCGCGAGCAGCTCGGGATGGGTCACCGCACCCGCGTGCACGAGGCCGAGCGCCTGTGCACCCGGCGATGCCTTGAGGACGTTGTTGGACGGATCGAGCACGATCCCCGCGGACTCCAGCACGTCGAGCACCTGCTCGACGCCCTCGGGGATGCTGGGCGCGATGACCTTCGCCGCCCGCGCCCCCCGTCGCTCCGCCATGTAGAGCATGACGAGGAAGCCGGCGCCGAGGAATGCGCCGAGGGCCAGCGCGACGAGCACCAACCAGATGGAGTCCATGTCTGTAGCGTAACCACACCGCGATCGGGCGAATCGCCGCAGGCGCTCGGCTGCGGCGGTAGGTTAACGAGTGTTCAGGCTCCCGGCACCTGACGTTCACCTTCGAACGCGACGATGGCCGGAGCCCGGCGCCAACCCGGGCGCTCCAGCGTGCGCTCCGCGTGCCGCTGCCGCCGAGAGAAGGAAGAGTCCATTCATGCGTGAGGTGTTCCAGCAGGAACTGCGGGAGGTCCAGGAGCGGCTCGTCGAGATCGCCGAGCTCGTGGCGACGTCGATCGACAAGGCCACTCGCGCATTCAACGAGTCCGACGTCACCCTCGCCGAGGAGGTGATCGCCGAGGACCACCGCATCGATCAGGGCACGGTCGCGCTCGACGAGCTCGCGATCACGATCCTCGCCAAGCAGCAGCCGGTCGCGCGCGACCTCCGCATCGTCGTGAGCGCCCTCCGCATCAGCGCCTCGCTCGAGCGCATGGGCGACATGTCGACGCACATCGCCCAGCTCGCCCGCTACCGGTTCCCCGACAAGGTCGTGCCCAAGAAGCTCCGCGGCACGTTCGCCGACATGGGGGCGCTCGACGTGGAGATCGCGCAGAAGCTCGCGCAGCTGCTGCGCACGGAGGACGTGAAGCTGGCCGAGGAGATCCGCAACGAGGACGACAAGGTCGACGACCTGCACCTCTCGGTCTTCGACACCGTGCTCGGCGAGAAGTGGAAGGGCGAGGCGGCCGACACCGTCGACGCCACCCTCGCGAGCCGGTACCACGAGCGCTTCGCCGACCACGCCGTCTCGATCGCGAAGAAGGTGCAGTACCTCGTCACGGGCGACTGGGACCCCGACCTCAACGCGGGGCTCTGAGCCCGAGGGGTCGGTCGCTCGGGCGGCGCGGCCGCGCGGGCATCCGCTCGCACCGGACCGTCGGTCACGCGACATCCGCTCGCACCGGCGCCGGAACGTCGAACGGGCGGGGGATCACTCCCCCGCCCGTTCGGCGTTGTACGACGGCCTCGGACTACTTCTTGCCCTGCGCGGCCACGGCGGCGGCACCGGCCGCGGCGGCCTCGGGGTCGAGGTAGCGGCTCGGGGCGATCGGCATGAAGTCATCGCCCAGCTCGTAGACCAGCGGGATGCCGGTCGGGATGTTCAGCTCGGCGATGTCGTCGTCGCTGATGCCGTCGAGGTGCTTGACGAGCGCGCGGAGCGAGTTGCCGTGCGCGGTCACGAGCACGGTCTTGCCCGCGGCGAGGTCGGGAACGATGCCGTCCTCCCAGTAGGGCAGCATGCGCGCGATGACGTCCTTCAGGCACTCGGTGCGCGGCAGCTCGTCATCGGCGAGGTCGGCGTACCGCGGGTCGCCGACCTGCGAGTACTCGGCGTCGTCGGCGAGGACCGGCGGCGGCACGTCGAACGAGCGACGCCAGAGCTGGAACTGCTCCGGGCCGTACTTCTCGAGGGTCTCGGCCTTGTCGAGCCCCTGCAGGGCGCCGTAGTGGCGCTCGTTCAGGCGCCAGGTTCGACGCACGTCGATCCAGGCGCGGTCGGCGACGTCGAGCGAGATGTTCGCGGTCTGGATCGCGCGCGTGAGCACCGAGGTGTGCAGCACGTCGGGGAGGAGGCCGGACTCGGCCAGCAGCTCGCCCGCGCGCGCGGCCTCGGTGCGTCCGAGTTCGCTGAGCCGGACGTCGACCCAACCGGTGAACAGGTTCTTCTGGTTCCATTCGCTGTTGCCGTGGCGAAGCAGCACGAGGGTGTGAGGCATGACTCCAGCCTAGCCGTGAGGCATCCTCCGCCCCGCCCCGCGTCGGCCGGTGACGCGGGCCCGGCTCCGCTCGCATCCGGATGCCGCGTGCGTGCGCTGCTGGCAGACTTGGCAGATGCCGCCCGACGCCTCGCCCCATCCGCGGCGCGTGCGCCCGGGCCAGCGCATCGGAACCGTGACGCGCGGGACGACGAACACCAACCGGTTGAGGCGCGTCGACCGGTGGATCGCGGCGCATCCGGCCTTCCGGCACGCGGTCGAGCCATTGGTGGTCGACCTCGGGTACGGCGCGAGCGGGGTGACGGCCCTCGAGCTCGCCTCGCGACTCGCGCAGGCGCGGCCCGACGTGCAGGTGCTCGGCCTGGAGATCGAGCCCGAGCGCGTCCGGATCGCGAACGAGCAGCTCGACCGCGTTCGCTCGGGCGGCACCCACTTCGATCCGGCGATCGCGGCGGCGTTCGCCGTCGGCGGGTTCGAGGTCCCGACGCCCGGCGGCGTGCGTCCGGCCGTCATCCGCGCCTTCAACGTGCTCCGCCAGTACGGCGAGGGCGAGGTGGCCGATGCCTGGGCCCTGATGACCTCCCGGCTCGCCCCCGGCGGACTCCTCGTCGAGGGCACGTGCGACGAGCTCGGCCGCGTCTCCAGTTGGGTGGGGCTCGGGCCGTCCGGCCCGAGGACCTTCACGATCAGCCTCCGGCGCACGGGCCTCGACCGACCGTCCGTCGTCGCCGAGCGACTGCCGAAGGCGCTCATCCACCGCAACGTCCCCGGTGAGCGCATCCACGACCTGCTCGGCGCGCTCGACCGTGCCTGGCAGGTGCACGCGCCGATGACCGTCTACGGACCGTCGCAGCGCTGGATCGCCACTACCGCGAGCCTTCGGCATGAGGGCTGGCCGGTGGTGGGCGGGCCGCGCCGAGCACGCCTGGGCGAGCTCACCGTGCCGTGGCCCGCCGTCGCGCCCGGCTGAACTCGTCCGCGAGGAGCGAGGTCAGGGCCTCGCGCCGAGCCGCGGCAGGCGTGGGATGTCGACTGCGGCACGCGCATCGGCCGGCACGATCTCGACCTGGGCGGCCGCCACGTCGGTGCCATGGCTCTCGACGATGAGCGGGAGGTCCCCGGGCACCGCGCGCTTCACGACGGCGAGGGCGACCGGACCGAGTTCGTGATGCATGGCGCTGGAGGTGATGCGGCCGACGACCCGCCGCTCGGGCGCCTCGCCCTCGACGGGCTCGGGGCGCACCTTCTCTCCGATGACCTCGTCGCCGGGGGCCGGGAGCACCGTGTCGCTGCCGTCGAGGTGCAGCAGCACGAGACGGCGCGGGGGACGGCCGAGGTTCAGCACCTTCGCGACCGTCTCCTGGCCCTTGTAGCAGCCCTTGCCGAGGTCGACGGCGCTCTGCAGCCAGTCGAGCTCGTGGGGCAGGCTCTTCTCGTCGACCTCGGTGGCGAGTCGCGGACGCCACGCGGCGATGCGCAGCGCCTCGAGCGCGAGGAGGCCCGCGACCTCGACCCGACCCGACCGGATCGCCGCCGCCGCATCCGACATGGTCCGGCGCGGGACGATTCGCTCGATCAGGTGCCAATCGGATGCCGGGTGGCCGGCCTCGTTCGCGTAGCGGTGCGTGCCGGGGATGCGCGTCGACCACGGGTCGACCCAGTCGACCGCCACGCCCGCGGGCTCGGCGGGAAGGGCGGCGTCGAGCGCGGCCGCCGACATGGCGCCGAGCACGGCGAACCCATCGGTGCGATCGACGACCGCGACCCGCAGCATGAAGCGCATGCGGTCGAGGAAGGAGGCCAGCGGGGCGGCATCCGATCGCTCGCAGACGAGCCAGGCCGTCTCGCCGTCGTCGACGACGTGCACGACGTGCTCGATGTGCCCGGCCGCGTCGAGGAAGAGCGCCTCGGCGCTCTCGCCGGGCCGCAGGCGGGCCAGCGACTGGCTCGCCATGGAGTGCAGCCAGGTCAGGCGGTCGGGACCCGTGACCGTGACGATGCCGCGATCGGAGAGGTCGACGATCGCCTGACCGCGCTCGAGGCGGCGCTGTTCGACGATGGGGTTGCCGTAGTGGCCGGCGACGCCCGCGTCGACGCCCTCGGCGGGCACGGCTCCGGGCAGGGAGAGGAACGGGGAGTCCGGCATCAGTCGACCTTCGCGAGGCGTGCGGAAGCGTGGGTTCGCAGGTCCTGGCCGAGGGCCGCGATGTCCCAGGCCCAGAGCAGGTGGCCCTCGACGAGCCCGTAGAGCCTCGTCGCGGCCGCGTAGTCCTTCGCGCCGGCGCCGCGCATCACGGCGTCGGTCGCCAAGTCGACGCGCGGCCCCTTGACCTGGCCGAGGTACAGCTCGGAGACGCCCCCGGGGTGCACGAGCGAGACCTCGAGGTCGAACCCGCCGTCGGCGTTGCGGAGCGCCTCGACGTCATCGGCCGTGCCGTAGCGCGACGCGCCCACGCCGGGCAGCAGCGCGGGGCCGGGGTCGGCGTCCTCGAGCCGGCGGGCGATGCGCCAGTAGCCGGTCTCGGTCGCCAGCGGGCGCGGCTCGCCGTCGGGGCCCTCGGCGAAGAGCCACGTGTACGAGGAGTAGTTCAGGTGCGGGAGGCCGTCATGGCTGAAGCTCACGCGCTGGCCGAACTCGTACGTGATCTTCTCGTCGCCGACGGTGTAGTCGATGACGCCGGATCCCTCCCAGACTCCGAGGAGCCAGGAGAGCGGGACGAGCTCGGCCGGGAGGTCGACGGGGAGGTCGATCATGCGCTCAGCGCTGCCCCTTGAAGAGCTTGTAGACCACGACGCCGCTGATCCACGCGATCGAGAGGCTCGCGAGACCGAGCAGTCCGATGAAGAGGAGTTCGAGGGCGAGCAGCTGCGACATGATCCGAGTCTATCCGCTCAGGCGATGACCGTCGGCGCGACGACGGCGGCCGCGACGGCGACCACCACGGCAGCGCCCGCGACGCTCGCGCTCGCGCGCAGGACGAATCCCTGGGGTCGGCGCGTCATGAGCTGCGCGAGCAGCGAGGCGAGCACGGATGCCGCGAAGACGACGCCCAGCGCATCGAAGACGCCGAGCGGGCCGCTGTCGCCGAACCACTCCTGCGTGCCGCCGAACGCGAGCCCCAGCACGACCGCTGCGCCGACGAGGGCGAGCAGCCAGACCGCGGCCACCGCGATGCCGCCTCCGCGTGTATCGTTCTGCGTCTGCATGTCGTCCTCGTTCGTGTCACCGTGCGGCACGTGCTGTCCCGTAGTATTGACGAACTTACTCCTGGAGGGGTGTACGTGGCGCAGCTCTTGATCCTGTCGCCGGCGGCAAACGACGAAGTTCTCCCGGCGCTGTCCCTGTTGTCTCATCGAACGCGGATCATTCCCGCATCGCCTGAGCAGTTGGTCAGAGCGCCGGAATCCGATCTCGTCTTCCTCGACGCCCGCACCAACCTCGCCGGAGCGAAGGCGCTGTCGCAGATCCTGCGGACGACCGGGCTCTCCTCGCCGCTCATCCTGATCGTCACCGAGGGCGGCCTCACCGCGGTCACGCCCGACTGGGGCATCGACGACGTCGTGCTCGAGCACGCCGGCCCAGCCGAGGTCGATGCCCGCATCCGCCTCGCGCTGGGACGCGCGCAGGCGAGCCAGCCCAATGAGCGCATCCAGACCTCCGGCGTCGTCATCGACGAGGCCAGCTACTCGGCGAAGGTGCACGGACGCACGCTCGACCTCACCTACAAGGAGTTCGAGCTCCTCCGCTTCCTGGCCGCGCATCCGTCGCGCGTGTTCACGCGCGAGCAACTGCTCAGCGAGGTGTGGGGCTACGACTACTTCGGCGGCACGCGCACCGTCGACGTGCACGTGCGTCGCCTGCGGGCCAAGCTCGGCGACCTCGACAGCCTCATCGGCACCGTCCGCAACGTCGGCTACCGCTTCAACGTGCACGAGGACGACGAGGGCGCCCCCGTCACGACGCGTTGACACGCTGTTCATCGCTCGAATCCTCGCGGATGGCATTATGAGTCAATGAGCACCGACAGCGCCCTCGACAGCGACCGCACGTCGAGCGACTTCGACGACGACTTCGAGCCCTTCGACATCGAAGGCGCCCCCGAACTCCCCGCGGAGCGCTACCTCGACCGAGAGCTCAGCTGGCTCGCGTTCAACCGTCGCGTGCTCGAACTGGCCGAGGATCCCAAGCTCCCCGTGCTCGAGCGCGCCAACTTCCTCGCCATCTTCGCGTCGAACCTCGACGAGTTCTTCATGGTCCGCGTCGCAGGCCTCAAGCGACGCATCGTGACCGGCCTGGCCGTGCCGACGAACGTCGGCCGGGCGCCGCTCGACGTGCTGTCCGACATCTCCCGGCAAGCGCACGAACTGCAGGAACGCCACGCGAACGTGTACCAGGACCTCGTGAAGCCCGCCCTCGCCGAGGCCGGCATCCGCGTCGTGACCTGGGAGGCGCTCGGCGACGACGCCCGCGAGCACCTCCGGGAGTACTTCTCGAGCCAGATCTTCCCGGTCCTCATGCCGCTCGCGGTCGATCCGGCCCACCCGTTCCCATACATCTCCGGGCTCTCGCTCAACCTCTCGGTGCGCGTGCGCAACAGCCGCAGCGGCCGTCAGGAGTTCGCGCGCGTGAAGGTGCCGCAGATGCTCCCCCGCTTCGTGCGGGTCGACCCGGCCGAATCCATCGAGGATGCCAGGTACATCACGCTCGAGGACCTCATCGCCAACCACCTCGGCGACCTCTTCCCCGGCATGGAGATCCTGGCGCACCACGTGTTCAGGGTCACCCGCAACGAGGACGTCGAGATCGAGGAGGACGAGACCGAGAACCTCATCAAGGCCCTCGAGAAGGAGCTGCTGCGACGTCGCTTCGGCCCGCCCATCCGCCTCGAGGTCACCGACGACATGGACGAGGTCACCCTCGGGCTCCTCGTGCGCGAGCTCGACGTCACCGAGCACGAGGTGTTCCGGCTCCCGGCCCCGCTCGACCTCGGCGGCCTGTTCGTCCTCTCCAGGCTCGACCGGCCCGAACTCCACTACCCGACGCACGTCCCCGTGACCGCGGCGCAGCTCCAGCCGTCCGACACGAACATCCGCGCCGACATCTTCAAGGCCGTGTCCCGTCAGGACGTCCTGCTCCACCACCCGTACGAGTCGTTCGCGACCAGCGTGCAGGCCTTCCTCGAGCAGGCCGCCGCCGACCCCGACGTGCTGGCGATCAAGCAGACCCTGTACCGCACCTCGGGCGACAGCCCGATCGTCGAGGCGCTCATCGACGCCGCAGAGTCGGGCAAGCAGGTGCTCGCGCTCGTCGAGATCAAGGCGCGATTCGACGAGCAGGCCAACATCACGTGGGCGCGCAAGCTCGAGAAGGCCGGGGTGCACGTGGTCTACGGCCTCGTCGGGCTGAAGACGCACTGCAAGCTCGCCCTGGTCATCCGACAGGAGAAGGGCACCCTCCGCCACTACAGCCACATCGGCACCGGCAACTACAACCCCAAGACCAGTCGCATCTACGAGGACCTCGGCCTCCTCACCGCCGACGACCAGGTCGGCAAGGACCTCACCCGCCTCTTCAACGAGCTCTCGGGCTACGCCATCGAGAAGAAGTTCAAGCGCCTGCTCGTGGCACCGCTGCACCTGCGCAAGGGACTCCTGAAGCTCATCGCGGCCGAGGTCCGCAACGCCGAGCAGGGCAAGCCCGCCGGCATCCGCATCAAGGTGAACTCCATGGTCGACGAGGCGATCATCGACGCCCTGTACCGCGCCTCGAACGCGGGCGTGAAGGTGGAGATCTGGGTCAGGGGCATCTGCAGCCTGCGCCCCGGCATCCCAGGGCTCAGCGAGAACATCACGGTCCGCTCGATCCTCGGCCGCTACCTCGAGCACTCGCGCATCTTCTCGTTCGTCAACGACGGCGACACGCAGATCCACATCGGCTCGGCCGACATGATGCATCGCAACCTCGACCGCCGGGTCGAAGCCCTGGTGCGGCTCACCGAGCCGGCGCATGTCGCCGAGGTCACCGCCCTGTTCGACCGCGCCATGGACGACCGCACGAGCTCATGGCACCTCGACGGCGACGGCGTGTGGACGCGCCACACCGTCGACGAGGACGGCGCCCCGCTCGACGACCTCCAGGCCGCGCTCATGCTCGAGATCGGGCAGCGGCGCCAGCGATCCGGGCACCGCCGGTGAAGGCTGAGACGGCCGTCTACGCGGCGGGCGCCGTGTGCTGGCGCATCATCGACGGGCGCATGCACGTGCTGCTCATCCACCGCACCGTGCACGGCGACGTCACCATCCCCAAGGGCAAGGTCGACCCGGGCGAGTCGCTCCCCCAGACGGCCGTTCGCGAGATCGCCGAGGAGACCGGGCTGGCGATCGCCCTCGGCGTCCCGCTCGGCATCTCGCGCTACCTGATGCCGAACGGGCGCGAGAAGGTGGTCCACTACTGGGCCGGCGAGGTCAGCGACCAAGCGCTGCAGCGTTCGACCTTCAAGCCGAACGGCGAGGTCGCGGCGCTCGAGTGGGTCACCGTCAAGCGCGCACGCAGCTACCTCTCGTACGCGCCCGACGTCGAGATCCTCGAGAGCTTCGCGGCCCTCGTCGACCAGGGGGTCACCAGCACGTTCCCGCTCATCCTTCTGCGCCACGGCAAGGCCGTCTCCCGCGATTCGTGGAAGGGCGAGGACACCGCTCGGCCCCTGAGCCGTCGGGGCGTCGAGCAGGCGGCGGCCCTCGTCGAGACGATCCGGGCGTGGCATCCGACCCGGATCGTGTCGAGCCCGGCCGTGCGCTGCGTCACGACCGTGCGGCCGCTCTCGGCGGCGAACGGCGTCGAGGTCAAGCTCGACGCCCGGATCAGCCAGGACGCGTGGACGCACGGCGACGCGGACGTGCGACGGGTCGTCGGCAAGCGGGTGCGGTCGGGCCGCTCCGCGGTCATCTGCAGCCACGGGCCGGTGCTCCCCGACATCGTCCGGGAGATCGCCCTCGCCACCTCGACACCACTCGGCTCCTACGTGACGGACGCCGCCGAACTCGAGCCGGGCGGCTTCAGCGTCGTGCACCTGTCAGCGACGAATTCCGGTTCGGGCATCATCTCGATCGAGACCCACGCGCCTCGCGCCTGACCTGTGAGATCCCCCCGAAACCGGCTGGGATCCGCATCGGACAGCGGTCGTTCACCTTCCGTTCACCACTTCAGCGCATGCTCGTAAGGCGCGCTGCATAGCGTCGCAGGCGGGTCGGCACCGACCCGGTACCTGCATTCGAATCCCCGGAAGGGAACCTCACGTGAACCTCAAGCGTTTCGGCGTGCCTGCCGTCGTCGCCCTCACGGCGGCGCTCGCGCTCAGCTCCTGTGCCTCGAACGAAGGCGGCGCAGCCGCTCCCGAGGAGTCGACCTCGACGCTCTCGGGCAACCTCGTCGGCGCAGGCGCGTCCTCGCAGGACACGGCACAGCAGTCGTGGATCGCCGGCTTCCAGACCGCGAACCCCGACGTGACGATCGACTACGACCCCTCGGGCTCCGGCGCCGGTCGCGACACGTTCCTCGAGGGCGCCAGCGCCTTCGCCGGCTCGGACCGCGCGTTCAAGGACGAAGAGGTCGCCGCCGGCGGCTTCGCGTCGTGCGCACCCGACTCGAACATCGTCGAGCTCCCCCTCTACATCTCGCCCATCGCCGTGATCTTCAACGTCGAGGGCGTCGACACGCTGAACCTCGACGCCGCAACCATCGCCGGCATCTTCTCGGGCGCCATCACGAACTGGAACGACCCGGCCATCGCCGCGACCAACCCCGACGCGACGCTCCCGGACCTGGCCATCACGCCCGTGCACCGCTCCGACGACTCGGGCACCACGGAGAACTTCACCGAGTACCTCGGTGCCGTCGCTCCCGACGTCTGGAGCTACGAGGCCGACGGCGTCTGGCCGATCGAGGGCGGCGAGGCCGCACAGGGCACGTCCGGCCTGGTCGACGCCGTCACCAACGGCACCGGCACCATCGGGTACGCCGACGCGTCGCGCGCCGGCGACCTCGGCACCGTCGCGGTGCAGGTCGGCGACGACTTCGTCGAGTTCTCGCCCGAGGCCGCTGCGGCCATCGTCGACGCCTCGCCGCTCGCCGAGGGCCGTTCCGAGGGCGACATCGCCATCGAGATCGACCGCACCTCCGAAGAGGCCGGCGTCTACCCGATCGTGCTGGTGAGCTACCTCATCGGCTGCGAGCAGTACGAGGACGCGGCGAACGCCGAACTCGTCAAGTCGTACTTCTCGTACATCGCCAGCCCCGAGGGCCAGGACGTCGCCGCTGCGGATGCCGGCTCGGCCCCGATCTCCGACTCGCTCCGCGAGAAGGTCGACGCTGCGATCGCACTGATCAAGTAGTAGGTTCGTGCCCGACCCCAGGTGCCTGCACCGGGGGTCGGGCACGAGCATGTCCCACCGGTTCCGACTCCCCGATTCGAGGAATACGACACACATGAGCTCCGCGGCCACCACCATCAAGGCCAAGCAACGGCCGGGCGACCGGGTCTTCTCCGGGTCGGCCGTCTTCGCCGGCTCGATGATCCTCGTCACCCTCGCCGCCGTCGCGATCTTCCTCATCGTGCAGAGCATCCCCGCCCTGTTCGCGACGAGCGATGAGGCGTCCATCCTCACGACGAACTTCTGGGACTACGTCCTCCCGCTCCTCTTCGGCACGATCTGGGCCGCGGCCCTGGCGCTGCTCATGGCGCTCCCCGTCTCGATCGGCATCGCCCTCTTCATCTCGCACTACGCACCTCGCAGGCTCGCCTCGGTGCTTGGCTACATCGTCGACCTGCTCGCCGCGGTGCCCTCGGTGGTCTTCGGCCTCTGGGGCATCGGCGTCCTCGCACCCGCGATCCAGCCGGTGTACTCCTGGCTCGTCACGAACCTCGGCTGGTTCCCGCTCTTCGCCGGGCCCGTCTCCGGCACCGGCCGCACCATCCTCACGGCCGCCGTCGTGCTCGCCGTCATGGTGCTTCCGATCATGACCGCCATCTGCCGGGAGGTGTTCCTCCAGACCCCGGTCCTGCACGAGGAGGCCGCGCTCGCGCTCGGCGCGACCCGCTGGGAGATGATCCGCATGTCCGTGCTGCCCTTCGGCCGTTCGGGCATCATCTCCGCATCGGTGCTCGGGCTCGGCCGCGCACTCGGCGAGACGATGGCCGTCGCCATGGTGCTCTCCGCGTCCGGTGTCATCTCCTTCCAGCTGCTCACGTCGGTGAACCCGTCGACGATCGCCGCGAACATCGCGCTGAGCTTCCCCGAGGCCTACGGCCTCAACGTCAACGTGCTGATCGCGACGGGCCTCATCCTCTTCGTCGTGACCTTCGCGGTCAACGCGTTCGCGCGCTGGATCGTCAGCCGCCGCAAGGAATTCTCGGGAGCGAACTGATGACCATGACCAAGCCCGAGGCCGAGACCGTCACGTCCACGCCGATCGCGAACTCCCTCACCGCCGGCCGCCTGCCGACGCCGGCGCCCTGGATCATCCTCGGCACGGCCATCGCCGTCTCCGCAGCGCTCTTCGCAGTGCTCGGGGTCGCCTCCGGCGCCGGCTTCGACTGGGGCGGCGCGATCATCGTCGGCGGCCTGCTCTACGTGCCCTCCATCTGGCTGTTCTCCCGGCTCGTCGAGGGCGGCCGGCGCGCCAAGGACCGGCTCGTCACCGCGCTCGTGACCGGCGCCTTCCTCCTCGCGATGATCCCGCTCATCTCGCTCGCGATCACCGTGGTCACGTTCGGCCTCGCGCGCTTCGACGCCGAGTTCTTCAACTCCTCGATGCGCAACGTCACGGGCGAGGGCGGTGGCGCGCTGCACGCCATCGTCGGCACGCTGCTCATGACGGGCGCCGCCGCGATCATCTCGATCCCGATCGGCCTGCTCACCTCGATCTACCTCGTCGAATACGGTCGCGGTCGCCTCGCGCAGGGCATCACGTTCCTCGTCGACGTCATGACCGGCATCCCGTCGATCGTCGCCGGACTCTTCGCGTACGCCCTCTTCGCGATCTTCTTCGGTCCGGGCATCCGACTCGGCATCGCCGGTGCCGTGGCGCTCTCGGTGCTGATGATCCCGGTCGTCGTGCGGTCCAGCGAGGAGATGCTCCGGCTCGTGCCCAACGAGCTCCGCGAGGCCGCCTACGCCCTGGGCGTCCCGAAGTGGCTGACGATCGTCAAGGTCGTCCTGCCCACCTCGATCGCCGGCATCACCACGGGCATCATGCTCTCGATCGCCCGCGTCATCGGCGAGACGGCGCCGCTCCTGATCGCGGCGGGCTTCACGCAGAGCATGAACTACAACCTCTTCGAGGGCCGGATGAGCTCGCTTCCGGTGTTCGTCTACACGCAGTACGCGAACCAGGGCAACCCGCCGGAGGCCTACCTCGACCGCGCCTGGGCGGCAGCGCTCACCCTGATCCTCATCGTCATGGCCCTGAACCTCCTCGCGCGACTCGTCGCCCGGTTCTTCGCCCCCAAGTTCGGTCGCTGAACCGCAAGCCAGTAAGGAAACCCGTGTCAAAGCGCATCGAGGTCCGTGACCTCAACGTCTACTACAGCAAGTTCCTCGCGGTGGAGGGCGTCTCGCTCGAGATCGAGCCCCGCAGCGTCACCGCCTTCATCGGCCCGTCGGGCTGCGGCAAGTCGACGTTCCTCCGCACCCTCAACCGGATGCACGAGGTGATCCCCGGGGCGCGCGTCGAGGGCGAGGTGCTCATCGACGGCAACAACCTCTACGACCCCGACGTCGACCCCGTGCTCGTCCGCCGCCAGGTGGGCATGGTCTTCCAGCGACCCAACCCGTTCCCGACGATGTCGATCAAGGAGAACGTGCTCGCGGGCGTCAAGCTGAACAACGCGAAGATCTCACGGTCCGACGCCGACGCGCTCGTGGAGCAGTCGCTGCGCGGAGCGAACCTCTGGAACGAGGTCAAGGACCGCCTCGACCGCCCCGGTTCCGGCCTCTCGGGCGGTCAGCAGCAGCGCCTCTGCATCGCCCGCGCCATCGCCGTCTCGCCCGAGGTCATCCTCATGGACGAGCCCTGCTCGGCGCTGGACCCGATCTCGACCCTCGCGATCGAGGACCTCATCGAGGAACTGAAGCAGCAGTACACGATCGTGATCGTGACGCACAACATGCAGCAGGCCAGCCGGGTGTCCGACAAGACCGCGTTCTTCAACATCGCCGGCACCGGCAAGCCCGGCAAGCTCATCGAGTACGACGCCACAACGACGATGTTCTCGAACCCGTCCGTGAAGGCCACCGAGGACTACGTCTCCGGCCGATTCGGCTGATCCGATGCCTCGGTCGAGGTGAAGTGCAGACACGGATGCCCCGGAGCGAACTCGCTCCGGGGCATCCGTGCTTCTGCGGGTCGGACTCGATGCCGCGTGGGGGCGCCGCCTCGACCGACGATGCGGGTTACCGGGTGCGTGCGTTGATCAGCACGCCCCCTGCAGGGCCCACGGACCCCACTGCTCGGCACCCGGGGTGTTGTTCTGCGTCCACCACTTGGCCGTGTAGGTGGAGCCGCCGTAGCTGACGACCGCGCCGCCGTTGTAGGCGGTCGCCGCGGCCCATGCCGGCGCTGCGCACGTGCCGGGCTCGGTGGGGTCGGTGGGATCCGTCGGGTCCGTCGGGTCCGTCGGGTCGCATGCGGCCACGAGGGCCCAGACCGCGGCGGAGCCGGGGGTCTCGCCCTGCGTCCACCACTTCGCCGAGTACTCCGAGCCGTTGTACGACACCTTCTGGCCGCCCGTGTACACGCCGGACGCGGTCCACGCCGCCGCCGCGCACTCACCGGGATCGGTGGGGTCGGTCGGGTCGGTCGGGTCCGTCGGGTCCGTGGGGTCGGTGGTGCTGACCGGGTCGGTCGCGGGCCCGGCCTTGGCCGCGCGGAGCTTGTCGGCGAGGGTGCCGATGAGCTCGCCGTTGCGGTCGCCGTCGAGCTCCCACCACATGCCGCCGCCGAGGCCCTGGTCGACGATGTACTGCGACTTGCGCGTCGTCGACTTGACGCTGTCGTAGCTCCACCACTGGTTGCCGTCGTACCGCCATGCGGCGCCGAGCGCCGCGTCGTAGTACTCGGTGCCGAGGGTCTTCAGCTTGTCGTAGTCCTCATTGCCCTTCTCCCAGGTGCCGGGCGCGGCATCCGTCGCCGTGCTCCAGGCGTTGGAGGACTTCACGCCCTGCCATCCGCGCCCGTAGGCGGCCAGGCCGATGCCGAGCTGCTTCGGGTCGATCCCGGTCTTGAGGTACTCCTTGACGGCCTTGTCGACGCTGAACCGCTGCGCCGGCGCCCGCGTGTCCGCAGGGTCGTCGAAGAGGTTCGCCTGGTGGCCGTTCAACGTCGGGTTCCAGGCGCCGTGCAGGTCGTAGCCCTGGATGTTGCCGAAGTCGAGGTACCGGAACTTCTCGGGGTCGTTCCATCCGCCGGACGCGATGTCGGCCGGGTTCGCCGGCAGGAACGCCGAGAGCTGGTACGGGTGTCCGTTCTCCGCCGTCAGCGCGTCGACCTGGGTGCGGAACTCCTTCAGGAGCAGCGTGAAGTTGGTCTTGTCATTGGCGACGTCGACGTGGTTGCCCACCTCGCCGTTCAGCGAACCGGGCCACTCCCAGTCGATGTCGATGCCGTCGAAGACGCCCGCTGCGGCACCGGTGCCGCCACGACCGTCGATCACGGGCAGGTTGCCGCGCAGGTAGAGGTCGACGCAGCTCTTCACGAGCTTCTTGCGCGAGGCATCCGTCGCGGCGGCCTTCGAGAAGTTCTTCGACCAGGTCCACCCGCCGAGCGAGATCATGACCTTGAGCTTCGGATGCTTCGCCTTCAGCTGCTTGAGCTGGTTGAAGGAGCCCGCGAGCTTCTGGTCCCAGGCGTCGGCGACGCCCGCGACGGAGTTCGCCGCGGTGTACCCCATGCCGAAGTCCGCCCACGCGTCACCGGCACCGTCGGAGCCGTTCGGCCCCGTGCCCTGGGCCTTGTTCGCGATGAAGCAGGTGAGGTCCTGGTGGTGGATGTTGCCGAAGGAGTAGTTGATGTGGGTGAGGACGGCAGCGGTGCCCGAGGTCTCGAGCTGCTTCGCCTGGAAGGCACGGCCGTAGACACCCCACTGGGCGAAGTAGCCGACGTTGCGGTAGCCGTTGACGGCGCTCGGCGCCGTCTCGGGGGCGGCTGCGGCGGGGGCCGCCGCACCGACCGCGGCGAGACCGGCGACCATCGCGCCGGTGGCGAGGGTCGCCAGCGCCGTGCGCAGGCCCCGTCGCGTGCTTCTCTGTCTCTGCATGGTGTCCTTCGTCGAGGGAGGAGCGGACGCGGTTGCGCCCTCGACGAAACGGTACGAGCGGACGCCTCCCCCGTCGTCAGCACGATCCACATGCTCGGGTGCACGCGACGGAGCCGAGTACGTAGGACTACGTACTCGGCTCCGGGACGGCGTGCCCATGGACGGCATCGCCGGGATGCCGTCGACCGGATGCGGTCGACGGCCCGATCAGCAGGTCGCCGCGGACCCCCAGACGGCGGCCGTGCCGGGCGTCTCACCCTGGGTCCACCACTTGGCGGTGTACTCCGACCCGTCGTAGGAGACCGGCGAGCCGCCGGTGTAGACGGCCGACGCGCTCCACGCGGGGGCGTCGCAGGTGCCCGTCCCCCCGCCTCCACCGGTGCCGCCGCCCGTGCCGCCCGCGCCGGGCTCGACGAGCAGCGCATTGCGCGGGAGGTCGTACAGCGTCGCGAACGTCTCGGAGCCGATCTGGACCCGGAGGTTCGACGGCTGGGACATCGGCATCGACCACGACAGCTTCGTGGCCAGGGAGCCGCCGGCCGGAATGCCTCCTGACGGCACCGTGATCGTGTAGGTGTGGAAGTCGCCCTTCAACCCTCCGACGTTGGTTCCGGTGTGCCCGCTGGCGACCTTCGTGATGCCCCAGCCGTTCTGCTCCTTCAGCTCGCCGGTGTCGCTCGTGCCGGTGTCGAAGGTGACCTTCGACCCGGCCGGGATCGCGACGGCCGACCGGTTCGTGAAGGTCACCTTGGGGTTGATCGGGTAGTTGTTGTCACCGAGCGCGAACTCGCCGTAGGAGACCTGCAGGTCGATCGCCTTCGTCGGCATCGTGACCGCGGCCTTGGACGCCCCGTACGGCTGGGATGCCGAGAGCGTCTGGTGGATCCGGTTCACGAGGGTCGAGCCCATCGTGTACTGGCCCTTCGCGGCGTCGTACCCGTAATCGCCCGCGAGTTCCCAGATCATGATGCCGCCGAGGCCCTTCTGCGCGACGTAGTCGGCCTTGGCCTGGATCGCCTGGTCGCTGTCGCCCGAGAGGAAGGTCCTCGTGGAGGAGTTCCACCACCACTCCGTCTTGGACACGTCGTCGAACCTGTGGGCGTACGTGCCGACCAGCGGTGCGGTCGGAGAGCCGTAGCTCGCCGCGTAGTCGCCGACCTTGCCGCTCTGCAGGTTGAGGACGTGCCAGATGGGGTTGGCGCCGGCCGCCATCTGGATGCCGAAGGCGTCGTTGTCGTGCCACAGGTTGTCGATGCCGCCTGCGCCGTTGCCGCACTTGTCGGTGCCGCCGATGGTCGCCCCCGTCCCGTAGGCGCACTTGGTCTGGTCGGGCAGTGCGGCCCGTCCGCCCAGTCCGTCGGTGCCGCCCGAGACGCCCGTCCACCCGCGCGTGTAGAACGGCACGCCGACGTTGATGCGGCCGGCCTGCATCGCCCCACGGAAGTAGTGGTACGCCCAGTCGGTGTTGAGGTAGCCGATGCCCTTGTACGCGGTGTACACGCCGCCGGCGGTGAGCTCGGCGTCCTTCCCGTCGTCGTACAGCGGGGCGTTGCCGCCGACGTACTCGTTCCATGCACCGTGCAGGTCGTACGACATCATGTTGAGGTAGTCGAGGTACTGCACGACCTGGTGCACCTCCTGCCCGCGGAGCAGCCAGCCCGAGGCCGGCGCCGCGACGGTCAACAGGTAGTGCCGGCCGTCGGCCGCCCCCGCCCGGTCGAGCTTCTCGCGCAGGGTCTTCATGAGCTTCGCGTAGTTCGCCCAGAGTGTCGCGCGCCGGGGATCGGAGACGCCGAAGTCATCGGGGTTGCCCGCCTTGTTGTTGCTCGTGGCGTACTCGTAGTCGATGTCCACGCCGTCGAAGCCGTACTGGCGGATGAACGCGACCGCGGAGTCCGCGAACACGTCGATCCTCGCCTGCGACTCCGTCATCGTGTAGAAGCCGCCGTCGGCGACGCGCTTGCCGTCGGCACCGAAGTGCCCGCCGGTCTCGGCCCAGCCGCCCACCGACACGAGCGACTTCACGCCGGGGTTCGCCTTCTTGTACTTCTCGAGGAGGTTGAGGTGGCCGCGGTACGGCAGTGCCTGGTCCATCTCGGCGCCGGCGACGCCCGGCCAGGTCAGCTCGGTCGCCGCGTCGTTCGCGGCGTCGGCGCCGACCGACACCTTGCCCGCACCGTCGATGTGGGCGAAGGCGTAGTTGACGTGGCTCATCTTGGTCCACGGGATGTCGCTCGCGAGATAGCGCGGCGTGCCGTCGACGCCGGTGCGCCAGCTCGTGAAGTAGCCGATGACCCGCTGCTCGAGCCCGTTGGGCAGCTTCTCGCGTCCGTCGGTGTCGTAGATCGTGCAATAGGGGACGTTCACGCCCGGCGTCTGGTACAGCCCGTCCGGCCGGCACTTCTCGTCGGGATTGGCGGTCCACGGGGTGCCGGGCGTGGGGGTCGGGGTCGGGGTCGGCGTCGCCGTGGGCGTCGGGGTCGGGGTCGGGGTCGGGGTCGGGGTCGGGGTCGGGGTCGGGGTGGTCGTCCCGCAAGCGCCGTTGCTCGACCACGGCCCCCACTGTTCCGTGCCCGGCACGTTGTTCTGCGTCCACCACTTCGCGGTGTAGTTCACGCCGTCGTAGGAGATCTTCGCGCCGCCGCCGTAGGCCGCCGTGGCGTTCCAGGCCGTGGCGCACGGCTCGGCCGCGTTCGCCATCGTCGCCGGGATCAGGCCTGCCAGCAGCAGGCCGACGCCGGCCGCGGCGGTGATGAGCCGCGCGCGCATTCGACTGGGTGTTCGCATGTCGTTCCCGTCTGATTCGGATGTCTCGGCCCGCACCTCGCGCGGGCAGCCCGACGCTAGTTCAGGGGCGACGGCGCCGAATCAGCACATCCACGCATACGTAGGACTACGTATGCGTGCCCGACATCCGGCCGCGCATCCGATGCGCGAGCACGGCGAGCTCGACCCGGGAGTGCACGGCCAGCTTGGAGAAGACCCGACCGACGTGCACCTCCACCGTGCGAACGGAGACGAACAGCCGTGCCGCGGCGTCCCGGTTGGAGATGCCCTCGACCACGAGCATCGCGACCTCGAGTTCACGTTCGGTGAGCAGCTCCGCCCAGGCGTCGCGGCACTCGACCAGATCCGACGCGTCGGCGGCTGAGGCGACGACGGTCGTGGGAGGCACGGATGCCGCGGGCGCATCCGCCAGCCGCACCGCACCCGTGGCGGAGGGTCGGGGCCCGTCGCCACGCCCGCGCCGCGCTTCGGAGGACGGGCGGGCACCTGCACCGGCATTGTCGGCCTCGGCCCGGCCGGCGCGCTCGCGTCCGGCCTGCGCCCGCCGTTCCTCGGCGACGGCCGCAAGCCAGCCGTTGGCACCGCAGTCCCCGAAGAGGTGCTCGGCGGCCAGGAGGTGCCGGTCGGCCCGGTCGACCGCACCGAAGGATGCGCACACCCGCGCCAGCATGAGCTCGGTGCGCGCACGCTCGTAGGGGGAGGCGATGCCGCGTGCCCGCTCGGCGACCGCGGCGTACTCCCCCTCGAAGCCCGACCGGTCGATGCTCCGCATCCGGTGCCGCAGTTCGCTGGCGAGCCTGGCGTCCGGCGTGCGCCGGCCGGCGCTGGGGGCGGACGCGGGTCGTTCGCCGTGCCCGACCCTGCCGGAGCCGGCGTCGCCAAGTTCCTCGGCCGCGGCATCGAGGCCCGGCAGGTGCAGCCCGCTTCCGAATCCGGTGCGGGCACGCTCGTCGGCCAGCGCGACCAGCGTCTCGGCCTCGGAGCGCCGGCCGTTCAGGCGCGCCCACATGGCCCGGTCGACGAGGTCCTCCCGCCGGACGCCGAGCACGGGCTGCGGCAGCACCGCTTCGACCGAACGCGCCCACGCACCGATCGTGCCGGTCGAGATGAGCTCGACCCGTCGTGCGAGCGCTGCGCCCAGCCCGCCGAAGGCGAGGCCGATCGGGAGGTCGGATGCCGCCTGTCGCAGTCCGTCCGCCGCACGTCGTACCTCGCCGGCCCAGAGCTCGAGCAGGGCGATCGCAACGGCCCGTTCGGCGCGCATCATCGGCGAGCGTTCGACGCACGACACCGCGGGCGCCTCCTCGGTGCCGGGAACGTCACGCCGCATGCCGAGCCGGCGAGCCGCACTGCCGGCGTCGCCGGCGAGCCCGCGCTCGAGCGCCTCGGTCATCGCCCGAACGGTGCCGATGAGGCTCGCCACCGGAACGGCCGGGGGCTCCGCGGCGGGAGCCGGCGTCGTGTCGGCGGCGTCGGGGAGGACGGCCCCGAAGCCCGCGCCGCCGAACAGCGAGCACCAGCCGTACGCGACGCGCCACTCGTCCTGGGACCGCTCGGACCCGTCGAGCAGTTCGCGGGCCTGGGCGAGGCGCATGGCCGCGCGATGCGTGGTGCCGCGCTCGGCCAGCAGCCCCGCCGCGATGAGCATCGCGCGCGCGAAGCGGGCGCGATCGACGCCGACCAGGGCCTCGCCGCGACGGCTGCGCTCGAGCAGCTCGTCGAGCTCGCGGTCCGGCACGTCGCCGGTCAGCAGTGCCACGGCGATGAGGTAGTCGGCGAGCACGGCGACGCGCTGGTGCTCGTCGCCGCGATTCAGCACCTCGCCGAACCAGCGCTCGGCTTCCTCGACGAACCCCGCATGCAGCGCCGCACGACCGGCGATGGACTGCGCGCGCACGGCGTTCCCGCCGGAGGCGAGACTGGCCGCCTCGCGGGCGACGGCATGGGCGCGCTCGGCCTCGCCCGCGGCATCCGCTCGCTCGGCGATCGCGAGCAAGGGCTCGACGAGTTCGCCGGACCCCTCGAGCGTGGCCAACGAGCGATGCCAGGTCGCTTGGTCGACCACCTGCAGGACGGCGTACGCCTCGGCGAGCGCGGCGTGTGCGGCGGTGCGCTCGGCGAGCGATGCGTGCGCGTGCGCCCAGACGCGGGTGCGGGGATCCGCGAACGCGAAGTGACCCGCGACGAGGAGGAGCTGCCGGCTCAGGCCGCTGCTCACGAGGTCCGCCATCGAACGCCCGGTCGCGGCGAGGAGCACGTCGATGCGGTCGTCGATGCAGACGGCCGCGACGACGAGTGCCTGACTTTCCCACGGAGCGAGCCGTTCGCCGTCGTCCCCCACGGCCTCATCGATCGCCGGGACGAGCGGCAGCGGGTCGGGCAGCGAGGCGAGCCCGAGTCGCTGGGCGCCGCGGAGGGCCCCGGCCACCTGGATGATGGCGTCGGCATCGCCGCCGAGTCCCAGGCCCAGGCGCGCCGCGACATGCGGCGCGACGAAGATGCGGTGCTGGGCGAGCATCTCGACGATCGCGTCGGAACCCTCGAAGGCCTCGACCGTGGAGCGATGGCGCGGCTGCTGACGCGGTTCCTCGTTCATGGGTGCCACCCTCCGCTCGCTCACGTCACTGATCGCGTGCGGTTATGTTAGCAACATTTACAAACCGGAGTCGAGGAGGAATTCACTCGAATGCAACTCCCCGTTCAGGGGACGCGGCGTACGGTCCGCGGCATCCGCCTCGGGCGTCGGCGCGGGACGCCGAGGCCGTCACTCGCGCGGCGTCAGCAGGTACTCGTTGAACGCGCGCGTCTCCTCGGCGTCGTACGGGAACGCGGCGCCGTCCAACTCGGTGACGCCGACGGCGAGCCGAACGCTCGAGACGAGCCAGATCGCGTCGGCCGTCGACAACTCCTCGACGCGGATGTCGCGGTACTCGGTCCGCCGCCCGGTCTCGGCCAGGTGGTCGAACAGGCTCATCTGCGTCGTGCCGTGCAGGATCGCCCCGGAGGGCGCCGGGGTGGAGTAGAGGTCGCCGTGCCGGAGGATCACGCTCGAGGTCGGGCCCTCCATCACGAAGCCGTCCGACGAGACGAAGATCGTGTCGTCGGCTCCCCTGCGGTGCGCCTCGCGAAGCGCCGCCATGTTCGTCGCGTAGCTCAGCGTCTTGGCGCCGAGCAGCAGCCATGGCGCCTTCGCCGCAGCATCGTGGGCGTATCCGCGGTCGAGCGTCACGACGGAGACGCCCTGCGCTCGAGGCGTGCTGAAGTCGGCCGCGGGCGAGGCGTGCAGCCATGCGGTCGGGGCCGGCCCGTGCTCGACTCCGCGGCTGAGCACGAGCTTGAGGGCGAACTCGCCCTCCGCCGGCAGCAGGCCCACCACGCGGTCGATCGCGGCGCGCCACTGACGCAGGTTGGGCTCCGGCAGTTCGCAGATCACGGCGGAATTGCGGAGCCGGTCGAGATGCGGCCCGGTCTCCTGGGCGTGGCCGTCCGTGACCGCGATGGTCTCGAACACGCCGTCGCCGCGCTGCGTCGAGAGCTCGCCCACGCGGAGCGCCGGCGCATCGGCCGGCACCTGCCGGAAGGTCGAGGCGAGGTCTTCGTCGCGGGCATCGGCGGGCAGCGGCTCGAGGAGGAGCGTCACGGTCATGATCCGATGCTACGCGGATGCCGCGGCCGATCGGTCGCGCCCTCCGCACCGGTGGCGAGGTGGAGCCGGACCGACCGGGGACCCGACCGCTCCCCCCGACGCGGCGCGCCCGACCGCGCTACCCTCGACGCATGCGCGAGCTCGGGACCGGCGAGATGTCGCGGGTCTCGGGGCTGTCCTTGAAGGCGTTGCGACTCTACGAGGCCAACGGGCTGCTCGTGCCGGCTTCCATCGACGCACGGACCGGTTATCGCCGGTACGGCCAGGCCGAACTCGCACGCGCGAGGTCGATCGAGTCCCTGCGCCGGATCGGCATGCCGCTCGCCCGGGTCCGGGAGCTCCTGGATGCGCCGCCGGATGCGCTCCGTCGCGAGCTGACCGCGTGGTGGGACGCCGAACGGTCGGCGTTCGCACGACGCAGCCAGGTCGTCGACGTCGTGACGGACGACGCGGCGAACGCGCACCTCGATCGCCGGGCGGTGGATGCGCTGACGGAGCGGGTGCAGGTGGTCGACCGGCCGGCCCGGCGGATCGCGTCGATCACGCGCGTCGTCGAGCAGGCCGAGCTCGTGCCCACCACGCTCGCGGACGTCATCGACCTGCGACGCCACCTCGCCGCGCAGGGCGCGAGCCCGCTGGACGCGCATCAGTTCATCTTCCACGATCCGGTCGGATTCGGACTGCCGGGGCGCGTCGAGGCGGCCGTTCCGTACGAGGGCCGCGCCGACCCGGTCGGCGAGATGGTGCTGCGCGTCGAGCCCGCAGTCCGGCTCGCCGGGATCGAGGTCACCGCCGACGAGCTGGCCTACCCGGCGCTGCTGCGGTTCTACGACGTGGTCCGTCGAGCCGCCGAGCGGTTCGACGGTTCGGCCGGCGCTCCTCGCGAGCTCTACGAACGACCATGGAGCACCGCCGCCGGCGCACTCGTGGCGATGATCGCGATCCCCGTCCGACTCGGTCTTGACCCTGCCCCAGGGGCGGACCCCACGCTCGAGGCATGACCTTCCCACCCCATGCCGCGACCGAGACCGTCGACCGCTTCCGGACGCACTCGGACCTGACCGAACCGGGCCCGCACTCCTCACTCCTGCGAGACCTCGGCACGGACGATGCATCCCTGCACCTGACGGTCACGAACCTCATCGACCACTACCGGGCGACGCCGGGCGGCGTCGGATCGGAGCAGATGCACGACATCGACCGCCGCTGGATCGCCGCGCTCCTGGACGCGCTCGCGGATCGTCGTCCTGGTCCGCTCGACACCCCGCGCGAGGCGTCACTCCGCGCCGGAGGATGCTGCCGGGACCATTCGCTGCTCGCCGTCGCGGTGCTGCGCGAGCACCGGATCGCCGCGCGGACCCGGCTCGGGTTCGCCGGCTACTTCACGCCCGGCTACTTCCACGACCACGTCGTCGTCGAGCGCTGGGACGACGGAGGAAACCGCTGGCGGCGGTTCGACCCCGAGCTCGACCAGGGCGGCTTCGACTTCCGGGTCGATGACCTGCCGCGAGGAGAGGCCGGCGGATTCCGCACCGCCGCCGAGGCGTGGGTCGCCCACCGCTCCGGCCTGACGGACCTGTCGGACCACGGCGTCGGCCCCGACACGCCCTACAGCGGACCGGACTTCGTGCACGCGTACGTGCTCGCGGATCTCGCGCACCGGCAGCGGTGCGAGCTCCTGCTCTGGGATGCCTGGGGCGCGATGGCCGCACCCGGCGAGGAACTCGACGGAGAACGGCTCGACCTCGCCGACGTGGTGGCCGACCTGACCATCCGGGCGGATGCCGGAGACCCGCGAGCCGAGGCCGAGCTCGATGCCCTGTGGGCGCGAGACGCCCGCCTGCGGCCTGGGCGGTTCGTCGAGACGCACTCGCCGACCGGTCGCACCGGCACGACGGATCTCGTGGGCCGGACGACCGTGTGGCGCACGGCATCGACGGAGCCGACGGCCCTGGAAACGTGAGTGACCGGCCGCAGGAACGCCTCTCGGCGCGAGGCCGCTCGGAGCGGCGAATATTGGAGCCCGGGGTTACTGCGGCCGGCCACGTCAAGTGTAAACGAGTGGGAGGGGTGCTCTATTCCGGACCCGGGCCCGGTGCTGGATCCGACCCTCCACGGCGCGGGGAATCCGGCTCACTCGCGCCCGAACCCACGTCCCGCGAGTCCGTTCTCGAAGGCCCAGATGACGACGTGCAGACGGTCAGGCAGCCCGAGCTTCGCGAGGATCGACGCGATGTGCGTCCTGACGGTGTTGCCGGTGAGGAACAACCGCTCCGCGATCACGTCGTTCGAGGCACCGGTCAGCACCTCCACGAGCACGTCGCGTTCGCGGGGGGTCAACGGGCCGAGCATCACCTCGGGATCCACCGGCTCCGGTGCTCGGGCCACGAAGTCGAGCAGGCTCGCCGTGGCTCTGGGGGCCAGGACGGCGTCGCCCGCGTGCACGGCGCGGATCGCCGCCGCGAGCTCGCCGCTCGAGGCGTTCTTCGTGAGGAACCCGCTCGCGCCCGCCCGGATCGCGGCGAACACGTATTCGTCGAGGTCGTACGTGGTGAGGATCAGCACGCGAACGCCGGACTGCGCGTCGAGCAGTCGCTCGGTGGCCGCGATGCCGTCGAGCCGCGGCATCCGGATGTCCATCAGCACCACGTCGACCCGGCGGCCTCGCGCCGCTTCGACGAGTTCCGCGCCGTCGGCCGCCGCGAGGACGAGCTCGAGATCGTCGTGCACCTCGAGCATGGCTCCGACCGCGGACCGGATGAGCTCCTGGTCGTCGGCGATCGCGACCCGGATGCGCGGGGACGCGTGGTCATCGGACATCGCGAAGCTCCTCCCCTCCGATGGGGAACGAGGCACGGGTCCGCCAACCGCCGCCGTCGAGACGTCCGCTCTCGAACCGGCCGCCGAGCCGCTCGACGCGGTCGCGCATGCCCCGGATGCCGCTGCCTGCCGAAGGAGGCCCACCGGGTCCCGACGCCCCGTCGTCGACGATCTCGAGCACCAACTCGGCGGCCGCCCACCGCAGCCGCACCTCGGTGCTCGTGGGCGGGTCGGTGTGCTTCAGCGTATTCGTGAGGGACTCCTGCACCGCGCGGTAGGCCGCGAGCGACGTGCCCGGACTCACGGCCTGCGGTTCGCCCGTCTCGATGACGGCCACCCGCCGCCCGGGCGCCCCGGCCCGTTCCACGAGCGCGGTCAGTTCGCCGAGGCCGGGACTCGGCTCGCGCGGTCCGGGGCTCGGTGCATCGCCGGAGTCGGGCGGGTCGACGAGCACCCCGAGGAGGCCGCGCATGTCGGTCATGGCCGCGCGACCGGTCGCGACGACCTGTTCGATGGCCGTGCGCGCTCGACCCTCGTCACGGTCGAGCAGCACGCGCGACGCCTCGGCCTGGGTCACCATCACGGCGAGCGAATGCGAGATCACGTCGTGCAACTCGCGCCCGATGCGACGACGTTCGTCGGCGACGGCGGCACGTTCGATCTGCATCCGCAGCTCTGCGGACTGCCGGCGGCCGAGTTCCTGGGCGGCCCGCTTCCGCCGTGATTCCCGGCTGTATCGTCCGAGGGCCCACGCGGCGGCGATCGAGGCGACGAGGAATCCGCAGAGGGCGATGAGCACCCACGGCTCCGGAACCGGGCCGTGCGCGAAGGCGACCGAGGTCATGAGTCCGGCGCCGAGGAGGCCGAGCACGATGGCCGAGACATCCGCCCACCCGTCGTCGCTCGCCGCCGCCGTGAAGACGAAGACGAGGTACGCTGCGCTGCTCGGCAGCAGCACCGCGATGGATGAGGTGCCCGGCAGGCTCGCGATCGTGAGCAGGACCATGACGGCGGATGCCGCCCACAGCACGAGGCGCGGCGACCGGCGACGCACGACCACGAGCAGATGCAGCAGGACGAAGCACGAGGTGGTGCCTGCGAGCCAGGCGGCGTCCGCGGCCGGATCGGTCTCACGGACGAGTTCGACGACGGTCACCGGCAGGAGTGCCGCGCCGCAGGCGGCCGCCAGGACCCAATCGGCCGTCGACGGCGGCCCGGCCGGGATACGCACCCGGACGGCCGATCCGGGCAGGTCGAAGCGCGCCTCGCGGGATGCCGCGGACGAGGTGGACCGAGGTTCGGACGACGCACCCATTGCGGCTTCCACGCTACCCGGCGGTTCCGGGCCCCATCTCGTCCGCGCGGGTGAGGCGGCCTGTCCTCCTGGACTGCGACGCTGGGCACCCCCGGAGGCGCACGGCGTCCGGGCCGCATCCGGAAGGACCGTGAACCATCATGCCCGCGAGACCTCCAGCAGCAGACCTCCGATCGACGGCGGCCCGCGAACACGACGGAGCGCGCCCCTTCCCCCGCGCATCGGCGACCGCGGCCCTCGTCACCTCCTCGGCCGTCACGGGGCTGGGGCTCATCTGGCTCCTCGCCCCGGGCCTCAATCCCTTCGCCGGCGACGACATGATGAGCCTCGTCTCGCAGGCGCTCGGCCCCGTCGCGGTGGCGGCCGCAGCGCTGGGACTCGGCCTGGTCGGCGTCCTCCTCGCGGTGACCACGCTGCGCGGGCGGCGAGCGGACTCCATCGCCGCGCCCGGTGGCGCCGTGCTGGCCGCGGCGCTCTCGATCACCCTCGGCAGCGTTCACGTGATCGCCTTCGCCGGCTACGTGTTCGGTGCCATCGTGGTCGGCGTGGGGCTCGTCGCGATCGTCGTGCTCCCCTTCCGGGCGCCCCGGCTCGGCCTTCCGCTGTTGGGCGGTTCCATCGTGCTGATCGCGGCCTCCGCCTGGGCCGGTGTCACCCTCGATGGCATCACCGAATTCGCCGGCGCGTTCGGGAGGGCCCTCGTCGAGGACGCACCGAACCTCGCCGTCATCGCCGTGACGGTCGCCGCGATGCTCACGTGGGCCGTGACGGCCGTCGTGGGGGTCGGTCGCACGCGAGGCGGGCGGCGCTTCGAGGCCTGGCTCGTGCGCCACCGCAGGCCGCTCACGATCCTGGCGGCTGCGGGCCCGCTCCCCTACGGCGTCGCGCGTGCATCCTGGCTGACGCCGTGGCCGCTCTTCGGTCCGGCCGAGGGCGAGGGGATCACCGCCCCGATGCTCGCCACGGGTCTCATGCTCGGCGCCGGTGCCGTCGCCGCGAGTGTGCTCACGCTCGGCCTGATCCTGCCGTGGGGCGTGCGGTTCCCGCGCTGGATCCCGAGGATCGGCGACCACGTCGTTCCGGCTGCGACCGCGGTCGTCCCGGGAGCCGTCGCCGCCGGGCTCCTCTGCCTGTCGGCGAGCCCCATGCTGGTGTCGGGGATCGGCGACGAGGGCGACCCCGTCAGCCCGCTGGTCGTCAACCTCGTGCTGCCGTTCTGGTACTGGGGACCGATGCTCGCACTCGCCGTCTGGGCGTACGCGGCGTGGCGGCGTCGAGGAGCCCTCGACGCGGCGTGATCGGATCGCCCGATCACGCCGCGGTCCCGTGCGACGCGGGACCGCGATCGAACCGGGTCAGTCGAGCGAGTCGCGGCGCCAGAGCCGGGCGCAGGCGATCAGCTCGTCGGCGAGCTGCGTGAGGCGCAGCGCCCGTCGCGTGAGGTCGCCCGGACGTTCGGGATGCACCGAGTCCGCGGCATCCGCGTCGTCGGCGAAGCTCACGAACCCGGCCGCGACGACCCGGCAGAATGCCGCTGCCCGGTCGAGCGCGACCGCGAAGTCGCCGGTGAAGAGGCCCTGGAGGATGCGGTCGGCGAGTTCGCGGACCTCGTCGGGCCCGGCCGGGGCCGGGGCGCCCGCCACGACCTGGTCGATCGTGTGCGATACGGCGGCCCCCCGCTGGTATCCGAGGCTGACGCCCTGCGGATCCTGACGGATGAGCGTCCGCAGCAGGTACACGCGCCAGAGCGCGCCGGGCAGGCTCTTCGCCGAGGCGTGCGACCACAGCTCGGCGATCGCGTCGATGCCGTGCTCGTCGGTGTACGAGACCAGCCGGGCCACGACCTCGGGGTCAGGGTCCTCACGGACGCGCGCGAGCAGTGCCGACGCGGTGTCGTGCGCCATCCGGCTGAGTTGCGCGGGATCCTGGCCGCCCACGATCGAGTCGAACTTGTGGGGGGCGAACCTGGTCGGCCGGTGGAAGCTGTCGTCTGAAACCATCGCGCGCCACCCTACTCCGCCTGCCGGGGTGATCGCCTCGGGATCGGCGTTCCGTCGAACTCGGCGATGCGACGCGACCAGATCCGGCTGCGCCAATCACCGCCGAGGCGCTCGTACGTCACGCGCGCGTGGCAGTTGCGGCATCTCACATCGCACTTCCCGATCTCGGCGCTGACCCTTCGCCAGGAGTAGGCCGCCTTTGCGAGCTTCATCACCTCGGCCGACTTCTCGACGCCCTCTCGGTGGTCGAAGTCGAGCACGCGAAGGTCGGGCTCTCCGCAATCGACGCACGGATGCTCCATGAGGTACTGCCCGATGCGCTCCAGATGCGCGGCCCTGGTCTTCGCGACCTGGGCTGCGACTGCGCGCCGGTGCTGGACGAGATGCTCGGCGTAGTACCGCTTGGCTCGATCCTTGTTGCAGGACCGGCAGACGGACTGGTACCCGTCGGGTGATGCGGTCCGGAGGTTGAACTCCGAATACGAGCGACGGACCCTGCACATCGAACACGTCTTCACCGCTGCTCCTTCGACTCGACTGCGCCACCGTCGGACGTCACCGATCACTCGCGGTGGCCATGGCCGTCCATGCTCTCGCGGGGCCTCGACCTTGCACAGTACGAGGTGCCGCCGACAGTGCGGTCACGCGGCCTCCGCTCGCGCGTGGGGCAGGCTATTGTGGTTCGGCGGGCCTCTAGCTCAGTTGGTAGAGCAGCGGACTTTTAATCCGCGGGTCGTCGGTTCGAGCCCGACGGGGCCCACCTCGAAAACTCGGGGCAACCCACGGTGAACAGCGCGCAGACCGAGGCGAGGCCTCGCGATCCGGGGCACCGCCCGACGGGGGCCCGGCCCCGTCACGACGAGGATCGGACGCACCCGTCCCGGCGGCTCCTCCCCAAGTGTCCCCTTGGTTCGCACGACCTCGTGCGAATACGCATCACGGTACGCCTGGAGTGGCCGTTGCACCAGTGTCGGCGACGAATCCGGCCGGATCGCGTCGGACCACCGCCGGCGCCTTGTCCGGAGCCGCCAATGAGAGCGCGGCCACGCTGTGGCGCGGCACAGGCGACCTCGCCGTCGTGCGGGTTCAGCTGCTCCGTGGCAGGACTCAGCCGACGATGCCGCGGAACGCCGACATGAGCGCGACCCGCTCGGCCGAGGACCGTGCCAACGGCGTGACCGCGAGCGTCGTGACCCCCGACTCCCGGAACGCGGCCACGCGCTCGGCGACCTCGGAGGCCGTGCCGATGAGGGAGATCGCCCGCACGAGCTCATCGGGCACGGCGGCGATCGCCTCGTCGCGCCGACCCTCGAGGTAGAGGTCCTGGATCTTCGCGGCATCCGCATCGAAGCCGTAGCTCGCGACCAGGTCGTTGTAGAAGTTCTTGCCGCGCGCCCCCATGCCGCCGACGTAGAGCGCGAGCTGCGGCTTCACCGAGGCGAGCGCGAGAGCCGCGAGCTCCGGGCTGTCGGTGATCGCGAGCGCCGGGCTCGCGTACACGTCGAGGGCGCCGAGCTCGTCGGAGCGCTTGGCCGTGCCGGCGGCGAGCGCGCCGCCCCAGACGTCTGCGGCCTTCTCGGGGTGGTAGAACATGGGCAGCCAGCCGTCCGCGATCTCGGCCGTCTGCTCGACCGATCGCGGGCCGAGGGCTGCGACCGAGATCGGGATGCGGTCGCGCACGGGGTGGTTGATGAGCTTCAGCGGCTTGCCGAGCCCCGTGCCCTCGCCCGCGGGCAGCGGGATGCGGTAGTGGCGACCGTCGTGCACGACGGGTTCGCGCCGCCAGGTCATGCGGCAGATCTCGATGATCTCACGGATGCGGGCGACCGGCGCGTCGTACTTCACGCCGTGGAAGCCCTCGATGACCTGCGGTCCGGATGCCCCGATGCCGAGCTCGAACCGGCCGTCGCTGACGTAGTCGAGGCCGGCCGCGGTCATCGCGGTGAGGCTCGGCGTGCGCGTGTAGAGCTGCAGGATGCCGGATGCGAGCGTGATCGTCGAGGTGCGAGCGGCGAGGAACCCGAGCTGGCTGACGGCGTCGAACGAGTAGGCCTCCGGCATGGCGATGAGGTCGACCCCGGCCTGCTCGAGCTCGACGACCTCGTCGGCCACCTCGCGGAATCCGCCTGCGTAGTTCAGGAACATGCCGACGCGCATGGGTCACTCCTCGTCGTGTGATCACCCGACCGGTCTCGGGCTGGTGTCGAGGCTAGCCGACCGCGTTCGGCCGGGAGGGGCGATTGTGCGGCATCCACCAACGCGCAGGTGCCGACGCGTCCTGCGTGGTGGAAACGCGAGAAGCCGGGCTCGGCGCCGCAGGCGCTCGCAGCATGCTCCGAGGCGGATGCCGCAGGCTGGAGGTCCGCGGTCCGCGGTCCGTGAACGCCGACCGCCTCCTCGACCCGACGAACGGAGCACCGGATGGACTGGAGCCTGGTGCTGGATGTCGTCCTGCTGCTCACCCTCATCGGCGCCGTCCTGAACGGGTACCGCGCCGGGCTGCTCCGCACGGCGGCCGGGCTCATCGGCGTCCTCCTCGGCGCTGCTACCGCGGCCGTCGTCATGCCGTGGGTGACGGGACTCGTCGCGGCGCCGGAGTGGCGGGTCCCGGCGGCGCTCGGCGCGGCGCTCGTGCTCATCGCCGTCGGCGCGTCGATCGGCGGCGCGATCGGAGCGGCCCTCGGGCGCGGGGCGGTCGCCGTGAAGCTCGGCATCGTCGATCGGATTCTCGGCGCGATCGGCAACCTCGTCGTGACGGTGTTCGTGGTAATGCTCGTGGCGACGGGCGTCGCGGCCATGGGCGTGCCGGTGCTCTCCCCCGCCATCGCGGGTTCCAAGGTGATCTCGACCATCGAGGCGATCACCCCCGAACCCGCGCAGCGGTTCCTCGCGGAGGTCCGCACCGCCGCCATGGGCGAGGCGCTGCCGTGGCTCGTCGACGTGCTCGAGGTGCCCGACGTCGCCCCCGAGGTGCCTGCGGGCGCCGTCGACGATCCCGAGATCGCGGCGGCCGCGGCATCCGTCGTGCGCATCACCGGCACGGCCTTCGAATGCGGCACGTCGATGTCCGGCAGCGGGTTCGTGATCGCGCCGGACCGGATCGTGACGAACGCGCACGTCGTCGCCGGCGTCGACGAGCCGGTGGTGGAGACGCCGGGCGACATCGCCCGATCGGGACGCATCGTCGCCTTCGACGCCGGTCTCGACCTCGCGGTCATCGCGGTCGACGGCCTCGACGCCACCGCCCTTCCGGTGACGGAGCCGGCGACCGGCGACGAAGTCGCGGTGGCCGGCTACCCGTTCGGCGGCCCGCTCGACCTGCGCCCCGGCTCGGTCATGTCCATCGGCCCGGTGACGTTCCTCGAGGGCGGCGGCTCGTCCACGCGCGACGTGATGACCCTCGCCGCCGATGTCGACCACGGTAATTCGGGCGGCCCGGTGCTGACCGGCGACGGCGCGGTCGGCGGCGTGGTCTTCGCGAAGTCGGAGACCGTCGCGAACGTCGGCTTCGCGATCCCGGTCGCGACACTGACGGCCTTCGCGGGCGACGCGGGCTCGCTCGATCGCGCGGTCGACTCCGGCAGGTGCGCCGTCGGCTGATCGGCGTCGATCGGACTACTCGGCGGTGAAGCCCTCGAACCGGATGCCCCACGAGAGCTCCCACGCCTCGCCCGGGTCGAGCCAGCGAAGGCCTCGGCCGGAGTTGAACGCCTCGGCCGGTGCGGTCATCGGCTCGATGGCGATGGCGACGTCGCCCTCCTCGCCGGGGAAGTTGCGGCTGGTGTAGACCTGCACGTACTCGAACTCGTCGTCGGCCCAGATGGAGACGCTGCGGCCGTCGGGCGCGGTGAGGGAGTGCAGCACCTCGCCGTCGCGGCTCACCACCTCGCCGAACGCGTCGTCGAGCTGGAGGTCGCCCACCCGGCGCCCGTCGCGGAGGTCCCATTCGGTGCCGTCCACGGGCACCTCGCCGGTGGGGAGGAGGCGGTCGTCGACCTCGATGTGGCTGGCCGCGTCGATCCTCAGCACGAGGTCGGAGGTCGGCACCCCGCCGATCTTGACGTACGGATGGGTGCCGAGCGCGATCGGCGCGGGCGCGCCGCCCTGGTTCTCGAAGTGGTGGGTGACGCGAAGTCCGTCGGCGACGAGCTCGTAGTGCACCGCGGTCTCGAGGAGGTACGGATAGCCCAGCTGGGGATAGACGGTGGCCGAGAGCGTGACCGAGTCGCGCTGCTGGTCGACCACCCGGTACTCGGTGTAGCGCAGCAGCCCGTGGATGGCGTTGTTCAGCTTGGGCTCGGTGATCGCGAGCCGGTGCTCGACGCCGTCGTTGGTCCAGATGCCGTCGCGGATGCGGTTCGGCCAGGGCACCAGCACGATGCCCGCGCCACTCGGCGGGGAGACGTCTTCGGCGAACGGCGGGACGAGGTCGATGCCGTTGATGCTGAGGGTGCGGATGCCCGCGGCGACGGCGGTGATGGTCGCGCTGAGGTCACCGCTCGCGGTCGAGGTCTCGAGCACGAACTGCTCGCCCGTGGGAAGCGTCATGCCTCCACTCTAGGGTCTCGTGCGAGCACGGTCGTGAGCCCCACCTCGTGCAGCTCGGCGAGGAGCGGCGCCGGTGCCGCGGCATCCGTGATGAGGGTGTCGAACGCGTCGACGGCGGCGATCCGGCCGAGGTGGACCTCGCCGAGCTTGGACGCGTCGGCGACCACGATCGAGCGTGCCGCAGCCCGGAGCATGAGCGTCTTGACGGACGCCTCCGGGAGGTTCGCGTTGGTGACGCCGTGCACGGGGTCCACGCCGTTGCAGCCGATGAACGCGAGGTCCACGTGCACCTCGTCGAGCATGGAACCCGCGAGCGGATGCACCAGCGAGTGCTGCTTGGGCCGGAGGCTGCCGCCCGTCACGATGACCGTGAAGCGAGGGATCTCGGGTTCGAGCTCGAGCGCGATCGACAGGCCGTTCGTGAACACGGTGAGGTCGTCGAGGTCGTCGCGGGCGCGCAGGGCGCGGGCGATCTGCAGGGTCGTGGTGCCGACGTCGAGGATGAGGCTCTGCCCGCTGCGGACGAGCGATGCCGCGTGCACCCCGATCAACCGCTTCGGTTCGACGGATGCCGCGAGCGCCTCCTCGAAGCTCGGCTCGCGTTCCGGCCGGTCGGCCTCGATGAGGGAAGACACCGGGACGGCCCCGCCGTGGACGCGGCGGATCGAGCCCTGTCGCTCGAGGGCGTCGAGGTCGGCGCGGGCCGTGACGGTCGTGACGCCGAACACCCCGCTGAGCTCGGCCACGCGGACGAACCCGCGTTCGGCGACGAGTGCGAGGGCGCGTTCGCGACGTTCGGGCGCGGGCAGGGCGGCATCCGTCATGGTGGAATCTTGGACGACCGCCGGGCATTTTGCAATACGAAACCCGGTTGTTTGCAAAACGAAATGCGCGTAGGGTGGCCGCGTGCACGACACCGATCACGTCTCCGACGCCCGCATCGCCGTCCGGGAAGCCAAGCTCGCCGACGGCCGCGACCTCATCTACTTCGACGACGTCGACACGACGCTGGCTCCTGAGCGTCGCGCCGACGAGCGCGTCCTCGACCCCCGGCCGGCGAACGCGCACATGCGCCAGGATCCGCTCACCGGCGAGTGGATCTCGATCGCCGCCGCGCGCCAGAACCGCGTGTTCCTGCCGCCGGCGCACCTCGACCCGCTCGCCCCGCAGACGGTGGACAACCCGTCGGAGATCCCGAGCGTCTACGACGTCGCCGTGTTCGAGAACCGCTCGCCGTCCTTCGGCCCCGAGCTCGCCGATCCCGATGCCTCGAGCGCCGAGACGCTCGCCGACCTGCGCCGCATCGGCCTGGAGCGCACGCGCAGCTCGGTCGGGCGATGCGAGGTCGTCTGCTTCAGCCCCGCCCACGAGGGGTCCTTCGGATCGCTCACCCGTTCGCGTGCACGCACCGTCATCGAGGCATGGGCGCACCGCACGGCGGCCCTCTCGGCACTGCCCGGGGTCGAGGAGGTCTTCCCGTTCGAGAACCGGGGGCGCGAGATCGGCGTCACCCTGCCGCATCCGCACGGGCAGATCTACTCCTACCCCTACGTGACCCCGCGCACCGAACGACTGCTGGCGGCCATCGACGACTACGGCCCCACCCTCATGGCCGACATCCTCGACCGTGAGCGAAACGGTCCGCGCGTGCTGCTCTCTGGCGAGCACTGGACCGCGTTCGTGCCGTTCGCGGCGCGCTGGCCCATCGAGATCCACCTGCTGCCGCACCGGCACGTGCCCGACTTCGCCGCGACCACCCTCGCCGAGCGCGACGAGCTCGCGGGCCTCTACCTGCAGCTCCTCCAGGGCGTCGACCGGCTCTACGACACCCCCACGCCCTACATCGCCGCGTGGCACCAGGCCCCGGTGCACGAGCACCGCGACGACGTGCGCCTGATGCTCCAGCTCACGAGCCCGCGCCGGGCCGCGGACAAGCTCAAGTACCTCGCCGGGTCCGAGGCGGCCAAGGGCGCCTGGATCGGCGACGTCACGCCCGAGGCCGCGGCCGAGGCGCTGCGCCGCGCCATCCACGCGACGGATGCCGCGGCCGACGCCCCGGCGCCCGCCACCGCCACCGCCACCGCCACCGCCACCGCCACCGAAGGAACCCGAGCATGACCGAGGCCACGCCGATCGCCGAGACCGCCGCCGGCTTCCGGGAGCGGTACGGCCGCGACCCCATCGGCGTCTGGTCCGCACCCGGGCGCGTCAACCTCATCGGCGAGCACACCGACTACAACGACGGGTTCGTGTTCCCGTTCGCGATCGACCAGCGCGCTGCCGTCGCCCTGGGCGCACGAGACGACCGGGTCGTCCGCGTCTCCTCGACCTTCACCGGCGAGGTCGTCGACGTCCACCTCGACGACCTCTCCCCCGAGTCGCTCGACGGGTGGTCGGCCTATCCGCTCGGCGTCGCCTGGGCCCTCGGGCAGTTCGGCGCCGACCTGGCCGCCGTGCCCGGGGTGGACCTGCACATCTCCAGCACCGTGCCGGTCGGTGCCGGCCTCTCCTCGTCGGCCGCCATCGAGAGCTCCGTCGCGCTCGCGCTCGACGAGCACTGGGGTCTCGGCCTCGACCGCCCGACGCTCGCGAAGGTCGGGCAGCTCGCCGAGAACCGCGTCGTGGGGGCCCCCACCGGCATCCTCGACCAGTCGGCCTCGCTCCTCTCGCGCGCCGACGCGGCCGTGTTCCTCGACTGCCGCAGCCTCGACGCCGAGGTGATCCCGCTCGGGCTCGTCCCCGACGGGCTCTCGATCCTCGTCATCGACACCCACGTCACGCATGCCCACGCCACGGGCGGATACGCCGCGAGGCGCGCCTCCTGCGAGGCGGGCGCCGAGGCGCTCGGCGTGGAGTCGCTGCGTGACGTGCAGGTCGGCGACCTCGACCGCGCCGCGTCGGTGCTCGACGAGGAGACCTTCCGCCGCGTCCGCCACATCGTGACCGAGAACCAGCGGGTGCTCGACACCGTGCGCACGCTTCGCGAGCACGGCGCCGGCGCCATCGGTCCGCTGCTCGACGCATCCCACGTGTCGATGCGCGACGACTTCGAGATCACGGTGCCCGAGATCGACCTGGCCGTCGCCACCGCCCAGGCGAGCGGTGCGATCGGCGCGCGCATGACCGGCGGCGGCTTCGGCGGCTCGGCGATCGCGCTCGTCATCGACGCGCTCGTGCCCGTGGTCGAGCGGGAGGTGCGCACCGCGTTCGCCGAACAGGGGTACCGGGCGCCGACGACGTTCGTGGTGCGGCCGAGCGAGGGCGCGCGCCGCGACGCGTGAGCGCGAGGCGCGATCCGCCTGCCGACGGTGGCCGCGTGCTGGTTCCCGCACGTGGCGGGCGAGCCCGGCGGCGCGGACGTCACGGCCGCGGATCAGGACGCGGATCAGGACGCCCGATGCCACTCCTCGGCCAGGATCGCGTAGGTGAAGCCGTCGATCCAGCCGAGCTCCTCGTGCCACGAGTCCCGGATGCCGTGCTGCTCGCGCCGCATGCCGACCCGCTCCATGACCCGCCAGGAGGCCGCGTTGTCGGCGAAGCATCCAGCGGTGACCCGGTGCAGGCCCAGCTCGGTGAAGGCGAGGCCGAGGAGGGCGCGGGCGATGTCCGTCGCGTAGCCCCTGCCGGCGTGGGCCGGATCGATGAGGTAGCCGAGCGTCGCCTCGGAGCCGCGCCAGGCGTCGCCCTGGAACTGGCCCATTCCGTCCTGCACGTGCAGCGATCCCGTGCCCACCACCGTCCCGTCGATCACGGCGACGGCCGTGTGCTGGGCCGGGTCCTCGACGGAGTCGAGCCACGCCGTCGTGAACGCCTCGGGGTCGACCGTGGTCCTGAGCAGCCAGCGCGTGACCTCCGGCCGGTTGCGCCAAGTCAGGACCTGCTCCAGCGCGGCCCGGGTCGGCGTGCGCAGCTCGAGCGGTCCGGCCGGTCGCGGCCACGCGACATCCGGGCTGGTCATCCCGTCGGCTCCCGCGTGGGGTCGACCGTCGGCTCAACCGTGGGTTCGACCGGCGGCTGGACCGGATGCGGCGTGCCGCCCGTGATGCGCACGAGTTCGTCGAACGTGGTCGGGAAGACGGTCTTCGCGTGGCCGGCCGCGGCCCACACCTCGTCGTAGCCCGCGAGGTCGACGTCCACGAACGTGCGAACGCGCGTCGGGTGGCCCACGGGTGCGACGCCGCCGATTACCTGACCGGTGGCGGCCTTGACGGTGTCCTTCGACGCCCGCCCGATGCGCCCGCCGAGACGGTCGCCGAGCCACTCGGTGTCGACCCGGTGCGCCCCGGAGGTCAGGACGAGGATGGGTTCGCCGTCGAGCGTGAACACGAGCGAGTTCGCGATCTGGCCGACCTGGACCCCGAGCGCGTCGGCGGCCAGCTGCGCGGTCGTGACGGCGTCGTCGAACCACACCACGCGCGGCTCCACGCCCTGCGCGGTGAGCGCGCCCATCACGGCGTCGACGGCGGGATGCGTGGGCACCGACGAGGCGGCGGGCACGGTGGCGGCGGGCACGGCGGCGGCGGTCTCGACGGGGGTCGCGTCAGTCGGCATGCTCCGATCCTAGGAGCGGGGCGAGCAGGCCGGGCACCTGACGCCTAGGCTGTCGGCATGACTGCCGACCCGTCGTCCCGTGTCCTCACGATCGCGGACGTGCCCGCACCCGAGGTCGACCCGTCGGCGTTCGTCGCGGCCGGGGCCGTCATCGTCGGCAACGTCCGCCTGGCCGCCGACTCGAGCGTCTGGTACAACGCGGTGCTCCGCGCCGAGGCCGAGCCGATCGTGCTCGGCGAGCGCTCGAACCTGCAGGACACCGTCGTGTGCCACGTCGACCGCGGCTATCCGCTGACGATCGGCAGCGACGTCTCGGTCGGCCACGGAGCCGTGCTGCACGGTTGCACCATCGGGGACGGCAGCCTGATCGGCATGAGCGCGACGGTGCTGAACGGGGCCGTCATCGGTGCCGGGTCGCTCGTGGCCGCGGGCGCGGTCGTCCTCGAGGGCACGGTGGTCCCGCCCGGCTCGCTCGTCGCCGGCGTGCCCGCGAAGGTGCGCCGCGAGCTCACGCCCGACGAGCAGGCCTCACTGCACCGGAACGCGCAGGCCTACCTCGGTCACGTCGGCCTGCACACCGCGCCCGTCGACTGACGCCGCGGCCGGCACCGCGGGCCGCGCCGCGACCCGCTCGGCCCCGCCGACGAGACGGCTCCGGAGCCGTCGCGCCCGGCGCACGACGCCTCTGGCCGGCACCCCGACGCCCCACGCGAGTGCGCCGAGCATGCTGCGATCGTGCTCGCCGAGCATGCGCCGTCGTTCGAACGCCACGCGCAGGCGCCCGCCCGACAGGTCCCGGCGGCGCACGAGCGGACGGAGGGGCACGATCTCCCTGGCCTCGGCGAGGGACTCGAGGCGGCGAACCCAGTCGTCGGCCTGCGCGGGATGGAAGTAGTTGTCGGCCAGCCACGCGGCATCCGCCGCCCCGAACCGGCCCTCGACGAGCTCACGGGTGGATCCGAGCAGCCCGGAGCCCTCGAAGACCGTGTTGATCATCGCCGGGGAGACGCCGTAGTCGTCCACGAGCAGGGTCGGCAGGCCCAGCGCGATCGCCTCGAGGGCGGCCGTCGAGCTGACGGTCACGAGGGCTCCCGCGCGCGCGAGCTTCTCGGCCATCGGGCCGTCCTCGATCACGAGGTTGTCGGGCGGGTCGACCTCGGCCATGAGGTCGGCGTAGTCGAAGGTCTCGGCATGGGTCTGCGCCTCGCCCCTGCGTGCGCGCACCTTCACGACGACGCGGCGGTCGGGCTGCCGCCGGGCGAGCTCCGCGAGGGCGGCGAGCAGGTGCACGCGGTCCGAACGCTCGGCGGGCACCTTCGCCTGGGTGGCGAACACGATGTCGGAGCCGCTGGATGCCGCGGGGCCTGCCGCGTCGGCGGACGCGAGGAAGGGCAGGGTCGCCAGCGCGAACGTCATGCCGAGCCCGAGCTCGGCCGCGTTCGCCCGGAACTCGCGGACCTCCCGGCGGCTGTGCAGCACGATGAGGTCGGTCTGCTCGCGGTAGATGACGGCCTTGGGCACCGCGGGGATCGTCAGCCCGGGGAACCCGCTCACGAGCACCGGACGGTCCCGACGCCGTTCGATGCGCGGCGCGACCACCCGCACGAACGGCCCACGCAACGAGAGCAGCACGGCGTGCGGGTCGAGCACGTCGAGCAGCCCGTCGAGGTCGTCCAGGTGCAGCACGCGCGTGCGCCGCGGCGAGAAGCGCGTGCCCGCGAGCGCGTGGGCGAGCTGCGTCGGGCTCGGCTGCACCGGGGAGGCGAGCACGACGAGCTCGACGTGCCAGCGGGGTGGCAGCTTCGAGGCGAGGGCGGCGCCCCACTTCACGTAGGAGTCGGAGTCGGCGATGACGAGCAGGCGCCGGCTCGCGGCATCCGTCGCCCGTGCCCGTTCGAAGTTCACGCGGGCACCCGGCGCAGCTTCGCCCGGGGCGCCTCCTCGCCGGGGAAGACGCGCTTGACCCCGTCGCCCATGGCGTCGCCGATGATCCGGATGTCGCGCACGAGGTGCTCGAAGCCCTGCGGCTCGAGGGAGGCCGCCTGGTCCGAGCCCCACATGGCGCGGTCGAGCGTGATGTGCCGTTCGACGGCCACCGCCCCGAGCGCGACCGCCGCGAGCGAGATCTGCAGCCCGCGCTCGTGGCCCGAGTACCCGATCGGCACGCCCGGGTAGCGCCGGTGCAGCGTGTCGATCATGCGCAGGTTCGCCTCCTCGACGGGCATCGGGTAGCTCGAGGTGGCGTGCATCAGGACGAGCCGGTCGGTGCCCAGCCGGTCGACGGCCCGGTCGATCTCCTCGATCGTGGACATGCCGGTCGAGAGGATGATCGGCTTGCCGGTCGCGGCGAGCGCGTCGAGCAGGTCGAGGTCGGTGAGCGAGGCCGAGGCGACCTTGTGGGCGACCACGTCGAGCCGCTCGAGGAACTCGACCGAGGGCACGTCCCACGGGGAGGCGAACCAGTCGACGCCCGCGCGCATCGCGTACGAGGCGATCTCGAGGTACTCGGCCTCGCCGAACTCGACGCGGTACCGGTAGTCGAGGTACGTCATCGTGCCCCACGGCGTCTCGCGCTCGACGTCGCGCATGTGCTCGGGCGTCGCGATCTCGGGGGTGCGCTTCTGGAACTTCACGGCCTGGGCGCCGGACTCGACGGCGACGTCGATGAGGCGCTTGGCGATCTCGACGTCGCCGTTGTGGTTCAGGCCGATCTCGCCGATGACGTACACGGGCTGACCCGGGCCGATCAGCGAGGTTCCGATGCGTACCGACATGTGGTGCTCCTTCATCGCGCGGTGGCGGGTTCGCGGTGCTCTGCCCGCCGGGCGGCGAGTTCGCGTGAGGTGACGATCAGGTCCGCGATCTCGCGCACGGCGCCGTGGCCGCCCGTGCGATCGAGGACGTGCCGGGCGGCGGCGAGCACGTCGGGCACGGCGTCGCGCACGGCGACCGGCCAGCCCACGAGCTCCAGCGCCGGCAGGTCGTTGCGGTCGTTGCCGACGTAGGCGATGCGGTCGAGCCGGATGCCGCGGCTCGACGCCCAGTCGGCGAGCGCCTCGCCCTTCTCCTGGACGCCGTGCAGGCATTCGACGCCGAGCTTCTCGGCGCGGCGCGCCACGACCGGATCGGCCTCGCGGCTGAGGATCAGCACGGGGAGGCCGGCCGCCCGCAGGCGGGCGACACCGGCACCGTCGGAGCGACTCACGCGCACCGACTCCCGACCCAGGGTGTCGACCCAGGCCGTGTCATCCGTGTGCACGCCGTCGAAGTCGGTGACCAGGGCGTCGACGTCGATGACCGGATGCCGCGGGTCCCCGTCGCGGACGGCGGCGCCGTCGATCGACGGGGCGAGCAGCGCGGCGCGCGCCAGGTCGGCCGCGTCGTCGATCTCGATCGCGTGGTCGGGATGCACCTGCGCCATGCCGACCCTGCCGAAGAAGCGGTGCCCGGCCTGCACGAAGCCGTCCGCCCGCATGACGTAGAAGGCGCCCGTCTCGGCGTACTCGGGCTCGCGGTCCTGGCGGCGCGGGCGCGCGGATGCCTCGTGGTTGACGCCGGCAGCGCCCTCGGGCGTCTCGGCCCAGAGGAAGACGTGGCTCGCCACGGCCGAGAACACCACGTCCTGCTCGCCGTCGAGCACCCGCTCGACGGCACGGTCGAGCGCCGCATGGTCGATGAACGGGGACGTCGCCTGAACGAACACGAGCACCTCCGGCCGGACGCCGGTGTGCGCCGCGACGCTGTGCAGTGCGTGCAGCAGCGCGGACTCGGACGTCGCCGTGTCGCCCGACAGGTCGTCGGGGCGCCTGACCACGCCCGCGCCGGCGGCCCTGGCCGCGCCCGCGATGCCGTCGTCGTCCGTACTCACGAGGACGGCGTCGATGAACCGGGCGGCGCTCGCGGCGCGCACCGCGCGGGTCACGAGCGGAACGCCGCCGACCTCGGCGAGGTTCTTGCCGGGCAGGCCCTTGGAGCCGCCCCGCGCGGGGATCACCGCGATCACCCGCGGGGCGGGGTGCATGGCTCGGCCGAAGGGCCGCCCGTCTTCGAGCATGCTGCGAACCTATGGGCGGGCCGTGGCCGCACCCTTGCCGACGGGTGATCGCCCGGTGAACGCACGGCGACCGGCAGGCGACGGTCGACACCGCGACCGCCGCCCACGGGAGGCGACGGGCCGTCACCGCGGCGATGGCCCGGACGGCAGCGACCCGGGACCGAGACGGCGGATGCCGCGAGGCTCGGCCCGCGGCATCCGCCGTTCGTGTGCGCTCGACCCGGCTAGCTCGCCAGCCGCTGCTCGGCCGCCTTGACGACGTTCGCGAGCAGCATCGCGCGGGTCATCGGGCCCACTCCACCGGGGTTCGGCGAGAGGTGGCCGGCAACATCCGCGACCGCGGGGTCGACGTCGCCGGTGAGACGACCCTCGCCCGTGGCTTCGTCCACCACGCGCGTGATGCCCACGTCGAGCACGGCCGCTCCGGGCTTGACCCAGTCGGGCCTCACGAGGTGCGCCACGCCCACCGCCGCCACGACGATGTCGGCCCGGCGCACCTCGGCGGCCAGGTCGACCGTGCGCGAGTGCGTGAGCGTCACCGTGGCGTCGAGTCCCTTGCGGGTGAGCAGCAGTCCGAGCGGACGCCCGACCGTGATGCCTCGGCCGATGACCGCGACATGACGACCTGCGATCGGCACGTCGTAGCGCTGCAGCATCTCGACGATGCCCGCCGGGGTGCACGGCAGCGGCGAGGCGAGCTCGCCCGAGACGCCGAGCACGAGCCGCCCGAGGTTGGTCGGGTGCAGTCCGTCGGCATCCTTGTCGGGGTCGATGAGCTCGAGCATCGCGTTCTCGTCGTGCCCGGCGGGCAGCGGCAGCTGCACGATGTACCCGGTCACCTCGGATGCCGCGTTCAGGTCGGCGATCGCGGCGCGCACGTCGGCCGGCGAAGCCGTGGCCGGCAGGTCGACGCGGATCGACTCGATGCCGACCTCCGCGCAGTCGCGGTGCTTGCCCGCGACGTACGATCGCGAGCCCGGGTCGTCGCCGACGAGCAGGGTGCCGAGGCCGGGCACGACGCCCGCCCCGCGCAGCGCCTGGATGCGCGAGGCGAGCTCGGACTTCACGGCGGACGCCGTGGCGACCCCGTCGAGCGTGATGGCCGTCATCGCGGCGCCTACTGGGAGAGGCCCGGGTAGAGCGGGAAGGCCGCCGTGAGGGCCTCGACGCGCGAGCGGAGCTCGGCGACATCCGCCTCGCCCTGGAGTGCGAGCGCGATGACGTCGGCGACCTCGGTGAACTCGGCGTCGCCGAAGCCGCGGGTCGCGAGCGCCGGCGTGCCGATGCGCAGGCCCGAGGTGACCATCGGCGGGCGCGGGTCGAACGGCACCGAGTTGCGGTTCACGGTGATGAGCGCCTCGTGAAGGAGGTCTTCGGCCTGCTGGCCGTCGATCTTCGAGTTGCGGAGGTCGGCGAGCACGAGGTGCACGTCGGTGCCGCCCGTGAGCACATCGATGCCCGCAGCGCGCGAGTCGTCGGCCGTCAGACGGTCGGCGAGGATCTGGGCGCCCCGGATGGTGCGCTCCTGGCGGTTCTTGAACTCCTCGGACGCCGCGATCTTGAACGCCGTCGCCTTGGCCGCGATGACGTGCATGAGCGGGCCGCCCTGCTGGCCGGGGAACACGTTGGAGTTCAGCTTCTTCGCGAGCTCGGTGTCGCGCGAGACGATGAAGCCCGAGCGGGGGCCGCCGATGGTCTTGTGCACGGTCGAGGAGACGACGTCGGCGTAGGGCACCGGGCTCGGGTGCAGGCCCGCGGCCACGAGGCCGGCGAAGTGCGCCATGTCGACCCAGAGCTTCGCGCCCACCTCGTCGGCGATCGCGCGGAACGCGGCGAAGTCGAGGTGGCGGGGGTACGCCGACCAGCCGGCGATGATGACCTGTGGGCGGTGCTCGAGGGCCTTGTCGCGCACGACGTCCATGTCGACGAGGAAGGTCTCGGGGTTCACGCCGTAGGAGACGGCGTTGTAGAGCTTGCCCGAGAAGTTGAGCTTCATGCCGTGCGTGAGGTGACCGCCGTGCGCGAGCTCGAGGCCGAGGATCGTGTCGCCGGGCGTCGCGATCGCGGAGAGCACCGCAGCGTTGGCGGTGGCGCCCGAGTGCGGCTGCACGTTGGCGTACTCGGCGCCGAAGAGGCTCTTCGCACGCTCGATGGCGAGCGACTCGGCCACGTCGACGTACTCGCAGCCGCCGTAGTAGCGGCGGCCGGGGTAGCCCTCGGCGTACTTGTTGGTGAGCACCGACCCCTGCGACTGCAGCACCGAGACGGGAACGAAGTTCTCGCTCGCGATCATCTCGAGGTAGTCGCGCTGGCGACCGAGCTCGAGCTCGAGCACCTCGGCGATCTCGGGATCGACCTCGGACAGGGGGGCGTTGAAAACGGACTCGGCCAAGACTGGCTCCTTCAGTGACGGTACGGACCAAACGAGGGTTCCTCGTCGCGCGACTCGCGCGACAAGGCATCCGTACCGGCCCAGGCGTGCGGTCGATACTCGCCAGTCGCTCCCCGATGGGAATCCATCTCAACGCCAGTCGCGACCCCGCAAGCATAGCAACGGATGCCGCCCGCGGAGCGGTCCATTCGTCTCTCCTCGTCCCGATGCCCGGCCGACACCCTGTCGCGGCGTCGTCGCAGGTGGCAGGATGGAGCCGCGCCGCTCTGTTAGGAATCCTTCGTATTCCGGCGGCCGACCCATCCGAGGACGCATGCCACGCCGAACCCGAACCACCGCAGCCCTCGGGCTCGGCCTCGCGGCGATCGCACTCGCGGCCTCCCTCACCGCGTGCGTCCCACCCGCGCCTGCCCAGAACGGAGACGCCGTGACCGGCATCGTCCCGGCGCCGATCAGCGCCGAGTACCCCGAGGGCGCCGCGCCCTTCCGCCTCGACGACACGACCCGGCTCCTCGTGAGCGGCGACGGCGCCGCGGGCGTCGCAGAGACGTTCGCGGCCATGGCGCGCCGGTCGACGGGGTTCGAGCTGCCCGTCGTCGTCGACGGGTCCGAGGGCGGCGAGCCGGCGGCATCCGATGTCGTGTTCGTCGTCGCCGACGGAGAAGCGCCCGACGGCGTCGCCGAGGGGTACACGCTCGAGTCGGGCGACGGCGGCGTGCGCCTCGCGTCCGACACCCCCGCCGGCCTGTTCCGGGCGACGCAGTCGCTGCGCCAACTGCTGCCGGCCGAGATCGAGCGAGCGGATGCCGCGACGCAGCCGGCCGGCGGATGGACCGTGCCCGCGGCATCCGTCGCCGATGCGCCCCGATTCGCCTATCGCGGGTCCATGCTCGACGTCGCGCGCCACTTCTTCCCCGTCGAGGACGTGCTCGAGCACATCGACCGCATCGCACTGCTGAAGCTGAACGTGCTGCACCTGCACCTGACCGACGACCAGGGGTGGCGGATCCGCGTCGACTCCTGGCCGGAGCTCACCGTCGCGGGCGCGGCCACCTCCGTGGGCGGCGACGGCGGCGGCTTCTACACGAAGGAGGATTACCGGCGCATCGTCGAGTACGCCGCGGAGCGGTTCGTGACCGTGGTGCCCGAGGTCGACCTGCCCGGCCACACGAACGCGGCGCTGCACGCGTACCCCGAGCTGAACTGCGACGGCGTCGCGCCGTCCGCCTACGAGGGCGTGGAGGTCGGCTTCTCCTCCCTCTGCGCCGCCCCCGCGCGCGCCGAGGCCACCGACCGGTTCCTCGCGGACGTGCTCGGAGAGCTCGCCGAGATGACGCCCGGCCCGTGGCTGCACGTCGGCGGCGACGAGTCGCTGGCGACCTCCGAAGCCGACTACCTCGACCTCGTGCGGCGCATCACCGCCGCCGGCGCGGCCACCGGCAAGACGCTCATCGGCTGGCACGAGATGGGCGCGTCGCGCGAACTGCCCGCGGGCACCGTCGGCCAGTACTGGGACTTCGTGACGCCACGCGAGGATGCCGCGCAGCTGACGACCTCGTTCGTCGAGCAGGGCGGCAGCGTCATCCTCTCCCCCGCCGACGTCGCGTACCTCGACATGAAGTACCCCGACGACCCGGACGGCCCGATCGGCACGAAGCCCGGCCAGCTGTGGGCCGACGGCCCGACGACACTCGAGGAGGCGTACGGCTGGGAGCCGACCGCGATCGTCCCCGGCCTCGCCGAGGGCGACATCCTCGGCGTCGAGGCGCCCGTCTGGACCGAGACCATCGCCACGACCCCAGACCTCGAGTTCATGGTCTTCCCCCGCATCGCGGCGGTCGCGGAGATCGCGTGGTCGCCGGCGCCCTCTGCCGAGGCGCTGGCGTCCGCCCGCCCCAGTGCGGAGGGTGGCGCCCGCGACGTCGACGACTTCCACGCCCGACTGGCGGCACTCGGCACGCACCTCGACGAGCTCGGGGTCGCGTTCCGCCGCGTCGGCGGGGTGCCCTGGGTCGGCTGAGCCGCCCGCGGCGCCTCGGCGCTCGGCCCGCCCCGCCGCGGCCCCGCCCGCGCCGGCTTGGCCCACACCCGCCCGGCCGCGCGCCGCGCACCTCCTCGGCTCGGCAGCATCCGCTGCTCAGGCATTCGGCCGCGCCTCAGGACAGAACACCCGCAACCGGCCTGAGCTGCGTACGAATGCCTGACCGGCGTGCGTCGGCGGGTACCGAAACCGAGCCCGGCCCGGACCCGGACCAGGGGCCGAAGTCGGATCCGGAGCCGGATCCGGGTTCGACGCCGGCGCGACGCGTACCTCGAATGACCGTGCGACTCGTCCTCCGCAGGCCCATGACCACCGTCTCCCCGTCGTCACGCCGGTGCTGTTCCGCACTGCGCGGCGCCAAGGCCCGACACTTCATCGATGCGTATGTCATTGGCCGATTGGCTCGACTCCGAGGGCGGGATCCGACACGTGGAGCAAGCGCTCGGTGCGGGCTACACGAGGTACGCGATCCGTACGGCGGTCGCGCAGGGCGCGGTCCGCCGACTCCGCCGAACGTGGATCGCCACTCCCGCGGCTCCCGCTCTGCTCCGAACCGCGGCGTCCCTCGGCGGTCGCGTCGCGTGCATCACCGCAGCGCGCCTGCACGGCCTCTGGGCCATCGACGACGACCGTCCTCACTTCGCCGTCGCCCATGGCGCCTCGCGATTCGATGCCGGCGGCGCGCGAGTCCACTGGAACGCGGGCCCGATCGGTCCGACCCGGTTCGAGCTCGTCGAGTCCGTCGTCGACGCGCTCGTGCACATCGCGGGATGCCGTCCGCTCGACCACGCGCTCGCGACCTGGGAATCCGCCCTCCGAAGCGGGAGGGTCGACACCGAGTACCTCGCGCGGCTCCCACTCCGACACACGGCTGCTCATCGTGTGCGCGACGGCGCGTCGCAGCTCTCGGACTCCGGCCTCGAGTCGATCGCGTTCGCCCGCCTCCGGAGGATCGGACTCGCGATTCGACAACAGGTCCGTCTCGCGGGGCACTCGGTCGACGGCCTCGTCGGGTCGCGTCTGGTGATCCAGATCGACGGATACGAGTTCCATCGCGACGCCGCGAGCCGCCGGCGGGACATCGCCCATGATCGGCGTCTCGCCCTCATGGGCTTCACCGTGCTGCGCTTCGACTACGAGCAAGTGCTCTTCGGGTGGCCGGCGGTCGAGCATGAGGTGCGGGCGGCCGTGGCGGTCGGGTTGCATGAGATCCGCGACATCCGCTCGTCAGGCGAACGAACGCCATTCAGGCCGGCACCACGGGAAACGGCCTGAGCTGGAGGCGAATGCCTGAGCTCCGTGCGATGAGCGGATGCCGCGGGTCGGCCCCGCGGCATCCGCTCGACGGCGCGAAGCAGCGTCCGCGGCATCCGCTCGAGCGCAGCGCAGCGCTACTTCACGCTGCCCGCGGTCAGGCCGCCGACGAGGCGCTTCTCGATGAGCATGAACAGGATCACCACGGGCACGATCGCGACGATCGAGACGCCGAAGACGTAGTGCCAGCTCGTCTCGTACTGGCCGACGAACTTCGTCAGCGCGACCGAGAGGGGCTGGTTCCCGGCCGTCGAGAGGATCACCAGCGAGGCCGCGAACTCGTTCCAGCAGGCGACGAAGGTGAACACGATGGCCGTGACGATGCCGGGCCAGACGAGCGGGAGGCTGATCTTGAAGAGGACCGTGAGCCGGTTGGCGCCGTCGATCTGGGCCGCCTCGTCGACCTCCTTCGGGATGCCGGCGAAGAAGGAGTGCATGATCCACACGGCGAAGGAGAGGTTGAACGCCGAGTTGATGAGGATCATCGCCGCCCACGTGTCGATGAGGTCGAACGCGAGGAACTGTCGGAACAGGCCGGAGGTCAGCACCGCCGGCTGCAGCATCTGCGTGACGATGACGAGGAAGAGGAAGACCATGCGACCCGGGAACTGGAACCTCGCCGTGTAGTACGCGGCCGGCATCGCGACGAGGAGCACGAGCAGCGTCGCGAACACCGAGATGACGATCGTCGAGATGAGGTTCTGCACGAGGGGCGTCTCGGGCGTGGACCACATGTTGACGTAGTTCTCCCAGTGCCACTCGACCGGGAAGTACGTCGGGTCCACCGACCGGATCTGCGCCTTCGTCTTCACGGAGCCGAAGAACATGATCGTGTACGGCAGGATGAAGATGCCGAGCACGATGAGGCCCGCGAGCATGCGCAGGAGGACCTTGCCGATCGGCACCTGGTCCTCGGTGTAGCGGCGCTTGCGGGCGGATGCCGCGGGCGGGCCGATCGTCTCGAACGCGGGTGCGGTGACGGCCACGATCAGACCTCCTTCATGGGCTTGACCACGCGCACGTAGATGGCGACGATCACGATGACGATGACGAACGCGACGACCGAGAGGGCGCTCGCGACATCGACCTTGTGCTGGTTCTGGATGTACTTGAAGATCATCGTCATGATCGTGTCGGCGTCGTAGCCGGGGATCGATCCGGTCATCACCTTCAGGATCGGCAGCGAGTTGAAGACGTTGATGATGTTGATGAGCACCGCCACGGCGAGGGCGCTGCGCAGCTGCGGGAGCACGACGCCCCAGTACGTGCGGACCGGACCCGCGCCGTCCATCTTGGCCGCCTCGAGCACCTCGCCCGGCACGGTCTGCAGTCCGGCGAGGATCGTGTAGGTCGTGAAGGGCAGCGAGACGAAGATGGCGACGACGATCGACCACGCGAAGGCGGTCGCGGGGTTGCGGGTCCAGCCGTAGCCCTCTGGAGTGTCGACGAGGCCCACGTCGACGAGGAACTTGTTGATGATGCCGAAGTACGGCTCGAGTCCGTAGTAGACGACCATCGTCGTCATCACGACGGATGCCGCCCACGGGATGATCACCGCGAGGCGCACGATGCGCCGCCCGGGGAACGCCTTGTTCAGGATCTGGGCCAGGCCGAGCGAGATGATGACGGTGGCCGCGACGACCACCACGACCCAGATGATCGTGCGGCCGAAGATCGGCCAGAAGTACGGGAACGAGAAGACCTCGATGTAGTTGTCGAGTCCCGCGGAGCCCTTGTCGACACCAGATTGGGAGATGTCGCGCGTGGAGTTGTAGAACATGACCACGGCGGGGTACAGCACCACGCCGAAGATCAGGATCAGGGCGGGCCCGATCCACGGGAGCGCGGCGAGGACGTGGCCCACTCGCGACGGCTTCTTCGGCCGGCGCGGGCCGTCCGGAGAATCGGTCGATTGCTCCCCGGTGCGGGGACGGCCGTCGGCCGCCCCCGCCCGGGTCGATGACACATCTGACGTGGTGCTCATGAGTCGGTGGTCACCGATCCCTCCGGGTAGAACTGTCGGTTCGCTCGTTCAGGCTCAGCCGGCGTCGGCCTGGGCCTGGATCTCGGTCAGCACGTCCTGGGCCGGCTTCGTCTGGAGCTGGCCGAAGAGCGCCTTGAACGCGCCGTCCGTCGCGGACCAGGCGGGGTTGGTGCTCGGGTAGAACTGCGCGTCGGGCAGCACGTCGAGGAACGGCGCGAGCGCCTCCTCGCCGGACAGCGCCTCGGCACCCGACTTCGTGACGGGGAGGAAGCCCTCGGCCTGCACCCACGGCACGTACACGTCGGACGTGTAGTAGTAGTCGAGGAACTTGGTGATCGCGTCCTTCTTGTCGTCGTCGTTCTGGAAGGCCATGAGCTGGTCCATGACGCCGACGGTCATGGGGCTGCCGTCCTGGGTCGGGATCGGGACGATCGAGTAGTCGAGGTCGGGGTTGCCCTCCTCGATCTGGCCCACGGTCGGCGGGAGGCCGACCTGCATGCCGATCTTGCCCTGCACGAAGATGTCCATGAGCGGCGAGCGGTCGGTCGAACCGGGGTCGGCCTGGGTCGCACCGGCGTCGATCATCTTCTTGACCTGCTCGGCGCCCGGGAGGTTCGCCGGGTCGTCGACCGTGATCTCGGTGGCGTCACCGAAGGTTCCGCCGCCGCCCCAGAGCCACACGGCCGCCTCGGCCTGCGCCTCCTCGGATCCGAGCGGCATGCCGTAGCCGGCCACGCCGCCGCCGAGGGCGGAGACCTTCGTGGCCGCGTCGAGCAGCTCGTCCCACGTCTTGGGCGCCTCGGCGACACCGGCCTGCTCGAGCAGCGCGTTGTTCACGAAGAGCGCACGGGCCGATGCGATGAGCGGGAGCGCGTAGGCCGTGCCGTCGACCTCGGCGTTCGCGATGAACGAGTCCTGGAAGTCGGAGAACGTGTCGGCGGACACGACCTCCTCGGCCGGGTAGAGCAGCTCGTCGGCGGCGAAGCCGGCGAAGGGGCCGCCGTTGTAGATGTCGGGTGCCTCGCCGCCCTGGATCTTGGTGGCGATGACGGACTCGAGGTTGTCCCACGACTGGACCTCGAGCTTGACGTCGATGTCGGGGTTGGCCTCCTCGAAGCCGTCGATGACGTCTTCCCACAGGCCCTGGGTCGCATCGGAGTAGCTGGGAACGAGCAGGTCGAGCGTCGTCTCGCCGGATGCGGTGTCGTCGCCGTCGCCGCCGCCGAAGCCGCAGGATGCGAGTGTCATCGATGCGACGGCTGCGATCGCGACCGCCGTGCCGAAGCGCAGTGACTTCTTCATGGATGGATTCCTCACTCTGGTGGGTGGTGCACCGCGCAGGACCAGCTCACGCGACGGCGCGTGCGTTCGGATCGAGCGTCGCGTGCGAAGCACGGGAATGCTGTTTCCTGAACGTTTCTCGGAATAAACGATCAGAACCGTTCACTCGGTGACGAAAACCTACGTCGCTTGCGAGCAGGTCGTCAAGACCCCGTTCTTGATCGTTACTAATTTGTTCAGAAACCTCACAAACCCCGTTGGTTGCACGGATGCTGGTCAAACGTCGCATTGGGCTGATCGTTCGACAGCACATACCGTCATCTGCAATCATTGAGCGATCACACCGCTTCACCGCAAGCCAACCACCCCGTCAGGAGCCGAAGACGTGACCACGACGCCGATCCATCCAGCTGCAGCGCACATGGCGTCGGAGCTCGAATCCCAACCGAGGACCTGGTCCATCGCGGCCGCCCTCACCGACGAGCAGGCCGTGCTGCCCGCTCGCGGCGAGCGCATCGCGGTCATCGGCTGCGGCACCTCCTGGTTCATGGCGCAGTCCTACGCGTGGCTCCGCGAGTCCGGCGGGCACGGCGAGACCGACGCGTTCACCGCGTCCGAGGCCTTCGTCGACCGCGGCTACGACGCGGTCGTCGCGCTCACGCGCTCCGGCACCACGACCGAGGTTTTGCAGGTGGCCGAGCGCCTCAAGGGACGCGTGCGCACCATCGGCGTCATCGGCGACGCGACCTCGCCGCTCGTCGGGCTCGTCGACGATGCGATCACGCTCCCCTTCGCCGACGAGCAGTCCGTCGTGCAGACGAGGTTCGCGACCACCGCGCTCGCCCTCTTCCGCGCATCGCTCGGCGAGGACCTCGGGCGCGCCGTCGCGGACGCCGAGACCGCCCTCGCCGAGGTGCTCGACCCCGCGCTGGTCGACGCCGAGCAGTACTCGTTCCTCGGGCAGGGCTGGTCCGTCGGGCTCGCGCACGAGGCCGCGCTGAAGATGCGCGAGGCCTCGCAGTCCTGGACCGAGTCGTACCCGTCGATGGAGTACCGCCACGGACCCATCGCGATCGCCGCCCCCGGCCGCGTCACGTGGCACTTCGGCGAGGCGCCCGTCGGGCTCGAGGGCGACGTCCTCGCGACGGGCGCACGATTCGAGGCCGGCACGCTCGACCCGATGGCCGAGCTCGTCCGTGCGCAGCGCGTCGCGCTCGCACGTGCGCTCGCGCGCGGCCTCGACCCCGACGCCCCGCGCAACCTCACCCGTTCCGTCATCCTCGACGACTGACGATGGCCGGCGCAGAGGTCTCCGTGCTCGGGCCCGGCCCGGTCGTGCTCGCGTTCGACGTCGGAGGGACCGACACGAAGTCGGCGCTCGTGGACGCCGACGGCCGCCTCCTCGGCCTGCGTCGCACGGCCACGCCCATCGACGGCGCCGCCCCGGCGGCATCCGTGGTGGCCTCGCTGCCCGCCCTCGCCTCCGCACTGCTCGCCGAGCATCCCGGCGTCCGGCCGGAGGCGGTCGGCCTCAGCGTGCCCGGCCTCGTCGACGAGCAGGCCGGCGTCGGCGTCTTCGCCTCGAACTTCGGCTGGCGCGATGCCCCGATCCGGGCGCTCGCCGAAGGGGCCTTCGGCCTCCCGGTCGCATTCGGGCACGACGTCCGCGCCGCGGGCGACGCCGAGCACCGACTGGGCGCGGCCCGCGAGTTCGGCGACGTCATCGTCCTGGCGATCGGCACCGGCATCGCGGGCGCGATCATCCTCGGCGGCCACCCGTACTCCGGCGGCGGCTACGCCGGCGAGATCGGCCACACCCTCGCGGATCCCACCGGCGACCCGTGCACCTGCGGCGCGACCGGATGCCTCGAGACCATCGCCTCGGCAGGCGCGATCGCGAGGCGGTACGCCGCGGCATCCGGTGCCGACGTGGCCGGCTCCCGCGAGGTGCTCGCTGCCGCGGCAGCCGGCGACCAGGTCGCGGCAACCGTCTGGAACGACGCCCTCGACGCCCTGGCCGATGCGCTCGCACGCCTCGCCGCGGTCGTCGCCCCCGAGGCCATCGTCATCGGCGGGGGGCTCTCGCAGGCCGGCGACGACCTGTTCGTCCCGCTCCGCGAGCGCCTCGACGCCCGGCTGAGCTTCCACCGCCGCCCGAAGCTCGTGCAGGCGCGGCTCGGCGATGATGCCGGGCTCCTCGGCACGGCCCTCGCCGCACGGGATCTCGCGAACAGCGCGGCGCCGGCGGAACGGAGCGAGCCGTGATCCTCACCCTCACGCCGAACCCGGCGCTCGACCTCACCTGGGAGGTCGCCGGTCTCCGGCCCGGCAGCACCCACCGCGTCGACGCCGGCGTCGCGCGCGCCGGCGGCAAGGGGCTGAACGTCGCCAGGGTGCTGCACGCGCAGGGCCATGACGTCCTCGCCCTCGCGACCGTCGGCGGGGCATCCGGTGCCGAGTTCGCCGCCGACTTCGAGGCCAGCGGCGTGCCGCACCGGCTGCTGCCCGTCTCCGGCGCGACCAGGCGGAGTGTCGCGATCGTCGACACGGATGCCGCGGAGGCGTCGGTGCTCAACGAGCGCGGCGCTCCCCTCGACGACGACGAGGCGGCGGCGCTGGCCGCGGCGACCCTCCGGCTCGCCCTCGACGCGACCTCGCCCGCACGGGTCGTCGCGATCTCGGGCAGCCTTCCGGACGGCTTCGGCGGTGACCGCGTGACGGCGCTCGTGCGGGACCTCACGGCGGGCGGCGCACGGGTGATCGTCGACACGAGCGGCCCCGCGATGCTCGATGCCGCCCGGGCGGGCGCCTACGCCATGAAGCCCAACGCCGAGGAACTCGCCGCGGCGACCGGCCTCGAGGACCCGGTCGCCGGGGCACGTGTCCTGCTCGAGCACGGGGCGAGACTCGTCGTGGTCTCCCTCGGCGCGGAGGGCCTCATGCTCGTCAGCCGCGCCGAACGGGGCATGCCGATCCGGGCCCGTCTGCCACGCGTGCTGCGGGGCAACGCCACGGGGGCCGGCGACGCCGCCGTCGCCGCGATCGCCGCAGCGCTGCAACTGCCCGTCGACTTCGACGCCGACACGGGCGAGGCTGCGACCGCGCGCCGCGACCTCGCACGTCTCGCGACCGCGTGGTCGGCCTCGGCCGTGCTCGCTCCACTGGCCGGCTCGCTCGCCCGGAACCACCGGGACCTCGAATCCGAGGTGGCCGTGACTCCCCATACCCCGGAGGATCCCGCATGACGCTGACCGCCACCGCCGCCCTGCTCGACGAGGCCGTCGCGGCCGGCCGCGGCATCGGCGCCTTCAATGTGCTGCACCTCGAGACCGCCGAGGCGCTCGTCGCCGCGGCGGAACGCACCGGACTCCCGGTCATCCTGCAGATCTCGGAGAACTGCGTGGCGTACCACGGAAGCCTCGAACCCATCGCACGGGCGACGCTCGCGATCGCCGACGCATCTTCCGCTCGCGTCGCCGTGCACCTGGACCATGCCGAGGACCCCGACCTCGCCCTCCGGGCCATCGACCTCGGCTTCGGCTCCGTGATGTACGACGGCGCGAAGCTCGACGTCGCCGACAACGTCGCGACCACACGGCGGGTCGTCGCGCACGCGACATCCGCCGGGGTGCTGGTCGAGGCCGAGCTCGGCGAGATCGGCGGCAAGGACGGCGCTCACGCACCCGGGGTGCGCACCGACCCCGACGAGGCCTCGAGGTTCGTCGCCGAGACCGGCGTGGGCGCCCTGGCCGTCGCCGTCGGGTCCTCCCACGCCATGGTCGACCGCGTGGCGGCCCTCGACCTCGCGCTCATCGCGCGGCTGCGCGACGCCGTCCCGGTGCCGCTCGTGCTGCACGGCTCGTCGGGCGTGGCGGACGAGCTCATCGTCTCCGGCATCCGCGCGGGCCTCGTGAAGGTCAACGTGTCGACCCACCTGAACGTGCAGTTCACGGGCGCGATCCGCGCCTACCTCGACGCGCACCCGTCGACCGTAGACTCTCGGAAGGTCCTGGCCGCGGGTCGCGACGCCCTCGCCGATGAGGCAGCCAGACTGCTCGACCTCTTCGGATCCACTGGAAAGGATCGCACCGCATGAACCGTGCCGAACGCCTCAGCGCCGTGCTCGACCTGCTCGCCGAGGACAACCAGGTCGAGGTCGAGCAGATCGTCGAGCGGCTGAACGTCTCACCGGCGACCGCTCGCCGCGACCTCGACGCCCTTGCCCAACAGCAGCTGCTCACCCGGACGAGGGGCGGCGCGGTCGCGCACTCGGTCGCCTACGACCTGCCGATCCGCTACAAGAACCAGCAGAACCCCGACGCGAAGTCCGCCATCGCCCGCGCGGCGAGCGCGCTGGTTCCGCGCGGCGCGGTGATCGGGCTCTGCGGCGGCACCACCGCCACGGCCATCGCCGATGCGCTCATGTCGCGGGCCGACATCATGGAGCCGGCCACGGACCCCGGCCTCACCGTCGTCACGAACGCCCTGAACATCGCGATGCAGCTCGCGGTGCGCCCGCAGATCAAGACGGTCGTGACCGGCGGCGTCGTGCACGCACGCTCGTACGAACTGGTCGGGTCCTATGCCGACACCGTGCTCGGGAGCATCACGCTCGACCTGGCCTTCATCGGCGTGAACGCGATCGACGCGGTCGTCGGCCCGACCTCGCACGACGAGCGCGAGGCCGCCGTCAACACGCTCATGGCCTCGCGGGCGACGCACGCGGTGCTCGTCGCCGATGCGTCGAAGATCGACAAGCGCGCGTTCGCGGCGATCGGCCCGCGGCGGCTCTTCACGACCGTCATCACCGATGAGGGGGCGACCCCGGAGCAGCGCCAGCGTCTCGCCGAGTACGGCTTCGACGTTATCGTTGCCTCGTGAGCCACGGCACCACCCTCATCCACTCGGCGCGCCTGATCCGCCCGACCGGGGTCGTCGACGACGCCTGGGTCCGCTTCGGCGACGGTCGGGTGCTCGAGCAGGGCGTGGGGGGCGGATGGCGCACGGGCACTCCGGCCGATGCGACGACGGATGCCGCGGGCGCACTGCTGGCTCCCGGGTTCATCGACCTCCACTGCCACGGCGCGGGCGGGGCGGCCGCCGACGAGGGCACGGAGGCGATCGAGCGCATCCTCGACATCCACACCGCGCACGGCACGACCCGCACCGTGCTCTCGCTCGTGACGGCCGCGGTCGACGACCTCACCGCCCAGTTGCAGGTGATCTCGTCGGTCGCCGCGCGGGATCCGCGCGTGCTCGGCTCGCATCTCGAGGGGCCGTTCCTGGACCGCGAGTTCCGCGGCGCGCACGACCCGCTCCTGCTCAGGGCTGCGGATGCGGCATCCGTCGATCGACTGCTCGACGCGGCAGACGGTTCGCTGCGGCAGATCACGATCGCGCCCGAGCACGAGGGGGCGGTCGACGCGATCGGCCGGTTCACCGAGGCCGGCGTGCGGGTCGCCGTCGGCCACACCGGGGCCGACTTCGACACCTCGCTCGCCGCGTTCGACGCCGGCGCGTCGCTGCTGACGCACGCGTTCAACGGCATGCGCGGCATCCATCACCGTGCCCCCGGACCCGTCGTGGCAGCGATGCGCGCCACGCATGTGACCCTCGAGGTCATCAACGACGGGGTGCACGTGCACCCCGACGTGGTGCGCCTCGCATTCGCGGGCGCTCCCGGCCGCATCGCGCTCATCACGGACGCGATGGCCGCGACCGGTGCCGCCGACGGGCGGTACCTGCTCGGGTCGCTCGAGGTCGACGTGATCGGCGGCGTGGCCAGGCTGGTCGAGGGCGGCTCGATCGCGGGCTCCACGCTGACGCAGGATGTCGCGTTGCGCCAGGCCGTGAACGCCGCCGGGCTCCCGATCGAGCTCGCCGTCGCGGCGCTGACCGAGGTGCCGGCCGCCGCCATCGGTCGCGGTCACGACCTCGGACGCCTGGACGCCGGCTATGCAGCCGATGCGGTGCTCCTGGATGACGCGCTCGCGGTCACGGCCGTCTGGAGTGCCGGCGTGCGGCTGGTCTGACCGGGCCCTCGTCGTCACGACCGATCACGGCGACCGGTCGGGGTGCCGTGCCGGATGAGCGGGTCCGCAGGCGTGTTCCCCTTCGCCTCCGGACCCGCTCCGGGCGACCGGCCACCACCCCCATGGCCGCCAGTCGAGCGAGGCCACCGGAACAGGGTCGGGGTCCCCGTTCCGGCGCCCCAAGGGCTCCACTCGGTCGCCCTCACCTATGAGACGCGTCCAGGTCGGATTCATGACGCGGATTCGCGAGAAATCTGGTGGAATGGGTCGACCCGACCGAGTGGCGTCATGATCCGGCCCGGATCCCGTCTCTCAGTCGGGCTCACCCGAACGACCTGACGCGCTCCGACACCCGAACGCCCGAACACGCCCGAACGCCCGAACACGCCCGAACGCCCGAAGCCCCCGGCCGACCCGAGCCAGAACTCCCGAAGGAGGCGGCATGCCTCGCCTGCGCGAAGCGCCCTCCGCCGACGCGGCGCTCATCGAGCGCGTGCGCCGCGGCGACCGTGCCGCCTACGGCGAGCTCTGGCAGCGCCATGCTCCAGCCGCCCGCACCGTGGCCCGCTCGTACAGTTCGCTGGACCCCGACGACCTCGTGTCCGAGTCGTTCACGCGCATCTACGACATGCTGCTCGCGGGCGGGGGCCCGACGGGTGCGTTCCGGCCCTACCTGTTCACGACGGTTCGCAACACGGCCGCGAGCTGGGGCCGGGCCAGGCACGAGACGACTCTGGACACGCTCGAGTCGTTCGAGGACCCCGCCTCGAACGAGGCGTCGACGCTCGAGGCGCTCGACCGCTCGACGACCGCGCAGGCGTTCCGCTCACTCCCCTCGCGGTGGCAGGAGGTGCTCTGGTACTCGGAGGTCGAGCGGATGACCCCGGCGCAGATCGCGCCGCTGGTCGGCATGAGCGCGAACAGCACCGCCGCGCTCGCCTACCGGGCTCGCGAGGGCCTGCGCCAGGCCTGGATCCGCGCGCACCTCCGCGGTGCGAAGGACGAGCCCGAATGCGACTGGAGCATCGAGCGACTCGGCACGTACACCCGGGGCAAGCTCGGCACGAGGGAGACCGCGCGGCTCGAGGCCCATCTCGACGACTGCGCGCGCTGCACGATCGTCGCCGCCGAGGCGCGCGACGTCGGCTCGCGCCTCGCCCTCGTGCTGCTGCCTCTCGTCGCCGGTGTCGGCGGCGCGACCGCGTACTCGGCCTGGCTCTCGCAGGGCGCGCCCGTGACGAACATGGCACTCGGCGCCGGTGGCGCTGCGGCCGGGGTCGGCGGCAGCGGTGCCGGCACAGGCAGTGCCGGCGGCGCGGGCGCGGGTGCCGGCGGCGCGGGCGGAGGGGGCGCCTCCGCGACGGTCGCAGCGGGCGGTGGCGCGTCCGCCGGAGTCAGCGGCGTCGCGATCGGAGGCGGCATCGGGGTCCTGACCCTCGCCGCGGCAGCCGTGGCCGTGGCCGTCGTGCTGCCGTCGCTGGCTCCCGCCGAAGCGGGCGCACCGCCGGCCGCTGCTGCCGCTGCGGCCGCTGCGGCCGAGGAGTCCAGCACGTCCACCGGATCGGGCGAGGGAGGCGCACCGCCCGAGGGCGCGGTCGTTCCCGCGCCAGTCGCGGAGCTGCCGGGTCCAGACGATGAACCGGTGGCACCGCCGGTCGACGAGCGGCTGCCGGCCGTCGACGAGCCCGACATCCGGGCCGAGCGACCGGCCGAGAGCCCAGCCGAGGTCACGACGCCGCCGGAGCCGTCGGCACCGCCCGTGGGCCCGCAGCCCACCCCGACCCCGACCCCTCCGGCAACGCCGACACCGACCCCGACGCCGACCCCAGCCCCGACGCCCACGCCGACCCCAGCCCCGACGCCGACACCCACCCCAGCCCCGATACCAACGCCCACGCCGACGCCGACACCGACACCGACCCCAACGCCCACGCCGACGCCGACGCCCACCCCAACCCCGACACCCACGCCGGGTCCCGATCCCTTCGACACCGTCGCGCTGCCGCCGACCGTCGACGAGCCCGACACGGCGGGCGGCCTCGTCGACCCCGTCCTCTCGGGCACCGCCGAACCCGGCGCCCGCATCGAGACGACGGTCGGCGGGCGCACGGTCACGACGACCGCAGATGCCGCCGGGCTCTGGAGCGGTGCGTTCACGGGCCTCGCCAGTGGCACGAGCACGCTCGCCGTCACGCAGACCGACGTCGCGGGCAACCGATCCGAACCGACGCTCGTCACCGTCACGCTGGCCAGCCCTCAGCTGGTCATCACCCGCGCCCCGGGCCTGTGGCGCGGCGAGTTCATCGGCGTCCCGAACGCCGTCGTCGAACTGCGCATCGCACGGTTGTTCAGCTTCGAGGTCCTGCTCGACGCGAACGGCCGCGCCGCGGCATCCGGCAACCTGCTCGCGCTGGCCTCGAACTTCGCCGAGGTCAGCGTGCGCTACACCTCCGACGACCGCACGGGTCCGTCATCCGGCATCACCCGGGGCTGATGCGGCGACCCGGTCGCCGGGCTCCCGGTACGCTGGCCGGATGACCTCGGCCGCCGCCCACGAACACCTGAACCACTGGGTCCTGACCCTCAGCTGCATCGACTCCCCCGGCATCGTGCACGCCATCAGCGGTGCGATCGTCGCCGCCCGAGGCAACATCACCGAGAGCCAGCAGTTCGCGAGCCTCGACACCGGCCGCTTCTTCATGCGGGTGCAGATCGAGTCACCGGCGAAGCGCGACGAGCTCGAGGCGGAGCTGCGGCCGGTGACCGAGCGCTGGAGCATGGCCTGGGACCTCGACGAGGTCGGCCGCCCGCTGCGCACGCTCGTGCTGGCCTCGACCGCCGGCCACTGCGTGAACGACCTGCTGTTCCGGCAGCGCGCGGGCCAGCTCCAGATCGAGATCCCGTTGGTGCTCTCGAACCACGGCACGCTCCGAGACCTCGTCGACTTCTACGGCGTGCCCTTCGAGGCGTCCGCGGTCACCTCCCCCGAGTCCAAGGCGGCATTCGAGGCGCGGGTGCTCGAGGCCGTCGACACGCATGCCATCGAGCTCATCGTGCTCGCCCGCTACATGCAGATCCTCTCGCCCGAGCTGTGCGAGGCGCTCGCCGGCCGGTGCATCAACATCCATCACTCGTTCCTCCCGGGGTTCAAGGGCGCGAACCCCTACCGGCAGGCCCACGGCCGCGGCGTCAAGCTCATCGGCGCAACCGCCCACTTCGTCACGAGCGACCTCGACGAGGGCCCCATCATCGAGCAGAACGTCGTGCGCGTCGACCATTCCCGCTCGGTGTCCGAGCTCGTCGCCATCGGCCAGGACGAGGAGAGCCGCACCCTCAGCCAGGCGGTCAAGTGGTTCGCCGAACGACGCGTGCTGCTCGACGGCGCGCGCACGATCATCTTCCGCTGATCACGGTACCGCCGAGCGGTACCCGTGAAACCGGCCGGGGCGGAGCCACGAGCCGGCTCGAAGTAGGCTGGATCCCCGTGAGCACCGCACTGCCTGAGCCCCAGCCCAAGATCGGCCCGAACGACATCCTGCGCTTCCTGCTGGAGCTGTTCGCCTTCGTGAGCCTCGGCATTTGGGGCTTCCTCGCCTTCCCGCTGCCGTGGCCCGGGGTGCTCGTCGGCCTCGGCGCTCCCGCGCTCGCGATCCTGGCTTGGGCGCTCGTGCTCTCCCCGAAGGCGGTCTTCCGCGTCGACGTGTTCGGTCAGGCCCTCGTCGAGATCGTGATCTTCACCTGTGCGGCCATCGGATGGTGGATGCTCGGGCAGCCCGTCGTCGCCATCGTCTTCGCCGTGGTCGCCGCCGTGAGCGGCCTCATCCACGGTCGGCGCCAGCTCGCGGACTAGCCGCCGGCGCTCCGCGGGGTGAACGCCGGACGGCCCCGGGACCTGATGGATCCCGGGGCCGTCCGACTCCGGCTCAGACGGCGACGGCTGCCTCGGCATCGGGCTCCGCAGCGCCTGCGGTGCGGAAGTGCCCGACGACGGACAGCAGCAGTCCGCCGATCGTCCATGCGCCCAGCACGAGCCACGGGAACGTGGCATCGGCAGACGGGAAGTACGAGAGGTCGCGCAACAGGGTCGCGGCCGCTCCCGGCGGGAACCACTGCCCGACCTCGCCCCACGGCGCCACCAGGAACTCCTTCGGGGCGTTGGCGCTGGAGAGCGGGTTCGCGAAGAGCAGCATCACGAGCGGCCCGAAGGCGATGCCCGCCCGACCGATGAGGGCGACGAACCCCGTGATGGGCGCGGCGATGGCCATGAGCGCCAGGCCCAGGGCCGCGGCATCCACCCAGTACCCGCCCTGGAGCGCGCCGAACCAGCCGCCGAGCACGGCCGAGAGCACGAGGCCGCCCACCGCGCCGTACACGACGACCGCGAACACCCGACGGAGCGCGCCGATCACGAGGAACGAGATCGCGATGCCGCCGATCATGCCGCCGAGCACGAGCGGGAAGATCGACGTGGCGATACCGGTGCCGCGCGGGTCGCTCTCGGCGAGCGGGACCACGTCGGTCACGACGACCTCCACGGCTGGGGGTGCCTGGGCCCCCGCGGCCGCCGCTGCGGCCTGGACCTGCGCGTTGAGCCCCTCCTCGAGGTTCCCGGCGATGCCCGTGAGCAGCTGCGCCACGACGGTGCTGCCGCCCGATGCGACGAGCACCTCGGGCTCCGCCCCGAGGATGACCGCGCCGTAGACCTCGCGATGCTCGATCGCGTCGACCGCGGCGGAGCGGTCGTCGACCGTCGTGAGCTCGATGGCTCCGTCGGCCTTCTGGTCGATCGCCTGCGACGCGGCATCCACCGCATCCTGGGGTCCGGCGATGGCCACCGGCAGATCCTTGGGCTCAGCCGTCACGGTCGGCCATGAGAACGCCAGCACGATCACGCCGAGCAGGGCGACGAGCGCCACTGCGATCACCGCGACGCGCAGCAGCGGCGTGTGCATCTTCATCGCGTCCGGATGCGACATGATTCCTCCTAAAAACGAATGTTCGTTCTTTATTATGCGCCCGGCGCCTATGCTTGTCAAAGAACTCCCGTTCGGTTTCAGGAGGAGCGTGAATGCCCAAGGTCACGGATGCCCATCGCGCCGCACGGCGCGATGAGATCATCGATGCCGCGCTTCGCTGCTTCAGCGAGCGCGGCATCCAGCGGACGTCGATGGCCGACATCATCGACGCGTCGGGGCTGTCGGCAGGCGCGATCTACGGCCATTTCGCCGGCAAGAAGGAGCTCTTCGCCGCGACGGCCGAGCGCGTCCTCAGCGCACGGACGGCCGAGGTCGAGGACCTCCGCCATGCCGGCGTCGTCCCGTCACCCGGCGAACTCATGGCCACGGTCCTACGCGGCATCGACCGGGAACCCTTCAGCCACGTCATCGTGCAACTGTGGGGCGACGCCGCCGCCGATCCCGAGATCCGCGCGCTCGTGCAGGGCGTGTTCGCTCGCCTGCGCGGCATGATCGAGGCGAACCTCCTCGCCTGGGCGGTGGCGAATCCCGACCGCATCGAGGGGTCCGCCGAGGCATGGGCGAGGTCCGTCGCGCCCGCGGTGCTCGGTCTCGGGCCCGGCTTCCTGCTGCAGCGTGCCGTCATCGACGACTTCGACGCGGAGGGCTACATCCGCGCAGTGACGAGCCTGCTCCCCCGCTGACGCGGGAAGGCCGAAGCGGGAAGGCCGACCCAGCGGGGACGGCCGGGCTCAGCTCAGATGCCCTGCCACGCGGGCTTGTTGTCCCAGGCATGGCGGTAGTACGCCAGGTTCTCGAGCTTCGAGGCCGCGGCCTCGTCGACGATCACGGTCGTGTGCGGGTGCAGCTGCACGGCCGAGCCGGGCTGGCTCGCCGTGACCGGCCCCTCGACGGCGGCGGCGATCGCCTGCGCCTTGGCCTCCCCGAAGGCGAGCAGCACGAGGTGCCTGGCCCGCAGGATCGTGCCGATGCCCTGCGTGATGCAGTGCATCGGCACGTCCTCGGGCGACTCGAAGAACCGGGCGTTGTCGGCGCGGGTGGGCGCGGTGAGCGTCTTGACCCTGGTCAGTGAGGCGAGGGAGGAACCGGGCTCGTTGAACCCGATGTGCCCGGTGCGTCCGATGCCGAGGATCTGCAGGTCGACGCCACCGGCGGCGGTGATCGCCGCCTCGTAGTCGGCGCCGGCGTGCTCGACCGTCACGGGGTCGCCGTTGGGCACGCGCACGAGTTCGGGCGTGAGCCCCAGGGGTTCGACGACCTCGCGCGTGATGACGGCCCGATAGCTCTCGGGGTGGCCGGCCGGCAGCCCCACGTACTCGTCGAGCGCGAATCCGCGCACCCCGCGAACGTCGATGGCGTCATCGCCGATGCGGGTCGCCAGCGCACGATACGTGGCCAAGGGGGTCGACCCGGTGGCGAGTCCGAGCACGGCATCGGGCTTGCGACGGATGAGCGAGACGATCGCGTCGGCGACGAGCGCGCCCGCGGCGTGCTCGTCGGCGACGACTACGAGTTCTGCCATGAAGGTTCTCCTACCAGCGCAGCGCCCACGGCGGCGGCCGGGAATCCGAGGGGAATGACCTGCACGCGCTGTGCGAGATCGGTCGAGGCGAGGAACGCGGAATCCTTCGCCCACTCGTTCAGGATACGGCGTACGCCGAGCAGGAGCGGTTCCCCGAGCGCCGCGAGTCCCCCGCCGATGACGATGTCGTCGACGTCGGTCGTCAGGGCGAGCAGCCGGACCGCGGATGCCGCGCCGCGGAGGAACTGCTCGCGAACGTCGACGGCATGGGCCTCGCCTGCCTCGGCGAGGTCGAAGAGCTCGCGTGCGGGAAGCGGATGCTCGGTGGGCCACATCCGGGCGATCGCCGAACCCGACGCCACGGTCTCGAGGCAGCCGCGCTGTCCGCAGGTGCAGCGCACGCCCGCGGGATCGACGGGGATGTGGCCGATCTCGCCGGCGACGCCGTGGCCGCCGCGCAGGAGTTCGCCGTCGAGCACGATGCCGGCGGCGAGGCCCGTCCCGAGGTTGAGGTAGGCCATCGAGTGCGCGGTGACGCCGTCCGCGACGCCGAGGAGGTGATGCGCGCCGAGCGCGGCCGCCTTCACGTCGTTCTCCACGCGCACCTCGACCCCGAGCTCGTCGGACAGCTTCGGGCCGAGGTCCAGCCCCTCGAGCCCGAGGTTGACCGCATGCTCGACGCGGCCGGTGGCGGTGTCGACGGCGCCGGGGATCCCGATGCCGATGGAGTCGAACGCGGACGCCTCGACGCCGGCGAGCTCGCTCATGCGCCGCACGACCTGCCGCGCCGTCGAGAGCACCGCGGGTCCGCCGAAGCCGGTCGGGAGGCGGACGAGGTCGCTCAGCTCGCCGTCGGCGCCGATCGCGACGGCGGCGGTCTTCGTGCCGCCGATGTCGATGCCGAGCCTCATGCCGCGTCCACCGGGGCGCGTGCGAGCCGGCCCAGCGAGGAGCCCACGAAGGAGAGGAGGGCACGGCCGAGGAGGCGGCTGGCCCCGAAGGTCGCGATGTCGGCGTACGCCCGGTCGTTCGATGGCCATCCCATGTCGACGGTCACCACGTCGTCGCGCCCGGCCCGGAGGCGGTCGATCGCGTCGACGGCGAACGGATGGCGGTGCAGGTCCTTGCCCACGACGAGGACCGGTCCGGTCAGCTCACGGGCCTCGTCGAGCAGGTGCTCCCGGGAGACCGCCACCAGGTCCGCGTCGCCGAACCAGGCGGGCGCGTCGTCGACCGAGGACGCCGCGAACGGACCCCAGGGGGCCACGCCGACGGCGATGTTCGCGACGGTGTCGATGCGGACGACCGTGCCGATGCGTTCCGCGAGGGCGAGGCGCGTGCGCGCAGCATCCGACACCTCGAAGGATGCCGCGAGGACGGCGACCTCGTCCTCGTGGTGGGCGGGCTCGATCCCGCCCACCGCCGAGGGGAGCTCGGGGACATCGGCGCTCAGTGCGCGCACGCGCCCGGCGGCCTCGCGGATCCGCTCGGCCGGGATGCGCCCGACCGCGATCGCGGCCTCGACGGCGCCGATGATCTCGTCCATCTGCGCATCCGTGTTCTCGGAGCCGATGCAGAGCAGGTCGCAACCGGCGGCGAGGGCGCGCACGGCAGCCTCAGGGATGCCGTGCACGCCGCTCGCCCCCTTCATGTCGAGGGCATCGCTGACGATGACGCCCTCGAACCCCAATTCCTCGCGGAGCAGGCCTTGCAGGATGCGAGGAGAGAGGGTGGCCGGATTCTCCGCGTCGAGCTGCGGAAGCAGGAGGTGGCTGGTCATGATCGTGCGCGTCCCCGCCGCGATGGCGGCCCGGAACGGCACGAGTTCGCGGTCCCGGAGGACCTCGATCGGCTCGTCGACGACGGGGAGCGCGAGGTGCGAGTCCGTCGCCGTGTCGCCATGCCCCGGGAAGTGCTTCGCACTCGCGGCGATGCCGGTGGACTGCACGCCCCGCACCCACGCCGACGTGTGCCTGGCGACGAGTTCGGGGTCGGTTCCGAAGCTCCGAACGCCGATCACGGGGTTGTCGGGGTTCGAGTTCACGTCGACGTCGGGGGCGAAGGTCACCGTGCAGCCGGTCGCGGCGAGGGCACGGCCGACCTCACGGGCGACCCGCTCGGTCAGCTCGGTCTCGTCGAGGCGGCCGAGGACCGCGTTGCCCGGATAGGGCGCGCCGCGGTCGTAGAAGAGGCGGGTGACGTCGCCGCCCTCCTCGTCGATGGCGACCACGGCGAGCGGGTTCGCGCCGCGGAGGCTCGAGTTCAGCGCGAGCAGTTGCTCGGCGTCGACGATGTTCGGCCCGAAGACGCAGATGCCTCCGAGGCCGTCGCGGAGCCGGGCCAGCAGCCACTCGGGCGCCGCCGTACCGGCGAACCCCGGGAGCAGGGTCGTGTGGATGTCCCGACGCAGCCCGGATGCCGCGTCGGTGTGGTGCGGCTCGTTCATCCCTTGACGGCTCCGCTCACGAGCCCGCCGGTCATGCGGCCCTGCACGAAGAGGAAGAAGATCACGACGGGGAGCGCGATGAGCGTGGAACCGGCCATGACGGCGCCCCAGTTCGTCGCCTCGGTCGCCGACTGGAAGGAGTTCAGCCACGGCGGCAGCGTGAGGTTGTAGCCCTTCATGAGCAGGAGGGCCATCGTGAACTCGTTCCAGCTCTGGATGAAGGCGAAGATACCGGTGGACACCAGGCCCGGTGCGAGCAGCGGGAACGTGACCTTCCAGAATGCCTGCGCCTTGGTGCAGCCGTCGATCTGCGCCGCCTCTTCGAGGTCGGCCGGGACACCGGCGACGAAGCCGCGGAGCGTCCAGATGGTGAAGGGCACGACGGATGCGAGGTGCACGATGAACAGCCCGACCAGGGTGTTCATGAGACGCCAGTCGTCGACCATGTTGTAGATCGTGAACATCATCGCCTCGCCGGGCACCATCTGCACGACGAGCACGCTCACGATGAAGACGTAGCGGCCCCGGAAGGCGAAGCGGGCGATCGCGATCGACGCGAGGAAGGCGAAGAGGGCGCAGACGACCACGACGGCGAGCGCCACCGTGAGGCTGGATGCCAGCGCGTGCGGGAAGTCGGTCTGGCCGGGTGCGGCTTCACGCGTCCACGCGGTCACGTAGTTCTTCATCGTGAACTCGAACGGGAAGAAGCTCGGCGTGCGGCTGATGATCTGGTTCGACGGGGTGAACGACATGTTCACCATCCAGTAGACCGGGAAGACCGAGCACAGGAACACGAGGATCGCGACGGTGTTGACGACGACCTTGGGCGCACGACGGCGGTGCGTGCGGCGCGCCTTCTGCGGGCCGGGCGTCATGCGTCCGGGGGTCTCGGCGAGCTGGACGGCGGGAGAGATCTGCGTGGTCACGCTTCCTCCTCCTTCAGGCTGGAACGGACGTTGTAGTAGGAGATGCCCATGAGGAGGATGACCATGAACACGCCGATGGCGGCGGTCACACCGAACTCGCCGAGCCCCTGGCGGAACAGGTAGGTGCCGAGCACGTTCGTCTCGGAGGCGAGTCCGCCCTGCTGCTGCAGGGCGTAGACCTGCGTGAAGATGCGGAGGTTCCAGATGGTCTCGAGCACGATCACCGCCGTCACGACATTGCGGAGGTAGGGCATGACGATGAGCCGGAAGCGCTGCCAGGCGTTGGCGCCGTCGAGCTGCGAGGCCTCGAGGACCTCGTCGGGCACCTGGCCGAGACCCGCGTAGAGCGTGAACGCGGCGAACGGGATGCCCTGCCACACCACGATGATGATCAGGACCATGAAGAAGGAGAGCGGATCGGCGAGCCAGCCGTGCCCGCGGAAGTCCTGGGTGCCGGTGATGGTGTTCAGCAGCCAGTTGACGACGCCGTAATCGGTGTCGAAGATCCAGCCGAAGACCACGGTCGCCGACAGGGGCGGCATCGCCCAGGCGAGCAGCAGGCCGACGGAGACGAGGAGCCTCCAGCCCTTGGTGAGCCGCAGCATCAGCAGGGCGAGCAGCATGCCGCCGCCGACGATGAGCACGGTCAGGATGACCATGAGGGTCAGGCTTCGCACGAGCACGGCCGGGAAGTCGGACTTCGTGAAGACCTCGACGTAGTTGTCGAAGCCGACGAAGTTCGCCGGGGTGCCGAGCATCTTGTTCTTGATCTCGAGATCGGTGAACGAGGTGACGAACATGAGGATGGTCGGGTAGACGACCATGACGACGAGCAGGATGATGCTGGGGGCGAGCAGCATCCACGGCGCGAACGGGAACTTCCGCTTCTTCGGACCGCGTGCTGCGGGGGCGTCGGGTTTCGGAGGGCGGGGACCGGGCGTGCGCGGCGCTGCGTCGTGTTCCGTGAGGGTTGCGCTCATCGGCTGCTCCTCGGGTGGTTCGCGGCGGACCGCGGTGGGACTGATGGTACGCCGGTCGTGGGGCGATCCCGGCAGGGGAACGGGGGGCGGAGCTGTGTGGGACTCCGCCCCCCGCGATGGTTCAACAGCGACTAGCTGTTGAGGATGTCCTCGATCTGCTTGTCGAGGTCCGCGGCGATCGACGCGACGTCGCCGCCCTGGGCGATCTTGACGAGCGCCTCCTGGATGATCTGGGCAGCCTCGACCTCGGCCCACTTCGGGGTGGTCGGGGTGACCTTCGAGTTCTCAAGCGCGACGGCCTGGGCCTTGGCGATCTCGGTGTCGGGAAGGTTGGCCGCCGAGGCGGTGAGGCCCGGGGTCAGGCCGCCGGCAGCCAGGAGGTCCTGGTAGCCCGCGCCGGCCATGATGTCGAGCGCGGCACGAGCCTGCTCGGGGTTGGCGCTCTTGGTCGCCACGGCGACGTTCGAGCCACCCGCGAAGATCGGCGCGGTCTCGCCGGCCTCGAGGCCCGGGAGGGCGAAGGCGTGCAGGTCGGAGCCGTAGGTGTCGGCGCAGCCGGGCGCCTCGGCGTCTGCCGGAGCGGTGATCGACCACTGGACCCACGCGGGAGCCGAGAGGAAGACGTCTTCACCGGCGCAGAAGGGGACCTGCGGGTCGGTCTCGTCGCCGTCCTTGGCCGCGTTGGACGCGTTCAGGTAGACGTCCTGCAGCTGGGTGAGGCCTTCGATGCCGCCCTCGCTGGAGAAGCCGGCCTTCCATGCGTCGCCGTCCTGCTCGGCGATGAAGCCGCCGTGCGCCCAGACGTAGGGAAGCGCGTTGTACCAGTCGCGGCCGGGAGCCCAGATGCCCGAGACGGTGTCGGTCTTGCGAGCCTTGCCGGTCTCGACGTACTCGTCGAGGGTCGTCGGGACAGCCGTGTCGCCGAGGATCTGCTGGCTGTAGAAGACGATGCGGCCACCGGCGTAGTACGGAGCGGCGTAGAGGTCGCCGTCGTAGGTCGCCGACTCGACGAGTCCGGGCAGGTAGTCGTCAGAGGCGAAGTCCTCGAGCGGCAGGAACAGGCCCTGGTCCGCGAAGCTCGCGGTCTGGGTGTTGCCGACCTCGACCACGTCGGGCGAGTCGTTGGACTGGAGCGCCGCGGCGTAGGTGTCGCTGACGTCGGCCCAGGTCTTCTCCTCGACCGTGAGGGTCCAGCCGTCGTTCTCGGACTCGAACGTGTCCTTGAGGTAGGCGCGCGCGTCCTCGGGGGTGTCGGAGCCGACGACCCAGACCGTGATGTCGCCGCCGTCGGACGACGCCGACTCAGTGCCACCGGTGCTGCAACCGGCGAGGGTCAGGGCCGCAGCGGCGCCGAGCGCCACGATGCCGAGTTTCCTCATGTGCGTTTCCTTTCGTGGGGTGTGGGTCGTAGCGGGGGTTCGCTGGACCCTTGGTGCGTGGGGCCTCGGTCAGGAGACCCCGAGTTGTCCGGAGAGGACCATGACGGCCGCGCCGCGAAGGACGATGTCCTGCGCCTGCTCGGTCATCCGGAGCCTCAGATCACGGTTGTGTTCCGCCATCGTCCGCGTCCGGAGCGTGTCGACGGCCGCCAGGGCGAGCGGTCCGTCAAGCAGTTCGGCGGGGCCGCTCAGCGCGACCTCCGACAGGTTGAGCGCGCCGACGACCGGCGCGAGTACGATGCCGAGGCGACGGCCGGCCTCCGTGAGGATCGCCTCGCGGTCGGATGCCGCGTGCTCGGTCTCCGCGATCGCGTCGAGCTGTGCGGTGAGCCGAGGCACGGCCAGCCACGTCTCGAGGCACCCGGACTTGCCGCAGGCGCAGCGCGGTCCGCCGTCGGTGCCGACGATGACGTGGCCGATCTCGCCCGCGGCGAACCCGCCGCCGATGACCGGGCGGCCGCCGATGATGAGTCCGGCGCCGACACCGTGGCCGACCTTCACGAGCAGGAGGTCGTCGCTCGTGGACGCGCCGTGCTCGGCGAGCACCGCGACGTTCGCGTCGTTGCCGACGTGCACGGGCAGGTCGAACGCCGCGTGCAGGCGGCCCTGGAGGTCGAGTCCCCGCCAGTCGAGGTTCGGGGCGGAACGGATGACCCCGTTGGGGTCGACGACGCCCGGGGAGCCGACGCCGATGCCGAGCACGGGTGCGGTGGCCGCCGCGACGAGTCGTGCGACGAGCGCATCGACGAGGGCGACCGCGGCCTCCCCCGTCGCACCGTCGCGGGAGACCTCGGCTCGCGAGACGATCACGCCGTCGAGGTCGACGATCGCGCCGAGGAAGCGCTCGTGGTCGGAGAGGTCGACCCCGATGATCTGGAACGCCGCGCGATCGACGTCGATGAGGATGGCGGGCTTGCCCGGCCGGGCATCCTCGCGCTGTCCGAGCTCGATGACGAGGCGCTCGGCGATGAGCTCCGCGACGAGGTCGGAGATGGTCACGCGGGTGAGGCCGGTCTCGCGGGCGACATCCGCTCGGCTCTGCGGTCCGGCGGTGTAGAGCGTCTGCAGGACGAGGGCGCGGTTGTGGCTGCGCGCGTGCTCCGGCAACACCTTGCCGGTGGGGCGGAGGGCCCTGGACCTGGTGAAGATCGGGGCGTCGACGAACGGGGTCGTGAGCACGTCGGCTCCGGCACCCTGGGGGGCCGGGCTCTCGAGGGTCGAACCTCGCTGCGCCTCCGTTGACATGTTTGTTAGTAAACCTTACGAACAAATGAATTGCAAGAGTCGTCCGACGCGAATCCGCCTCGTTACCGAACCGTGACTCGGTCGGTCAGGCGGCCGTGGGCTCCGTCGCCTTCGCGCCCGACCCGCCGAGGCTCGGCGCCGTGTCGCGCCGGCTCCCGAGAGCTCGAAGCGCTGCGAGGATCGTGACGAGATCCACGATCTCCTGGAGCAGCGCGCCCACGACGGCCGGGATCACGCCGAATGCCGCGACGATCATCAGCGCCACGCTCACGACGATGCCGATCCAGATGCTCTGCAGGGCGATGCGCACGGTGTCCCGACCGACCTCGACCGCCTTGGCGACGCGCGAGATCTCGTCGACGAGGATGACCGCCGACGCCGACTCGCTCGCCGCCGTCGCGCCCTTCGCCCCCATCGCGATGCCGACGTCGGCCGCCGCGAGCACCGGCGCGTCGTTGACCCCGTCCCCGACCATGATGACGGGCCGCTCCGCGATCGCCGCGACCTCGTGCACCTTGTCGGCCGGGAGGCACTCGGCACGCACCCGCGTGATGCCGAGCTCCGCGGCGACGTGCTCCGCGGTGGCCGCGGCGTCGCCGGTGAGCATCATCGTCCGATGCACGCCGAGGGCGTCGAGCCGCGCGAGCATCGCCCTGGCGTCCGGGCGCACCCGGTCCCTCGCGAGGAGTGCGCCAGCGTACCGCCCGTCGATCGCGACGTAGATCGCCAGCTCGCCGGGGGCGATCGCGGTCCTCGCGGCATCCGGAGCGTGCTCGAGCACGAACGCGAACTTGCCGACCACGACCTCGCGTCCGCCGATCACGGCCTCCACGCCGTTCGTGGCCGCCTCCCGCGCCCGCTCGGCCTCCTGGAGGGTGAGCCCGCGCTCCCGGGCGGCGCCGATCATCGACGCCGCGAGCACATGCGATGAGTACTGCTCCGCCGACGCGGCGGCAGCGAGCACCTCCTCGTCGCCGAAGCCGCCCGCCGACCTGATCGCGACGAGTTCGGGCTCGCCGCGCGTGAGGGTGCCCGTCTTGTCGAACACCGCGGTCTTCGCGGCGGCGAGGAGTTCGAGCACTCCCCCGCCCTTGACGATCACGCCGTTGCGGGCGGCCCGGCTCATGCCGCCGAGGTACGCCACCGGGGCCGCGATGAGCAGGGGACACGGCGTGGCGAGCACGAGCACCTCCGCGAACCGCGCCGGGTCGCCGGACGCCCACCACGCGACCCCGGCGAGGGCGAGCGAGAAGACCGTGAAGGGCACCGCGTACCGGTCGGCGAGGCGCACGACCGGGGCCTTGGACTCGGCGGCGTCGGCCACGAGGGCGACGATCTGCTGGTACTGGCTCTCCCCCGCCGTCGCCGACGCCACGACCTCGATCGCGGCGAGGCCGTTCACCGAGCCGCTCAGCACGGCGTCCCCCGCACGCCGCTCGACCGGCACGCTCTCGCCGGTGATCGACGACTCGTCGAGCGTCGCCTCCTCGGAGCGGAGCGTGGCATCCACCGGGAGGATCTCGCTCGGCCGGATGAGCAGCAGGTCGCCCACGCGCACCTCGTCGGCGCGGATCTCGACGATCCGGTCGCCCTCGAGGCGGTGCGCGAGCTGCGGCGCCCGCCTGAGGAGCGCATCGAGTTCGCGCTTGGCCCGCCGGTTCGCGAAGTCCTCGAGGGCCTCGCCGCCGGTGAGCATGAGCACCACGAGAAGTGCGGCGACGTACTCGCCGACGGCGACGGTGGCGGCGATCGCGGTGATCGCGAGCACGTCGAGCCCCCAGTGCCCCCGCAGCATGTCGCGCACCATCCCGACCGCCTGCCAGGCCGCGACCACGAGCGCGTAACCGCCGAAGAGCCACGCCACGGCGGACCCCGCACCCGCGAGCGCGAGCGCGATGCCGAGGCAACCGATCGCGATGGTCAGCGTGACGGCCCAGTACCGCCGGGCGTACCTCAGGACACGGGCCATGCCCCCATCCTGCCCCGCCCGCCGTCCTCCGCCCCGAAGACCCGCGGCCGGAGGCCCGCGGCCGGGAACGACGAAGGGGCGGATGCCGCAGCATCCGCCCCTTCGCCTCGAACCGTGGACTACGCCGCGATGCGCGCCTTCAGGTTGTCGGCCAGCGTCTGGAGGAACTCCTCGGTCGTCTGGTAGGCCTGCTCGGGACCGACGAGGGCCGCGAGGTCCTTCGTCATGGCGCCCGACTCGACCGTCTTGATGACGACGTCCTCGAGGGTCAGCGAGAAGTCGATGAGCTCCTGGTTGCCGTCGAGCTTGCCGCGGTGCGCGAGACCGCGCGTCCAGGCGTAGATCGAGGCGATCGGGTTCGTCGACGTGGGCTTGCCCTGCTGGTGCTGGCGGTAGTGGCGCGTGACGGTGCCGTGCGCCGCCTCGGCCTCGACGACCTTGCCGTCGGGCGTGGCCAGGACGGAGGTCATGAGGCCCAGCGAGCCGAAGCCCTGCGCGACGGTGTCGGACTGCACGTCGCCGTCGTAGTTCTTGCAGGCCCAGACGTAGCCGCCCTCCCACTTGAGGGATGCCGCGACCATGTCGTCGATGAGGCGGTGCTCGTACGTGAGGCCGGCGGCGTCGAAGGCCTCCTTGAACTCGGTCTCGAAGACCTCCTGGAAGAGGTCCTTGAAGCGACCGTCGTACGCCTTGAGGATGGTGTTCTTCGTCGAGAGGTACACCGGGTAGTTGCGCGAGAGGCCGTAGTTCAGCGAGGCGCGCGCGAAGTCGCGGATCGAGTCGTCGAGGTTGTACATGCCCATCGCGACGCCCGAGCCGGGCGACTGGAAGACCTCGAACTGCTGCGGCTCCGAGCCGTCCTTCGGGGTGAAGGTCATCGTGAGCGTGCCCTCGCCCTCGAAGCGGAAGTCGGTGGCGCGGTACTGGTCGCCGAACGCGTGGCGGCCGACGATGATCGGCTTGTTCCAGCCGGGCACGAGACGCGGGATATTCGAGATGATGATGGGCTCGCGGAAGATCACGCCGCCGAGGATGTTGCGGATCGTGCCGTTCGGCGAGCGCCACATCTTCTTCAGGCCGAACTCCTCGACGCGCGCCTCGTCGGGCGTGATCGTCGCGCACTTGACGCCGACGCCGTGCTTCTGGATGGCGTGCGCCGCGTCGACGGTGATCTGGTCGTCGGTCTCGTCGCGCTTCTGGATGGAGAGGTCGTAGTACTCGAGGTTCACGTCGAGGTACGGGTGGATGAGCTGGTCCTTGATGGCCTGCCAGATGATGCGGGTCATCTCGTCGCCGTCGAGTTCGACGACGGTGCCTTCAACCTTGATCTTGGACACGGTTCGTGGTCTCCTTGCGGTCGTTCGGGAAGTTCGAGGAAGTCTCGAGAGGGCGCGCGAACGCCACCCGAGAGTTTACCGCGTCGGTCGGAATATCTTGACATCGAGACATTCACGGGCCGTCGGAGGCCGAACCGAGTGTTCATGACACCGCGCTACCGGCTCCGGCATCCCACACGTTAGCCTTGGCAGCATGGCTGAGCTGAGACTGGAAGAACTGAACGCGTCGAACATCGTGGCGGCGAACACGCTCTCACTCAAGCCCGGCCAGGAGCAGTTCATCGCTCCCGTCACCTACTCGGCCGAGGCGACCGTGGTCAACCCGGCGACCTCGTGGCAGCGCATCGTGACCCTAGATGACCGCGTCGTGGGCTTCATCCACGGCAACTTCGACCCCGAGAACCCGCACGAGGAGTTCCGTGCGTGCATCTGGCGCATCAATGTCGACGCCGACGTGCAGGGCCGCGGCGTCGGCCGCTTCCTCGCCAAGTCGCTCGCCGAGGAGGCCAAGCGCCGCGGGTTCGACCGCATCACGGTGCTGTGGGAGCCGGGCGAGGAGGGGCCGGAGGCCTTCTTCCACCGCATCGGCTTCACCGACGTGGGCGAGACCGCCTACGGCGACGTGATCGGCGCGCTCGAGCTCTAGCCGCCGAGCGAGGGCAGAGCGGACAGGGCAGAGCGGATGCCGCAGCAGCCCGTCGGCTTCGTCGAGGCGGTCCTCGCCGTGGTCGCCGACATCCCCCCGGGGCAGGTCGCGACCTACGGCGACGTCGCGGCGCTGCTCGGATCGCGCGGCGCGCGCGCCGTCGGCGGCGTGATGGCGAGGTACGGTTCGGATGCCGCGTGGTGGCGCGTCGTGCGCGCGGGCGGGCACCCGCCCTCGGGCCACGCCGCGTCGGCACGAGACCACTACGAGCGGGAGGGCACGCCGATCGTGGCGACGGCCGACGACGACGGCTACCGCATCGACCTCTCGGCCGCCCGCTGGCGCCCCTGAGCGCCGCCCCTCAGCCGTCGAGCGGGATCCGCATGATGATCGTGGTCCCGGCCCCCGGCGGGCTCGACACCGTGATCGTGCCGCCGACCGCGTCGATGCGGTCGGCGATGCCGAGCATGCCCGTGCCGGCATCGACCGAGGCCCCGCCCACGCCGTTGTCCCGCACCTCCAGCACGAGCTCGTCGCCGACGACGTTCGCCCGCACCCACGCCCTCGTCGCCCGGGAGTGCTTGGCCACGTTCGCCAGCGCCTCGGCGAGCACGAAGTAGGCGGTGGACTCGATGATCTCGGGCAGCCGCCCCTCGGCCTGCACGTCGACGTCGACGGGGACCGGGCAGCGGCCGGCGACCTCCGGCACGGCGAGCGCGAGCCCGCCCGACGAGAGCAGGCTGGGATGGATGCCGTGGGCGAGTTCCCGCAGTTCCCGCAGCGCCTGGTTCAGCGTGGTGATCGTCTGCTCGAGGTCCTCGGCGAGACCGGCCTGGCCCGCGTCGCGGGCGGCGTTCGCCGCGAGCCGCAGCCGCATGCCGAGCGAGACGAGGTGCTGCTGCGCCCCGTCGTGCAGGTCGCGCTCGATACGCCGGCGCGCCTCGACCCCGGCCTCGACGATGCGCTGGCGCGACAGGCGCACCTGCTCGAGGGTCCGCTCGATCTCGGAGCGCAGTCGCCCGTTGTCGACGGAGAGCCGCAGGGCGCTGGAGACGCCGTCGAGCAGGCGCATGTTGTCCGTGAGCACGCGGTCGTGGCGGATCAGCGCGATCGGCGCCCCGAGCGGAGACGCGACGGGCAGCACACCGTGGCCGTGGCGGGGATCGGCGTCCTCGTCGGTGATGGGCGTGCCCGCGGCATCCGCGTACCTGCCCTTCGCCTCGTCCCACCAGTAGACGCGCACGGAGTCGTCGCGCAGGGTGCGTGCGAGCGATTCGGCCCAGAGTCCCCGGTCGGCGCCCTCGCGCGTGATGCGCATGAGGTCGGCGACCCTGGCGCGCATGTTGCGGGCGTGCGCGATGCCGGCGTCGAAGCTCACGGGGATGGACGCGATGGCCACGAGCGAGACGGTGGCGAGCACCCCGTCCTCCGCGGCGGTCGCGTAGTTCACGGCCTGCGCGGCGAGGGTCAGCGCCCACGCGAGCAGGGCGACGGGCATGAGGAACGCGACCGTGCGGGCCGGAACGCTCGCGCGCATCCAACGCACGAGCAGGCGACCGGCGATGACGAGCGCGAGCGCTCCGCCCACGACCCGGTAACCGAGGTCGACCGCGGCGAAGAGGGCCGGTGCCTCGCCGATGCGGTACGCGTTCGGGGCGCAGTCGCACGGGTTCGCCTCGGGACCGGCGAACAGCACGACCACGACGAGGTTGACGAGGAACGAGACGAGCGCGATCGCGGCGATGGTGCGCTCGAAGCGGCCGCTGAGCCGGCCCTTCGGGTAGACGAGCACGAGGATGCCGGCGATCACCGCCCACGCGAGGTCGACGCCGCGCACGATCGGCCAGACCCACTCCCACTCGCCGATGATGCGGTACACCGACTGCGGGATCCACAGCACGACGAACGCGATCATGAGCCTCGCCGGGGTTCTGGCCGGGCCGATGTGCCACGCCACGCCGGCGCACGCGGCGAAGACGAGGGGCACGATCGCGTGCAGCGTGGAGTACGACACCTCGGCCCGCTCGGCCGCGGGGGTCGCGAGGTACCCCCCGATCTCCATGGCCAGGCTGAGGGCCACGGCCAGGCTGATCGTGATCGTGCGCCTGATGATCCGGCCTTTGCGGCCGGGCGCCATCACCTCTCGCCGAGGAGGGTCAGCACCGCCAGCACGCGGCGGTGGTGCTCTGGCGACTCCTCGAGGTCGAGCTTCTGCAGGATGCTGCGCACGTGCGTCTCGACGGTCTTCAACCCGAGGAAGAGCGTCTGCGCGATGCCGCCGTTCGAGTAGCCCTGCGCCATGAGCTCGAGCACCGAGCGCTCCCGCTCGGTGAGCCGCGAGATCGGGTCGTCGGCGCGGGACCGCTTCACGAGCTGCTCGACGACCTCGGGGTCGACGACGGACCCGCCGCCGGCGACCGTCTCGATCGCCCGCACGAGGGTCTCGGGCTCGGAGACGCGCTCCTTCAGCAGGTAGCCCGTGCCGCTGCCGGTCTGCATCACGCGCAGCGCGTACTCGGGCGTGGCGTACATCGAGAGCAGCAGCACGCCGATCTCGGAGCCGGATGCGCGGATCTGCTCGAGCGCGACGATGCCCTCGTCGCGGTGAGTCGGCGGCATCCGGATGTCGAGCACGGCGGCGTCGATGCCCCCGTCGCGCACCAGCCGTACGAGCTCGTCGCCCGTGCCGACCGAGGCGACCACGTCGAGGCCGCCGCTCTCGAGCACCTTCGCGATGCCCTCGCGCAGCAGGAGGGCGTCATCGGCGATCGCGACGCGCAGGGGGGAGGCGTCGTTCATGGACCCTCCGGTCGTCAGGCACGTGAACACGGCGGCAGCCGCTCCCGCGAACATACCGCGCCCACCGCCGCGCCCTGTACCCCCAAACTGGGGGTCCCCGGTCCGGATGCCTCAGGGCCGGCCACCCCGCAGCTCGGTGCTGGCCCCGATCCGGATCGTGCCGGCGCCCGTCAGGCTCGTGCCATGAGCACGGACCCGGGCGGAGCTCCGCGATGACCGTCACCACCACGGAGCACGGACGCCATGCCGAGGACGGACGCACGGCGACGCGACGATCGGCCGCCTCCGAGGACCGACGCGAGGCCCGGCGCGTCCGCGCCGACCGACGGGCACGGGCCTCTCGGGGCGAGTCGGCACCGGACGCGCGCGTCCCGGCATCCCCTGGCGAGGCGGAACGCCCGCCGCACCGTGAGCTCGTTCGACGCGATCTGGCCGAGCGCGCCCATCGCATCGGCCTCCTCCGCCTCGTCGAGGAGCACGGGACGCCGTTGGTCGTCCTCGATCCCGACCGGGTCACGGCGCAACTGCTCGAGCTGCGGCACCACCTCCCCGGCGTGGAGCTCCGGGTCGCGGTGGATTCCCTCCCCCACCCCGCGCTCATCCGCGCCGTCGACGCGTTCGGCGCGACGTTCGACGTGGGATCGCGGCACGAGCTCGACCGGCTCGAGGGCGGAGGCGTCGCCCTCGGCGGCTGCGTGCACACGCGCTCGTCACTGTCGACGGCCGACCTCACGGGTGCGTACCTGCGCGGCATCCGCACGTTCGTCCTCGACGACCCCGCCCCGGTGGGGGCCTTCGCGGGCCTGCCGGCGGACGCCCGCCTGCTCGTGCGGCTCGCAGCGCCCGCCGTAGCGGACATCGGGGACGGCGCATCTGCGGCGGTCGGCCTCGAGCCGGCGGCCGCCCGCGACGTCGTCGCCCGATGCCGTCGCGCGGGTCGCCACGTCGCGGGCTTCACCGTGCACGTCGGGGGCCGGGCGGCGGACGCCGGCGCCTGGGCCGAGGCGATCGGACGCGCCCTGGCGCTCATGCGCACGCTCGAGCGCGAGTCGGTCATCGGGTTCGACACGCTCGCCCTCGCCGGCGACATCCCGCTCGCTGAGGACGCGTCCTCCGCTGCTCCGCCCGCGATCGTCCGGGCCATCCGCGACTCCGTCGCCGCGGCGCCGTCCCACTGTCGGGTGAGTCTCCAGCCGGGCCGGTTCGTCACCGCTCCCGCGATGACCCTCGTGAACCGCGTGGTCGGCACGTCGGCGACGTCGGACCGGCGGTGGGTGCAGCCCGACGGCGACCTGGCGGCCGCGAGCGGCTCGCCGAGCGAGGCCGTCGCCGCCTTCGTGTTCGCGGCCTCCGAACTCGAGTACCGCTCGCCGGCCGACGGGGATGCCGAACGGGCGATCCGGCGCCTCCGCGAACGCGCCTACCAGGACGTGACCCTCACGGGCGGGGCATCCGACGGGGCTCGCCCGGGCGGGCGGGCGCTCCGGCTCCCACCGCTTTCGGTCGGCGACCTGCTCGTGAGCCCCGGGGTCGGCTCCGACGCGCGAGGTGCGGCGAGCGATTCCGCCCGGGGCCGGCCGGCCCGCGTCCACGTGCTCGCAGACCGGCGGCGGCCCGCCCGAACATGACCGGCCGGGCCGGGCCGACCCGGCGGGCGCAGCGCGGCCGCGGCATCCGCCCGATGAACGGATGCCGCGACCACCCCTGATCAGACCAGCGAGTCCCGCCAGGCCGCGTGCAGCGCTGCGAACCGGCCGGAACCGCCGATGAGGTCGGACGGCGCGCCGTCCTCGACGATGCGGCCGTGCTCCATGACGAGCACGCGATCGGCGATCGCGACCGTCGAGAGGCGGTGCGCGATGATCACGGCCGTGCGGTCGGCCAGCAGGGTCTGCAGGCCATCCTGCACGAGGCGCTCGCTCGGGATGTCGAGCGAGCTCGTCGCCTCGTCGAGGATCAGCACGGCCGGGTTCGCGAGGAACGCCCTCGCGAACGAGATCAGCTGACGCTGGCCCGCGCTCACCCGGCCGCCGCGCTTGTTCACGTCGGTGTCGTAGCCGTTCGGCAGGCCCTCGATGAACTCGTGCGCGCCGACCGCCTTCGCCGCCTGGACGATCTCCTCGAACGTCGCGTCGGGCTTGCCGAGCGCGATGTTGTCGGCCACCGAGCCCGAGAACAGGTACGCCTCCTGCGTGACCATGACGATCGCGCGGCGCAGGTCCTTCGGGTGCAGGCTGCGCAGGTCCACCCCGTCGAGGGTCACGACGCCGTCGCTCGGGTCGTAGAAGCGCGCGAGGAGCTTCGCGAGCGTCGTCTTGCCTGCGCCGGTGGACCCGACGAGGGCGACCGTCTGCCCGGCGGGCAGGTGCAGGTCGAACCGCGGCAGGATGATGCGATCGCGCGTGTACGCGAACTCCACGCCCTCGAACCCGACGTGGCCCTTCGCCTTCAGGAGGTCGACCGGGTGCGCCGGGTCGGGAACGCTCGGCTCCTCCTCGAGCACGCCCGAGATCTTCTCGAGGGCGCTCGACGCGGACTGGTACCCGTTGTAGAACATCGCCATGTCCTCCATCGGGTCGAAGAACCGCTTCGTGTAGAGCACCGCAGCGAGCAGCACGCCGATCTCGAGCGCGCCGTCGACGACGCGGAATCCGCCGAGCACGAGCGTGGCCGCCACCGCGGTGTTGCCGATGAACGCGAGGCCCGGGTTGTACACGGCGAACAGGCCGAGCACGCGGGCGTTGACGTCGCGGTAGTCCTCGACGAGGCCGCCGAACTCGCGCTCGTTGCGCTTCTCGGAGCGGAACGCCTGCACGGCGCGCATGCCGGTCATGGTCTCCACGAACTTCACGATGAGCTGCGCGGATGCCACGCGCGAGCGCCGGAACAGCGCCTGCGAGCGCACCTGGAACCAGCGCGTGAGGATGCCGAGCGGGACGAGCGCGACGAGCAGCACGAGCCCGGACGTCGGGTCGATGATGACGAGCGCGCCGGCCGTGAACACCATGTACATGAGCCCGCGCACGAGGAGCGTGAGGCCCTCGTCGAGGAGCTCGCGGATCGCGTCGAGGTCGCTCGTCTGCCGTGAGATGATGCGCCCCGACGTGTACGACTCGTGGAATTCGAGGCTGAGCCGCTGGGTGTGCAGGAACACGCGCGTCCGCAGGTCGATGAGGATCGCCTGCCCGATGCGCGCGGACATGCGGATGTACGTCGAGATCAGGAAGGCGCCCACGACCCCCGTCAGCAGGTAGGCCAGGCCCGCGAAGGCGGCCGGGTACCAGTCCTGGTCGATGAGTGCGGGGATGCCCTGGTCGATGCCGTAGGCGATGATCGCCGGCCCGGCGGCCTGCGCCGCCGAGGTGACGACGATCGCCGCCGCCGTCAGCCAGAGCTTCCCGCGCTGCGGCCGCAGCAGGGAGCCGAGCAGCCGCACGGACCGTGCCCGGATCTCCCGGGACTCCGCCTTCGTGTAGTCGAGGCGCTCCTCGCCCTGCACACCGGTGACGCTCATGATGCCGCTCCTCTCGCGGTCTGCCGGTCAAGGTCCTCGTCCGGCCCATCGGGGATGCCGGTCTCGGGGCGGACCGGATGGGCATCCGCCTCGTCCTCCAGGCTCGAGATCACGAACCGGTAGTGCTCGCTCTCGCGGAGCAGCTCGGAGTGCGTGCCCACGGCCGTCACCCGACCCGACTCGAGCAGCGCGACCCGGTCGGCCAGCATGACCGTCGAGGGCCGGTGCGCGACGATGAGCGCGGTCGTCGAGGCGAGCACCGAGCGAAGTTCGGCCTCGACCCTCGCCTCGGTGGCGACGTCGAGTGCCGAGAGCGGGTCGTCGAGCACGAGCACCGCGGGCTTCGCCGCGACGGCGCGCGCGAGCGCGAGGCGCTGGCGCTGGCCGCCCGAGAGGCTCATGCCCTCCTCGCCGACCTTCGTGTCGAGGCCGTCGGGCAGGTCGTACGCGAACCCGGCCTGCGCGATGCGGAGCGCCTCGTGCAGCACCTCGCCGGCGGCGTCGCCGTCGAGCTCGGGCCGGCCGAGGAGCACGTTCTCGCGCACGGACGCGCTGAACAGCGTGGCATCCTCGAACGCCATCGCGATGTGCCGGCGGAGCTCCTCGCGGGTGAAGGCGCGCACGTCGACGCCGTCGAGCGTCACCGAGCCGGCCGTCACGTCGTACAGCCTGGTGGTGAGCGCCGTGAGCGTGGTCTTGCCGCACCCGGTGAGCCCGACGAGCGCCATGGTCTCCCCGGGGCGGATGTCGAGGTCGACCCCGTCGAGCAGGTCGCCGAAGCGATCGGGCGAATCCTGGTACCGGAAGTGCACGCCGGTGAAGCTCAGCGCGCCGTGCGGCTCGCCGAGCACGCGCGGCGCCTCGGGGTCGACGATCACGTTCTCGCTGTCGAGCACCTCGAAGAAGCGGTCGGTCGCGGTCCGCGCGTCGAGCGAGAAGGCCAGGAGGAAGCCGATCGACTCGATCGGCCAGGCCAGCACGGTCGCGGTGGCGAAGAACGCCACGAGCGTGCCGACGGTGATGACGCCGTTGGCCGCGAGCCAGACTCCGAGCACGAGGCAGATCGCGAGGGCGATCGCCGGCACGAGGATGAGCCACACCCAGATGTTCGAGTCCAGGCGCGCCTTCGCGATCTCGGTGCTCCGCAGCGACTCGGCCTGCGCGCGGAAGGTCGAGAGGGCGTGCTTGCCGCGCCCGAACGCCTTCAGCACGCGGATGCCGTGCACGGACTCCTCCACCGCGGTCGCGAGGTCGCCCGCCTGGTCCTGGCTGCGCCGCGACATCTCGGAGTAGCGACCCTCGAAGAGGTAGCCCACGATCCAGAGCGGCAGCGAGCAGACGAGGAAGACCAGGCCCAGCATCCAGTTCATCGAGATGAGGATGCCGACGCCGACGATGATCGTCACGAGGTTCACGGCCGTCAGCACGAGGCCGAACGACAGCCAGCGACGGATGAGCCCGAGGTCGCTGACGGCGCGCGAGAGCAGCTGCCCGCTCGGCCACCGGTCGTGGAAGCTCACCGGCAGGTCCTGCAGCTTGGCGTACAGGGCGTTGCGCATGCGCGACTCGACCCGGGTGCCCGGACCCACGACGAGCCACCGCCGGAGGCCGTACATGAGGGCCTCGAGGGTGCCGAGCACGAAGACGAGCAGGGCGAGGGGCACGATCGCGTCGGCGTCGCCGTCGGCGAGCGGCCCGTCGACGATGGACTCGAGGACCTGCGGGATGCTGAGCGCGATGAGCTGGCCGAGCAGGGCGGCGAGCCCGCTGAAGGCGAAGGCCGGCGCGGAGCGGCCGACGTAGGTGCGCAGGCGCCACAACGCTCGGACGGTGCCGAGGCGCGGCGAGGCGGAATCGGGGTGGGGCTGGATGGCGGACAAGCCGGATCCCTTTCGAGAGTGATGCGAGACGACCGGAGATGAGGTCGGTCGGGCAGCGCGGCGAGCGCTGAATGACGTCGAGCGACGACGTGGATGCGGGGCTACCGCCGATCGGGGCAGGCCGAGCCTGCCGGGCCGGGTGGGATCTACCCGGAGATGCCCGTGACGACGTGGTACACCGGACGCAGAGCGCTACCGGCCACGAACGGGCGAGTGTAGCTGTCTGTCTGCATGGTGTCCTCCTGCGTCGTCATCGTCTTCATTCCATGCGGCTGCGGCGAGCGTGGCCAGCCCTGAAGCCTATGACAGATTCGACGCGGCGCGCAACACCGAATCTCGCCGTCAGCGCACGCGCACCGAGAGGCACGTGACGCAGCCCTCGAGCTTCTCGAACTCGCTGATGTCGACCGTGACCACCCGGTAGCCGAGGTTGGAGAGCATCGCAGCCGTCTGCGGTGCTGCCGAGGACATGAGCAGCGACTCGTCGCTGAGCGCCACGACGGCGACGCCCTCTGGCTCGACGACGGGCAGGAAGCGCGGGAACAGGCTCGGCACGTCGATGCGCTCGGGATCGCCGATGACGGTGCCGTCGGGCAGCGCGGTCACCGCGCTCTTCAGGTGCAGCGCCTTGGTCAGCGGCACGGCCACGACCTCGTAGCCGTGGGGCGCGAGGAGCGCCCGCAGCTGGCGGATGCCCTCGGCGTTGGTGCGCGACCCGGCGCCCACGTAGACCGTGGAACCGACCTTGAGCACATCGCCGCCGTCGAGCGTGCCCGGCGCGAGGATGCTCGCCACGCTGATGCCGGGGATCGACCGGACCGCGCGCTCGACGGCGTCGACCTCGGGCCGTCGCGACAGCGCGCCGGGATTGGCGAGCACGGCGAGGTCGCCGAACATCACGACCGTGTCCTCGACGAAGACGGAATCGGCGAGGTCGGGGGCCGCGTCGACCTCGATCGTCTCCCAGCCCTCGGAGAGCAGGGCCGCGCAGTAGTTGTCCCACTGCTCGTCGGCGAGGGCGTGATCGACCGGGCGGCGCTCGAGGTGCGTCAGCAGTCCCTCGTCGAGGTTCGTCGCGGGGATGCGGACGAGCGCGATGCGCCGCGACGGACGCTCGGGGGCGTAGTCCAGGATCGCGCGGAGGAGCTTGGGCGCCAGGAACACCTCACCGGCGATCACCGCGAGGATGAAGACCAGGTTGAGGCTCACGAGCGAGCCGACGACGAACATGAACAGCGGGCCGGAGAGCGGGTTGCCGACGGCCGCGGCCGTCACCGTGGTCGCGAGGAGCGCGGCGAGGCAGGCCGAGGTGAACCCCGTGATGAGGGTGAGGAACCACGCTCGCGTGGCGCCTGCGGCGTTCGCGACGGACAGGAGCACGAACGCGATGAAGCCGGCGAGCAGGAAGTGCCCGGTGAGCTGGCCGAAGGTCTGCGGCGTCTGGCCGTTGCCGATGAAGAACGCGAACAGCGCCGTGACCGCGGCGAGCAGGGCCACCGCCCCGGAGGACGCGAACACCGCGAGCACACGACGTCCGGGGGTCGGCGCGGGCTTGAACCGGGCAGGGCTCACGGGCGTGGCGGCGGGGGACGTCATGCCGACGAGCCTATCGGCCCCCGCCACCCGGTCAGACCGCGGCCTCGAGGCGCGCGCGTGCGAGCCGCTCCGCCGCCGCGAGCGTCGTCGTGCCGTGCTCCTCGGCCGAGCGCAGGACCGATGCGACGGTGTCGCCGATGCCGGCGATGCGGGCATCGAGCTCCGCCTGGTCGGCGTCGGGTGCGCTCGCGACGTCGAGGTAGATGACGCCTCCGGCGTTCACGACGAAGTCGGGCGCCCAGACGATGCCGCGCTCGGTGAGGCGGCCGGCGACCTCGCGGCTCGCGAGCTGGTTGTTCGCCGCGCCGACGACGGCGCGCACCCGCAGCTCCCCCACGACCTCGGGGGTGAGCACGCCGCCGAGTCCGCACGGCACGAAGACGTCGGCCTCGACCCGGTGCGCCTCGTCGGGGGCGACCCAGGTGGCTCCGAGCTCGTCGGCGAGCGCGCGCTTGCCCTCGGCGACATCCGTGACCGTGAGCCGCGCGCCGCCGGCGGCGAGCGAGCGGGCGAGGCGTCCGCCGACCTGGCCGAGGCCCGAGATCACGAGGTGGCGTCCGGCGAGGTCGCGCGAGCCGAAGACGTGCTCGAGCGTCGCGAGGATGGAGGCGTGCACGCCGGCCGCGGTGGCATCGGCCGGCTCGCCGACACCGCCCTGCTCGGGCGGCAGTCCGCAGACGTGCGCGGTGCGCTCGGCGACGACGGCCATGAGCTCGGCGCTCGTGCCGACGTCCTCGGCGGTCATGTACGCACCCTCGAGCGACTCGACGGCGTCGCCGAGGTCGAGCATCGCCGCGCGGACGGCGCGCTCGTCGAGGGCCGCGTGCTCGGGGATCACGACGACGGACTTGCCGCCGCCGCGTGCGAGTCCGGCCGCGGCGTTCTTCATGGTCATCGCCTGCGAGAGGCGGAGGGCGTCGGCGAGCCCGTCGGTCCAGCTCGCGTACCGCCAGAGGCGGGCGCCGCCGAGGGCCTGGCCGAGGCGGGTGGAATGCACCGCCACGATGATGGTGAGGCCCGAGCGACGGCCTCGCGAGATGAGGACGCGTTCGTGGTCGGGGGCCTCGAGCGGGAGGGCTGCCGCCGCTGCGGGGATCGCGCCGGTTCGGGTGGGCGCTGCGCCGGTCGCGACGGGTGCGGTCGGGGCGTGGGTGATCGTCATCGATCGGTCTCCTTGTTCATCCGCCTTGTGGGCGGAACGGTCGCCGGCGCCTCATGAGCGCCGTTCGCCTCAAGGATACCGCCGCCGGATGCCGCCGCCGACGGGGTTGACGGATGCCGCGGGGCTCGCTCGCGGCATCCGCAGGACTCAGTGGAAGAAGTGCCGCTCGCCCGTGAAGTACATCGTGACGCCGGCGGCGCGCGCGGCCTCGACGACCTCGTCGTCGCGGACGGACCCGCCCGGCTGCACGACCGCGCGGACGCCGCGGTCGAGGAGGATCTGCAGCCCGTCGGCGAACGGGAAGAAGGCGTCGGATGCCGCGACGGAGCCCGCGGCCCGGTCGCCGGCCCGCTCGACCGCGAGCTTGCACGAGTCGACCCGGTTGACCTGGCCCATGCCCACGCCGACCGAGGCGCCGCCGGACGCGAGCAGGATGGCGTTGGACTTGACCGCGCGGCAGGCGCGCCACGCGAACTCGAGGTCGGCGAGGGTCGCCTCGTCGGCGGGTTCGCCCGCGGCGAGGGTCCACTCGGCGGCGGGTGCGAAGTGGCGGTCGGCCTGCTGCAGGAGCATGCCGCCCGAGACCTGCCGCAGCTCGACGGCGGTCGGCTCGAAGCCCTCGGGCAGCGTCAGCAGGCGGATGTTCTTCTTCTTCATCAGGAGCTCGAGCGCCTCGGCCTCGAACGCGGGGGCGATGAGCACCTCGGTGAAGATGCCCGACACGGTCTCGGCCATCGCGAGCGTGACGGTGCGGTTCGCGGCGATCACGCCGCCGTAGGCCGACACCGGGTCGCATTCGTGCGCGCGGCGGTGGGCGTCGGCGATCGGGTCGGATGCCCCGGCCGATGCGATCGCGATGCCGCACGGGTTCGCGTGCTTGATGATCGCGACCGCCGGCTCGTCGAAGTCGAAGGCGGCCCGCACCGCGGAGTCCGCGTCGACGTAGTTGTTGTACGACATCTCCTTGCCGTGCAGCTGCACGGACTGCGCGATGCCCGGGCGTCCGCCGTTGGAGGCGTACAGCGCGCCCTTCTGGTGCGAGTTCTCGCCGTACCGGAGGTCGGCGTCCTTCGACCACGTGCCGCCGACCCAGGCGGGGAACGGGGACTCCTCGGCGGGCTGGTCGGGGGCGACGACGCTGCCGATCCAGGAGGCGACGGCCACGTCGTACGACGCGGTGTGGCGGAACGCCTCGCGGGCGAGCACCTGGCGCTGCGCGAGCGTCGTGCCGCCCGCGGTCACGGCCGCCGCGATCTCCTCGTACCGGTCGGGCGAGACGACCACGGCCACGTTCGCGTGGTTCTTCGCCGAGGCGCGCACCATCGCCGGGCCGCCGATGTCGATCTGCTCGATCGCCTCGTCGGGCGCGGCACCGGCCGCGACCGTCTCGGAGAACGGGTAGAGGTTGACGACGACGAGCTCGTACGGCTTGATGTCGAGCTCGGCGAGCTGGGTCTCGTGGTGCTCGAGTCGCAGGTCGGCGAGCAGCCCCGAGTGCACGGCGGGGTGCAGCGTGCGCACGCGCCCGTCGAGGTGCTCGGGGTAGCCGGTGACCTCGGCGACCTGGGTCACCGGCAGGCCGGCGTCGGCGATCGCCTTGCCCGTGCCCCCGGTCGAGACGAGTTCGACGCCCGCCGCGACAAGGGCGGTCGCCAGCTCGACGAGGCCGCGCTTGTCGCTCACGGCGATGAGGGCGCGCTGCACGGGCACCACGTCGCGGGGTCGGTACAGGCTCGGGTCGATCGTGGCTCCGCTCATCGGGCGAGCTCCTTCAGGTCGAGGTGGGAATTGGCGATGTCGAGCACGGCCTGGATCAGCAGGCGCCGTTCGACGGGCTTGATGCGGTCGTGCAGCGAGGACTCGGTGTCGCCGGGCAGCACCGGCACGCGCTCCTGCGCGATGATCGGCCCGCCGTCGACGGAGTTGTCGACCACGATGAGGCTCGCCCCGGTCTGGTCGACGCCGGCCGCGAGCGCGTCGCGCACGCCGTGGGCGCCCGGGAACTCCGGCAGGTAGGCCGGATGCGTGTTGATGAGGTGCGGTGAGAAGGCGTCGACCACCGCGGCGGGCACGAGGCGCATGAGCCCCGAGAGGATCACGAGATCGGGCTCCCAGAGCCGCACCTGCGCGATGAGCTCGGTGCCCCACGCCTCGCGGTCGGGGAAGGCGGTGAACGGCACCGTGAAGGTCGGGATGCCGAACTCCTCGCCGAGCGCGAGCCCGTCGGCGTCGCGGTCGGCGCCGATGGCGACGACCCGGGCGGGGAACTGGGCGTCCTGGGAGGCCTCGAGGAGGGACCGCAGGTTCGAACCGGTGCCAGAGATGAGCACGACGAGCTTCAGCACCATCCGAGCCTACCCGCTGACCGTGCCCGCCCCGTTCCGAGCGGATGCCGCGGGCCGGTGTCAGCGGTCGAGCGGGCCCGTGCGGTCGAAGGCCTCGGTGTCGTCGGCGTCCCCGCCGCGCGGGGCGTCGCCCCGGTCGCGGCGCCACCACGGCTCGTCGTCGTCGCGCCGCGCGGGCGGAGCGGTCGTCGGCGGAGCGGTGGGCGGCGGAGTCGTGGTCGGCCGATCGGTGGTCGGCGGAGTGGTGGTCGGCCGATCGGTGCTCCGCGCGGGCGCCTTGGGCGATGCCGGCGACGGGCGCGGCACGGGCGCGGGGGTCGCCCTCGGCTCGAACGCCTCCGTCGTCGCGGCATCCGCGGGCTCGATCCCGTCGTCGCGGCGCGCGAGCGACGTGCCCGCCGGCTCGGGCGCCCCGCGCCCCACCATCGCGGCGAAGCCGCCGGCCAGGGCGCCGAGCCCGATCGTGAGGGCCGCGACGGCGCCGACCGCCCACGGGTCGGGTCCGACGACCGCGAGCCGTCCGGGCCCGACGGCCCCGCCCGACCACCTCGCGAGCAGCCCGAGCGTCACGCCGGCCACGAGCGCGACGGCGAGCGCGACGACGACGGGCCGCCACCATTCCGTCGAGGCGTCCGCACGGCGGCGGGCGCTGCCGACGATCCAGGCGCCGACGAACCCGAGCAGCACCGGAACGACGAGCAGCAGCGCACCGAGCAGCGGAGCGCCGTTCGGGAGCGCGCCGAGCAGCGGGATGCCGGGGACCGGGCCGAGCACGGTGCCGCCCGGCGCGACCGACGATCCCGCGCCGATCGCGAAGCCCGGCCCCAGCATCCACGCCGCGGCCCAGATCACGAGGTTCGGCAGGATCGCGAGCTCCGCCATCGTCAGGGCGATGCCGCCGTCGATGCCGGCATCCAGCGCCTGGTACAGGCCTGCCACGGTCGCGTAGTCGACGAAGACCGCCACGCCGAGCATCGCCGCGGCGAAGGCGAGCACGCCGAACGCCGCTCCCCCGCCGACCCGGACGGCCGCGACCGTGACCTCGCCGAGGAGCGGCGGCAGGTCCTGCACCCTGCGGCGCACGAAGCCCGCGCCCGCGACATCCGTCGAGGGGTTGCGCACGCTCTCCTCGATCGCGCCGACCAGGGCTCCGAGGCCGACCACGAACGCCGGGAGCGCGAGCGCCCACCACGGGTTCGTGTGGAGCACCGGGGTGTCGGCGAGCGCTGCCGCACCGGACCCCGCTGCGGCGAACACGACCATCGCCGCGACGGCCCCCGTGAGCGCGTGCCCGCCCGCGGCGGACCGGCGCCCGATCCGGACCCCGGCCGCGAAGGTCAGGAGGGCGATGCCGAGCAGCGCGATCGCGATCGGGAACGGGTCGCCCGCCCCGGCCAGGCCGGTGCGCTCGGCCGTGACCGCATCGACCTGCACTGTGACGTTCACGCCGTGCCCGAGCAGCCAGACCCCGGCCGCCGCGTGCACGAACGCCATGATGTCGACGGCCAGGCCGAAGTGCACGGCCCACAGCAGCATGAGCGGCACGAAGGCGAGGGCGAAGCCGATGAGCGCTGCGACGAACGCCTCCAGGGAGGCGAGCAGGGCGATGGTGGTCCTTCTCATTCCTCCGGGAGCCTAGCCCGGCGCACGCCCGTCAGCGGGCAGGACGCCCGCGCTTCTTCGGACTCGCCGGCTTGGGCGCCGCCGCATCGCCCGTCTCGATCACGTCGGTCGCCTGCGCGTCGGCGGCCGCGGCTGCGACGTCGGCCTCGGATGCCTCGGATGCCTCGACGAGGACGGCGGTGCCCCCATGGGATGCCGCGGCGGAGCCCTCGTCGACCCCCTCGAGCACGGCGGTGTCGCCTCCGGCGCCGGGTGCGGCATCCGCCGGTCCCAGGTCCTCGACGGGCGCGGATCCCGCGGTGCCGGACGTGCGCTCGGCCTCGGCGGCCGCATCCGCCCACTCCGTCTCGGCCAGTTCGGCTTCCGCCGCCGCCGCCTCGGCCTCCGCCACCTCGAGCGGAGGACGCTGGAGCAGCTCGACGACCACGATGAGCAGCAGTGCGATGACGATCGTCCAGACCACGAGACCAGTGGAGATGGGCCGTACGAACAGGATCACGGCGACGGCTCCGAGCATGATGACCGTGGCCACGGCCGATCGCTGACGGCCCAGCCAGGCTCCGAACCTGCCGGTGGTCAGTCCGCGGGCGGCTGCGGCACGACGGACGGAGCCGAACCCGGCGTCGGCGAACCCGCGCAGCCGCACCGGCAGAGGGCCCGGCCCGCTCAGCCAGGTGATCAGCGCCACCGCGACCGCGAAGACGATGAGCGCGACCGTGGTGGCGAACATGCGCTCGATGATCTGGTCGTAGATGACCTCGGCCGCTCCGGTCGGAACGATGCCCGGCGAGACGCTGCCGATGAAGTAGAGGCGGCCGATGCCGAATCCGCTCGCGAGGATCGCCATCATCACGGCCAGGGTCGACGCGGTCCAGACGATCGCCGTGCGCCGGCGAGGGGCCACGAGGATCCCCGCGATCAGGAACAGCAGCGCGACCCAGGGAAGCCACGTGCCCGCGGACACCGCGAGCTGGTACACGAGCTGCACCGTGGTCATCGCCTCGGACTTCGCGACGACGATCGTGCGGTCGATCTCGGGGATCGCCGACGCGAATCCGACGCCCTGGTCGACGAGTCGCTGCTTGACCGCCTCGACGATCGGACCCAGCTGGATGCCGATCTCGCCGGACTCCGTGATCTCGAGTGCGGCGTCGGGATCGCCCTGCAGCGCCTTGATGGTCTGGGTGTGCGTCGTGCGGAGCGCCTGCTCGAAGATCTCGCTGAAGGCCTCGGAGGTGACGAGCCGATTCACGATCTGCCCGATGAGCGTCTGGATGCCCTGCGTCGCCGGGCCCTCGAGGAGCTGGAGCGCCTGCTCCGCCCGCGGCGGCAGCCCGAGTTCCGCGATGCCGTCGAAGACCGACGAGGTCAGCCCCTCGATGTCGGCCGCATCGAGGATCGCCGTCGTCGCCTCGTCGGCGACGTAGGCCTGCACGTCGGGGTCCTCGGCGATGGGCGCGAAGGTGGCGACGAAGGTGTCGGTGTCCACGAGCTGGTTCTTCGCCCACCCGCCGAGCACGGCGACCGGGGTCAGGATGGCGCCGATGAGCACGAGGATCGTCGCGACGGCCACTCGTGCGCGTCCTGACGAGCGCTTCGCCTCGCGGCCGGGACCGGCGGCGGCCGGCGCGGCCACCTCGTCCCGCAATCTCGCGTTCTCGGCCTCGAGCGCCTCGATGCGTGCCAGCAGTTCGTCGTCCCGTGTCGTCCCCATGCCGTCCCCCTCGGACTCGCCTTCCCACACCATATCGGCGGCGGTGGTCCGGGCACAGCAGTTGCGACGGATGCGCGAGCCATGACGCGAGAACGCCCGTCCCCGTCCGATCGCGCGAGGCGCGAACGGACGGGGACGGGCGTTCGGTGCAGAATCCGGTCGCGGCGCCGCACACGCGCCGCCGCGACCCCTGGGTCAGAGGGCGGCGTAGACCTCGCGGAGGAGGGCGGCGGTCTCGGACGGCGTCTTGCCGACCTTGACGCCGGCGGCCTCGAGGGCCTCCTTCTTGGCCTGCGCCGTGCCGGCGGAGCCGGACACGATCGCGCCCGCGTGACCCATCGTCTTGCCTTCGGGAGCGGTGAAGCCGGCCACGTAGCCGACGACCGGCTTGGTGACGTTGGCCTTGATGAAGTCGGCCGCGCGCTCCTCGGCGTCGCCGCCGATCTCGCCGATCATCACGATCGCCTTCGTCTCGGGGTCGGCCTCGAACGCCGCGAGGGCGTCGATGTGGGTCGTGCCGATGATGGGGTCGCCGCCGATGCCGATGGCGGTCGAGAAGCCCAGGTCGCGCAGCTCGTACATCATCTGGTACGTGAGCGTGCCCGACTTGGACACGAGGCCGATCGGGCCCTTGCCGGTGATGTTCGCCGGGGTGATGCCGACGAGCGACTCACCGGGGCTGATGATGCCGGGGCAGTTCGGCCCGATGATGCGGGTCGTGTCGCCCTTCTCCTTGGCGTACGCCCAGAACTCGGCGGAGTCCTGCACGGGCACGCCCTCGGTGATGATGACCAGCAGCGGGATCTCGGCGTCGATGGCCTCGATCACGGCGTCCTTGGTGAACGCCGGGGGCACGAACGCGATGGAGACATCCGCCCCCGTCTGCTCGATGGCCTCGGCGACCGAGGCGAACACCGGCAGCTGCACGGCGTTGCCGTCGGCGTCGGTGTGCAGCACGGTGGTGCCGGCCTTGCGGGCGTTCACGCCACCGACAACCTGGGTACCGGCCGCGAGCATGCGCGCGGTGTGCTTGGAGCCCTCGCCGCCGGTGATGCCCTGGACGATGACCTTGGAGTCCTTGTTGAGGAAGATCGTCATTGCTCTGCAGTCCTTCTTCTACGCGGCGTTCGCGAGCTCGGCGGCCTTGTCGGCGCCCTGGTCCATGTTCTCGGCGAGGGTGACGAGCGGGTGCGCCGCCTCCTCGAGGATGCGACGGCCCTCGACGACGTTGTTGCCGTCCAGGCGCACGACGAGCGGCTTGTTCGCGGTCGAGCCGAGCTCGGCGAGCGCGCCGACGATGCCCTTGGCGACCTGGTCGCACGCGGTGATGCCGCCGAAGACGTTCACGAACACGCTCTTGACCTGCGGGTCGCCGAGGATGATGCCGAGGCCGTTGGCCATGACCTCCGCCGAGGCTCCGCCGCCGATGTCGAGGAAGTTGGCGGGCTTGACGCCGCCGTGGTTCTCGCCCGCGTACGCGACGACGTCGAGGGTGGACATGACCAGTCCCGCGCCGTTGCCGATGATGCCGACCTCGCCGTCGAGCTTGACGTAGTTGAGCTCGAGCGCCTTGGCCTTGGCCTCGAGGGGGTCGGCCGCGTCCTTGTCCTCGAGGAGCGCGTGACCCGCGTGGCGGAACTCGGCGTTCTCGTCGAGCGTGACCTTGCCGTCGAGCGCGATGACGTTGCCGTCCTCGTCGAGGATCAGCGGGTTCACCTCGACGAGCGTCGCGTCCTCGCCCTTGTAGACCTCGTAGAGCTTCACGAAGACGTCGGCGACCTTGTCGACCAGCTCGGCCGGGAAGTTCGCGGCGACCGCGATCTCACGGGCCTTCGCCGCGTCGATGCCGGCGATGGGGTCGACCTCGATACGGGCGAGGGCTTCGGGCTTCTCGACGGCGAGCTGCTCGATCTCCATGCCGCCCTCGACGCTCGTGAGCGAGAGATAGGAGCGGTTGGCCCGGTCGAGGAGCACCGAGAAGTAGAACTCCTGGGCGATGCGCGCGCCGCCGGCGACCATGACGCGCTTGACGACGTGGCCCTTGATGTCGAGGCCGAGGATGGCCTGGGCCGCCTCGAACGCCTCATCGGGGTTCTTCGCGACCTTGACGCCGCCGGCCTTGCCGCGGCCGCCCGTCTTCACCTGCGCCTTGACGACGACCACGCCTCCGAGCTTCTCAGCCGCTGCGCGGACCTCCTCGGCGGTGTCGGCGACGATGCCGGGGAGCACCGGCACCCCGTACTGCTCGAACAGGTCTCTGGCCTGGTACTCGTAAAGATCCACGCTCTACTTCCAATCGGTCCGCACGCGCGACCGCGCACAGTGGCTGGTGGGTGTCGCCCCGCGAAAGTCTCTCGAAGTCGAGAGATACGGGGCCGTCGTCCATGCTACTCCGCTTGCACTGCGCCTCAGAATCGGCGCATCACGGGTTCCGAGGGCCGATACGGGCGAACTCGTCGAGCGAGAAGACGAACTCGACCGGGACCTCGAAGAACCGCGCGATGCGCAGCGCGAGGTGGAGGCTCGGGTTGAACTCGCCCCGCTCGAGGTATCCGACGGTCTGGTAGTGCACGCCGATCGCCTCGGCGAACTCCCGGCGGGTGACGCGTCGCTCTGCGCGCAGCATGGCGACGCGATTATGGACCACGTCGGCGCGTTCGCCGCTGCGGTCGCCCGCGCGCTCGGCTCGGCCCGGGTCGGTCATGCGCGCTGCAGCGCGGCCTGCCGGCGCGCTTCGATGGCCGACCCGGTCTCCCGGCGTGCGACTCGATGGAGCAGCCGGGGTGCGAGCACGAGGCCGACGATCGCCCACGCGGCGACGACTGCGAACGCGATGCCGAGCTGCCAGTCCCCTCCGGGCTCCATCGCTCCGGCCTCCGGGGGAAGAAACGCCCACCGGAAGGCCTGCCCGATCCAGAACAGCGGGGAGCCCTGTCCGATGACCTGCACCCATGCCGGCATGGAGACCAGGGGCTGCACGAGCCCGGACACGTACGCGAGGGCGCCCACGACGAGGAAGCCCCAGCCGCCGACCGAGCGCGGGTTCTTGAAGACGGTGCCGAGCACGAAGCCGAACGTCGTGAGCGCGACCGTGCCGAGCACGAGCATGCCGAGGATCACGGCGACGCCGGCCGGGCCGACGTCGAAGGAGGAACCGAGGATGATCGCCGCGATCACGAGCGTGAGCACCATCATCTCGACGAGTTCGCACATCGTTCGCGTGAGGAGTCCGGTCGAGTACGCGCGCAGCCCGTTGGGCAGCGAGCGGGCACGGATGAGCGTCCCGTCCTCGCGCTCCGTGACGATGACAGTCGCGAGGCCGTAGCAGGTGATGAACAGCAGCTGGATGGTGATGATGCTCGGCAGGATGAAGGAGTTCAGGGATGCACCGGGCGCGATCTCGGAATCGCGGTTCACCCACAGCACGACGCCGATGACGGCAATGCCGATGACCATGAAGGCGGTCTCGCTCGGCGTGCGCAGCGAGATCCAGTGCTCGATGAGGCCGCGGCGGACCCCCGCCCGGATGGCATTGGCATTGGCGTTCGCGGCCGACGTGGCACTCGCTTCGCCGTCGGGCCGGGCTGCTGCGGCGCTCATGCGGCTTCGACCTCTCCGACCGGGGTGACCGCCTCCGCTGATTCGGTGCGTGCGACCATCGCGAGGTAGGTCTCCTCGAGGGTCTGGGCACGCACCTGCAGCTCGGTGACCTCGGTGTCGGGCCGAGCGAGCAGGTCACGGACGAACGGCACCGGGTCCGCCGCACTGTGCACGTGCCGCGCGCCGTCCTCGCGCCAGGTGATCTCGCTCATGCCCGCCACCTCTCGCGCGAGCGCCGCTGCACTGCCGTCCGCCACGATCCGGCCTCCGTCGAGGATGAGGATGCGGCCGGCGATCTTCTCGGCCTCGGCGAGGTCGTGGGTCGTCAGGAGCACGGTGGTGTCGTCGAAGTCGCTCAGCCGGTGGACGAGTTCGTGGAACTCGTGCCTGGCGACCGGATCGAAGCCCGTCGTCGGTTCGTCGAGGAAGAGGAGGCGCGGTCGTCCGACGAGCCCTATGGCCACATCGAGACGACGCCGCTGCCCGCCGGAGAGGGTCCGGACCTGCGCCCCCGCGTGGGGGGCGAGGCCGACGAGTTCGAGGAGGTCGCCGGCACGGTACGGGCGGTCGCGATCGGATGTCGCATACGGGCCGTAGAGGGCGCCGAACTGTTCGAGCAACTGGGCCACCCGCCACCGGCCGTGGTCTCGCCACGACTGCAGCACCACGCCGACGTCAGCGCGCCAGGCATCGCCTGCGTGCGCGGGATCCTCGCCGAGCACCGTGACCTCGCCCCCCGCGCGCTGCCGAAAGCCCTCGAGGATCTCGATGGTGGTGGTCTTGCCCGCCCCGTTGGGTCCGAGCAGCGCCACCACTTCGCCCCGCTCGATGCGCAAGTCGATACCGTCGAGCACCGTTCGGCCCGAGTACTCCATTCGGAGCCCACGGACGTGGACGATCGGCTGGTCGGTCATTCCACCGCTCCCCTCGACTGCATCGTCGGTTCACTATCAGATGTAGCATACATGCGACATCCGAACCGTCGAAGGCGCGCGATTGATTCGTGCGCCGGAGTGGCAGCCCGACGCGGGGGCGCCGAGAGGTCAGGAACCGTTTCGCAAGCCCGGCATCGCCCCGGTGGCCGGCGGCATCGGACGCACCTCGACGAAGCGCCTCGCGGCGATCACCGCAGCCAGGCCCACCCCCGCACCGAGCACCGTCTCGAGCACGCGGTCGGCGAGCAGCCCGAGCAGCGGCGCGGGCGAGGCGAGGTGCACGACGGTCAGCGCGAGCGGGGTGATGAACACGAGCGCGGCACCGTAGTGCCGGCCGACGAGCAGTTCGGCACCGAACTGGCACACGGCGATCACGAGGATCAGCACCCAGACCGGCGGTTCGGGCCAGAGGACCAGCCCGGTGACGACGACGCCGATGAGCGTGCCGACGACGCGGTGCACCGCGCGCTGGGCGGTGTGCGCCGCGCGCGCCGGCGGGATCACGGCGACGGCACTGACGACCGCCCAGTACGGGTGTCCCATGCCGAATGCCACGGCGATGGCACCGGCGATGAGCGCGGCCGCGACGTTCTGCACCACGTTGAGCCACAGCCTCGGATCCGCCCACGCCCTCGGCCTGACCGGCGTACGGCGGGACAGGTCGCGGAACACGGAACCGGCTCGATCCGGCGCCGCCCGTCGAAGCACCCAACCCGACATCGTGAGGAGCCACGCGAACGCCGCCGCGGCCCACGCGACGCCCCATCGCTGCCACTGCGTGCCGTCCTCGATGGGCTGCGCAGCGCAGACGAGCAAGCCGAAGACCGCGAACAGCGGACCGGACGGTGCGACGCCGAGCAGGTTGAAGGCGAGGATCACGCTGGTGATGAGCACTGCCAGCACCAGGGCCTCCACACCGAGCGGCGCCGCGCTCGCGGCGAGCAGGATGCCGAGCCCGGTCGTGGTCAGCTGGGCGGCGGCCGCGGCGGTGACCGTGCGGATTCGCGTGCCGTAGGGTTCGCTGCGACCGAAGATCGCCGTCATCGCCCCGAAGGCGGCGTATGCGGCCCATTCGGTCCGGTCGGCGGCGACCAGGACGGCGAGCGGCACGACGGCCGCGACGGCGGCGCGGAAGGCGACCTCGATGTCGAGCGTGCGCAGCGGCCGCACCCAGCGGCCGGCGTCGCGCGCCGGGCTCACGACACGCGGCTCAGGTGCAACGCCGCGAACCCGAGTGCGGCGATGGTCTCGCCGTCGGTGATCCCACCGGCGCCCACCAGCCGCCACACCTCGGGCCATGCCACGGCCCGAGCCTCGCTGATGCCCTCCTCGTGCTGGGAGTGCGCAGCGGATGCCGCGACGCCGAGGCCCGTCGCGAGGAAGACGTGCTCGGGCGCCCTGGCGATGCCGTTGAGGGCGGTCATGCGACCGATCTCCCGCCATTCGGCGGCCTCGTACCCCGTCTCCTCGAGTAGTTCCCGCTGGGCCGCGAGGAGCGGATCCTCGCCGTCGGTGCCGCCGGCCGGAACCTCGATCGACGGGCCGACGGTGTGGCGGTCGACCGTCACGAGCAGCACCTCGTCATCGTCGGTCATGGCGACGACGAAGACGGCCGGATTGCGCATCTCGACCACCCCGTAGATGCCGGGCTCGCCGTCGGGACGGATGACGTCGTCCTCGGTCACGCGGATCCACGTGTTCTCGTAGACCGTGCGGCGGTCGCGGGTCTGCCAGGTCACAGCTTCTCGATCGGCGCGATCTTGATGAGCAGCTTCTTCTGCCCGGCCGTGTCGAAGCTGACGTGGGCGATGCGCTTGGTGCCCTCGCCCGTGACCTGCGAGACCCGGCCCTCGCCGAAGTCGACGTGGCGGATGCGGTCGCCGGCCTCGAGGGTGAGGTCGCCGTTGTCGCGGACGGTGCCCGTCACGCGGTTGGCCCACTCGGCCTTCGGCTTGGCGGACGCCGTGACGCTGAACCGCTCGAGGTCGCGGTCGCGCGTGCCCCATGCACCGCCCTGGCCGGGCCGCGCGTTCAGGGCGCGAGGACGGGTGCCGCCTCGCGAGGTCGCCATGCCGGGCGACTGCTTCCAGTCGACGAGGTCCTCGGGGATCTCCTGCAGGTACCGGGAGGGCATCGCCACCGCGACCTCGCCGAACTGCGCGCGGCTCATGGCCAGCGAGATGTAGAGGCGCTGGCGGGCGCGCGTGATGCCGACGTAGAACAGCCGGCGCTCCTCCGCAGGACCGCCCGGCTCGGACGCCGACATCTGGTGCGGCAGCAATCCCTCCTCGAGTCCGGTGAGGAAGACCGCGTGGTACTCGAGGCCCTTGGCGGTGTGCAGGGTCATGAGGGAGACGGTTCCGGAGGCGTCGTCGAGCTCGTCGGCCGCCGCGACGAGCGAGACCTGCGTGAGGAAGTCGACGAGCGTGGCCTGCGGGTTGTCGCGGTCGAAGTCACGGGTCTGGGCGACGAGCTCGTCGACGTTCTCGGCGCGGGTCTCGTCCTGCGGGTCCCGGCTGTTGCGCAGCGCGTCGATGAGCCCGGACTTCTCGAGCAGGAACACGAGCACGTCGGAGACCTTGGACGCGCCCTCGTTGGTGCCGGCCGCGACCCCCGCGCTCGACGGGACGAGCATGGCCGCGGCCTCGTCGAGCACCCGCGCGAGCGCCATGATGGCCCCGGTCACCTTCGGCCCGAGGCCGAGCGCGTCGGCCGAGCGCATCGCCTCGCGGAAGGAGAGACCGTTCGCCTCGGCGAAGCCGGAGAGGGCCGTCTCGGTCGCGGGGCCGATACCCCGCTTCGGGGTGTTCAGGATGCGGCGCAGGGCGAGTTCGTCGAGCGGGTTCGCCACGGAGATGAGGTACGCCATGGCGTCCTTGATCTCGGCGCGCTCGTAGAACTTCGTGCCGCCGACCACCCGGTACGGCAGCGCGGAGCGCACGAAGATCTCCTCGAGGGCGCGCGTCTGCGCGTTGGTGCGGTAGAACACGGCCATGTCGCGATAGGCCACGCCCGCCCGGTGCAGGGCCTCGATCTCGTCGGCCACGAACTGCGCCTCGTCGTGGGCCGTGTACCCCGTGTAGCCCGTGATCTTCTCGCCGTCGCCGACGGCCGTCCAGAGCTTCTTGTCCTTGCGGTCGAAGTTGTTCGAGATCACCGCGTTCGCCGCGGACAGGATGTTCTGCGTCGACCGGTAGTTCTGCTCGAGCAGGACGACCTTCGCACCGGGGAAGTCGCGCTCGAACTCCGAGATGTTGCGGATGTCGGCTCCGCGGAACGCGTAGATCGACTGGTCGGAGTCGCCGACCACGGTGAGGCTCGCGCCCGGGATGCCGCCCGAGGCGTCGGTGATGCCCCTCACGTTGAACCCGTGCTCGGACATCTCGGCGACGCGCTCGGCGGGCACCGGCTGCGTGAACTCGCGGATGAGGGAGTACTGCGCGTGGTTCGTGTCCTGGTACTCGTCGACCAGGATGTGGCGGAATCGCCGCTGGTAGAGGGAGGCGACGTTCGGGAAGGCGCGGAACAGGTAGACCGTCTCGGCGATGAGGTCGTCGAAGTCGAGCGCGCTGGCCGCCCGCAGCCGACGCGTGTACTGCCGGAAGATCTCGAGGAACATCGCCTCCTGGGGGTCGTTCATGTTCGCGTTGCGCGCGTACGTCTCGACGTCGGAGAGCTCGTTCTTGAGCTTGGAGATCTTCGACTGCGCGCTCGCGGGCGTGAAGCCCATCGTGTCGGCGTCGAGTTCCTTGATGATGCGCTTCAGCACCGTTCGCGTGTCGGCCGAGTCGTAGATCGTGAACGTCGACGACAGCCCGATGGCCTCGGCCTCGCGCCGGAGGATGCGCACGCACGCCGAGTGGAACGTCGAGATCCACATGCCGGAGGCGCCCTCGCCGAGCAGGCTCTCGACGCGCTCGCGCATCTCGGCCGCGGCCTTGTTCGTGAACGTGATGGCGAGGATCTGGCTGGGCCAGGCCTCGCGGCTGTCGATGAGGCCGGCGATGCGGTGCGTGAGCACGCGGGTCTTGCCCGAACCGGCGCCCGCCACGATGAGCAGCGCCTGGCCGCGGTACTCGACCGCCTCGCGCTGCTCTGGATTCAGGCCTTCGGTGAAGCGGTTGCCGGATGCCGCGGGCGTGCCGGGAACAGCGGCGGGCGCCTCGCGCCAGCCGGCCGGGTCGTCGGGGTCGAGGATCAGCATCATGTCACCGACAAGTCTAGGCGCGGCATCCGACACCGCCCCCGCCCACCGGGTCGACGTGGACACGGGCGGACGAGGGCGGGTACGACGTCGCGGTCTAGGCGAACTCGACGAGCAGCTCCACCTCGACGGGCGAATCGAGCGGCAGGACGGCCACGCCGACCGCCGAGCGGGCGTGGCGCCCGGCGTCGCCGAACACCTCGCCCAGGAGCTCGGAGGCGCCGTTGATCACGCCCGGCTGCCCGGTGAACGAGGGGTCGGATGCCACGAATCCGACGACCTTCACGATGCGGGCCACGCGATCGAGGGACCCGATCTCGGCACGCACGGCCGCGAGCGCATTGAGGATGCAGGTGCGGGCATACGCCTTGGCGTCCTCGGCCGGCACGAGTCCGTGGCCGTCGCCGACCTTGCCGGTCGCGGGCAGCGCGCCCGCGGTGAAGGGCAGCTGGCCCGACGTGTGGACGTACTGGCCCGTTGCCACCGCGGGGATGTACGCCGCGACGGGGGGCGCGACATCCGGCAGCTCGATGCCGAGCTCGGCGAGGCGCGCCTCGAACCCGGCCATCAGGCCCGCCCCTCGCCCTCGAACGCCTTCGAGGCCTGGGCCGCTGCGGCCGCACCCGCGGACGCCGCGGCGGAGGCCGAGTCGCCGGCGGGGCGTTTCAGGTAGGCGACGAGTCCGCCCTCTGGGCCCTGGACGACCTGCACGAGCTCCCACCCCTCCGATCCCCAGTTGTTCAGGATCGCCGCGGTGTTGTGGATGAGGAGCGGGGTGGTGATGTACTCCCAGGTGACCATGTGATTCTCGTCTCTGACGTCGACAGCGGCTGGTGGAACGGCGGCGGCCGACGGCTCGACTCGCTCGGGCGCCATGGGTACACCCAGCGTCCGTGCCGCGGTTTGTCAGCCTTCTCCGTTACGCTCCACTATATGTCTGCCCAAAAACCTTCGATGAGCGACCTCGGCACCGGAGTGCTCGCATTCGTCGGGATGAGCGCCCTCGCCGGCGTCCTGGTGACCGCCGCGGTGACGCCCGCCCTCGCCGTCACCGGCCTGGCTGCGAACAACAGCATCACGATGTTCGAGAACCTCCCCGGCTTCCTCGACATCGACGAGCTCGCGCAGAAGTCGACCATCTACGCGATCCAGCCCGACGGCTCCCCCGCGGCCATCACGTCGTTCTACGACGACGACCGCGAGGAGGTGGAGTTCGACTACATCTCCCAGTACCTGAAGGACGCCGCGGTCGCCGGTGAGGACCCCCGGTTCTACGAGCACGGCGGCATCGACATCAAGGGCACGCTGAGCGCCGTCGCGAACGAGTTCATCCCGGGCGGCGCGACGCGAGGCGGCTCCTCGATCACGCAGCAGTACGTCAAGAACGTGCTCATCAACAACGGCATGAACGAGGCGAAGACCGAAGAGGAGAAGAAGGCCGCGTACGAGGACGCGACGGCCACGACTCCCGAGCGCAAGCTGAAGGAGATGCGCTACGCGATCTCCATCGACAAGAAGTACCCGAAGGACGAGATCCTCAAGGGATACCTCAACATCGCCGCGTTCGGCGGCCAGGTGTACGGCGTGCAGTCCGCCGCGCAGTACTACTTCGGCACCAACGCGAAGGACCTCACGCTGCCCCAGGCCGCGAGCCTCATCGCGATCGTGAACTGGCCCGAGAAGTTCCGCCTCGACTACCCCGAGAGCGAGACGAACGGCGCCAACACCGTGGTCGACGGCGAGAACGTGCCGTACGCCGACAACAAGTCCCGTCGCGACTACATCTTGAAGGAGATGCTCGACGAGAAGAAGATCACCAAGGAGGACTACGACGCCGCCGTCGCGACTCCCGTGCAGCCCGCGATCCACGAGCCGACCACCGGGTGCCAGGCCTCGCCGTACTACGCCTACTTCTGCGACTACGTGACGTGGGAGATCAAGGACAAGATGGACGACCCGGCAACTCCCGACGTGAACGAGGGTGCCGAGAAGCTCTCGCGCGGCGGCCTGAACATCTACACGACGATCGACATGCAGATGCAGGATGTCGCGACCCAGGCGCTTCGCGAGAACGTGCCGTCGTCCATCCCCGAGATGGATCTCGGCGGCTCGGTGGTCTCGGTCGAGGTGGGCACCGGTCGCATCCTCGCGATGGTGCAGAACACCGACTACAACGTCGACCCCGAGGTCACGGGCGACAACTACTCCGCGGTCAACTACAACGCGGGCATCGACTACGGCGGGTCGAGCGGCTTCCAGCCGGGCTCGACCTTCAAGACTTTCACGCTCGCCGAGTGGCTGAAGGAGGGCCACTCGCTGAACGAGAGCATGAACGCCACCAAGCGCAGCAACTGGGGCACGTTCAACGACAGCTGCAACGGCCCGGTCGACGCCGGCGGCTGGGATCCCGGCAACGACGAGGGTGGCAACGGCGGCTTCTGGACGGCGCTGTTCAACACCATCAACTCCGAGAACACGGGCTTCGTCGCGATGGCGAAGCAGCTCGACCTCTGCGGCATCAAGAACACCGCGACGGCGCTCATGAGCGCCGGCCGCGCTGACGGCAAGCCACTCGGCGAGGGCATCAACAGCGACGGCGACCCCATCCCGTTCGGCCCCTCGGCCGTGTTGGGAACCGAGGAGATCGCACCGCTCTCGATGGCCACGGCGTTCGCCGCATACGCCGGCGGCGGCGTGTCGTGCACGCCGATCGCGATCGATCGCATCGAGGACGCCGAAGGGAATCCGGTCGAAGCACCGAAATCTACGTGCACCCAGGCGATCACCGCCGATGTCGCGGCCGGAATGACCTACGCCCTGAACAAGGTCATGACGCAGGGCACCGGCACGTCCTCGCTCTACAAGATGGACACCTCCGACACGCCGATGATCGGCAAGACCGGCACCACCGACGAGAACGTGGCGACGTGGATGAGCGGCGCCTCCTCGAAGGTCGCCACCGTGGTCGGCGTCTACAACTCCACCGGACAGGTCGACCTGCGCCAGACGTACATCAACGGCGAGCAGGCTGCGGTGCTGCGTCACAACATCTGGCCGCGGGTCATGGACTTCGCCAACATGAAGTACGGCGGCGACCCGTTCCCCGAGCCGAAGGGCGAGTTCCTCAACGCGCCCCAGGCGAACGTCCCGAGCGTGCTCGGCCTCGCCCCCGATGCCGCGAAGCAGGCGCTCGAGGCGGCCGGCTTCGGCGTCGCGCTCGACGGCGAAGTCGACTCGGCCCAGCCCAAGGGCACGATCGGCGAGCAGAGCGCCACGGGCACGGCGGCTCGCGGCTCCCTCATCATGCTGAAGGTCAGCCGGGGCAACCTCGGTGCGGTGCCCAACGTGGTCGGCCAGCAGGCCGACGCGGCCGAGGCCGCCCTGAAGGAGGCCGGGTTCAAGGTGAAGCGCCAGGACGAGGCGACGACCGACCCGACGAAGGCCGGCACCGTGCTCTCGCAGAACCCGGGCTCCGACGCAGCCGTGAGGGCCGGCGACACCATCACGATCAGCGTCGGCAAGCTGGAGGCCGGAGGTGGCCCAGGTGAGAAGCCGGGCGAGGACACCGACGGCGAGGACACGGAAGCCGGCGGCGAGGGTTGAGCCGTTCGAAGCTCGCGCCGGCCGCGCAGATCGCACTCGCGGTCGGCGCGGCTGGCGCTGCCGCGTTCGCCTGGGGTTCACTCGTCGAGCGCAAGCGCTGGACGCTGCGCCGCGTCGAGGTGCCCGTGCTTCCCGCCGGCTCGGAGCCGATCAAGGTCCTGCACCTCTCCGACCTGCACATGGCACCCTGGCAGCATGAGAAGCAGGCCTGGGTGCGCAGCCTCGCGCAGCTCGAGCCCGACCTCGTGGTCGACACGGGCGACAACCTGGGCCACGAGCGCGGGCTCGAGGGCATCCGTGCCGCGTTCGAGCCGTTCCGGGGCGTTCCCGGCATCTTCGTCAACGGGTCGAACGACTACTTCGGGCCTGTGCTGAAGAACCCGTTCCTCTACTTCTCCGGCCCATCGGGGCACGTGCCCCGCAGCGCCCGGCTCGACATCGACGCCCTGCACGCCTACTTCGCCGAACTCGGGTGGACCGACCTGGACAACACGGCGACGAGCCTCGACCTGCGCGGCACCCACTTCGAGTTCTTCGGGGTCGATGACCCGCACAAGGGCTTCGACCGACTCGATCTCATCGCGAGCGCCATCGACGACCTCCGCGCCGAAGACCCGCTCGGCGACGAGTCCTGGCCCGACGTGGCATCCGCCTCGCCGAACCGGCCGACGGTCACCGTGGGCGTCGCGCACGCGCCGTACCAGCGCGTCCTGAACTCGTTCGTGAACCACGGCGCGCAGCTGATCCTCGCCGGCCACACGCACGGCGGGCAGGTCTGCGTGCCCGGTTTCGGCGCGCTCGTCACGAACTGCGACATTCCGCGCGAGAAGGTCAAGGGCCTGAGCGTCTGGCGTCACGGCCTCCGCTCCGCGTACCTGAACGTGTCCGCCGGACTGGGAACCTCCATCTACGCGCCGGTTCGCTTCGCGTGCCCGCCCGAGGCCACGCTGATCACCCTCGTCGCGTCGAGCTGAGCCGGGCCGTCGGGTTGCCGTTCCGACTCGGGCACGACCGTCGTCTCCGTGCGGCGCGAACCGTGGTCGGGACGGCCCCGTTTATCGGCTATCCTTGTTGAGGCCCGCAAGGGCACCGGGGTGTGGCGCAGCTTGGTAGCGCGCGTCGTTCGGGACGACGAGGTCGCAGGTTCAAATCCTGTCACCCCGACACACAGCGAAACCCCCTCCTTCGGGAGGGGGTTTCGTCGTTTCCGGGCATTGATCTGCCCATCGGCCAGCGGCCCTGCTCAGCCGCATCGATCTGCGGCGAGGGCATGCGTCTGAGTTGGCGGCCGTCGTCGGCGCGCAGCTGCACGAACGGTGAGGCGCTCGCGCAACACCGATCGGCGAGGTCGCCGAGCCGGACCCGATGCGAAGGTCAGCGCTCGTTGCGCGTGTCGTGGCTGACGCGCACGTTCATCAGCGGCTCGACGACGGGACGCTCGTCTCGTCGGGATCGGCGGATGACGCGACCGAGCAAGACCGCCAGGACGCAGGCGCCCGCCACCCATGCGGCCAGGAACACGAATGGCAGCAGATCCATCTTCGACTCCTCCTCGAGTCCCGGACCCGGGACGCGAAGGGTCGTCACGGTGAGGCGAGTATACTCGCCGGCCGCTCCGGCCGCGGAGAAGTTGTGGAGAACCCTCCCACGGCCATCAGTAGGCGCCGTCGCTGCCGACGACCGCCCTGAAGGTCTTCCAGAGGATGATCAGGTCGCCCGTCATCGTCCAGTTCTCGACGTAGAAGAGATCCAGGCGCACGGTCTCGTCCCAATCGAGGTTCGACCGGCCGCTCACCTGCCAGAGGCCGGTGATGCCGGGCTTGACGAGGAATCTGCGGTGCACGTGCCGCGCATACTGCTCGACCTCGCGCTCGAGCGGCGGTCGCGGACCCACGATCGACATCGAGCCGAGGAAGACGTTGAACAGCTGCGGCAGTTCGTCGAGGCTGTAGCGACGCAGGATGCGGCCGATCGGCGTGACCCTGGGGTCGTCCTTCATCTTGAACATCACCGAGTTGCCCTCGTCGCGGTCGAGGGCCGCCAGGTCGGCCAGCCTGGCCTCGGCGTCCTCGTACATGCTCCGGAACTTGAGCATCTCGAAGTGCTCGCCCCGCCGGCCGATCCGGTCCTGACGGAAGATGACCGAACCGGGCGTGCTGAGCCTGACGATGAGCGCGATGCCGAGCAGCACCGGGGAGAGGAAGAGGATGAGCGCGCCGGAGAGGATGATGTCGAACAGGCGCTTCGCGTAGAGCTTGCCGCCGTCGTACCGCGGCGTCTCCACGTGGATCAGCGGGAGGCCGGCGACCGGACGCGTGTGCAGGCGCGGTCCGCCGATGTCGGTGAGGCTCGGTGCGACGACCAGGTGGTGGCGTCCCGGCTCGAGCTTCCAGCTGAGCTCGCGGACCTTGTCGGCCGCGAGCTCGTTCGAGCTCGTGATCACGACGGTGTCGGCCCCGACGGCGTCCAGCGCCTCGATCAGGTTGTTCATCGACCCGGACATCGGGATGTCTGTTCCCGGTATCGTGCCGCTGACGATGCCGCTCGGCGTGCAGGCGCCGACCACCTTGAACCCGGCCTCGGGGCTCTTGCCGAGGTCCCGGGCGATGGTCGCGATCGACGACTCGGACCCGACGAGCAGGACCCGGCTCGACAGCTGCCCGTCTCGGCGTCGCCGCGCGAGCCACTTGCGCCAGGCCCAGCGGTTGGCCAGGAGGCCGACGAGACCGACGGCGAGCGCGATCGCGAGGAACCACTCCAGTCCGTCGATCGAGAGCACGTACGCGAGCAGGCCCGCCGTGCCGAAGACGACGAACGTCACGTGCACGACGCGGCGGTATTCGGCCGCCCCGGTGCCGACGACCCGAGGAGATCGGCTCCCCGACACGCTGAGCGCGAGCATCCAGACCGTGATCATGCCGAACGCGAGCAGTCCTGAGGACGTGGGCGGGATGTGCGCGGCGAGTTCGAATGGCGAGGCATCCCGAGCGGGCGCCCGCACTCCCCCGAAGTACTGTGCCGCGAACACGGTTACGGTCACGACGAGAAGGTCGGTGGAGACCAGCATCCGACCGTAGCGTTGCGCCCAGGTCAGTTGCCGCGTCCCCCTCGAACTCCTCGCCATCTGCGTTGCAATGGCTTGAGTCAAGAGCGTCTCCCTCGATTGGGCCTCAATCTATGAGCAAGGACGGAGATCGGTCACGCATCTCACGCAGAGTTAACACACCCGTCACGTTCGGGCCCGATCCAGGGCCGGATGACGGACGCGGGCGCGTGTTCGAGAGTTAACACGTTCGACACGAGCCCGTCACCGCCCGGCATGGTCGCGACGATGGAATGGACGGGACGGACGCGATGCCGCGGAGCAGCACTGCTCGCGAGCCACCTCGGGAGCACCACAACCGAGGGGAGCGACGCCGATGGATTCCATGCAATCACCCGGAGCACGTCGCCCGCACGGCCCGGGCATCGCGCTCGGCCGACGCACCATGCTCGCGTTGTCGTGCGCATCGCTGCTCCTGCTGGGCGGATGCGCGATCGCACCGGCTGACGCCGACTCCGACGCCTCAGTGACGGAGAAGGTTCCGTTCGCGACGGCGGGCGACCAGGAACTGCTCCTCGATGCCTGCCTCCCCGACGGCGGGAAGCCGGCACCCGCCGTCGTCCTGCTGCACGGCGGCGGATTCACCGAGGGAAACCGCGTCGCCGGTGGCATGCGCGAGTTGTGCACCCGTTTCGCCACGGCGGGATTCGCGGCGTTCTCCATCGACTACCGGCTCGTGCCCTCGACCGTCTACCCGGGTCAGGTGCAGGACGTGCAGTCGGCGATCACCTGGCTCCGCGAGGATGCGCAGGTCGAGCGCTTCGGCATCGACCCGGAGCGCATCGGGGTGCTCGGCAGTTCGGCGGGGGCGATCCTCGCGCAGGAGGTCGGCACGCTCGGCGACGGTCCGCTGGACACGGGTGCCCGCGTCGCCGCGGTGGCCTCCCTCTCGGGCGTCTCGCTGATGACCGAGGAGGCGCTCTCGCTCGGCCGTCCCTCCGAGGAGGCGATCGGCATGATCCTCGCCTATCTCGACTGCGAGAGCCCTGCGGCCGACGTCTGCCCGCAGTCGGCCGAGGCATCGGCGGCGCTGCACGTCGATCCGACGGATCCCCCGATGCTCCTGGTGAACGGCGAGGACGAACTCGTCCCGGCCGAGCAGGTGGAGGCCATGCACGCGGCGCTCGACTCCGCCGGAGTGAGCTCCGAGGTGATCATCGGTCGCACCGGCGCCCATGGGGTGAGCCTGCTGGCGCCTGCGGTCAGCGATGCCTTGCTCGAGTTCTTCACGGAGGCGCTCGGATGAGCCGCCGCTCGTCTCGCATCGGGCCGCGAAGCCGGATGCCGCCCTCCGGCACTCCATCCGAGTGACCCCATCAGCCGTGACACGAAGCCGACCGACAACACAAAGGGGACCGAGTGGAACTCCATGACAGCATGCGAACGATCAGGCGGAACTGGGTCGTCATCGTCGCCATCCTGCTCGCCGCGCTCGCCGCAGGCGTCCTGTACTCGGCATCGGTGAAGCCCCAGTACCAGACCGCGGGAGAGCTGCTCTTCACGCCGACCGCCGAGGCGACGAGCACGCAAGAGGTGGTGCAGGGCAACACCGTGGCCATCCAGATGACGGCGCTCTACTCGCAGGTCGCCGTGACGCCGCTGGTCCTGCAGCCCGCGATCGACGCCCTCGCGCTCGACGAGACGCCCTCCGACCTCGCCGAGCGGGTCTCGGCGGGCATCACGGAGGAGTCGCCGGTGATGTTCGTCGCCGCGACCGCCGATTCGCCGCAGGAGGCCGTCGAACTGGCCGACGCCGTGATGGACAGTCTCCTCGCGACGATCGAGGATCCCGAGAAGGGCCTGCAGAGTGCGGTCCCGCTGAAGCCGACCGTGCTGCAGGAGCCGCCGCTGGCCGACCTGCCGGTCACCGGTGCGCCGCTCGTGAACACGCTGGTCGCCCTGGCAGCCGGGCTGGCGATCGCGTTCATCGTCGTCGTCCTGCGGGAGAGCCTCAACCGACGCATCCGGGGCGTGCGGGACCTCCGCAAGGCCACGGACGTCGCGCTCCTCGCCGCGATCCCACGCGATCGTTCGCTGCGCTCCCTCCCGCTGTTGTTCACGGCGAAGCCGCTCAGCGCGTTCGCCGAGTCCTTCCGCCTCCTGCGACAGCGCGTGCCGGTCGCGTCGACCGCCGGCACGGGCGCCGGCGCGCCGGTCATCGTGCTCTCGTCACCGGAGTACGGCGACGGCAAGTCCACGGTGGCGGCCAACCTCGCGCTCTCGCTGGCCGAGGCCGGCCGCCGCGTCACGCTGGTGGACGGCAACCTCAGGGCACCCGCGCTCGCGAAGGCCTTCGCCGTCGATCCGGCCGGCGGGCTAGCCGACCGACTCACGGGCGACTCGGGCATCGGCGCCGGCGCGGGCGGGGGCAACGGCACCGCGACGGCCACCGCAACCGCCGTGGCCACCACCACGGTGGCGCCGAACCTCACCCTCATCCCGACATCGGCGCTCGGGGGCGACTTCAGCGAGATGCTGGAATCCGACGAGCTCGGCGCCGTGCTCGATCGAGCGCGCAGCACGTCGGACATCGTCCTGGTCGATGCCGGGCCACTGCTCCCCGTGGCCGACGGCGCCGCGCTGGCCGCGCATGCCTCGGCCTACGTGATCGTCGTCCGCGCGGGACGGTCCCGCATCGCCGATGTCCAGCAGTCGGTCCAGTCGTTGTCGGATCTCGGGGCACCGCTCGCGGGCATCGTCCTGGATGCCGCACCGACCCGCGGTGCGGATGCGATCGACTGATCGGGCCGGAGGCTCCACGATGACGCGACGCCCTCGGCGCACGCTCGGCGTCGGCGCGACGACGGCCGTGTGGGCGGGCGTCGGGGCGCTGGTCGCCGCGGCCGCGACGCCCCTGATGCTCATCGCCCCGCCGCTCATCGCGGTCGTGGTCGGCGGGTTCGTGCTCGTCGCGCTCGCCGCGTTCATGCCGAAGGCGTTCGCGTTCGCGGCGCTGTGCACGATCATCCTCTCGACGCTGGCGCAGACCTTCCTCGGCAGCGGCGGCAGCCTGGCCGACGAGGCGGTCATCATGCTCGCCCTCGTGGCGTTCAGCACGCGGCGACTGGTCACGGAACGCCGCCTCGTCGCGCTGCCCGGCATGTGGTGGTTCCTCGCGTTCATCGTCATCGGCATGCTGAGCGCCGTCATCGGCTCGGTCTCGATCTCCACGAGCGTCCAGGCGATGTTCCTCGCCGTGAAGGGGCTCGTGTTCGCGTTCGCCCTGGCGCAGCTGCGGTGGAACGTCGAGGACGTGAAGGTGCTCGTGCGGCTGGGGGCGATCGCCGGCGGCGTGCTCGTCGTCACCGCGGTGGCGAACCTGGTGGCGCCCGGTCCGTGGTCCCAGTTGGTCGCCAACCGTCCGCCGTTCGCCATCGTGAACGGCATCCCGGCCCTCCAGGGCCCGTTCCAGCATCCGGCCGCGTTCGGTCGCCTGAGTTCGATCCTCGCCGTCGGCGTGCTCAGTTATCGCCTGCTCGTGCGCCGGACCTGGGTGAGCGCGGTCCTGCTCGGGCTCTCGAGCGCGATGGCGTTGCTGACGTTCCAGGTGAAGTCGATCGTGAGCCTGCTGAGCACCATGGGCCTCCTGCTGCTCCGGTACGGCGGACCGGTCCGCTACCTCGCGATCCTCGCCTTCGGTCCGCTCGTCGCCATGCTCGTGGCGCCCCCGCTCTTCGAACTGGTCGGCGGAGACGTCGAGATCTACATCGTTCAGGAGTCCGCCCGGTCGCTGATCACGACCGGTTCGCTCCAGGTGGCCGCGGACCACTTCCCGTGGGGAGCCGGCTTCGGCAGGTACGGGAGCTTCTACGCCTCGCTGTACTACAGTCCCGAGTACGTGAACCTCGGTTTCGAGGACGTGTACGGACTCGGACGGGGCGAGGACGGTATGTTCCTGAATGACACGCAGTGGCCCGCGATCCTGGGCGAGACGGGGTGGTTCGGAGCCGCGTGCTTCGCCATCGGCATCATCGCGGTCTTCGTCTCGCTCGTGCGACGGACCTCGGCCGACGAGCACCGGCTCGTCCGCTGGCTTCGCGTCGCGGGCATCGCCTGGCTCTTCCTCATCATCGTCGAGTCGGTCGGCGCCCCGGTGTTCGTGTCCGCCCCGGCCTTCCCGTTCGCGTTCGCCGCCGCGGGCGTGATCGCCTCGTTCCGCGATCAGGCGCATCGGTCGGGGCTGCGCGAGCGGCATGCCGAGCCGCCCGCACCGTCGCCGTCCGTGGCGCCCCGGGTGGAGTCGCTCGCATGAGCTCCACGCGCAGGGCCTTCCTCACCGCCACCGCGCTCGGCGCTTCGGCCTTCGCCTCCGGCGCCGGCACGGCCGGGATCCTCCCGCTCGTGAACGCGGCCGACGCCGGCCTCGTCGGTGACGGAACGACGAACGACTCCCCCGCGATCCAAGCCGCGTACGATGCAGGCGGCACGGGCCTCGCCCTCGAGGCGGGCAGGACGTACCTGCTCAACAGCCCGATCTTCCTCGATCGCTCGGACCCGTACGCCCTCTTCACGCTCCAGATGAACGGGGCCACCTTCGCGCTCGGCCCCGGCCTCCCGCGCACCGACGCATTCTGGCGCGACAAGACGACGAAGTGGGCGTTCTACCCGAACACGAGGCGACAGGCGTGGAGCCCGGCCGCGGGCGCCGTCGCGGTGACGCAGGCCAATCGTGCGACCGGCACCTCGGTCGGGGCGATCGTCAGCCTCGTGCTCAGCGACGGCGCGGTCTCGGGAGGCGGCGCGAACGTGGGGCTGATCTTCTGCAACCGCACCGCCGTGCGCCTCGAGAACGTCGTGCAGTACGGCGTTCGCGCCATGCTCTCGTGGACCGACTACTGCGACGGCAACATCCTCATCGGCTGCTACAACCGGTCGGGCGGACCCGAGGGGTCGGTGCTCGTCGAGCAGATCTCCAACGGCGACGGACTGCTCATGCTGGGCTGCAAGGCGGACTCCCCCGTCGGGCTGGCCCGCCTCAAGTACTGCCGCGGTGCCGAGTTCACCGCCATCGTCTCCGGGCGGATCGAGCTCGACGCGTGCTCCGGCATCCACCTCCGCGCGGTCCACGAGGAGGGCCAGAACGCGAAGGGGCCGATGCTCGTCATCCGCAACTCGCACGTGCACGTCGACACGTCGATCTTCTACACCCCGAGGACGACGGATGCCGCGGTCCATCCCTCGATCTCGATCGACGACTCGAGCGGGGAGTCCCACTCCGAGCTCACGCTCGAGCACTGCATGGAGATGCGCTACCCGAACTCCGGCGACCAGACGTTCGGCTCCTTCATCGGCATCACCGGCGCCATGCCGAACACGCGCGTGACGGCGCACGACCTCTCGGTCCAGCACGTGACCGCCGGCACGGCCGGCGTGTGGACGGCGACCGCGGGGCCGCGCATCTCGGGCGACGGCGACCTCGGCACGGCGCTCGCGGCGTCGAACGCGGCCGTGGCGAGCGGCTCCTTCTCGATCGAACGCCGGGGCGGCGCGTGGCGGGTCATCGGGCTCGACGGCGATCGCGGGCACGCGTCCGCCGCACCGCCCGTGCCGGCCGTCGAGGCGCTGAGCGGTGCGACCGAGGTCACCGGCGCGTCGATCGCCGCCGGCACGCGTCCGTCCTACCGGGTCGCGACCCGCAACGTCACCGGCAACCGCAGCGCGGCCTCGGCCCGGGCGAGCGCAGTGGTCTCCACCCGGGGCTCGGTGCGGCTGAGCGTCACGGCCGACGCAGCTCCCTGCGAGCTTCTCATCTGGCGGTTCGCGACCACCACCTCCACCTCGCCCCAGGCCTTCGTGAGCGTGCCCTGCGGTCGCCCCGAGATCTCGCTCCTCGACACCGGTGCCCGGATCAGCGGGTACGCCTGGCAGACCTCCGGGATCCCGTCCGTCTCCTGACGACGGCCGGGCCTCAGCACTCCGTGGTCGTCAGCACCTTCGCGAACGCGGCGGTCTGGTAGGCGTACTCCCTCGCCCATCCGGCGAGGGTGATCGGCTCACGCGAATCGATGACCGCGAGGTCGCCGTCGAAGCACCGGTCGAACAGCACGCGCGTCCGGACGATGTGCGGCGTCCGCGTGATGACGATGACGCGCTCCCACCCCTGCTCCGCGGCGAGGGAGGCGAGCATCCGGGCCTCGCCCCGCGTCGTCGACGGTTCCGCGTCCACGCACGTGACGTCGCCGCCCGGGAGGTTGCAGTTGCGGTATCGCCCCGTCTCCCGGGGAGACTCGAGGACGTCGGCCGGGACGGACACGACCATCCGGTCGACCACTCCGTCATCGATCAGCTGCCTGGCGAGCTCGAATCGCTCCGCACGGGCGGGACCGAGGATGAAGACCGCGTCGGCACGTTCCGGGACGGCCGCGACGGGCGGGAAGACGTACACGGGGGCCCCGATGCCGGCCACGAGCGCCGCAGCCCCGAGGAGCGAGACGAGTGCGATGAGCAGTCGACGCCGGATGACCGGGTTGCCCGTGGCTCGCACGCTCACGCGAGTGGGCGGCGGCGCCACGGCCGCCGAACCCCTCACGCACCCTCCCGCACGCGGCCGGCCGCCGGGTCACCGGGCGCGCTCGAGCGCGCCCGCCACGGCTTCTGGCCGAGGAACGCCCAGCTCACCCACCGGATGCGCCCGAGGGTCACCTCGAACAGGATCGGCAGGCCGAGCGCGGCGACCATGCAGACCACGAACACCGGGAGTTCGCCGTCGATGCCGAACCGGCCGAGCGCCAGGCGAGCCGCCGCGGACCCGAAGACGTGGAGCAGGTAGATCGCGAAGGCGAACTGTCCGAGCCAGGCCAGGAAGCCCACGCGTATCCAGTTGCGAACGAGGAGGAGGAGCAGCGTCGCGGCGAGGCCCACCGCGATCCTCGAGGCCCGCTCCGCGGCATCCGCCGGGTCCACCGCACCGACGATCTCGAGGACACGGAGCACGTAGGCCCCGACGAAGACGACCGCGACCGGAAGGATGATCCCGGCGGGCGCCGGGTTGGGGACGTAGCGGTGCACGCCGTAGCCGAGGAGGAAGAAGGGCAGCAGTCGGATGGCGCCGTTGACGCTGAACACGTCCCAGGCGTCGGGCAGCAGCACGAGGACGTAGAGCACGGAGGTCGCCGCCACCGCGATGATCCAGTTGCGTCGCGTGCGGAGCAGTCCCCAGAGGTCGAGCAGGCCGACCGCGAGGAAGATGAGGAAGATGGCCTGGAGGAACCAGAAGTGGCCGGTGCCGTACACGTAGACGCGCCAGATCTCGCTCGGAGCCCCGGCCCCGTTCGTGCCGGGCACCATCGACTGCAACAGGAAGAACGCGGTACCGACGGTCACCAATGGCACGAGGAGCCGGCGGACCTTGCCGGTGACCATGCGTCCGTAGCCCGGGCTCGTCGAGACCGGGCGGAACGCGTAGACGAACCCGGAGAGGGCGGCGAAGAGCGGCATCCGGATGTCCTCGAGGAACACGTAGGACAGGCGCCACGGGGAGTCGTCGGCGACGGTCATGCCGCGCGTGGCGTCGCCTCCGATGACGTGGCCGGCGACCATCAGCACGATCGCGAGACCGCGGAGCGACTCGATGGCGAGGTCGCGGCGGATCGCGGTCCGCGGGGACGCCGCGGTGCCGACGGCCGTCACGGGGTGTCCCCGGTGGGTCGCGCGGGCGCGGCCGTGACCGGTCGACCGGAGCGGTATCCGGCCGTCCCGGCCACGCGCGAGCCACGTCGACGGGTCATCCAGGTCGGCGGCACGTAGAGCCAGCGGGCGCGCGAGGTGAGCCTGGTCAGCAGGACGGATGTCGCGATCGCGACCGCCATCACCGCGAGCTGGACGAGGATGCCGACCCACCTCGGCACGTCGATGCCGATCGCCGCGATGATCGCGGAGATCACCACGATGACGTACAGGTGGAAGAGGTAGATCTGCAGGCTGGCCGCGCCGAGCGTGGACACGAACCCGAGGGGGCGCACCCGCACCAGGTAGGTGGACAGGAGGATGCCGAAGATCACCGCGGCGACCTGTCCGAGCAGGACGCCGCCGGGCACGGCGCGCAGGCCGAAGAGGATCAGGCCCGCGACGATTCCGGCGAAGGCCAGGAACGCCACGAGCAGCATCCACGGTCGCGCCCGGTTCACCAGCTCGAAGAGCTTCCTCGAGTACAGCGCGCCGACGACGAAGAAGACGAAGAGGCCGCCCACGCGGTTCCAGCCGATGTTGTTGGTGTCGAGGATGCCCGAGGTGACCAGCGCCGAGAGCACCGCGGCCGCACCGATCTGCAGGGCGGGCGGAACCTTCCGGAGCAGCCACACGCCGAGGGTGAAGAGGAAGAGCGCGTAGATGAACCAGTAGCTGCTGCTGGGCCAGACCGCGATGAGCAGCAGGCCGATGGGGTTCGTGGCCGGGAACTCCCCGAGCTCGCCGTTCACCCCGGGGACGACGAGGTAGAACACGAACCGGATCACCGACCACAGCACGTACAGGTACAGCAGCGGCAGGAGCCGGCGCCGCCACAGGTCAGCGAAGCCCCACGTGCCGAGCCGATTGCCGAAGAGCCCCGCGATCAGGAAGAACGCGGGCATCGGGAACAGCTCGAGGGGTGCCTTCACCAGCCACGGCGCACCGGCGATGCCGGCCGCCTGCAGGTAGAGGGCCGTGTGGTAGTAGACCACCATCACGATGGCCGCGCCCTTGGCGAAGTCGACCCAGGCGCGCTTGCCGGTATCGGGCGCGATGAGCCCTCGTCGCGGCGTCTCCGTGGTCATCGGTCCCCTCCTTCGATCACACTGCGGTACTGCCGGACACGAGTGATCGCGTCCGGCGGCCGTTGATCGCGTCGAGCCACAGGGACTCCACGCGCGGGAAGACGGCGCTCGCCGAGAACCGCTCCTCGAAGACCCGCGAGCCCTCGGCGGCGATGGCGTCGAGCCGCTCGGGGTCGCCGAGCACCGACCGGAGCGCCGCCGCGAGCGCGTCGGCGTCTCCGGGCGGCACGACGACGCCGGCGCCGTCGCGGAGCACCGCCTCGATGCCGCCCACGTCGGTGGAGATCACGCAGCAGCGTCGGGCGAGGGCCTCGAGGATGAACATCGGCATCGCCTCCTCGCGGGAGGGCAGCACGGCCACGAGGGACGTGTCGAGGAGCGTCATGAGCTCGTCGTGCGGCAGCGAGCCGACGAACTCGACGCCCTCGGCATCGCGGTCGACGAGGTGCTCGTCGCGAATGGGCCCGGCGATGACGAGCCGCCAGCCGCGCTTCGCGGCACCGAGGTCGGCCCAGGCCCGCTGCAGGACGTCGATGCCCTTGCGGTACCCGACGACGCCGCCGAACGCGACGATCGGCTGCTTCGCGCTCGGCAGGCTGCCGGCGATCGCGTTGGGCACCAGTTCGATGCGCTCGCGCTCCACGAAGCGGGCCGCCACCTCCGAGCTCTCCTCCGACAGCGAGATGACCCGGTCCGAGGCGCGCAGCACGCCGCCGACCACGCCGGGCCTGCGGTCGGCGAACTCCGCGAAGGAGCTCCCGTGCAGGTGCGCGATCGTGGGGATGCCGCGAGCCTTCGCCATGCGCAGCAGCGACCCCTCGCGCAGGAACGACCCGCCCTCGGAGAGATGGCCCACGATGACCTGCGGCGTCGAGCGTCGCATGCCCGAGATCTGGACCGCGGCCCTCGCCGCGAGACGGGCCGCCGCGACCGAGTCGCCGGGGTCGCCCCTGGTGACGATGACCCGGGTGTCGACGTGCTCGAACGGCCATTCGAGGTAGCCGTTCACGACCTGGGTCATGCCGCCGGCGACCTCCCCGCCGCGGCCGAGGTGGTGCACGATCGGCCGCGAGGCGGTCGAGGCTGCGGTGGCCGCGCTCACGGGAGCGCCATCTCCGTCGGAGCTGCGGCATCGACCGGAAGCCCGGCGGATGCCGCGCCGCGCAGCGTCTCCTGGACCTGCATCCGCCGCTCGACGAGCCGCGCCCGGGCGTCGCCGAGCCGCTCGAACATGTCCTCGCGGCGGGCGGCGATCGATTCGAGCGCGGTCACGATCTGCTCGGCCGACATGTCGCGGGTCGCCAGGGTGATGTCGGTGATCCCGATCGTCGCGAAGTGGCGTTCGATCTTGTCGGAGGCGTCGACGAGCGACCCCACCGGGATCGCGCCCTCGGTGAACGCGGCGATGATCACGTGCAGGCGGTCGCTGAGGGCGATCGCGGTGCGCCGGTAGAGCTCGCGGAGCTTGGCCTCCTGCACGTCGTGGCCGGAGAGCTCGTCCCAGGCGAGGACCTGGCCGCCCAGGTCGCGCGCGAGGCGATAGCTCGTCTCGTTGTCGACCTGCACCTGCGTGACCGCCCAGATCTCGAGCCCGTGGCGCTCGGCGTAGCCCCGCACGCCCTCGATCCACTCCGTGGTCGGGTAGGGACGTGCCGCGTCATCCGCTCGCATGGAGACGACCATCACGTCGCGGTCGCCGTCACCGGCCGCGAAGCCCGGGAGCAGGTCGTCGGGCGCGCCCTCGCCGAACGCGAGGTCGGGCATCGCCTCGCCGCGGCGCATGTAGGCCGCCGTCGTGACGTCGCGCCAGAGCGTGAGGTCGGACAGGGCGATCGAGGGTCCCATGATGGCCCGGGGGACGGGCGCGTAGTTGCGGGTGCCGACCCCGGCGCGGACCGCGCGACCGCCTCGGAGGCGGATCGTCGCGAGCAGCGGGAGCATGGAGACGTGCTCCTTCATGCCGATGAGGGTCAACTGGATCTCGCCCGGCTTGAAGACGTAGGACGCCTCGCCGGCCACGGCTGCGGCCATGGCCGCGCGGTACCAGGACGTGAAGGACCGGTAGACGACGTCGTCGGGCGCGAGCCCGAGTCCCTCGTCGTACCCCGCGGGCGAATGGCCGACGTAGACGTGGAGCTGGCCCAGCGGACGCACCCAGTCGAGCAGGGGACGCCGGAGGATGATGTCCCCCACGTTCTCGTACTGCCCACGGCCGACGGCGAAGATCTTGTTCATGCGGGTTCGAGGTCCTTCTCGTCGGCGGTGGTGGGCGGCATCGCGTAGTCCACGATGCGTCGTTCTGCGGCGAAGCGGATGGCCTCGGCATCGAGGCGGTCGACCTCGACGGCGTGGCCGACGCCGAGGCGGTTCACGAGCTCGGCGATCTGCAGCTGGTGGTCGTCGACGTGCTCGTCACGGTGCATCCGTCGTGGCACCATGACCGGGTGGATGCCGTTGCCGAGCAGCCCGATGAGCGTGCCGACACCGGCATGGGTGATGACGACGCCCGCCTCGCGCGCGTACTGCTCGAACTCGTGCGGCGCGATCTGGCCGAAGACCCGCCCCGGCAGGTCGCGCCGGGTGGTGGAACCGAGTTGCCACACGGTGTTCTCGTTCGCCGAGCCGCTGGCCAGCACCGCGTCGATCACCGAGTCGAACCGGTAGCCCTCGATGGTGCCGAGGGTGACGAACAGCCGCTGGGTGTCGGTCGGCACGTCGCGCGGCGCCGAGGCGTACGTCGCGAGCACGCTCGGCTGGCTGCGCCAACGTCGGCCAGACCAGGACTCGTGCTGGGTCCGGAGCGAGATGGACGGCACCGCCTGGAGCACCCGACCGGTGGTCGAGGGCCCGTCGACGCGGCACACACTCTCGATGTAGGTCGCCGGCATGCCGCGCATGCGGGCGACCGGCAGCACCGACAGGGCGATCGCGGCCCCCGTGCTGACGGCTCCGTCGAAGCGTTCGGCCCCCAGCGCCCGGTTCACGATGCCCACCGCACGGACGACGCCGACGTAGTCGCGGGGCCGGACGTAGGGCACGTAGAGCACACGACGCCCGGCGAGCAGCGATTCGCTCTGGGGCGTGCGGAACGTGATGAAGAGCGAGTCGTCGGATGCCGCGAGGAACGGCAACTGCCGGACGAGTTCGACCAGGTGACCGCCGGTCGACGCGGCCAGGACGAGCTTTCGGCCTGCGCGACCTTCTCCGGATGATGAAGCCATGGACGTCCCCCTGCTCACGATTTCGAGATCTTGATTCGGAATCGAAAGACGGCGGTGGCCTTCTCGCGATGAGACTAACCCGGGCCTTCAGCGGCCGTCTCGCGGTTTACAGAGACGTAACCCAGACTTCATGCGTGCGCTCCGCCGGCCCCGGGTCAGCGTTCGGCGAGCTGCAGCAGACGCCGGTAGACGGGCTTCGACCAGCGCGCGGAGGTGGCCAGCGCCAGGCGGCGGAGGTCGCGACGTCGGGCCAGGACGAGCAGGTCGCGGTTCGTGATGCGGCTGCGCATGCCCTCGTAGAGTCGGCGGCCCTCCGCCGGCTCGTAGGGCGCCAGCACCGCGTCCTTCGTACCCGAGAGCACGATGTAGCGGCACACGAAGTAGCGATGGTCCTCGCCCTCGACGAGGCTCGGCGAGGCCCGCCTCGCCGCGGCCGTCACCGCGTCGCCGACCAGGGCGAGCGATTCCGCACGCCGGCTGCCCGACGTGATGATGGATCCGCTGCGGAGCCGGTAGTCGTAGACGTTCGTGTCGAGGAATGCCACCGATCCCGCCCGGGAGAGGGCGTCCGCCACCATGGCGAGGTCGGAATGCACGCGCGCGGGCACGAGGGCGATCTGCTGCATCAGGTCGCGGCGGAACAGCTTGTTCCACAGGTGCCCGGTGATCCGGCCCGAGAGGAGCATCGACATGGCGCCGACGTTGTCGACGGGCGGCGAGTCCGGCACCGGGATGGGCCGGGTGGACGTTCCACCGTCGTAGACGAAGCGAGCGCCGGCGACCACGACGTCGAAGGGCCCGGCATCCGCCGCGGCCACCAGGTGCAGGAGCGCCCGCTCGTTCCATCCGTCGTCGGCGTCGATGAACCAGAGGTACTCGCCGCGGCTCTCCTCGACGGCCCGCCTGCGGGCGCGGGCCACTCCCCCGTTCTCGGGCATGCGGATGAGGCGCGCCCTGGGTTCGGTGCGCGTGAAGGCCTCGGCGAGCGCCGCGGTGTCGTCCCGCGAGCCGTCGTCGACGATGACGATCTCGATGTCCTCGAACGTCTGCGTGCGGGTGTGCTCGAGGGCCGAGGCGATGAAGTCGGCCGCGTTGTACACCGGCACGATGATGCTGACTCGGGGTGACATGCGTTCCTCTCGATCAGAGCGTGCGCAGCAGCTTGGCGGGGGTGCCGCCGTAGAGCCCGTCGGGCTCGCAGTCGCGGGTCACGACGGAGCCCGCCGCGATCACGCAGCCGTCGCCGATGTCGACGCCGCCGAGCACGATGACCCCGGCGCCGACCCAGCTGCCGCGGCCGATCCTGATGGGGGCGCTCGTCGTCGCCCCCGCGCGCTGCTCATGCTTCCCGACCTCGTGCGTCGTCGGGATGAGTTGCACGTTCGGGCCGATCGAGGCGCGTTCCTCGACGACCACGTCGGCGTTGCCGCCGACGAGCAGCCCGACGTTGATGAAGGCACCGGACTTCACGTTCAGGCGGCTGGGCGACCCGACGAAGCGCACGTAGGGCTGGATCCGCGCGTTGCCGGCCAGCCGGACTCCGGAGAACCGCAGGATCCTCCGGCGCACGGCATCGGACCAGATCGGGCTCCCGCCGACGAGGGAGGCGAATGCCGCGGCTGCGCGACCCGCCACGCTCAGGCCACCGCCACGTCGACGGCATCGCCGTCGGTGACCGCGACCGCGTCCGCCGCCGGCGCGAGCCCGGCCAGGTTGAGGCGGGCGAGGTCCTTCACGTGCGGGAGGGCAGCGGCGATCGCCGAGCGCACGGGCGAGTCGTCGGGCAGGACCTCGTCGATCACCCGCACGACCTCCTCGCCGAACCCGGCCTTGGGCTCGACGCAGAGGGCGGGGGTGCCGAGGAGCCGCATGAGCCCCTCGACCTTGCCCTGCGTGGCGAGCGTGATCGCCGGCTTGCCGCTCCAGATCGACATGATGGCCAGGTGCATGCGTCCGGTCACGACGACCGAGGCCCCGTCGGCGAGACCGCGGATCGAGGCCGGCGTGCCGAGCGTGCGGATGAATCGGACGGGCGTGCCGTCGAGCCGGGCGACGACGGCCTCGCAGGCGGCCAGGTCGTCGGCGTCGGGCCGGGAGACGTGCGGCAGGACGACGACCTCGAGGCCGCGGTCGACGAGGTGTCGGATGATGCGCACGTACTCCGCGCCCTGGTCGACCTGGCCGCCGATGAGCCCGCTGACGTTCACGATCGCGAACGGCCGGCCGAGTTCGCCGAGCCCGTCGAGGAGCGAGCGGTCGGAGGTCGTCGCCGAGAAGACGATGTCGGCGACCTCGCTGATGCCGACGACGCCGTCGCGCGCTGCGCGTTCGGCCGAGATCGGGTCGCGGAGCATGGGGACGGCGCCGTGGCGGCTGGCCTTGACGAGGGCGCGGCGGGCCGCGACGCGGGCCTGGCCGTTCCAGCTGAAGCCGAGGATGCGCGAGTCCACCCCCGCTGCCGCAGCGGCCCCGGCGAGCGCGGACCGCCGCACCGACGGACGGAGCACGTACCGCCCGTCCATGATGTCGGCGCCGACGACCGAGAGGCTCGCGGCCGTGCGCAGCAGCTCGCCGAACCTGGCGACGTCGGCCGCATGCGCGCCGCGGGCGCCGTAGACGAGGTCGGGCAGCTCGAGCACCCGCACCCGCCCGGCATGCGCGTCGGGCACCGCGACCTCGGAGGCCGACCTCACGATGACGGCGACCGGTCCGCCGGTGCCCTCCAGGAAGGCCTCGAACATGGCCTGGTCTCCGATGTTGCCGCCGCCCGGCGCGGCGAGCAGGACGTGCTCGCCATCGGCGGGGGCATCCGCCCGGCGCCCGGCGCGAGCGGTCCGCACGATGCGGGCGTGGTCGATCCTGGACGGCACGCCGCTCGTGAGGTAGGCCTCGCGCAGGACACGGCGGAGGCGGCGGATGGTTCGATCGATCATGGTTCCTCCTAGGACGGTTCGCGCGCGGCGACGGGCTCCGACGCGTCGGCATCGGCCCGAGTCGCGGATGTCACGGGGTCGGCGGATGCCGCAGGGCCGGCGGATGCGTCGGGTTCAGTGGGTGCCGCAGGGTCGGCGGATGCGGCAGGGTCGGCGGATGCGGCAGGGTCGGCGGACGCCGCACGGCGGCCGAAGTGCCGCCGCGCCTGGGCGAGGGTCACGAGGTCCACCCGGAACCTCGGCCAGATGAGCGCGATGAGCACGACCCACCCGAGCAGCGACGAGAGCCCGACGACGAGGCGCAGGACGATCGCGTCGGCGGGCAGGGCGAGGGTCGACGCCCACGAGACCCCGGCGCCGAATCCGAAGACGAGCAGCATGCGCACGCCGTTCAGGAACATCGCCTTCGCGGGCGCGTCGGAGACCCGGGCGATCCAGAGCAGGCCGACGGGCCAGATGAGCACGATCGACGCGGTGTAGGCCACGGCGACGCCGCCGACGCCCCAGTTCGCGCCGAGGATGATGAGCACGATCATCGCCGGCCGGGTCGCGAGCGCGTAGTGGAGGTTCGCCCTAGCGAGGCCTTTGGAGAGCATGACCCAGTACACGGCGTAGCTCGAGGCCTGGAAGAAGCCGGCGACGAGCAGCACCTGGAACAGCGGCACGACCTCGAGCCACTGGCGCCCGAGCGCGAGTTCCACGACGGACGACGCCTGCGCGCCGAGGAACGCGAACGTGAAGCTCACGGCCATCAGGAGGATGGACTGCCCGAAGGAGATGAACGCGTTGAACCGCTCCCGCTGGTCCTGCAGGCGCGACAGCACGGGCAGCGCGACGCGCGTCGAGGGCGCGTTCAGCTGCGTGAGCGGCAGCATCATGAGCTGGAAGGCGCGGTTGTAGAAGCCGAGCGCGGTCGCGCCGAACCGGGATCCGATGACGACCGAGTCGACGTTCGCCGCGGCGTAGCCGAGCAGCTGGGAGCCGAGCAGGTTCGCCCCGAAGCCGAGGAACTCGCGCATCGGGGTGCGCCGGTGCATCCAGCCGGGGAACCAGCCGGTGAGCACGAGCAGCATGACGAGCGCGATCAGGCTGATGGCGAGCTGCTGCGCGGCGAGCGCCCAGTAGCCGAAGCCGAGCAGCGCGAAGGCGACGCCGGCGACGAACCCCACGGCCTGCGCCACGCTGTCGACCAGGGCGAGCCGGACGAACAGGAGCTTCCGGGTGAGGTCGGCGCGGAACTGGGTCGAGATGCCGTTCAGGAGGAAGGTCGCCGAGAGCACGATCGTGAGCATCTGGAGGCGCTCGTCGCCGTAGATCGAGGCGACCACGCCCGACAGCGCGCAGGCGAGCCCGGTGAGCACGAGCCCGATGCCGGTGTTCAGCCAGAAGAGGTTGTCCTTCTGCTGGCGGCTCACGGACTTCGCCTGGATCGCGGCGCTCGACAGGCCGAAGTCGCGGAAGATCTCGCCGATGCCGATGATCGCGGTGACCATGGCGATGAGTCCGTAGTCGGCGGGCGTCAGCAGCCTCGCGAGCACGACGATCGCCGCGAGCTGGATCGCGAGGCGCACGCCCTGCCCGCCCATCGTGACGAGGGCCCCGCGCGAGGCGTTCGCGCCGAGGCTCCGCGACGCGGCGGCGCCCTCGGTCATGCCCGGAGCCGATCGATCGCCTGCACGTACCCGCCGAAGAGCTGCCGGCCGATGTGGTCCCAGTCGCGCAGGCCGAGCTCGGGCTCGACGCCCGCGGGGATGCGCCGGGCCGCGGCGAGTCCGTCGAGGAGCTTCGCGGGGTCGAGGTCGCCCTCGTACTGGATGATCCACTGCTCGCCGACCTCGTCGGCGAGTGCCTGGTTGGTGGGCGACGCGGGCACGAGCACCGGGCGGCCGAGCGAGAGCGCGGCGAGGAGCACGCCCGAGTTGTGCATCTGCTCGCGGTACGGCAGCACCACGAGCTCGGAGCGGGTCACCTCCTCGACCACGACGTCGTCGTCGACGAACTCGAGCCTGGCCGTCACGCGGTCGTCGGCACGGGTCGCGGCCTCGATGAGCTCGCCCTGCCCTGCGTGCGGCTTGCCGACGATGCGCAGCGAGAGGTCGCGGTCGGGCAGCCCGGTGAAGCAGTCGATGAGGTGCGGGACGCCCTTGTAGGGGCGGATGATGCCGAAGTAGAGCAGCCGGCCCGGCTCGATCGCGGCGGCGGGGTACGCCGAGAGCGTCGACCGGTAGTGGCCGTGCAGCACGGTGATGACGGCGGCCCCGTGGGGCGGCACGGTCGTCGGGTTCAGTCGCACGACGAGGTCGATCGCCCTGGTGAACCGGGCGAGCGAGCGGCGTTCGCCGGCCGAGCCCTGCTCGTGCGGCTCCATGTTGTGCGCCGTCCAGACGAGCGGGATTCGCTGGAGGCGCAGCCGGAGCAGGAGCGCGTCGAGCGCACGCCGCAGCAGGAAGCTCCGCACGCGGCTGCGCCGGCGGATGAGCAGCTCCGGCCAGTGCACGTGGAACACGTCGTACCGTCCGGTGAGCGCCGTACGCCACGAGAAGAACTCGATGCGCACGTGGTCGGGCGCCCCGTCGACCATCTGGTCGACGAACTGCGTCGTGCCGTCGGGCGGATGCAGCGAGTGCAGCACGGTGAGCTCGCGGGCTCCGGCGTGGAGCTCGCCGGACGAGCGGCCTTCGGTCGTGGAGTCGACGGAGATCGGCACAGCGCGACACCCCCAAGAGTCAGCAGTTGAGCGGGAACCAGGGAACGACGGTGAACCTGAGCACGACATTAGCCGCGATGCCCGGCCGCCCGGAGAGGGTTCGCCTGAACGACACCGAGATGTAACCGGTGGGAAACAACCCTTCGCGGGCCTCTGCTAGAACTGGGGCAGGGCCGGTGGGCGTTCCATTCACCGGCCCACCATGATGAAAGGCGGCGATGTGCGAATCTCAGTGATCGGATGCGGTTACCTCGGTGCGGTCCATGCGGCGAGCATGGCGGAACTCGGCCACGAGGTGGTCGGCATCGACGTGGATGCCGCGAAGATCGCCCGTCTCGCGGCGGGCGAGGCGCCGTTCTTCGAGCCCGGCCTCCCCGAGCTGCTCCGCTCCGCGGTCGCCTCCGGACGGCTCACCTTCTCGACGGACATGGCGGATGTCGCGGGCGCCTCGGTGCACTTCGTGGCGGTCGGCACGCCGCAGCTCAAGGGCTCGTACTCGGCCGACCTGACGTACGTGAACGCCGCGGTCGAGGGCCTGCTCGAGCACGTGACGGCCGGCGACCTCATCGTCGGCAAGTCGACGGTGCCGGTCGGCACGGCCGAACGCCTCGCGGCGCAGATCGACGAGAGCGGCACGGGCGCGATGCTCGCGTGGAACCCCGAGTTCCTCCGCGAGGGCTTCGCCGTCAAGGACACCATCAGCCCCGACCGGCTCGTCTACGGGGTGCCCGTCGACGCCGAGGCCGCGGCGACCGCGGAGGCCATGCTGTCGGAGGTCTACGCCACCGCGCTCGAGGCCGAGACGCCGCTCATCGTCACCGACTACGCGACCGCCGAGCTCGTCAAGGTCTCGGCCAACGCCTTCCTCGCGACGAAGATCTCGTTCATCAACGCGATGGCCGAGATCGCCGAGGTCACGGGCGCCGACGTCACGCAGCTGGCCGACGCCATCGGGCTCGACGTGCGCATCGGGCGCCGGTTCCTGGGCGCCGGCGTGGGCTTCGGCGGCGGCTGCCTGCCGAAGGACATCCGGGCGTTCACGGCGCGTGCCGAGGAGATCGGGCGCGGCGAGTCCGTCGCCTTCCTCAAGGAGGTCGACGCGATCAACCTGCGGCGGCGCCAGCGGGTCGTCGACCTGGCCGTCGACGCGCTCGGCGGCGAGGTGCTCGGCAAGAAGGTCGCCGTGCTCGGGCTCGCGTTCAAGCCCTTCTCCGACGACATCCGCGACTCCCCCGCCATCGACGTCGCGGTGCGCCTGCGGGGCCTCGGCGCCGACGTCGTGGCGATCGACCCCGAGGCGATCGAGAACTCGAGGCGGCTGCATCCGCAGCTCGAGTTCAGCGACGACCTCGAGACCGTGCTCGGCGGCGCCGACCTCGTCGTGCTCGTCACCGAGTGGAACGAGTACCGCCACCTCGACCCCGAGTGGGCGGGCGCCCTCGTCGGCACCCGCACGATCATCGACGGCCGCAACTGCCTCGACCCGAAGGCCTGGCGCGCCGCGGGCTGGACCTACAAGGGCCTCGGCCGCCCCTGACCCCCGGCACCACAACGGCGGATGCCGCGGGCGATGGTTCGCCCGCGGCATCCGCTTCGTTCGGGGTCGCGGTCAGTGCGTGGTGAGCACCTGGCCGACCGGCCGACGCGGCGAGCGCGCGACGCGGAAGCCCTGCTCGGGGGCGTACCCGATCGCGATCATGCAGATGATGTCTTCGCTGTCGGGGATGCCGGCCTCACGGCGCAGCGCATCGGACTGGGCGTTCGTCATCGACCAGTTGAGCATGCACGAGCTCACGCCGAGGCCGTGCAGCGCCCACACGAGCGTCATGGCGAACAGGCCGCCGTCGACCCAGCGCTGGTTGCGCTCGGTCGCGCCGGCGAAGAGCCCGCGCTCGACGGTGACGACGAGGACGGAGCGCACCTGGTCGCGGAACCCGGCGTTGCCGTTCTGGTGCACGAGGATGCGCGCCGAGTCGGCGGCGCCGCTGAAGGCGTGCACGCGGCCGGCCTGCCGGTTGCAGACGGAGGGCGTGTAGGTCGTGAGGCGCACGGCCTCCTCGATCGTCGCTGGCTCGACGGGACGCGTCTCGTCGAAGTCGCGCACGCTGTGCCTGGTGGCGAAGAAGCGGTCCATCTCGACGGCGCCGAAGAGCGGCGCGGGCATGGCCTGCGGGCTCACCTCGTCGTCGACGGCTCCGCCGCCGTTCCAGTTGCCGAGGGCACCCTTGGCGTCCTCGGCGAACCGGAGGTACGGCGCTTCGGCCGCCTGGGCGCCGGCCACGGGGATGAGCATCGCGAGGCGCTTCTCGACCGCGGCCCCGAAGGGCTGCTTCGGCTGCCTGAGGCTCAGGCCCTTCTCGACGCGGTGGTAGTCCTTCGTCAGCTGCGCCTCGAGGTTCACCCCCGAGACGACGTCGGTCACGGCGTCATCCGACGGTGCCGCCGAATCGCGGTACCTGCGGTAGTCCCGCAGGAACTCCGAGTACATCAGCCAGCCCCGCTTGGCGCGGCGCACGGGTCCGCGCAAGGGCTTCTTGATCGTGTCGAACATGAGCCTCCCCTTCTCGTGTATCGGTCCGGTCGTCGTGATCTCGTGATCGCGACGAGGTCGCTGGCGGTCGGCTAGCCCTCGGCGAGCCACCGCCGGAACGTCTGGATCATGTCGGTGCTCGTCCAGTCGGGCACCCGGTGCCCGCCGTCGTGGTACTCGACGCTGGTCTCCCGCGCCACCGGCTTCGCCTTCTCGACCAGCGCGAGCGTGTGCTGGAGCGGCGGCACGAGGGGATCCGACATCGACACCACGGTGCGGATGCGCGTACCGGCCCACGACGACTGGGGCAGCCGCGCGGGGTTGGTGGCGACCGCGAGATCACGGTTGTAGCCGTACACCGGCGGGATGCGCACGGGGTCGCGGTCGTACAGGTCCTCCATGTCGTACGCGGCGCTGGCGAGGTACATGCCCCGCACCGCGGGGACCATCCGGGTGCCGTACGCGTAGCTCATGAGCGGCCCGCCGCCGGAGTTCGCGCGCATGAAGCTGACGGCGATCCGCCACACGTTGCTCATGTACTTCGTCGCGCTGGCCTGCGCCGTCAGCGAGGGCTGCGAGGTCCAGAGGCTTCCGCCGTAATTGGCGCAGATGCACACGGCGCCCGCGTCGACGGCCATCATGGCGCTCCACTTGTAGACGTTGGTGAGCGACGTGTAGTCGCTCCCGTTCGAGTGGTAGTACCAGAGCACGCCCACGGAGGCCTTGGGCGGCGAGGCGTGCGGCACGAACAGGCGGAGGCGATCGCCGGCGTAGACGACGTCGATGGCCTCGTACTTCTTCTTGCCGATGCTGGTGACCTGGGTGTCGAGGCGCGAGACCTCGTAGGGCAGCTTCGGGATCGGGGAATAGGTGGGTGCCGCGATGGCGGGCGCGGCCGCGGAGGCGGCAGCGGTCACGAGGCCGGCGGCGGCGCCGATGATGATCGTTCGACGACGAACGCCATCATGCCCAGTGGTGGAATCTTCAGTGTGCACGCGTTGTCCATCTCCCTCGCTCGAGCCGAGGGCCGACGACGTCTTCGTGCCCCCGTTCCTTGGAACGTACCTCCGCCGTCGCCGGCCGGAGCCGGGCGGTCGCCAGAGTTAACACGATCTTCATTCCGCCGCCGGGCCCGCAGCGCGGCCTTCGACGGGGCCACCGACCAGCCGTTCGATGACGACCAGCGTGTCGGGCCAGCCCTCCACGGCGACGCACGGCACCCCGGTCGCGATCACCGGGAAGTCGTTGCCGGCGGGGTCGAGGCGGTCGCCGACGAAGAGCATGTCGGCCGCCGGGATGCCGGTCGCCTCGATGAGGCGGCGGACGCCGTAGGCCTTGTCGACGCCCTTGCGGGTGATGTCGATCGAGGTCGAGCCGCCCGAGCGCACCTCGAGGTCGGGCAGGTCGGACTGCACGACCTCCTGGAGCGCCGACTTCTTCGACCCGGTGGGGTCCCAGCGCTGCTTGACGTCGACCGGCGCCGCCTGTCCGAGCGCCGAGAACGTCACCTGCGATCCGCGGTGCTCGATGCGCGGCCCCCACGTGTCGCCCTCGGCGAACCCGAGTTCGGCCGACCGGCGCTCGAGCGAATCGGTGGCCCGTGCGGCCTCGTCGTCGGTGAGGTCCTCGGCGTAGACCTCGCGCCAGGCCCCGTCCTCGTGCCGGAGGTACCTCGTGCCACAGGTGGGCATGAGGTGCAGCCGGTCGAGGTCCGCGTCGAGGCCCTCGAGCGCCTCGACCACCTGGCCCTGGAACTGCGAGAAGTGCCCGCCCGAGATGATGCACACGTCGGCATGCCCGAGCAGCCGCACGAGCGCGGCGGCCATCTCGGGCTCGACGCGGCTCTTCGACGGCGCGAGCGTGTCGTCGAGGTCGAACGCCACGAGCCGCGGCGCCGTGCCGGGCGTCGGCCGGCTCGCGGCATCCGCCCGGCCCGGCGCATCCAGGCCCGGTGCATCCAGGCCCGCGGCATCCGTCGCCCGCACCGGCCGCGTCACCTCGACCGCCTCGGTCACGGCAGGCCGGCGGCGAGCGGCTTCAGCCAGGCCGCGAGGTCGGGGCCGAGGTCGTCGCGGTCGAGCGCGAGCAGCAGCACGGACTTGATGTAGTCGAGCCGGTCGCCCGTGTCGTAGCGGCGACCGCGGAACACGACGCCGTAGACGCCGCCCGCGATCTGCTCGTCGGCGGCGAGCACCTGCAGCGCGTCGGTCAGCTGGATCTCGTCGCCCTTGCCCGGCGGCGTCTCCTCGAGGACGTCGAAGATCTCGGGGCGCAGCACGTAGCGGCCGATGATCGCGAGGTTCGACGGGGCATCCGCCGCCGCCGGCTTCTCGACCAGGCCGGTGACCCGGACGACGTCGGGATCGTCGGTGGGCTCGACCGCCGCTGCACCGTACATGTGGATCTGGTCGGGCTCGACCTCCATGAGCGCGATGACGGTCGCCGCCCGCTCGGTGCTCTCGTCGATCATCTTGGTGAGCAGCGGGTCGCGGTCGTCGATCAGGTCGTCGCCGAGCAGGACGGCGAAGGTCTCATTGCCGACGTGCTTCTTCGCCCGGAGCACGGCGTGCCCGAGCCCCCGCGGATCGCCCTGCCGCACGAAGTGGATGTCGGCCAGGCTGCTGGAGTGCATGACCCGCTCGAGCTTGGACGCGTCGCCCTTCGCCTCGAGCGTGTGCTCGAGCTCGGTGACGCGGTCGAAGTGGTTGGCCAGGGCGTTCTTGTTGCGGCCGATGATGACGAGGATGTCATCGATGCCCGCGCTCACCGCCTCCTCGACGACGTACTGGATGGCCGGCTTGTCGACGACCGGCAGCATCTCCTTCGGCATGGCCTTGGTGGCAGGCAGGAATCGGGTTCCGAGGCCTGCGGCCGGAATCACGGCTTTCATCGTTGTTCTCCCCATGCGGTGACCGTATCCGTCCTGTGTGAAGCGGGGATGACGAACGTGGGACGATCTCGTACGTCACGTACCCTGACTGCATGATGGTGAAACGGATGCCGCCGCGCGTCGTGCTCGCGGTGCGCTGGCTGTTCGCCGCCTATCTCGTCGTGCTCGCGCTCATCGTGTTCCTGCCCGCATCGCAGGCCGGTCAGGTCACGGGCGTGCTCGGCTGGGCGGCGCGTGTCGTCGGCGACCTGACGGACGTGCCGGTCCAGGCGGCCTACGTCGTGCTCGAGTTCACGGCGAACATCGTGCTCTTCGTCCCGTTCGGCGTGCTCGCCCCCCTGGCCTTCCCGCGGCTGCGCCCGCTCGCCGTCATCGCCCTCGGCTGCGCGACGAGCGTCGTCATCGAGCTCGTGCAGTTCACGATCCCGTCGCGGTACCCGACGGTGTCCGACGTCATCGCGAACACCCTCGGCACGGTGATCGGATACCTCGTGGTGGCCGCCGTCGTCAGGCGGCGGGCTGCTCGGGCGCAGGTCGTGAGTCGGCCCGAGCCCGTCCGCTCGCCCACCTGAGCAGCCACTCGAGCGGCCCGCGGCCGATGAAGCGGCGCCAGAGCCAGGCGAAGAGCATGGACCCGACGACGAGGCCGACGAGCAGCGGCCACGAGTCATCCGTCACCGCACCCGTGCCCGGCTCGGTGCGCTTCGCGAGCGAGATGACGACGAGGTGCAGGGTGTAGATCGTCAGCGGCATGCCGCCCATGGCGGCGATCGGCGAGGTCACGGCGACGGTCGCGCGGCGCACGCCCGCGGCCGCGAACAGGGTGAGCGCGAGCAGCACTGCGACGACGGCGGCCCCCACGCCCGTGTTGCCGAAGGTCTCGAGCGAGGCGCGGAGCGGCACTGCCCACGAGGCCTCCGCGACCATCGTCGGCGGCGGTAGGAGCGACGCCAGGGGCAGTGCGATGAAGGCCGCCGCCGCGCCGACGAGGCCCGTCACGGTGACCGTCACCCGCGACTCGAGGTCGAGGCGCGCGAGCGCGACGCCGATCAGCATGACCGGGACCCAGATGACGGCGGGATACGCGCCGCTCACGACCCAGTCGGAGAGGAACCGCAGCGGCGTGAGGCGCGCCTGCTCGACGAACTCGGTCGTCGAGGCCATCGCGGCGAGCGCGGGCATGACCGCGAGCAGGCCGATGCCGAGCCCGAGCGCCACCCGCGGCGGCAGGAAGAGCAGCGGCAGCATCAGCAGGAACGCCACCCCGTAGACGTCGAGGATGATGAAGACGAGCGGATGCAGCGTCGCCGCGATCAGCACCCCCAACGCGATGAGGATGATCGCCCGGATCGCGACCTGTCCGCGCAGTCGGCGGCGCCCGCGCGGATCGGCGGTCGGTCGGATGCCGCCCGAGAGCAGGCCCAGCCCGATGCCGGCCGTCAGGGCGAAGAGCAGGCGCGGGCGCTCGTCGGCCACCGCCATGAGCGCGGCGACCCCCTCATCGGGCACCATCGGCGCGACGTGCGCGACGAACATGCCGATGAGCGCGAGGCCGCGCGCGATGTCGACGCCGACGACGCGGCTGGGCGCCCGCGATGCGGCGGCACGCCGAATGCCCGGATCAGCTGATCCGGGCATTCGAGGTGTCGTCACCGCGTTCGAAGGGGCGTCGCGGTCCGACGCTCCATGGTGATCAGGACTGGTTGCGTGCGCGGCGAACGGTGGTGAGCACGACGATCAGCGCGGCGCCCAGCAGGAGAGCTCCACCACCGATCCAGAGCCAGAGCACCGGCATGTCGTAGCCGGTGTCGGCGATGCCCGTTGCGGTGCCGCCTGCCGTGTCGGCCGGTACGACCGTGAGCGTGCCGGTCGCGACCGAGTCGCCCGCGGTCGCCGTGATCGTGTAGGTTCCGGGCGTGTTCGACGAGACCTGGTACGACACCGTACCCGTGGCATCCGTCGGTCTCGAGGCGGTCGACGCCTTGAGCACGCCGAGCGTCACGAGGTCGTCCGCGGTGGCCGTCGACGGCGTGCTCGCCGTGAGGCCGCTGAACGTCATCGTTCCCACCTCCCCGACGGTGAGCGTGACATCGGTGCCCTGGCCGACGTACCCGGCAGGTTCCGCATTCGCGGCCCCCGGAACGGCGAACAGCGCTGCCGCGGCGACGGCGACGGTTGCGAGGATCTTTCGGATCATGATGGCGTTACCCCTCGTAGTGCTTCATGAACACCAAGGGACGCATTTCGGAAGTCCCCCGGAGGTGTCGCCCTTCCGAAGAAACGACACTTGCTCACCATAGGGCAGATTCACAGGAAAGCGCGACCCCCAATGTTTCGGGCGTGTAAACCAATGGCGTTGACTCGAGGCGCGTATCCTTCTCGCCCGCGCTCCCGCCGAGGAAGCCGAAGCGGTACTCGGCGCTCTCGCCCGGTGCCAGCATCGAGACCACCTTGCTCAGGGTGTACCCCGTGTCGGAGGTGGGGTGATAGCCGGTCGGCTCGCCGTTCAGCATGACCCCGAGGTTGTACGTGCCCTGTGCGCTGTAGACGTGCACCGAGGTGCGGATGCTGCCCGGCGGGGTGCCGTACTCGCCGCCACCCGTCACGTACGTCGGAAGGCTGGTCGCGGCATCCGCCGGCGCCGTGTTGGTGAGCTTCACGACGATCTCGTAGTTCGGCAGTCCGTCGTTGCGGCAGGTGACCGTGCCCACGCCCAGCTGCACGTCGAGGTAGGGGTCCATCTTTGAACCCGTCATGTCGTTGAAGTAGACCCCGAAGTTCTGGGTCTGCTCGTCGCTCACGGGAAGGCCACCGGCGAGGGTGGTGTCGGCGAGGATCGCCTGCTCCTGCGGATCTGCGTTCCAGATCAGGATGCGACGTTCGGTGCCCGCCTGGGCCAATGCCTCGATGAGGGCCTTCGAGTCGAGCCCGCCCGCCGTGAGCGCTGCGAACGTCTTGGCCGCGGCGTCGGCGAAGACCGAGTCCTGCTGCCCGACCGCGTAGTTTCGGTAGACATCGCTCAGGAGGAACTGGACGGCGTTCTCACTCGAGAGCACCTCGCCGGTCGTCAAGGTGATCGGCCCGGTGGCGCGCAGCAGGTAGCTCAGCGTCACGGGGTCGACGGCGACGACGGACTGGACCTCAGTGCCGAACTGGCGCTTCCACATCTCGCGGGCGATCGTCGCGGCGAGGGGGAACTGGGGGGTGAAGTTCACGTCCTGGATGTAGCTGGCCGTGTTGTCGCCCCAGAGAGCCCGCGTCTCGATCGGCAGTTCCACGACGGTCGGCGAGAACTTCGGGAAGTCGCCCGAGTCCGCCTGCTGGACCATCGAGACGGTGCCGCCGTCCGCGTGCACCAAGGCGAGCGCCGAGGGCGATCCACCCAGTGAGCGCAACTCCGCGTTGTTCTGGAACAGCAGGAGCGTGTCCCGTGATCCGCTTGCGCCGAGCATCGCCGGAAGCAAGCGAACGGCGTTGTCGAGGGCGGTGACGGTCGCGCCGCCATCGGCGACCAGCGCGGTGAGCTCATCACGGGCGTCCGCGAGCGGCCCGATGACCGGCGCAGAGGCCACCGTCGCAAGCGCCGCGTCGGCGCTGTCGAATGCGACCCGCGCGCCGTGCATCGGCTGCTGCAGGTCGACCATGGACTGCAGGTCGACGGCACCGTTCGTCGGCGCGAAGGCGGCCAGGTCGATGCTGCCCGCAGAGCTCGCCAGCGGCACCACGGCGTCGCGTGCGATGCGGTCGACCGACGACGACACCACGCGCATGACCTGGAGGTTCGGCCCGATGCCGGGCAGCACCTCGGCGCCCCGCCAGATCGGGTCGCCCGTCAGTGAGGCAGCGGATGCCGCGTGCCCGGCGAGCTCGTCGGCGGACTTCTGCGCCGCCTCGGCGTCTCCGGCGACCACCTGCTTCTGGGCCGCCTGCGCGAGCGGCACGGCGGCCTGCAACTCCCCCACGGCCAGGAAGCCGCGAATGCCGACCCAGACGACGGCGAACACGAGCAGGGCGAGCACGCCGACGATCGACCAGACGATGATGCGCTTGCGGCGCTTGGCCCGCCGCGCCTTGCTCGAGCGATGGTGATGGTGCGAGCGGCCGGAGCCCGAACCTGAACTGCTCGAACCTCCCGTGCCCGAGCCGCGCGACCGGCTCGAGCTCGAGCTCGACCGCTGCGACCCGCTGGAGCCCGAACTCGGTTCATTCGAACGGCTCGACTCATGGCGCCGATCGGATGCCCCATCCCCATGGTTCCGACCCGACGACTCCGAACCCCCGGTAGACGGCGTCACGATCAGTAGCGTAACCCTCGGCCCTCTCGCGATTGATCAACACTCTGGGCAAACCGTCTCGCGATGGTTACGATCGCAAAAAGAGACGGTAGCGCGCTGGGGGGCCGAATGACCGAATTGACGCCGGGTTTGACGCTCGAGCGTCATTTACGGGATCTTTCAGTCTCCCCGACCAAATCCGACCACGCGCTCGTTAGCTCGAGATTTGGACTCTTGTCCCGCTCCACTACTCGTTGCGAGACCCGGCCATGAGCGCCCGACAAGTCGCTTTCGCCCCATCTTGGGGAAGACGAATCGTCGGGATGGAGGGCTTCCGCGCTATCGCCGCGACCGGCGTTCTTGTCGGACATGTGCGTGCCCACATGGCGCCGGACTTTAGCTGGGGCGCCGGAGCTCCCATTATCGGACTGCTCCTAAATGGGTTGACCCTATTTTTCTCGCTCTCTGGGTTTCTACTGTTCCGCCCCTTCGCATTCGCGCTGGTTACGGGCTCCGGCTTTCCAAGGATCGGGCGGTATGCGGGAAACCGAGCGCTGCGAATCTTCCCGGTATACATCGTGATCACCGCGCTCGTTTCGCTTGTACTTGGCTTGGCCTACCGAACGCCGTATCTCGAGACAACGAGAGAAGCCGCGGATCTGGTGGGTTATATGTGGGATCCCGCGCTCCTGCTCCTGAATTTCTCGATGCTTCAAACCTTTTTCCCATTCAGCATCAAGACCGGCATCGGAGTGGCATGGAGCCTTTCAGTCGAACTGGTGTTCTACGTGGCGATGCCTCTTCTCGCGGCCGGAGCGATGTACTTGCGACGGCGAAAAAGACTGGGGGGCGTCCTTTCTGCGCTTATCCCAGTGGCGGCGATTTTCGCGATAGGCCTCGGCGGCAAAGTCGTCAGACACCTAGTTTTTCGGGAATTACCAATGGGCAACGAGTTCGTGAACGCATGGGGCGGCACGTGGACAGCAGTGCTCGCGCGCGCCTTCCCTGTCCATGCGGATCTCTTTGCATTTGGCATGTTGGCCGCGGCAGTGGTAGCGGTCTTCGAGGCGGAACGACTGCCACAGCAGCGGGCAGCACTCATTCGGAAGTTGGCGCTCCTGGTAGCACTGCTGGCGGCCGTCGCGTCGATATATGGCCCGGTCGCCTTCCGTAGCACCTTGATGGCGGTCGTGTTCGGAGGTGTCATCCTCTTCGTGGCATTGCCAGCCAGAACGGGCCGAGCTGGAGTGACAGCCGCGCTCCTTGATGCCTTGCCGTTGAGGTTCGTCGGTTTGGTGTCATACAGCCTCTATCTGTGGCATGTGCCGGTTATATGGATGGTCGTACGTCTCGGGTGGGCGGGACCCGCGACGCCCGCCGGGTTTGTCTGGGACGTGGCCGTCGTGTTCTCGATCGCTCTCGCGCTCTCGACGTGCACGTATTTCGCCATCGAGCGCCCTGCTCTTGCACTGAAGCGTCTGACCGGGCGCCGCAAACCTCAGACCGACCTTCAGTTGCCGCCTGCTAACGGTGTTCGATGAGTAACTGCGGCGAAGCGCTGATCCGACGAGGCCGGATTCGCGCCTCACGTGTGTTCCTAGCCCCCACCTCGGCGACTGCAACCAACGTGCCCGCCGGCCCAATAACCAATTGACCGATATCGAACTAAGAGGACATGATGAACAGGAAAATGCGCGGGCCTCTCTTGCACGATCCACCAAGGCTTGGAGCGAGTCCCGTGAGTTCTGGAAGCTGATCGTTGGCTGACTACTCAGTCCCGAAACGCGCAGCAACTGGTGTCCTTTGGACGCTCGTCGAGCGGTGGAGCAGTCGCCTCTTAACGCTCTTCGTGATTGCCGTTCTGGCGCACCTTCTCGATCCAGCGAGCTTCGGGGTCGTCGCGATCGTGAGTTCCCTTATCGCGGTTGTCTCGGTTTTTGTCGAGTACGGCTTTGCTCAGGCGCTCGTTCAACGTGATCGAGTGACCGATGTCGACGTATGGACGTCCTTCTGGACATGCGTCATTCTCGGGCTTGTGCTATTCGGCCTGGTCTGGCTCGTGTCGCCGGCTATAGCCGGGATCTTCGGACAACCGGAGTTGATCTACTTGCTTCCGGTCGCCGGCGTCATGCTGATCTTCTCCGGCCTGTCGTCAGTTCCCGCAGCGATTCTCCAACGGGATCTGCTGTTCAAACCGTTGGCGGTACGACAGGTAATCGGCACTGTCGCGGGCTCTTCTATAGCGCTGCTATTGGCTTTTGGTGGGGCGGGTGTGTGGGCACTTGTCCTACAGCCTGTCGTGACGGCGTTCGCGAGCACCGTTGTGCTTTGGGCTGCCGCGCGTTGGCGACCTCGCCTCCAGTACTCATTCGCGTCTCTGCGGTCGAACTGGCGCTTCAGCGCTCAAGTCGTGCTCCTCGAACTCTTGAACGCACTGCAATCCAACATCGACAAGTTCATCGTCGGCGTTTTCTTTAGCCCCACGCAATTGGGCTTCTACTTTCTCGGTCAGCGGATCCTTACAGTCCTAATCGAGGTGTTCGCGTCTGTGTTGGCGCGCGTATCACTGCCAGCACTATCCCGGGTGCAAGGCGATCAGAGACGCTTCCTCGACTACTTCTACACCTTTACATTCGCCAGTTCCGCCGTGGCTTTCCCTGTCTTCGCGCTAGTGGCAGTATTTGGCTACCCACTCACCTCGTTCCTTTTCGGCGCAGAATGGGCGGAGGTAGTTCCCCTGATGTGGCTGCTGATGCCCTCGGCAGCGCTAGCCTCAGTGACCTTCTTTGACAAGAGTGCCCTATTGGCCAAGGGGCGAGGCGCAGTGTCCTTGGGTATCGCCACCGGTCAGTTCGCGTTCGGGACAGTACTGCTGCTGGCCGCCGTACCTTTCGGCCTTTATGTCGTCGCCGCAGGTCGAAGCCTCCGCCAACTTCTCTATTGGCCAGTCCGAATTGCCGCACTGAACAAGTACGCGGGTGTCAGGCCGCTGGCCTATTTGAGAAGATTCCTGACCCCGACCGTCGGTAGTGGGCTCATCATCATAGGTGGGCTGATCCTCAATGGCACGCCGTGGGCTGACGCCCCGACGCCCATCATCAGCTTTGTCGTTCCCGCAAGCATTACCCTCCTCGGCATCTACGCGCTCTTCATTTGCTGGGTGGAGCGCCGGGAGGTGCGACGTATCCTCGCGGTACTGCGAACGAGGGACGAGGAATAATCGTGACCAAACTCGTGCGCTTGTCAGGCCGACGGGATCTGCGTCTAGAAACATGGCTGAGCACGGTCTGCTCACGCTCCAACTTGCAGAATGTGTTTAATCCCAGCATCGCCACATTCCATGGCGATACCTTCATTTCGTTTCGAGCTGTGCCGCCCTCGGGTGGGCGGGTCAGAGCGTACCTAGTATCTGGTTCAGCCGAAGACTGGGAGCTCGTTGATATCTCTGACGAAGCTCAACAACAAGGAGCCCCGTTCATTGCCGACCCGAAGTTCGTCGAATTGAACGGCTCCTTGTACGCGACATTCAACACCGGCTACTCTGCCACGGCAAACAATGCGATATACCTGATGAGAATCGCCCCAACGCGCGGCTTGATACAAGAATGCGTAGTAAGTCCACGCCAGCGTGTGGAGAAGAACTGGGCTTTCTACATTGGTCCGAATGGCGCACTCATGGCGCTCTACAGCCTCTCCCCAGTCGCCGTCATCAAGTGCGTGGCCGGCAGCCTAGAAGACGACCGGCGTCAACTCCATTTCGACTACGGGTTCTCAGGCTCACCGAGCACAGCATCGCGAAAGCTGACTATCGGGACGCAGCTACTCGTAGAAGGCACCACGGGGCTACTGATCGCTCATCGCAAGTTTCATGTGGGGCCCAAGCGCGCGTACTTGGGCCGAGTGGCCAGAGTGGATCTTCGGTCAAGTGAGCATGACTTGACGCTTGGTACGAAGCTTCTGATCGACTCGTTCGGGCAGTTCGTTTCTCCAACAAAGAAGCTGAACCCAAATCTGTTGTCCGCCACGTACTTTTCGGGTCTTGCCCGCACCTGCGATGGCCTGCTGCTCGGCTATGGCATCAACGACGCGGAGTCGCGCTTCGCTCACCTCACAGAGGGAGAACTCTGGTGATACGCAGTTACTACTGGCAGCCCCGAACGGGTCCCTTCCAGTTCCGACAGTCGCCTCGATTCCGATATGGAAACGCAGGCGATTCTTTCAACGTGAATCTGATCGCTTCGCAGTATCCCGGTCAGCGTCTTCTCAATACCGACTCAGGGGGCCACCGACTGTTGTTGGTTGGGTCCACGGGACATCGTGCGCAGGAAGGCGACATCTTGTGTGGCGTTGGAGTGAAAAGCGAGGAGATTCCTGCGTTCGAGCTTCCCGACTCGATTACCGTGCGCGGGGTGCGAGGCCCCCATACGCTCAAAGCGCTATCTAGAGCCGGGCTCAACACGAGCGACGTGGCATTCATGGGCGACCCTGGGCTGCTCATCGGGCAGGTTTTCCCAGAGCTACAATCTGTTGCTCTGATCCCAGGGCGGATGTCCTTCATTCCACATTTCCGAGAACGGGCCCGATATCGCTCTAGTTCCGCTTGCCAGATCATCGACATCGATGCTCCAGCGGAGAAAGTCGGTCGGCAGATCGCAGAGTCGGAGTTCGTTTGTTCCTCTTCGCTGCACGGGTTGGTATGGGCACACGCCCTCGGACGACCGGCAATCGCTGTTGTTGGAAAGAGCGGCGAAAAGGCATTTAAGTATGAGGACTACTTTGCTTCTCTAGGCCTGGCATATCGACCGGCCGAAACGTTGGAAGCGGCGCTCGAGGCAGCACCAACTGCCCGAGTCGTCGATATTTCGTCTGTGATCCAGGGAATAAGTCTGCCTAGCCTCGCGGAACTAGAAGATCGGGGCGCGGTCGCATGACGATTCCCGCCCGCCTACGCGCCGCCAGAGGGTCGTCGTCGTGACAGCCACACAAAAAGGACGCTCCAACAGCAGTTCCTCCAAAGGTTGATAGGGCAACGAAGTCATGCGTATCCAGCTTTCCATGGCCCCGCCGGGCAACACGATCAAGTTTGTGGACCAGATAGTTTCCACTCCACGACCTGGTGACTCGTTTCACTATTACTCGTGGACCCGGTTCCTTCTAGGCAGGTATGACGTGCTTCATGTGCACTGGCCGGAACACCTCATACGCTCCCGATATCGAGCACTCGCCACCGTGAAAAGGGCCGCGCTCCGACTTCTGCTGGCCCGCCTTCGTCTCTTCTCAGTCGCGGTTGTTCGCACAGTTCACAACCTTGAGCCCCACGCACCGGTCAACGACGAAGAGAAACGGCTGCTCGATCTCCTCGATCGCCGGACCGATGCCTACGTGGTTCTCAATCCCACAACCCCAACGCCTGCCGATCGCCCGCGTTACTTGATCCCGCATGGGCACTATCTAGGCAAGATCGGTGATGCCGGCGTTACTTCCCGATTGGAGCGAACGACTTCTTTCATCCATGTCGGCCGAATCGAACCGTACAAAGGAGTGGATCAACTGCTCTCGTCCTTCGCGAAGCTAAATGTGCCGGATGCATCGCTGAGAATCGTGGGTCAACCGACCCGGGCTCTCCGGCTCACAATCGAAGGCGCCGAGAGCGAAGACAGGCGAGTCTCAAGCCGCCTCGGCTTCGTGAACGACGCAGACCTCGCTGACGAAATTCTCCGTAGTGAGTTGGTCGTGCTGCCATATCGCCAGTTGCACAACTCAGGGATCCTCTGGGTTGCGCTCTCTTTAGGGCGGCCCGTGCTCGTTCCTGATAACGCGGCCACCCGGGCAGTGGAGCACGAAGTTGGAGCGGACTGGGTGTTCCGGATGCAGACCTCACTTACGGCCGATGTTCTACGCGCGAGTCTTGACTGGGCGAGAAGCAGACCAGGCGAGTCCCCTCCTCGATTCGTTGCCAGAGATTGGCCGAGCATTGCATCCCGCCATCATGATATGTACGCGGCCACCCTGGCTGGGAAAAGAGCAGAGCGGCTGAGGAACGAGAGACCGATGTGAGGCGGGCGGGGCAGCAGCGCAATGCAAGTCGGCCGCAGTGCGCGGGGATCACGCGGTCAGTCCGCGACCCATCCCCGAGTAGACCAGCGATTGCGACCTAGGCGCCTGAAGAGATTCCGTGACATTGCAGGTGCGCACTTCGCGGCAGCGCACGTCAGAAACGTCCGCGGGTCCACTATTGAGCTCACCAGCTGTGCCCAGGTCAGCTGGCTATTGAACCTTCGGGTCTGATCGTTCGCCTCTGATGAATAGCGCCAATTCTCGCGTAGTGCTCTCCCAACGATGCCACAACGAAAACGTGCGCTAAGCCGTCGCGACCGTGCCGTATGAGGGACGGTATCCAGATGGTTCTTGGCGATCGAAAGTAGGGCCAGAAAATTCTCTGGCTGTCGTACTCCTCCGTTGCTGATTGAGCCATCACGTTGGACATAGGTATAGAGCACATCAGGAACGATAGAAACGAACTTCAGCATGGGCAACATCGCAAGAAGACCACCATGATCCGATTTCGAGCTGAGCGGTGGGAATGGTCGTACAAGGAGCGACGACCGCTTGAATAGTTTGTTCCACAAAGCTCCGGTTCCGAGCAGCAATACCTCGAGCGCATCCTCTCCCGCCAAGTCTCGCTTGCGGGATCGATAGCGAGCTACGAACTCTTTGCGCGATAGGTCCCGGCCAAACCGAAAAGCCGCCGAGCACACGACCACATCTGCTGCGTCCTCAAGCGCGGCGCGAAGCATCACCTGGACGAAGTCGCTCGACCACTCATCGTCTGCATCGACGAACCACACGTAATCGCCGCTGACCGCATCGAGTCCTACATTCCGCGCATTTGCTACTCCTTGGTTGACCGGCAACCTCACCAACTTCAGACGTGGATCGCCCGAGTACCGCATGATCTCGTCCACCGTCATATCCTCAGACCGGTCGTCGACGACCACGATCTCTATCAAGGCGTACGACTGTTCGAGCAAGCGTTCTATGGCACGGCCAATGTGCTTTTCAGCGTTGTATGTAGGCAAAACGACAGAAACAACCGGAGCGTCCGAGCCGTTCACCGGGCGGCCCTTCGTCACGAGATACCACCGGAGCGACTCGCCTCATGAGTGAACACAAGCGGCATGATCGCGAGGAGAGCAACGTAGGGCAATACCTCAATAGATTGGTAGATCATCGTTTGCAAGACGCAGGCCACGAGTCCCGCCCGGACCCAGGTATCGTCACGCGGAACTGCCCGGATGATGGCGACGAGTAGCCAATAGGTCGCAAATGCGCCGACGATCCCCAAGTTCAACAACTGCTGTAGAAGGCTCGATTCGACAACGCCAAGAGAGATCCCGTCGCCAAAGTTGCGGGAAATGTTGGTAACCAATCCTGTATAGCCTCCGAACAGAAGTGTCGAGTCCAACCAGGAAGCTATGCCATTGGCCCATTGCTCGACGCGGCCAACATTTCCGGCCGAACTGACATCGAGCGCGCTCACGGCTCTATTGAGAATGGGGTTGTCAGAGAAGGCGAGCAGGGCAATTGTCGACGCGAGGGTCAAGCCTATGATTGCCACGATTCTCGTCGCCACAGTACGACCCAGTAGGAGCGCGACCAGGATGGTCAGCGCGAGGATCATCATCCCTGATCGGGAGTAGCTCGTCAGAATTCCATAAATTGCAACGGCCGTAGCCAGGGCGAGCATCGAAGAGTGCTTCCGGACCCATCCCCCGAAGACCATGATCCCCAGCACCGAAAGCACCAAGGGGTAGTGAAGATAGCTCCCGGTCAGACCGGAGGGTCGCGCTTGGTCTCCAAACGTTCCGAAGTCGGTGCCCGACAGTTCCTCCCAGCCAAAATATTGTTGCCCCGTCGCCGCCGCGACTTGGACTAATAACACCCCCGTGGCCGCTGGAATCATTGCGATGATCGCATCCGAACGTCGATCTACATCAGAACCCCAGCAAAGGAGAAGCCCAATTGCCGTCAACGTTGCGACGTAGAGCAAGGGCGCGGTGGCTGAGCCCATGTTCCAACGATGAACAGTAAGGAACGTCGACACCAGTCCGCTGCACGCAAGAGCGTATACGGCAAGGTAATTCCCTGGCCGCCAGGTTCCTGGGATGATCGCAGCGCGGCGCCTGAGGAGAAGAAGCAGTGCGAAGGCGGCAGCCGCCTGAACGATGTACGCGGCCTGCTTTGCAACGACTAGCTCGAGCAAACCGCGAGACGTCAGCACTAAAAGCAAGACGAAGGCCAGCCCGCTAAAGTACCGGGGCGGACGTTCGGCGTGACGGCCAACAAGCGGCGTGAGCGTCCTTTCGCCTGAGGTGGTCATACCAACTCATCTCTGATCGAACACGACAGTTGACGTAGGCGTTCACCCGCCGCCTTCACCGCTTTCACGCTCTCAAGGCGCCCCCCCTCTAGGCCGTCGAGGTACGCGACCACAGACTCTGGAGTACTGATCGGCGCAGCGGCGAAAAGGTGGAGACCAGCCGCGCGAAGCGTTCGTCTTACCTTCAGGTCCGGATGGCCAAGGATGACAGCGGGAACGGCTCCGTCTACAGCGCCGAGAATCAATCCGTGAATACGATTGCCTAGCACGATGGAAGTTTCGGCGTACGTCGCGCGCACGAGGTGCTCCATCTGGATGAGGTTCGCACCCTCCCGGCCAATATGCGGAACGTTAAGCTGCTTCGCAAGCCTGCAATTTGCATGATAATCGCGGGAAACCTGGGTTACCACCAGAAGCTCTTTGCCTCGTTCTGCTGCCCAGCCGCCGACCGCCTGCAGTATTTCCAAGGATGGCAATGGCTTGTCCGACCGATAAATCAGGGCGATGAAGCGCCGATCATTGCCGGGGGGCCTGCCAGAAAGGGCGAAAGCCCAGTCCGGCGCTATGTCGCCACGACCAAATAGCTCGCTCGATGTTGCATCTCTCCAGACCGTTCTAGCCGCTAGCCTCGTCGCAGTCTCGTGACCGAGGCTCAGGGGGCGCGACTTGTCACGTGCTCCGATACCGAGCCGGTAGCCGGGATTCTGGAAGATCATCCCGATTGCCATGAGCACAGAACCGACGACACCCCAAAGGAACTCGATTCGGGTGGACGAGATCTCCCCAGGATTGGAAACGAACGCACTCCGCCGGAATCGCATCATTCCGATGCATGCCGCGAGGAACCAAACGACAAACGACCGATAAATCGTTGTTCCCCCTGGTAGCTCGAGGGACGCCACGTAGTCCGAGGGTGCCCCGCCCAAGTAGACGTGCCATGAACCGACGGGTCCCAGCTGCGCCATCATTCCGCGTCGAAGAATGGCGTCACCAAGATTGTCGTACTGCCCGGTTAAGTACGAGTACAACGCCCGCCCCTGGCTCAAGGCGGCGTCACCCATGCGAGCCCGCTTCGCGAGGGTCGCTAATTGCCCGGGTCAGCGCGTTGGCCAGCGCAGAGAGAACGAACCTCGACCAGATCGCGGCCACGACGAGCACATCGAGCACCGTGCTGCGGGAGCGAAGGTGGCGAAGGTAGAAGAGCGCCATGCTTCGATGGAATTGGTAGTTGAGGGCGACTCGACGCGGCCCATCCGAACTTCCACCCTTCAGATGGTGTGCGATCACCCGCCCGTCGTAGACGACACGCCAGCCCGCGTTTCGGAACCTCAGGCACCAGTCGAGATCCTCGGCGTACATCCAATATCGCTCGTCGAGTAAACCCACCTCGGCGAGCGCCGTCCCTCGCACGAGCATGAACGCGCCATTGATCGCATCGACGTCAGCGACCGCGTCGTCGGCGATATCTGGGCGTACGTAGTCCGAACCCGTGCGACCGAGCGCGCGAAGCACGAAGTACTTCGTTGCGGTGGCGACCGACGGAATGCTGCGCTTCGCCGCATGGTCCAGCGAACCATCGGCCGTCAAGAGACGGCACCCGACCATGCCGATGTCCTGCTCGCGCTCGAGAACCTCGATCAGGTGGTCGATCGTGCCGGGTTCGACGCGAGTGTCCGGATTGAGCAGCAGCGCGTAGGTGGCTTCGGATGCCCGAAGAGCGGCGTTGTTGGCCACCGCGAACCCGTCGTTCCCGGTGCGCCTCGTGAGTTGGACGCTCGGATACTCCCGTTCGACGACCTCGGCCGTGTCGTCGGGCGAGTCGTTGTCGACGACCTGAACCCGAGTCCTCACACCGGGCATCGCTGACGCCAGCGAATCCAGGCATGCCCTGACCAGATCGCTCCTGCCGTAGGTCACGATGATGATGTCGAGATCGAGAGTCGACCGGCTCGGTCCGGCATCCGGTTTGCTCATATGGCGCTCCCACCCGGGCTGACGACTGCACGGAATGTGCGCCAGAGGATCGCGAAGTCGCCGGTGATCGACCAGTTCTCCACGTAGTAGAGGTCGAGGCGCACGCTCTCCTCCCACGACAGCGTCGAGCGGCCGCTCACCTGCCAGAGCCCGGTCATGCCCGGCTGCACGAAGAGCCTGCGGCCGGCCGAACCCTCGTAGAGCGCGACCTCGGCGCGGCGCTGCGGCCTCGGTCCGACCAGGCTCATGCTGCCGTGCAGCACGTTGAAGAGTTGCGGCAGTTCGTCGAGCGAGTACTTGCGCAGCACTCGACCGATGCGTGTCACCCTCGGGTCGTTCGGCACCTTGAACAGCGGCCGCGTGTCGGTGCCATTCGCGGCGAGCAAGTCGGACAGCTGCGCATCCGCCCCGTCGGCCATCGAGCGGAACTTGAGCATCGTGAAGGGCTTGCCCTTGAGTCCGACACGCTCCTGCCGGTAGAACACCGGTCCCGGTGAAGAGGTCTTCACCATCACGGCGAGCACCGCGAACACTGGCGAGAAGACGACGACGAGCGCGAAGCCCACGATCAGGTCGAACACGCGCTTCGCGACGAGCTTGCGACCCTCGAACTTCGGCGTCTCCACGTGCATGAGCGGCAAGCCGGCGACGGGGCGGGTGTGAATGCGCGGACCACCGATGTCGATGAGGCTCGGGGCCACCACGAGGTGCTCCGCCCCGGGGATGAGGCCCCAGCTCAGCTCGCGCACGCGCTCCGGTCCGAGCTCGTCGGAGCTGGTGATGATCACCGTGTCGGCACCGAAGTCGCGCATCACGGCGAGCGCGTGCTGCATGCCGTACTCCACTGGGATGTGCGTGCCCGGCAGATACGGCTCGCCATGGCCGGGCAGGCAGGCGCCTGCCACGCGGTAGCCGGCGTGCGGCATGCGCTCCAACTCGCGGGCGATCAGCGCGACGGACGACGCGGAGCCGACGAGCAGCACCCGCGATGAGTACTCCCCGCGCTGACGCATGACGCCGAGCCACTGCCGCCACATCCAGCGGGAGAAGATCAGCACGAGCACGCCGAGCGGGAAGGCGATGAGGATGTATCCGCGACCGATGTCGATCTTGAAGAGGAACGCGACGATCGCGACCAGCCCGAAGAGTCGAACCGTGGCGTCGGCCACCGCTCGATACTCCTGCGTGCCGAGCCCCAGCACCCGCGGCGAGCGCGTGTCATAGAGCTCCAAGGAGAGCATCCACGCGGTCACGATCACGAAGGAGACGACCGTGTAGCTGACCGCGATGTCGCCTCGGGAACCGCCGTATCCCGGCGTGTTGTAATCGATGCCGACCCAGGCGATCTGCGTGCCGAAGACCACCCACAGCAGCACGAGCAGGTCGGTGATGCGCACGCGCGACGCGAGTTTCGACGACCACGCCGTGGTCGACATCGTGGCGGCCGCGTAGAACCTCCGCATCACCATGTGGCGCCCCCGTCCGTCGACCGCGCGAGCACGCCGCCCGCGTACGCCCAGACCGTGCCGTCGGACGCCACGTCGATCACGGTCGTGCCCGGCGTGAGGTCGGCTTCGAGGCAGGCGCCTGGCGCGGCATCGGATGCCAGCTTCGCGATGCGGATGCCGCGGCATCCGTCACCCGTCACCGCGACGAGGGTGAGCTCCGGGGTCGCCGTGATCGCGAGCGCGCCCGGCGGCAACTCGGTCACGGACCAGCTCGCGCCCGAGTCGTTCGTCACGACGGCCTTACCCGACTCGCAGAAGACCGTCGCCGTCTCGGTCGACGTCGCGGCGACCTGCACCGGTCCGTCGCAGGGAGTCGAGGCACCGGCGGGCCCGACGACCTGCGCGCCGTCGAGGTACCACGTGGGCTCGAGCTCGCCGGCCGGCTCCCAGTCGTCGCCCTGCACGAAGCTCCGGTATCCGCCGACGCCGCAGGACGTCGGGTCACGGGCGATCATGGTGACGATGTCGGCGTCGCTCGGGTCGATCGACTGAAGGTCGGTGAGGCCGGCCGTGTACGCGGGCGTCCAGGTCGCCCCGCCGTCGACGCTCACCTCGAGGGCGGCGGCTGCATCGGGGCACCGCCCCACCACTCCGCGGTAGGCCAGGTTGGCGTCGAGAGCGGCGAGCACGACGGTCGGGCGTACCACCGTGGGCACGGCATCCGCATCTGCGGCCGGCGATGGCGATGACGTCGGTTCCGACGGCGACTCCGACGCCGGCGGCGGCAGCGTCGGCAGCACCTCCCCCTGCGGCGGACTCGCGTCGGAACGCACCGAGGTGATGGCCCACCAGACGAGGGCCGCGTCGACGAGCACGAACACCACGATCGCCGCGACCGCCCACGGGGCGGCCACGAAGCGCGTCGTCGGCGTCTCGCTACGTGGCACCGGGACCGCCCGACACCGACGGAGTGACGAGGGCCGAGACGAGCTGGTCGATGGACTGGTCGATCAGCCTGCCCGCCTCGTCGTAGACCGCGTCGGGCGCACGGTACGGATCGAGGATGTCGTCGTCGTTCGGGTCCGACGGCGGTGGCGCGAGGCCACGGGATCGAGCTGCGGCATCCGTCGCCCGTTGCAGCGGCGACCGTGAACTCGGGTCGGGGAGGCCGGGGTCGTCGAGGTCACCCTCGGCGGCGAGGAACGCGAGCACCCTCGCGAACTCGCGGAGCGTGTAGGCGCGGCGGGCCGCCCGTGGCACGAGCTGGGCGACCTCGGCCCGATGGGCTCGGGTCGCGGTGAGCACGAGGTCGGCGTCCTGCACCATCCGCTCGGTCAGCTGACGCGCCGAATGCGCCGCCGGATCGGCGCCGTAGCGCACCGACTGGGCCGCCGCCTCGGGCGTCATCGGGCGACCGACGAGGGCACCGGTTCCGGCGCTCGACACGTGCACGTCGTGCATGCCGGCTGCGGTGAGGCGCTCGATGAGCATCTGCTCGGCCATCGGGGACCTGCAGACGTTGCCGGTGCAGACGACGAGCACGTTCACGCTCCACCCACCGGCTCCTGCTTCGGTTGCAGGTCGGCCCGCTGCTGCGGCGGCTGCTGTTGCTGCTGCTGCGGCTCGGGGGCGGGCGCGTAGCCGTACCCGTAGCCGTACCCATAGCCGTACTTGCCGTAGCCGTAGGCGTCGGCGCCCTTCAACGGGAGCATCGTGAGCACGATGCCCGAGACCTTCGCGTCGACGTTCTCGAGCACCGAGAACGCGCCCTTGACCTGCCCCTTGTGCGCGCGACCGACCGCCACCACGAGGATCGCGCCGCCGGCGGCGCGCGAGAGCACCGCGGCATCCGTCACCGGCAGCAGCGGTGGCGCGTCGAAGAGCACGACGTCGAACGCGCGGTTGAGCTCGGCGATGGTCTCGGCCATCGCCGAGGAGCCGAGCAGCTCGCTGGGATTCGGAGGCACGCGACCCGCCGGCAGCACGTACAGCTGCCCACGACCCCAGGGCTGGATGACGTCCTGCAGTTCGGCGCGGCCGATGAGCAGGTCGGTGAGCCCCACCGCACCCTCGATGCCGAGGTAGGACGCCACCTTCGGGCGACGCAGGTCGGCGTCGACGAGGAGCACCCGCGCACCCGCATCGGCCAGTGCGATCGCGAGGTTCGCGGCCGTCGTCGACTTGCCCTCGGACTCGATCGAGGAGGTCACCACGAACGAGCGCTCGGGCCTGGCCGCATCGAGGAACTGCAGGTTGGTGCGCAGCGCGCGGAACGACTCGGCCCGCGGCGAATGCGGGTCGGCGTGCACGATAAGCGGCCGGTCCTTCGCCTTCGGATCGAAGACGATGCCGCCGATGACCGGGGTGTCGGTGAGCAACTCCACGTCGCGCTCATTGCGGATGCGTGTGTCGAGGGTCTCGCGCAGCACGGCCGCGCCGATGCCGAGCGCGAGGCCGATGAGCCCGCCGAGAACGACGTTCAACATCACGTTGGGGCTCACGGGCTTCTGCGGCACCGCGGCGTGCTGCACGAGGGTCAGCCGCACCGGCGAGGCCTCGACCGGATTGCCGTCCGCATCGGTCGCACCCGTCGTCTCGATCGAGGACACCACGGTCGTCAGGCTCTCGGAGACGGCGGTCGCGACCTGGGCTGCGATGGCGGGATTCCGATCGATCACCGTGATCTCGATGAGGGAGGTGTCGGGCAGGCTCGTCGCCGTGACGCCACGTGCAAGCTCCTCGCTCGTCATGTCGAGCTTCACGTCGGCGATGACAGGCAGCAGCACGATGGGGGTAGACGCGAGGTCGGCATAGGTCTTGACACGGTTCTGGGTATACGTGTTGCCCTGCGTTCGCTCACCGATGCTGTCACCGCCCGAGGTCGACACGAAGACCTTCGCCGACGAGCTGTACATCGGCGTCTGGGCGATCGAGAAGGCGGCACCGCCGGCGATGCCGAGGAGCGTGAGCAACACGATCAACACCCAACTCTGCCGCAGGATGCGGATGTAATCGCGAAGCTCCACGTCGTTCAGTCCCCGTCCCCCGACCGTGCTGAAAGTGTCACGGATACGCTGGGCACCGTGGCACCCTCTCAACATGCCCCGCGGAGTGGGGGCCTGTCAACAACCGACACTCCCCCATTCGGAGTCTTCGACGCCGCGAATCAGCGCTGGGGCGTCGCGGATGCCGCGATCGGCGTGCTCCTCGCGACCGCATGCTCGCTGGGCTGGGCCTGGCTCACGCGCACCGTCGTCATCGACGAATGGCTGCAGGTGCTCGGTGCGTTCCTCGCCGTCTGGGTGCCGCTCCTGCTCGTGCTGTGGATCGCGGATGCCGCGCGCGGGCGTCGCTCGCACTGGCGCGACTTCGGGCTCCGCATCACGTGGCTCGACCTGCTCTGGGGTGCCGGCGTCGGCCTCATGGTGCGCGGGGCGGTGACCCTGATCGAGCTCGGCGCAACCGGACGCACGTCGCTCGACGGTGGAGTGCTCGCCCTGCCGACCGGCTTCACGTTCTGGTTCGGCGTGATCCTCGCCCCCGTCGTGCTGGGCCCGATCATCGAGGAGACGTTCTACCGGGGGCTCGTGCTGCGCGCCGTCGCCCGGGCCACGGCCCGGGCTGGCGGTACGAAGCGGGTCGCGGCATCCGTCGCGGTGATCGTGAGCGCGCTCGTCTTCGCCCTCGCGCACCTCGTGGGCGGCGGCGTGATGTCACCCGCGGTGGCGACGGTGACCTTCGTCGGAACGCTGCTCCTCGGGCTCGCGACCGGCGTGCTGGCGGCGACGACCGGCCGGCTCGGCGGCGCGATCGTCGCGCACGTCGTGTTCAACGGCACGCTCGTCGCGGCCGTGCTCGCCGGCTGACGCCGGGCTGCGGCATCCGCTCGGCATGCCGCTCAGCGCGGCGGGCGGCATCCGCTCGGCCCGCGGCATCCGATCGTCAGTGGCGGCCGTTGAGCACGCCGCCGGACTCCTCGAGGTAGCAGACGCCGCAGAGCGACTCGTAGGTGACGGCCTCGCCGTCGATCGCGACCTGGTCGCCGTCGAACACGAAGCGGCCGTCGATCGTGCGGCCGTTGAAGATGGCCTTGCGACCGCAGCGGCAGATGGTCTTCAGCTCCTCGAGGCTGTGCGCGATCTCGAGAAGGCGACGGCTGCCCGGGAAGGCCACCGTCTGGAAGTCGGTGCGGATGCCGTAGGCCAGCACCGGGATGCCCTCGATGAGCGCGATGCGCAGGAGGTCGTCCACCTGCTCGGAAGTCAGGAACTGCGCCTCGTCGACGAGCAGGCAGCTGACATCGCGGCCGGTCTCGGCGGCCTCGACCGCTCGACGCTGCTCGAAGAGCTCGCGCACGTTCGCGTCGGGCGCGATCACGAAGTCGACCGCGCGCACCACGCCCAGGCGCGACACGATGTCGCCGTCGCCCTTGGTGTCGACCGCGGGCTTCGCGAGCAGCACGCTGTGTCCGCGCTCCTCGTAGTTGAAGGCGGCCTGGAGCAGGGCGGTGGACTTGCCGGAGTTCATCGCGCCGTAGCGGAAGTAGAGCTTCGCCATCACGCGACCCGGATCGGGGTGCCCGTCGCCGGGCCGGACTCAACTGATCTCATGACGCAACTCCACCCTGACATTCTCCACCGTGACCTCCGACACGGCGACCATGCCCACCGCGCGCGCCACCGACGCGAACCGCTCGACGACGCGGCGCTGCGGGGGCTCGGCCCCGAGACGGCCGAGCACCTCGATGACGACGACGCGACCGTGCAGCGGTCCCCGTTCCGGGCGAACCACCGCGACGTCGACGTGCACGACCTGCGCCCGGCCATCGCCGGTGAGCCACGAGAGCAGTGCGGTCAGCGCCGCCCGCTGACCCTCGTTCAGCTTCGAGGCGGCCGAGTCCGGGTCGGCCACGAGGACCGCGATGCCGTGTTGGCGCACGAGCTCGCCGGCCAGGTCGCCGAGCCACGTCGAGGCGATCTCGCTCTTCAGGGTCGCCCGCAGGGCGTCGGCGAGGTGACGTGCCCGGGCGGCATCGGCGACCGAGACCCGCTCCTGATCGAGCACGCTCGCCAGGAAGGGCAGCACCTCGCGCCGGAGCACCGCGACGCGGCCGTGGTCGCCCGAGCGGGCCAGTCCCGCCCGAAGCTCGGTGTCTCGCGCGAGGACGACCCGGTTGGCCGTGCGCTGCCATTCGAGCGTCACCTGGACGATCGCCCATGCGTAGCCGGCCGCCGCCGCCGACGCCGTCAACGTGGGAGCCACGTACACGAACATCTTCGACGCGACCGGAGCCTCGTTCCACGTCGGGTTCGCCGCCCCCGCGATGAGCACCGCCAGCACGCCTGAGGCGAGCACGCCAGCCGTGAGCAACGAGAGCCAGTTGCAGAAGGGCGCGAGCGAGACCACCAGCACGCCGATCACGAGCGGCCCGAAGTCGTCGTAGATGTAGCGGTCGTTGCCGATGGTGCTGAGGTACTCGGCGACCGCGGCGCCGACCCCGATGACGACGACGATCCAGAGCCTCTCGGGCGTGACCGGAGCCCGCGAGGGCCGCGTGGCGTACGTCGCGTAGGCTCCCGCGATCACCACGAGCACGATCGCGGCGCCCGCGGCGAGCGGCGACACGACCTCCGACCAGTGCGCGACCGTGAACGAGACGGAGATCGCCACGGCCACGAGCGCGCCGAGCGGCGTGATCGCCGCTGAGGCGACCCCCGACACCGGGTCGATGTCCTGCTGCGTCAACCGACGGGTGCTCATGCGCCGCCCTCCGGGACCGTCAGCACGACGGTCGTCCCGATGCCGATCGCCGACCACACGCGCGCCGAACCACCGTGCCGCTCGAGCCGCTCGCGCACCCCGAAGCGGATGCCGCGCCGGTCGGCGGGAACGCGCTCGGGATCGAAGCCCACGCCGGCGTCCATGACGGCGACCGTGACTTCCCGGCCCCCGTTGCCGATGATCAGCTCGGCCTCCCGCACGTTCGCGTGCCGCGCGACGTTGCGCAGGCATTCGGCGACGGCCTCGTCGATGTCGGCCGCCCGCTCGGGGCCGAGCGCGCCCAGCACGGCCAGGTCGCCGGTCATCTGCACGTCGAGACCCTCTTCGGCAGCGGTGGTGAACGCATGATCGAGGGTCGGGAGGGCATCCGCACCGCCCACGGCGACGGGCGTGTGGATGTCGGAGGGGTTCGAGGAGCCCGCGCCGTGCGCGTCGACCCAGTCGCGGCCGATGACGAGCTCGAGGTCCTGGCGGATGTCGGCGCGCCGACGCTCGTCGATCGGCCCCGAGCCCGACGCCGCGATCGCGAGCAGGTGGCCCATCGCGATGTCGTACAGGCTCGTGATCGCCTCGAGCTCGTGATCCCGGCGGGCGACCGCGGCGTTGGCGCGCACGCCGGCGCGCACGAGCCCGGTCTGGCCGCGCACGCCGACGCGTCGATTCAGGCCGTCGAAGGTGCGGATCATGATGACGAGCCCCGCCGCGCCCACCGCCGCGAGGTTCACGACGAACGGGGCTCCGACGACCTGGGCGCCGATCCACACCGCGATCTGACCGACGACGAGTCCGGCGAGCGTCCAGGCGATCGCGGCGACCGAGCCCGTCCCGGCGCCGCCGACGAGCACGAGGGCGACGCACGGGATCGCGACGATCGCGTTGTTCGTGGTGCCCAGTTCGTACACCGGCTCCATCGCGACCATCGTCATGCCTGCCGTCGCGACGCCGCCGACGACGAGGTAGGTGAGGGTCGTCGCCACGGTGCGGCGCACGGCGACGAGCACCAGCAGCACGGCGATCGCCGCGGTCAGCGCCACCGCCGCCCAGGAGAGGGCGACGCCACTCAGCGCCGATGCGAGGGAGGCCAGGCCGCCCGCGCCGAGGTACACCCAGGCGCCCACGTGGCCGGCGTGCACGATGGCACGGCCCACGGAATCCCTCGAGAGGTCGCCGCCCGGAAGGCCAAGCGTCATGGTGTCCTCCGGGTTCGCGCCGGTGCGTCGGGTTCGCACGGGTTCTTCCGGATTATGACAGCTTCGGGCTCCCCCGGCGAAAGCCCCTGATCACGGGGGTACGCCGGGCGTCATCCGCCGGGTCGGTGGAGCGCGTGGGCGTCAGAACAGCGCCGACGGGTCGGCCGGGAACGCCGCCTGCGGCGCCGTCCGCTCGAAACTCGTCGCCGCCGACCGGACTCCACCGGTGACCGGGTCTTCGCGCCCGCGTTCGAGGCCGTGCGCGCGTACCAGCGGCGCTACCCGTGCGGCGAGCCAGGTGCGGTACTCCTTCGGCGCGTAGCTGTTCTGCCCGTAGTACATCGAGCGGTACTTCTGCTCGAGCTCGGGGTGCTCGCGCGCGAGCCACTGCATGAACCACGACTTGACCCCCGGTCTCAGGTGCAGGGCCGAGTACACGACACTCGTGGCCCCGGCCGCCTTGACCTGGCGCAGCGCCTCGTCGAGATGCGCCCTCGTGTCGGTGAGGTACGGCAGGATCGGCATGAGGAACACGCTGCAGTCGAGACCCGCCTGGCGCACGGCCGTGACCGTCGCCAGCCTCGCCTTCGTGCTCGGCGTGCCCGGCTCGATCGCCTGCTGCAGCTCGTCGTCGTACACCGCGATCGACATGGCGAGGTCGACGGGCACCTGCCGCGCGGCATCCGCGATCATGGGCAGGTCGCGGCGCAGCAGCGTGCCCTTGGTCAGGATGCTGAACGGCGTGCCACTCGACGCGAACGCGTCGATGATGCCCGGCATGAGCCGGTATCGGCCCTCCGCCCGCTGGTACGGGTCGGTGTTCGTGCCGAGCGCCACGGCCTCGTGCCGCCACGACCGCTTCGCGAGCTCGGTGCCGAGCACCTCGGCCACGTTGACCTTGACGATGATCTGCCGGTCGAAGTCGTCGCCCGCGTCGAGGTCGAGGTAGGTGTGGGTCTGCCGGGCGAAGCAGTAAACACAAGCATGGTTGCAGCCCCGATAGGGGTTCACCGTCCACGTGAACGGCATCGACGACGGACCTGGAACGTGGTTCAGTGCCGACTTGGCGAGCACCTCGTGGAAGGTGATGCCGGCGAACTCGGGCGTCTGCACCGAGCGGACGAGGTTGTTGAGTCGGGCGAGTCCGGGCAGCGTGCCGGCCTGCTCGACCCCGAGTTGCTGACCGCTCCACCGCATGTGCCTATTCGAACACATGTTCGAACGATCGACAAGCCGGCTCGCCCGCGGTGCGACATCCGCTCGGTGTGCGAAACGACGGAGATTCTCGCCGACACGCGGACGGATGCCGCGCCGAGCCGGCGTGGCGCCGAGAATCTCCGTCGTTTCGCCGGTCGCCAAAGACGAAGCAGTTCGGCAGCAGCAGCAGCAGCTCAGCCGCAGCAGCTCCCCGCACCCGCCGCATCGCCGACCGAGAGCCCCGTCGAGCACACGCCTGTCGCGGGCAGCACGAGTTCGACGCTCGAGGCCGACGCGAGGTCGCCCGCGAGCCAGGCCGTCACCGAGCGCACCTGCTCGTAGCCGGTGGCCAGCAGGAACGTCGGCGCACGCCCGTAGGACTTCATGCCGACGATGAAGAAGCCCTGCTCCGGATGCCGCAGCTCGGCGAATCCGTGCGGCTCGACGGTGCCGCAGGAGTGCAGGTTCGGGTCGATCAGCGGGGCGAGCCGCCTGGGCGCCTCGACGACCTCGTCGAGGTCGAGCCGGATCTCGCGGAGCGGATCGAGGTCGGGCCGGAACCCGGTGGCGTTGACCACGAGGTCGCTCGCATGCGTCACGAGCTCGCCGCCATGCTGACCGACCAGTTCGACGCCCTCCCCGGCGCGGCGAGCGCGCACGATCTCGAATCCGTCGACGAGGGCGATGTCACCCCGGCGCACGGCGGCGTCGACGCGACCGCCGAGCCTCGCCCGGTCGGCCAGCTCGTCATCGTCGGAGGAGGACACGCGCACGGCCTGCGCGTTGCGGATGAGCCAGGTCACGCGCGTGCCTCGCTCCTCGCGGACCAGTTGCACGAGCCCCAGGAGCGTGTTCGCCGCGGAGTGACCGGCGCCGACGACGGTGGTGTGCCGACCGGCGAACGTCGCGCGGTCGCGCCCGAGCACGTCGGGGAGCGCCGGGTGCACGAGCTCAGCGACCTCGTCGAGCCCGAGGAGCCCGAGCCCGCTCGAACCGAGCGGGTTCGGCGTGCGATAGGTGCCCGAGGCGTCGATCACGGCCCTCGCCGTGAGCTCCTGGACCCCGTCGGCCGTGCGCACCCGAACCACGAACGGGGCCGCGGCACGGCCGGTGGTGCGCGTGCGATCCATGCCCTCGCGGCTGACCGCGACAACCTCGACCCCGGTGCGGATGCGGGACGCGATCGCCTCGACGCGAGAGAGCGGGAGCAGGTACTGCTCGACGAGTTCGGTGCCCGACGGAGCACGCTCGGGCGAGGGGATGCTCCAGCCGGCCTCGGCCTCGAGCAGTCGCGCGCTCGCCGGGTCGACGAGGTGCTTCCACGGCGAGAACAGCCGGGTGTGGCCCCACGCCTGCATGCTGTCGGCGATGCGGTCGCCGGCCTCGAGCACCGTGAAGTCGATGCCCCGCTCGACCAGGTTGGCGGCCGCGGCGAGCCCGATGGGCCCCGCCCCCACGATTACCACGGGGAGCGTCGCCAGGCGATCACCCGTCTGCACCCTCGGCGTCAGATCCACCAGCGTCACCATGACCTCCAGAACATTGAAGAACTTCGATGTCCTGAGTATGCCCAGATCTATCGAAGGCTGTCAATATCGAATATGATCGATATATGACCCTCCTGAACGTCACGGACATCAGTTCGGCCGCGTGCTGCGCGCCGCTCGAACGCGAGCCGCTCGGTGCCGACGAGGCCGTCGCCCTCGCGAACACCATGAAGGCGCTCGCCGACCCGACGAGGCTCCGGCTGCTCTCGATCGTCGCCGCCTCCGCCGACGGCGAGGCCTGCGTCTGCGACCTCATCGAGCCGGTCGGCCTCAGCCAGCCCACCGTCTCGCACCACCTCAAGATCCTCACCAACGCGGGCTTCCTCACGCGCTCCAAGCGCGGCACCTGGGCGTACTACCGGCTCGTGCCCGGCGCCCTCGGCCGGGTCGGCGACGTGCTCGGCGCCTGACACCGGCCGCCAGGCGGCGCCGTCGCGTGCGGGACCGGTGCCGCGCGCACACGAGATCGAGCGGATGCCGCGTCGAGCGGACGCCGCGTCGAGGCATCGCCCGCCCGCGGCATCCGCTCGTCGACTTGGCGCTGCAGCGCCGGCATCCGCTCGTCGACTTGGCGCTGCAGCGCCGGCATCCGATCGGCGGCCTAGCTGTACTGACCTCGACCGTTGTTGATTCGGTCGATGGGGGTTTTGCCTCCGATGCCGAGGTGGGTTCTGTCTAGGTTGTAGTGGTCGAGCCAGGTTGGCAAGGCTGCTGCGCGTTCCGTGT
>NZ_WBIR01000008.1 GCF_009749395.1 Agromyces salentinus
GGCTGGGCGGCTGGGCGGCTGGGCGGCTGGGCGGCTGGGCGGCTGGCCGGCTGGGCGGCTGGCCAGCCGGCCAGCCGGCCAGCCGGCCGGGCGAACCTATCCCGCGGTGACGAGACCCCAGACGCCCGAACCGACGAGGTAGAGGCCGACAGCGCCGACGACGATCCAGATACCGAGGCGCGCGTTCGACGGGCGCTTCGGGTCCTTCTCCGGCTCGAGTTCGCCCTTGGGGAGGTAGTCGTTCATGTGGGGCATCCGTTCCGATTCGCCGGGCTCGAGGCCGGGCTCACTTGACCAGCGGGAAGAGGATGGTCTCGCGGATGCCGAGGCCCGTGAGCGCCATGAGCAGCCGGTCGATGCCCATGCCCATGCCGCCCGAGGGCGGCATGCCGAACTCGAGCGCGCGGAGGAACTCCTCGTCGAGGCGCATGGCCTCGGGGTCGCCGCCCGCGGCGAGCTTCGCCTGCTCGACGAAGCGCTCGCGCTGCACGACGGGGTCGACGAGCTCCGAGTAGCCCGTGGCGAGCTCGAAGCCGCGCACGTAGAGGTCCCACTTCTCGACGACGCCCGGCGTGCTGCGATGCGCACGCACGAGGGGCGAGGTGTCGAGCGGGAAGTCCATCACGAACGTGGGCCGCACGAGGCCGCCCTTGATGTGGTGCTCCCAGAGCTCTTCGACGTACTTGCCGGGCAGCGGGTGCTCGACCTCGACGCCCGCCTCGTCGGCGAGCTCCTTGAGCCGCTCGATGGGGGTCTCGGCCGTGATCTGCTCGCCGACCGCCTCGGAGAGGGTGCCGTACATCGAGATGCGGTCCCACTCGCCGCCGAGGTCGAACTTCGTGCCGTCGGCCCAGGTCACGACGTGCGAGCCGCTCGTCTCGAGCGCGGCGTCCTGGATCAGTCGCTGCGTGAGGTCGGCCATCGTCGTGTAGTCGCCGTACGCCTCGTAGGCCTCGAGCATCGCGAACTCGGGGCTGTGCGTGGAGTCCGCGCCCTCGTTGCGGAAGTTGCGGTTGATCTCGAACACGCGCTCGATGCCGCCCACGACTGCGCGCTTGAGGTAGAGCTCGGGCGCGATGCGCAGGTAGAGCTCGGTGTCGAACGCGTTCGAGTGCGTCACGAAGGGGCGAGCGGATGCCCCGCCGTGCATGACCTGCAGCATGGGCGTCTCGACCTCGACGAAGCCGAGGCTCGCGAAGGTGCGCCGGAGGCTCGCGTTCGTCTTCGCGCGGTCGAGCACGTTCTTGCGCGACTGCTCGCGGGCGATGAGGTCGAGGTACCGGCTGCGGACGCGGGTCTCTTCGCTGAGGTCGTTGTGCAGGTTCGGCAGGGGCAGGATCGCCTTCGAGGCGATGCGCCACTCCTTGACCATGATGGAGAGCTCGCCCCGGCGGCTCGTGATGACCTCGCCGGCGACGAAGACGTGGTCGCCGAGGTCGACGAGCTCCTTCCAGTCGGCGAGGGACTGCTCGCCCACCTCGGCGAGGGAGACCATCGCCTGGATGCGGCTGCCGTCGCCCGACTGCAGGGTCGCGAAGCAGAGCTTGCCGGTGTTGCGGGAGAACACCACGCGGCCCGCGAGCCCCACCTGCTCGCCGCTCGCCTCGTCGACGCCGAGGCCCACGAACCGGTCGCGCACCTGCGGGATGGTCGCGGTGATCGGCAGGCGCACCGGGTACGCGCCGCCACCCAGGTCGTCGGATGCCGCGATCAGGCGCTCGCGCTTGGCGAGCCGCACGGCCTTCTGCTCGGAGATCTCGGCAGCGGTGGGCTCGTCTGCGGCCTGGGCGGCATCCGTCTGGGTCTCGGCCATCGTTCTCTCTCGTCGCGGGGCACGTGCCCGACCAGCCTACCCAGCCGGGCTGGGCGGACGCTCCGCGGGCCGGTGGGCTACTCGGGCCCGGGACCGACGTCGACGAACGCGTTGTCGATGAGCCGCGTCGAGCCGACCCGCGCCGCGACGAGGGCCAGCGCCCGGCCGCGGAACGCGTCGTCGACCGGGAGGAACGTGTCGGGGTCGACGACGACGAGGTAGTCGAGCTCGACGCCGTCGTGGTCGCCGAACGCGGCGACGCCCTCGGCGAGCAGTTCGGAGGCGCCCTCGTCGGCTGCGGCGGCCGCGGCATCGAGCGACTCCGCGAGCACGAGCGCCGCGGCGCGGTCGTGCTCGCCGAGGAAGCGGTTGCGGCTGGAGAGGGCGAGCCCGTCGCCCTCTCGCACGGTCGGGACCACCTCGACGCGCACGCGCAGGTCGAGGTCGGCGACCATGCGCGACACGAGGAACACCTGCTGGGCGTCCTTCTGGCCGAACACCGCGACGTCGGGCTGCGCGATGGAGAAGAGCTTGGCGACGACGGTGAGCATGCCGTCGAAGTGCCCGGGGCGCGAGGCGCCCTCGTAGCGGGCGCCGACGGGCCCGGCGCTCACCGTCGTGCCCGGGGCCGAGCCGCGCGGGTACATCTCGGACACGTCGGGGGCGAAGACGAACTCGACCCCGAGGTCGGCGAGCGCCGCGACATCCGCCTCGAGGGTGCGCGGGTAGCGGTCGAGGTCTTCGCTGGGGCCGAACTGCAGCGGGTTCACGAAGATCGAGACGACGACCACGTCGGCGAGCTCGCGGGCCCGGCGCACCAGCGCGAGGTGCCCCTCGTGCAGCGCGCCCATGGTCGGCACGAGGGCGACGGATGCCCCGGCCCGGCGTCGTTCGTCGAGCGCCGCACGGACGTCGGCGATGGTGTTCAGCGTGCGGACGCTCGTCGCCACCTCGGTCACGTGGCACCTCCCAGCGGCCGATCGTCGTCGGCCTCGTCGATCGTACTCGCACCGTCGAGCCGCGGCCCGGGGTCGTGGCGAGCGAGCGCGTTCTCGACGGCGCTGCGCACGAGCGGCGCGAGCACCGCTCCCGCCCGCGCGACGCCGATGCCGTCGAGGAGGCCGCTCGCCTGGTCGACGATCGCGCTCGAGAACGAGACGGCGGTGTCGATCGCCTCGCCGTACGCGGCGCGGTCGCCCTCGGCGACGACGAACGGCTCCCCGCCCATCTCGACGACGAGCGCCTGCCCGATCGGCAGGACCGGCGCCGGCGCCGTGACGGCGAACCACGTGCCGGGCAGCCTGGCGAGGTCGATGCTCGTGCCGGTGAAGGTCATGGCCGGATGCACCGCGAGCGGGATGGCACCGGCCCGGCGTGCCGGGTCGAGCACGGCTGTGCCGTGGTGGGCGTTCGTGTGCAGGACGAGCTGCCCCGGCTGCCAGACCCGAGCGTCCGCGAGCCCGGCCACGAGCCCGGCGAGCTCGGCCTCGGGCACGGCGAGCAGCACGAGCTCGCTGCGCTCGACGATCTGCGGCACGGTGAGCACCGGGACCGAGGGCAGCATGGCGGCCGCCCGCTCCCGGCTCGAATCGGACACCGCGGCGATGCCCGTCAGCCCGTGGCCGGCGCCCGCGAGCGCCGAGGCGAGCACGGCGCCGACGCGACCGGCGCCGATGGTGCCGACGCCGAGCCGGCCGGGCCGCTCAGCCACGGGGCGCTCCTGGGCCTGGCTCCGCTTCCGGTTCCGGTGCCGGTGCCGGTGCCGGCGTGCCGACCGGCGCCTCGGCAGACTCGGCCGCCGTCGGCGTGACCGCCGATGCGACGAGAGGCTCGGATGCGGCCGTCGGCGCGCCCCAGTGATGCGTCTGGTCGGCCGCAGCCAGGGTGACGGCGTCGGCGGAGAGCCGCTCGAAGAGCGCGCGCGCCTCGGCGGTCGGGACGACGGGGAGGTACACCATGACCGGCCCCATCACGGTGTGCACCCGGATCGAGGCGACGTCGAGCATGCGTGCGACCGGCCCCCGGGCGATCGCCACGGACTGCATGCGCGCGAGCGGCATGAGCACGAGGGATCGCGAGAGGGCGCCGGTGCGGAACAGGACGACGCCCGACTCGGCGGCCCAGCCGATGCGACGCCAGGAGAAGGGATGCAGCCAGGCGGCGCGGCGCGGCGTGGCCGTGAAGCCGTCGCCCGGGCCGCGCCCGGTGAGTCCGGCGCCGATCGCGGCCGACTCGGCGTCGATCGCCTCGGGCAGCAGCAGCGCGAGCACCCGGCGTACGTCGTCGGCACTGCCCACCGGCAGCACGATCGTGCGCTGCGCCGACTCCCCCGAGGCGCTGATCGACTGCCCGGCCAGGTTGACCTTGATCGTCCACCAGCCGAACGGGCGCCAGAGGATCCACTGCGTCACCGCCACGGCGTGGACGCGCCCCGGCGGGATCGTCTGGTTCGCCGTGGACAGCAGCCCGTAGCCGATGCGCACGCCGTCGGGCGTGCCCGCGATCGAGTACCGCAGCGACTTGGTGATGCGCGACCAGAGGTAGCCCACGAGACCGATGACCGCCGGGACGAAGGAGAAGAGCACCCATTCCTGCCCCATCGCGATGCCCGCGATGATGATGCCGACGAACACCAGGATCGAGATCATCGTGCCGCCGAGGAGCGTCGACGCGACCACGCGGCCGAGCGAGAGGTGCACGACCGACTCCGGCGGCGCGAGCGTGGGGTCGAGTTCCGGCGCGAGGAACTCGTCGACGCGGCGGCCGATGACCGCCGAGACCGGGCCGTGGGCGGATGCCGCGGGCACGGTCGTGCCCGCGGGGCCCGTCGCGGCCGCGGCATCCGCCACACCTGGGGCATCCGTCGCACTCGCGGCATCCGTCGGGCCTGCGACATCCGTCGCGCTCGTGGCCACCGAGGCCGTCGGCGCGTTCGGGACCCGGGGCATCCCATCGCCCGCCGAGCTGCTCGCCCGATCGGCGCGGGCACCCGAGGCGAGGCGCAGGATGTCGGCGCGCAGGCCGTCGGCCAGCGCGGACCCGAGGTACGACAGCTGCACGTTGCCCGACTGGCCGGCCACGGAGACCTCGAGCTTGGCGGTGCCGAACAGTCGCGCGAACAGCGGGCGGCTGAGGTTGACGCCCTGCACCCGGTCGAGTCGCGCCGATCGGTGCGACCGGAACAGGATGCCGCTGCGCACCTCGACCGACTCGTTCGTGATGCGGAACGTGTGCATGCGCCAGGAGAGCCAGAACCCGAGGACGACGCCGATCACGACGACCGCGACCGCCAGGAGCGCCCAGCCGAGCTGGCCGCTGAGCACGATCGTGCCGACCGGGTCGTTGGCCCAGTCGTCGCGCCAGTCGCCGTGACGCTCCTCGACCTCGTCGCCGATCTCGGGCACGAATCCGACGACGAACATGTCGACGATGCGCTCGCGGAGGTTCGCGATGATGAAGCCGAGCACGGCGATGAACACGAGGCCGCCGCGCAGGAGCGGGCTCGCCGGATGGAGACGGTGCCACTCGCCGTCGGCGAGCGCGGTGACCGTCTTCGGGGCGACCGGAGCGGTCACAGTCCCGCCCGTCGCGACTCGGCCAGCGCGACGAGCTCGTCGCGCAGGTGCTCGGCGTCCTCGATGGGCAGGCCGGGCACCGAGACGGCCGTCGCGGCCGCCGCCGTGACGAACTTGAGGTCGGCGAGCCCGAGTGCGCGAGCGACGGGGCCCCGCGTGACGTCGACGAGCTGCATGCGCCCGTAGGGCACGGCGACCTGGCGCTGGAACATGATGCCGCGCCGGAACAGCAGGTCGTCGTCGCGCAGCCGGTAGGCGATCGAGCGCACGCGTCGCGGTTCGAAGGCGATCGTCACGAGCGAGATGACGCCGACGGCGATGGCCGCCCACATCGCCCACCACCAGTCGAAGAGGAAGTAGGCCGCGAGGAACGCGGCGACGAACAGCACCGTGCCGATGAGCGAGCCCACGACCTCGACGACGACGTACTTGGGCGAGACGCGCTGCCAGCCCTCGTCATCACCGGGCCCGGCGGCGATGCCGTCGGCGGCGTCGGCCTCCACCTCGAGCACGGACGTCGCGGGAGCGGGCGGTGCGGCGGCCGTCGGTACGGCCACGGGCTCCCCGGCAGCGGGCGCGGATGCCCCGTGCACGGGCACCCCCGGGTCGGGCACCCCCGCGTCGGGCTGCCCCGGGTCGGGCTGCCTCGCGGCGGCAGGCTGCCTCGCGGCGTCGGGCGTCGTCGCCTCGGGCTCAGGCATGCGCGTGTTCTTCCTTCTCGGTGTCGGTGTCGTCGGGCGGGAGGGTGCAGAAGTACTCGGCGACGAGTCCGCCCACGAGCAGCAGCACGGCTCCGATGGCGGAGGCGACGGCGAGCCAGACGGTCGACGTGGACGGCAGCACCGTCCGCGTGAGCAGGAAGAGGGTGATGCCGAGCGCGAGGCCGAAGAGCAGGGCGCCGCTCAGGCTGCTCGCCTTGGCGAGCACCGCGATGCGCATCGCCCGGAACGGATCGAGGTGCTTGGTCGAGTGCTCCTTCACGGCCCGTCGGATGGGCCAGGCGAGCGCCACGACGAGCACCGCGACGCCCACGAGCGTGATCGACAGCGAGATGGGCGGCACGATCGCCTTGCCGCCCGAGGACACGACGGCCAGGTCGAGGAGGTAGCCGACGGCGAGGCCGACGATCACCGCGATCACGACGGCGCTCGGATGCGTGCGCCTCATCGCCGGGTTACCTCGTCGTGGGCGTCGCGGCGCAGGTCCGCCACGCGGCCACGACCGGGGATCACGGCCTCGGGATCGACGTCGAGCCACGGCTGCAGCACGAACGCCCGCTGCCAGGCCCGCGGATGCGGGAGCTGCAGCCCGGTGTCGTCGATCACGAGCCCGTCGACGTCGATGAGGTCGAGGTCGAGGGTGCGGTCGCCCCAGTGCTTCAGGCGCTGCCGACCGTGCGAGGCCTCGATCTCGTGCAGGGCCGCCAGGAGCTGGTGCGGCGTGTGGCCCGTGGTCTCGAGCACGACGACGCCGTTGAGGTACCCGGGGGCATCGTGGTCGACCCCCGTGTCGGTCATCGCCGGGCTCTCGTAGATCGGCGAGATCGCTACGAGCTCGACGCCCGGCAGCTCGGCGAGGTCGCGCACGGCGCCCGCGACGGTGGCCTCGCGATCGCCGAGGTTCGCCCCGAACGCGATGACGGCGCGGCTCATGCGCGCCCCCGCACGATCGACACCGCGACATCCGCGAACGGGACCGTGATCGGCGCCTGCGGCTTGTGCACCGTGACGGCGGCCTCGATGGTTCCCGGGAATCCGAGTGCGACGTCGGCGACGCGCTCGGCGAGCGTCTCGATGAGGTCGACCGGGTCGCGCTCGACGGCTGCGACCACGGCTTCGGCGAGCTCACCGTAGTGCACGGTCTTCGCGAGGTCGTCGTCGGATGCCGCGGCCCGCAGGTCGACGACCACGGAGACGTCGATGACGAACTCCTGCCCCTGCTCCCGCTCGAACTCGAAGACGCCGTGATGCGCCCGGACCCGGAGCCCGGTCAGGGTGATGCGATCGCGCGTGTCAGCCACGGCTTCCACTCTGCCACGCCCGCACGACGTCGAGCGCTCGACGCGTGGATGCCACGTCGTGCACGCGCACGCCCCAGGCACCGGCCTGCGCGGAAAGGGCGCTGATGACGGCGGTCGGCAGGTCGCGCTCGGCCATCGTCGCGCCCTCGGGCAGCAGCGAGCCGATGAACCGCTTGCGCGAGGCCCCGACGAGCACGGGCAGGCCGAGGGCGAGCAGCACGTCGAGTCGGCCAAGCACCTCCCAGTTCTGCTCGCCGGTCTTGGAGAAGCCGAGGCCCGGGTCGAGGATGATGCGTTCGGCCGGTACCCCGGCGGCCGTCAGGGCGTCGACCCGCATCGCGAGCTCGTCGCGCACGTCGGCGGCGATATCCGAGTACTCGGTGAGCGAGTCCATGCGATCGGAGTGGCCTCGCCAGTGCATGGCGACGTAGTGGGCACCGGTCTCGGCGACGGTCGGGACCATCGCGGGGTCGGCGAGGCCTGCGGAGACGTCGTTGATGATCTCGGCGCCGGCGTCGACGGATGCCGCGGCCGTCGCGGCCCGCATCGTGTCGACGCTCACGCGGATGCCCCGGGCCGCGAGCTCGCGGACGACGGGCACCACCCGCCGCAATTCCTCGGCCGGTTCGACCCGCGCCGCCCCGGGACGCGTGGACTCGCCGCCCACGTCGAGGATGTCGGCGCCCGCCTGGACGAGCTCGAGCCCATGCGCGATCGCGCTCTCGGCGTCGAACCAGGCGCCGCCGTCGCTGAACGAGTCGGGCGTCACGTTGACGACGCCCATGACGAGCGTCGGTTCGGCGACGCTCATGCCGGACCGATCGAGTCGGATGCCGCGGCCCCGCCGATGAGCGCGATGATCTCGGCGCGCGCCACGGGCTCGGACAGTGCTCCACGGCCGACGACGGTGATGGTGGAGCTGCGTTCCTGGCGGGACCCGCGGGTCGTGACGCAGCGATGCTGGGCGTCGAGGATGACGAGCACGCCCCTCGGCTCGAGCCCGGCCTCGAGCGCGTCGGCGATCTCCTCGGCGAGCCGTTCCTGCAGCTGCGGACGGGCCGCCAGCGTATCGACGACCGCCGGGATGCGCCCGAGTCCCACGACCCGGTCGCCCGGGAGGTAGGCGACGTGCGCGGTGCCGACGAACGGCAGGAGGTGGTGCTCGCACACGGATCGGAAGGCGAGGTCCCTGAGGACCACCGCGTCGGAGGTCGCCGGCTCGCCCGCCTGGGACGAACCGATCGGGACCGCGTCCGCGAGATGGCTCAGCGGATCGACGCCGAGCCCTCCGAAGAACTCGGCATACGCCTCGGCCACGCGCTTCGGGGTTCGCGCGAGCCCCTCCCGGGCGGGATCCTCCCCGATCGCGAGGAGGATCTCGTGCACGGCGCGTTCGATGCGTTCCGTGTCGATACCGGCCATGGCAGGCCCTCTCAGGTCGGCGGCGGAGGCCGGCGGCGGGTTACGCCGTCGCCGGGCGCGGGTTCTGTCGGGGCGCACGCGCGGGCGTGGGCTCCTCGACCGGGGTGTCGCTCGAGTCGATGCCGCCGTCGACCGCGCCCGGGTCGATCGGCGCCTTGTCGGTCGGGAACGAGATCGGCGGGATGTCAGAGACCGGGCGCTTGTCGCTCGAGAGCCACAGCGGCCGCTCCGGCAGCTTCTTCACGTCCTTGAAGATCTCGGCGATCTGGTTGTGGTCGAGCGTCTCGTGCTCGAGCAGCTCGGCCGCCAGCCTGTCGAGGATGTCGCGGTTGTCGTTGAGCACCTCCCACGCCTCGTCGTGCGCCTGCTCGATGAGCGTGCGCACCTCGCCGTCGACGCGCATCGCGATCTCCTCGGAGTAGTCGCGCTGGTGACCCATGTCGCGGCCGAGGAAGACCTCGCCCTGCGACTGGCCGAGCTTCACGGCGCCGACGGTCGCACTCATGCCGAATTCGGTGACCATCTTGCGGGCCGTCGACGTGGCCTTCTCGATGTCGTTCGAGGCGCCCGTGGACGGGTCGTGGAACACGATCTCCTCGGCCACGCGGCCGCCCATCGCGTACGTGAGCTGGTCGAGCAGCTCGTTGCGGCTGATCGAGTACTTGTCTTCGAGCGGCATCACCATGGTGTAGCCGAGTGCCCGGCCGCGCGGGAGGATCGTGATCTTCGTCACGGGGTCGGTGTAGTTCATCGCCGCCGCCGCGAGTGCGTGTCCGCCCTCGTGGTAGGCCGTGATGAGCTTCTCCTTGTCCTTCATGACGCGGCTGCGCCGCTGGGGACCGGCGATCACGCGGTCGACGGCTTCGTCGAGTGCGCGGTTGTCGATCAGCTGCGCGTTCGAGCGTGCCGTGAGCAGGGCGGCCTCGTTGAGCACGTTCGCCAGGTCGGCGCCCGTGAATCCGGGCGTCTTGCGGGCGAGCACCTCGAGGTCGACGCCGTTGGCGAGCGGCTTGCCCTTGGAGTGCACCTCGAGGATGCGCTGGCGACCCTTGAGGTCGGGAGCGTCGACGCCGATCTGACGGTCGAAGCGGCCGGGACGCAGGAGCGCCGGGTCGAGGATGTCGGGGCGGTTCGTGGCCGCGATGAGGATGACGTTCGTCTTGGGGTCGAAGCCGTCCATCTCGACGAGGAGCTGGTTCAGCGTCTGCTCGCGCTCGTCGTGCCCGCCGCCGAGGCCGGCGCCGCGGTGGCGACCGACCGCATCGATCTCGTCGATGAAGATGATCGCGGGCGCGTTCTGCTTGGCCTGCTCGAAGAGGTCGCGCACGCGGGAGGCGCCGACGCCGACGAACATCTCGACGAAGTCGGAGCCCGAGATCGAGTAGAACGGCACGCCCGCCTCACCCGCGACGGCGCGGGCGAGCAGGGTCTTGCCGGTACCGGGAGGGCCGTAGAGCAGCACGCCCTTGGGGATGCGGGCACCCACGGCCTGGAACTTGGCGGGCTCCTTCAGGAAGTCCTTGATCTCCTCGAGTTCCTCGATGGCCTCGTTGGAGCCGGCCACGTCCTCGAAGGTGACCTTGGGGGTTTCCTTCGTGACGAGCTTGGCCTTGGACTTGCCGAACTGCATGACCTTGTTGCCGCCGCCCTGCATGCCCGAGAGCATGATCCAGAAGAAGAGGCCGATGAGCACGAGCGGCAGGAGGATGCCGAGCATCGAGAGGAACCAGTTCGGCTGGGGCACCTCGTCGTTGTAGCCGTCCTTCGGGTTCGCCGCGTCGACCGCGTTCACGACGTCTTCGCCGCGGGGCGTGACGTAGTAGAACTGCACCTGGTCGCCGAACTCCTCGTCGGCCTTGGTGAGGGTCAGGTCGACGCGGTTCTCGCCGTCGACGATCTTCGCCTCGGACACCTTGCCGTCCTGCAGGAACTCGAGACCCTGCTGCGTGGACACCTCCTTGAAACCGGAGGCGGTGATCAGGCTCGATCCGATCCAGACGGCGACGATCGCCAACAGGATGTAGATGATCGGCCCGCGCAGGATCTTCTTGATGTTCATGGTGCTCACAGGCTACCCCGCGTCCGCCGACCGTCGGCCGAGTGTTCGCTGTGGGCTGTGCTGCGCGTTGCGACGTGCCCGGGCGACGTCAGGAAGCGACGTCAGGAGTAGACGTGCGGTGCGAGGATCGCCACGTCGCGCAGGTTGCGGTACCGCTCGGCGTAGTCGAGGCCGTAGCCGACGACGAACTGGTTCGGGATGTCGAAGCCGAGGTACTTCACGGAGACCTCGACCTTCGCGGCATCCGGCTTGCGGAGCAGCGCGCAGATCTCGACGGATGCCGCACCGCGGGACTCGAGGTTCTCGAGCAGCCACGACAGCGTGAGGCCCGAGTCGATGATGTCCTCGGCGATGAGCACGTGGCGGCCGGTGAGGTCGGTGTCGAGGTCCTTCAGGATCTTCACGACGCCCGACGACTTCGTGCCCGCGCCGTAGCTGGAGACGGCCATCCAGTCCATGCTGAGGTGCGACCGGAGCTCTCGCGCGAGGTCGGCCATGACCATGACCGCGCCCTTCAGCACGCCGACGAGCAGCAGGTCCTTGCCCTCGTAGTCGGCCTCGATGCGGCGCGCGAGTTCGGCGAGCTTGGCGTGGATCTCGGCTTCGGTGACGAGCACCTCGGTGAGGTCGGCTTCGATCTCGTTCGCGTACATTGCTGCTCCTCCTGTGCGGGGCGGTCGGGGCCACGTCGGCCGTGGGTGCGCGGCGAACGGATGCCACGAGCCTAATCGCCCGTGCCCGGGGACCGTGCTCAGCGATCCTGCTCAGCGATCGTGCTCAGTGGTCGTGCTCAGTGATCGTGCGGCAGCACCTCGGTCGATCCGGTCGTCGAGAAGACGAGGTGCCGGCCCGAGCGGGTCACGCGCACGCCGGCGGGCAGCTCGAGCGGTCCCTGCCCGTGCCAGTCGGTCACGAGCCGTGCGACCTCGAGGGTCTGCGCCCGTGAGAGCGAGACGCCGAACTCGCTGCCGACGACGTGGCGGATGATGCGCTGCCGCAGCGCCGCCGGGTTCGCCGACAGGGCGCCGACCGTGATCGCGATGCCGGCCTCGGCGGGTTCGCAGATCTCCTCGATGAACTCCTCGATCTGCGCCTCGAACGCGTCGTCGTCTTCACGCAGCTGCTCGGCGGTGCGCACGAGCGCCTCGGCGATGCCAGGGCCGAGCTCGGCCTCGAGCACGGGCAGCACCCGCTCGCGGACGCGCACCCGGGCGTACGCGGAGTCGGCGTTGTGCGGGTCGTCCCAGGGCTCGAGGCCCGCGTCCTCGCAGGCCTGCCTGGTGGTGGCCCGGCGGATGCCGAGCAGGGGCCGCGCGTAGCGCCCGGCGCGCGCCGGCATGCCCGCGAGGCTCGCAGCCCCCGAGCCGCGGGCGAGCCCCAGCAGCACGGTCTCGGCCTGGTCGTCGAGGGTGTGCCCGAGCAGCACGCACGCGGCATCCGTCGCCCTCGCCGCCTCGTCGAGCGCGGCGTAGCGGGCACGGCGAGCGGATGCCTCGGGCCCGCCCTCGCCCGCGACCTCGACGCGCTGCACGAGCACCGGGTCGAGCCCGAGCGCGCGCGCCTGGGCCGCGGCCCGCTCGGCCACCTCGTCCGAGCCGGCCTGCAGCCCGTGGTCGACGATCACCGCGCCGGCCCGGAGGCCCGCCCGCGGCGCCTCGAACGCCGTGGCCGCGGCGAGCGCGAGCGAGTCGGCGCCGCCCGAGAGCGCGACGAGCACGAGCGGTGCGTTCGCGCTGTCTGCCGGATTCGGAGATTCTTGCGACACGCCGGCCTCAGAGGAGGGCGATCCGGCGTGTCGCGCCGGTTCTCCGAATCCGGCAGACACTGAGGCGCCGGCCGGCGAGGGAGCTGCGGGCAGGACGGCCCGCACGGCCCGCCGCACGTCGGCGATCGGCGGTGTCAGGCGCGGGCGTCGCTCGGCCGCGGCATCCGTGGATTCGTCCGGTTCGGTTGCAGAGGCCATCAAGTAACCTTATTCCGCCGATCGCGACAGGCCCGAGGCCCGTGCCGGCGCACGCTTCAGACCGTGCTTCCACAACCAAGGAGAACCCACATGGGCGAGTACGCCGCCGTCATCGAGATCCCCAAGGGGAGCCGCAACAAGTACGAGGTCGACCACGAGACCGGCCGGGTCTTCCTCGACCGCGTGCTCTACACGACCTTCGTCTACCCGACCGACTACGGCTACTTCGAGAACACGCTCGGCGACGACGGCGACCCGCTCGACGTGCTCGTGCTGCTCGACTACCCGCTGTTCCCGGGCGTGGGCGTCAAGGTGCGCCCCGTCGGCGTCTTCCACATGACCGACGACGGCGGCGGCGACGCCAAGGTCATCGCGGTGCCCGCCGGCGACCCCCGCTGGAACCACATCCAGGACCTCGGCGACATCCCCGAGTACACGCGCAAGGAGATCGAGCACTTCTTCGAGCACTACAAGGACCTCGAGCCCGGCAAGTGGGTCAAGACCGAGGGCTGGGCCGACGCCGCCGAAGCGGAGTCGCTCATCCAGAAGGCGATCGAGAAGTTCCCCGGCCACTGATCAGGGCATGATCCGAGCGGATGCCGCGGCATCCGTCACGCGAGGGGGCGGGCCTGCGGGCTCGCCCCTTCGGCGTTCCCGGCCGAGGCTCCGACGATGCGGCTCAGGCTGTGGGGCTCAGGCGGCGGGGCGGGCCGCCGCGGCCGGTGAGCCCCAGATGAAGTACTCGCGCACGGGCACGCCCTCGCGGGGCGCCTCGAGGATGCGGCCGCCGCCGAGGTAGATCGCCACGTGGTAGTAGTCGCCGCCACCACCCCAGAACAGCAGGTCTCCGCGCTGGATGTCCGAGAGCGGCACCGCCTTGCCCTGCCCGGCGAGCGTGTAGTACTGGTTCGTCGCCGAGTGGGTGCCGATGCCGATGCCGGCGTAGCCGTAGGCCTCCCTGGTCAGCCCCGAGCAGTCCCAGACACCGGGGCCCGAGCCGCCGAGCACGTACGGCTCGCCGAGCTGCTGGCTCGCGAACCAGATGGCGGACTCGACCGCGCCCGCGTTCGGCGGCGCAGGTGCCGGGGGCGGAGGGGGCGCCGGGGCCCAGCCGCCGCCGCCGCCGTCCGAACCACCCGAGCCGCCCGAGTCGCCGCCCGAACCGCCGGCAGCCTCCTCGGCCGCTTCCGCCGCCGCCTCCGCGGCCGCCGCGGCGGCGGCCGCTTCGGCAGCTGCACGTGCCGCGGCCGCGGCCTCCGCCGCCTCCCGGGCCTGGCCCTCCGCGCGATCGCGCTCGAGCTTCGCCGTCGTGCCCTGCAGGCTCGCGAGCTGGGCGTACAGCTCCTCGGAGCGCTGCTGCTGGCTCGCGACGGCGGCACTCGCCGCATCGGCGGCGGCCGTGGCCTCATCCGCTCGCGTCTCGGCGAGGGCCGCGAGACGCTCGCGCTCCGCGGCGGCATCCGCTGCCTGGGCTCGCAGCGACTCGGCCGTGTTGCGGTCGACCGTCGCCTGCTCGTACACCTCGTTCGCCTGCGCGCCGAGGCGATCGGCCATGCCGAGCTGCTGCAGCAGCGCGGTCGCGTCCTCGCTCGAGAACACGAGCTCGGCCGACAGGTCGGCGCCCGCCGTCTTCGCGAGGTGCGCGGCGAGCAGCCCGGCGCGCATCTTCGAGATCTCGGCGACGGCGTCGGCCTCGTCCGCCTGCTTGCCGAGCCGCTCCTCGCGCTCGGCCGCCCGGTCGCGCTCGTCGATGGCCACGCGCCACGCCTCATCGGCGCGCATCGAAGCCTCGGCCGCGGCATCCGCTGCCGTCTGCAGGCCGACCAGCAGGGCGCCGACGCGATCGATCTCGGCCTGCTTGGTCTGCTCGTTCTGCTTCGCCTGTTCGATCTCGCTCCACGACGGGTAGTCGGGATCGGCCATGGCGGGTCCGCCCGCGGCGGCGACGGATGCCGCGACGGCGCCCACCGCGACCGTGGAGAACACGGTCGCCGGCTTCACGCGCGAAATCGGGCGCGTTCGATTGTCAACCAAGGTTCACTCCCCGTTCCGCCATGAAGGGGATGGGGTCGATGCGTCCACCCCCGATGTACACCTCGTAGTGAAGGTGGCAGCCCGTGGAGGCGCCGGTCGTGCCGCTGGCCGCGATGTTCTGCCCCGACTCGACCCACTGGCCGGTGCCGACGAACGTGCCGCCCTCGCGGATGTGCGCGTACCCGGTCCAGACGCCGCCGCCGTGGTCGATCTGCACGTAGTTGCCGTACGTGCCCGACCACCCGGCGTACCGGACGACGCCACTGTTGGCCGCGAAGATCGGCGCGTCGCATCCGGTGGCGAGGTCGACGGCGTAGTGGAAGCTGTTCGAGCAGCCGCCCGAGGTGCAGATCGAGGCGCGCGGGCCGAAGTTGCCGGAGATGTAGCCGCCGGCAGGCAGTGCCCATCCCGAGCCGGCCACCGTGCCGGGGCTGCCCTGGCTCAGGGCCTCCTGCCGGCGGCGCTCCTCCTCCTTGCGGCGGCGCTCCTCCTCTTCCTTGCGCTTCCGCTCGCCCTCCTCGTAGGCGGCGCTCGTCTTCGCCTCGGTGTCCTTCAGGAACTTCAGCTGCTGCTCGAGCTCGATCTTCTTCGCCTGGGACTCGGCGAGCGCGGCTTCGGCAGCGGCCTGCGCCTCCTGAGCGGCGATGAGCGCCTCTTCCGCTGCGATGCGGAGCTTCTCGCGCTCGGCCCTCGCGACGTCGGCCTGACCGGCGAGCGACGTGGCCGCGTTCGCCTTCTCGTTCGCCTCGTCGTAGATGGCCGCGGTGCGCTCGACCATCTTCTCCATGCTGCCGAGCTTGCCGAGCAGCGCCTCCGTCGCGGCGGAGTCACCCGAATCGAGGAAGAGGCTCACGCCCACGTCCGCCGTTCCCGAGCGGTAGAGCTGCGCCGCGACCTGCCCCGCGTTCTCCTCGGCGGCGGCGGCTTCGGCGGCGGCGGCATCGGCCTGCGCCTGGATCTGGTCGGCGCGGAGCACCGCGTCGTCGAAGGCCTGCTGAGCGGCCAGGAGCTCGTCGGTGCGCCGTTCGGCCTCCGCACGGGTGGCGGCCACGTTGTCCTCGAGCTGGCCGATGAGCGCGGTGACCTCCTTCACCGCGGCGGCGCCCGCCTCGGTATTGGCCTTCGCGGCCTGGAGCTCGTCCCACGTCGGATAGTCGGCCGCGAACGCCGCCTGCGGGCTCGAGACCGGCTGCAGCACCACCCCCGCCAGGGTCGCGGCGATCACCGCGATCGACGCGACGACGCGTCGGGTCCTGGTCTGCGAAGTGCGGGTGGTGGTGGTGCGTGTCATGAGTCTCCGTGCAGGCGTGCTCAGCCCGTTGCTCCTCGATCTTCCATGCAGGGTGGCACGCTCACCCTAGGCAGGGTTCCCGCGGCGATTCGGGCAATTCCGGGGCGTGTGGCGGATGCCGCGACCGGCGCCCGAACCCTCGGATCGCCTCGTTTTGCCATTCTGCGAATCGACCCGTATGCTTGCTTCTCGGCGGTCATGCCCCAGGCAAGACCTCCGGCCCCATCGTTTAGTGGCCTAGGACACCGCCCTTTCACGGCGGCAGCACGGGTTCGAATCCCGTTGGGGTCACTCCACGAAGGTCAAGTCAAGTACAATTGAAAACTCGGGTGCGCAAGCATCTATCGAGGCCCTGTAGCGCAGTTGGTTAGCGTGCCGCCCTGTCACGGCGGAGGTCGCGGGTTCAAGTCCCGTCAGGGTCGCTCAGGCGACAAGCCCTTTCCCTTACGAGAGAAGGGGCTTTCTCCTTATTCGAGGTGTTTCACCTCGAGGCTCTGTAGCTCAGTTGGTAGAGCGTTCGACTGAAAATCGAAAGGTCACCGGATCGATGCCGGTCGGAGCCACCATCAAAACCCCCGGGTAACCGGGGGTTTTCTTGTTTCAACGGGCAATTCCGTCGGGGCGCTCGCGAGGCTGTGCCATTAATGTGCCATTAAGGTCGGCCGGGGCCCGCCGCCTGGTTCGTTTCGGTGGTTCGCCGGCTGCGCCCTTGAGCGCGTCGTTCAGGGCTGCGCCGGCACGGAGTGCGACACCCTCGCGGGCGCGCGAGTACCGCTCGGTGACCTGCAGGCTCGAGTGCCCGAGTGTCGCCTGCACGTCGGGTGCGCTGGCGCCGGCATCGAACAGAATCGTCGCGAACGTGTGCCGGAGGTCGTGGATGCGCAGGTCGGGTCGGCCGATCGCCTCGCGAAGCGTCTCCCAGTCGGCGCCGCGGCGTGCGTTGTGATTCGTGAGCCGACCGCCGTCGGGTCCGGCGAAGAGCAGGTCGTTCGATTGCTTGCCTCTCGCCGCTTTTTCGGCATATGGGCGCAACGCGTCGATCAGCGGGACGTCCCGGGACTTGTGGCTCTTGGGCGACTGCTCGATCAGCTCGCCGCGCTGGCCAGGGCTCAGCGATCGACTGACCCGGATGATGCCGCGCTCGAAGTCGACGTCGCCGACGCGCAGTGCGGTCGCCTCCCCCGCTCGCATGCCGGTGTAGACGAGCGCCGCGAGGTACCCGCGGTAGGCGCCCTCGGGAACGAGGTCGAGTAGCGTCTGGATCTGCTCGAGCGTGAGCGCTCTCGAGACCGGCGAGATCGAGTCGCGCATGCTCGGCCGCTTGACCTCGCGGGCCGGGTTGTAGTCGATGAACCGCGAGCGGCGCGCGCCGTCGAGCAGTCGCGAGAGCACGGCGAGCGCGTCGTTCTTGGCGGATGCTCCGCCCGACCACGCGACCATCGCCGACTCGATCATCGGCGAGGTGATGTCTTCAAGCCGGTGCCGGCCCAGGCTCGGCTTCACCCGGAGCCGCCAGGCCACGCCATAGCTGCGCCCGGTCGCCGGGCGGACGGATGACGTGATGGCCGGCCAGTACTTCTCGTGCCACTGCTCGAGGGTCATCGACCCGTTCGGGTTGCGACCGGCCACCGCCTTCGCGAGCTCGCGCTTGGCCTCGGCGAGCGTCAGGAACGTGCGGGATCGCTCAGCCGCTCCCCCATCGACACTCGGGCCGACGACGCGGATCTGGTACCGCTGCCGATCGGCGCGCCACCGGATGCCCTCGGGCAGCGGCCGACCCGTGCGCGGATCGACACGGCTCGGGGTATCGCGGTTCGGCCGCCCGGCCATCAGTGCTCCGTGCCGCCCCGGGCGAGCAGGTCGTCGATCGTGTCGGCGCTCCAGAGCAGGTGCTTGCCCATGCGGGCGTCGGGCTCGGGGATGAGTCCGTCATGGCGCAGCTTGTCGAAGCTCGAGACCGGGATGCGGCATCGCTCGGCTGCCTCGACTCTGCTCAGATACTCGACCCTCAGCGCGACGTCGACCATGATGCACCCCTTCGGCTGTTGCACCGCCGTGCTGGCATCTCGTGCATGCCAGCGCAAGCGCGGCTATTTGCAAGTATCTGAGACTACCACCAATGCGCATGTTCCGGCAAGTACCTGAGTTGAGTGGTTACACTCGACACATGCCCGACTCGACGCCCCGCCCTGGTGACCAGTCCTATGACGGCCTGCTCGTCGCGGATGACCTGCCCGAAGGTTGGTACCTGCCCAGCCGGTTCCCCGGCGAGCGCAACGACGACGCGAGCGCGCAGATCGATCAGGTGCTCGGCTACGACGATCAGGGCTCGCCGGCTGACTCCGGCCAGAACGAGACGGCCGGCGGCCGCTGGCGCTACCTCGAGCACGAGGCCACGCACACACGAGTGATGATCCGCCTGCAGCGGCAACTCTTCGCCGTGCCCGAGGAGATCCGCATCACCGGCGTGATCTACCTGCCGTGGCGCCCGGGCGACCCGATCACGAGCCAGCTCCTCCGGGAGCTGCCGACGGCTCGCATCGAGGCCTCGATCAACAAGCGCCTCTTCGCGATGAAGCGCACCGAGACGATCACAGGCGGCAAGATCGTGCTGCCGTCTGGGCGGAAGGTCAGCGAACGGGATCTGCTCAAGCCTCTCGGCGACCCGAAGAAGGTTGCCGACTTCTACGAGCTGGTCGCGCTGCAGCACGGCCGGCTCACGCAGCAGGGCGATACGAACCCGAGCGCGACGATGGCGCAGGTCAATGGGGTGGCCCTGTCTACCGCTCAGGGTTGGATCACGAAGGCGCGCGAACGCGGCCTACTGCCGCCGGGGCGCCGGGGCCGAGCTGGATAACATCCCGAGAGCCACGAGCCCGTGTCCCACTGGGCGACAACGCTTCAGAAGTGACCGAAAGCCCAGCGCCCGCTCTAGGACCAATTAAATCCCTTCCAGCGGGCCGGCAAGTTTCGAAGATGCAGCGAAAGGTACGAGACATGACGAACGATATCCGCGCGGACATTGAACCAGTCGCCCTGACTTCAGGGCAACCGTTTGATGTACGAATCGTTGGAGCGGTGCGATGGGCAGGCCAGGTCGTGCAGGTTGTCATCGATGGCGCGGACGACACGGAGATCATGTGGCTTTCGACGCTCCCCGTAGAGCTCGACGGCACCGGATGCGGCACTGCGGCGCATCCCGGAATCGAGGTCGACCGAGAAACTGTCGTGTGGGTGACAGCAATTGGCGGGGAAGGGCAGATCGAACGTCTCGAGACCGTAGCCATGTCCATTCTCGGCTCCCCAGAGCCCGTCGGTCGTGACGAGATAGTGGCCCGCTATGTCGAGATCACCGACAAAAGGGATTCCCGCTATCGGCAGCCGATGGGACTACAAGCGGAAGGGCTCGCGCGTCACCGAGTTGTGTACATCGTCGAGAACCTTCTCGTCACCCGAACGCTCCACTTTCAGCATGGATCGGTTCACGCGCTAGATCTGACACTTCACGAATCCGATCTACGTGACGCTGTGAACCAGGCGCTGGAGACGCTCGGCTGGCCATCGCGAGTCGACCACGAAGGTTGGAGTACCAACATGAGACGGAACGACTTCGCCATGATCGAGTTCCCCGAAGTGTGGGCAGCGGATTGGGCGGACGCGGAGCGAAACTCACTGGCCGACGCTGAGCGCTACATGAGCGCAATTGCATTTCTACGGCACGCAGCCCCGCGCCTGGTGATGATCGTGATCGAACGCGAAGGGCCCCCCATGAGCTCGAAGATGCGAACATTCCGAATGCCGTACCGGGGAAACCTCGTCGGCGGTCCGATTGCCGGGGAGAATCAAGTCGATTTCCTAGCGACGGCTGAAGCACTCGATACCGATCCCAAAAGCGCCCTCTATGTCAGCCTGTACCTCGACGCCCGGCGCGACGGTGATACCGATTCGCGCTACTTCAAGCTTTGGAGCGTGCTTGAGACCATTGCCATCAACTGCATTGAATCCCAGCAAGCCGTCCGACTGCCCGACGGGACGCCGTGGCCGGACGGCGCGACCACGTCTCAGGCCGCACCACGCGTGTTCGAACTCGTCCGTCAGTCCTCACTTCCGCAGCGAGATTGGCCAGGAGGAGATCTGTATACCTTCATTCGAGCCGCCTACGGACGGCGCACGGCCACTGCGCACTACGGGCGATTCCTTCCCGACAACGCCGATCAGTTGGCCAAGCCCTGGTACGTTTGGGCGATCCGAACCGTCGCTGATCGACCAGGCTCTCCTGACTTTCTATGGGAGCTGGAGCAGCTCGTACATGACGTCGTCGCGACGGAGGTTCGACGAGCCTCACCTTTATGAGCGGACTCCGTCCGGTCGTTCATGCGCGAGAGTCGAAGTCGACGCGAAACCGACTTATCGGCGAGGCAGCCATTGAGTATGAGCTCAAATCCGAGGTCACGGAGCCTCAGAAGGGCCATATAGCCTGTTCTTCCAGCAGGCGCGGCACCTTTATGGACGCCGCCTTTGGGTGGGACTGTAGCAACTGGCGGATCGTGAGAACCGTTCGATAGGCGTCCTTCACGAGCATCGTCTGTTCCCGCCAGACGGCGGGATCGTACTCGTTGTCCTTGATGTCGTGAGCAACCGCTGAGCGCTTCTTACGAATCAGGCGAAGAGTGGCATCTGCGTGGGAGACAGCCCCATCTGGACCAACCCGAACTGTCTCCTCCATGAAGTCCTTGAGCATCGCGATTGTCCCTCGCTGCGCCTTGTAGACGTTGCCCTCGCCATCACGACGCTCCTCAGTCGCATCCACCCTCGCCCGAGCGAAGAACTCGTTGCGCATGTTGTCGATCAGCATCTTGTTGAGTTGCTCGATGAAGTTGTTCAGCTCACGCTTTGTCGGCCGGATTGGATACCCGAAATCGGTCGGGCGGTTCGCTCGGGCATAGAGGTTCCGGTAAAGACGAGGCCATCCGATCGCATCGCAGATCTCGTTTACGAGCTTCATCTCCTCTAACAGCGCGCTGTAGGGGCTCAGACGTTCGGGAAACTCACCCATGAGGTGCGGTCGAACCCAGTCGGGGTGCAGAACCCAGTCTTGATGGTCGTGCTCGAACGACCTCCAGTACGACTGCTCGTTGGCCGACAGATCATGCAGGTACCGTAGGGGCACTCCGACAACGATCTCGTCCTCCTTCGGGTCGGGGTGAAACCCGATGCTGAAGGTCGTGAGGTAAGTGTCTAGGGGTGTGCCCTCGCGCGCGCGGATTTCGCCACCGATGTCGAGCGTGTAGTCATAACGCGGGTCTTCCCGGTACTTCGCCAAGACTTCGGCTTGGAAGAAGACTGAGTCGAGTTGCCCCGCCACGAGTGCAAGCGATGCGGAGTACGGCGCTCTCGGATAGCGCGAACCTGCTCCCACCTCGGCGAGGGTTTTCTTCGTCGGATACAGAACCGCGCCGGTCACGCTACCGCGCCTGATGACCTCGGCGTAGTTTGCCTCCTCGCCCTGGTGAGAAAAGCCCATGATGTGCGGGTTGGTCATTTCGTGCCCGAAGTTCGCATACGCGGCACCCTCCGTCACGAGCTCCACAACCAGTTCCTCGGCATCGACGGGCAAGTCTTTGGCCGCCCCGACGAGCAGAGTCGCGTCGACGCCGTTGAAATCGGGCGAGTCCAGGTAGCTCTGAGTGATCTGCTCCCGCAGCAGCTCCTTCAAGCCATCACGCATCGACATTCCGGAGCCTGCTTCCATGCCGATCATCTTGCCTGACGGTGCAGCGATATTCGATCAATGGCCAAGTGCCACACTTCAGCTCACGCAGCCCAGGCGCTCTCCGGACGCCGTCGGAAGTGCTCCTCGCAATTAACTCAACTACTGCCCCAGTCCGACTTCACCGGCGCCATCAGCGCCAACCTGAATGAACGTATGCTACCGTAGGTAGTTGCAAGAACCTGAGTCAACTCGGAGGAAGGCGATGAAGGGTGGAGTGATCCTGTACCGGGGTTCCGGGGCCGACGCGCGCCGATACCTCGAGTCCGATCGCTCCCGGGCCGACGACTACTACCTCAAGGGCGGGACGACGCTGGCCGAGTTCGCCGTCGTCGACGGCAACGGCGACATGATCGGCGATGGCTCCCTCACGCCCGGTCAGTACGCGCAGTGGGTCGACTGGATCAACCCACTCACTGGCGAATCGATGGGGACGCCCCGCCAGGCCGGCGACGCGCGCCATGGTTCCCCGCGGTTCGCGGAAATGGTCGTCAACGCACCGAAGTCGCTCTCGATCGCCGCGGCGCTGCACCCCGAGGTATCCGTCGCCCTCGATGCGGCTCAGCGCGATGCCACCGCCGAAATCCGCGTCTGGCTCGGCCAGCACTCGGTCACGCGTGTCGGCCCGCGCGGGGCGCAGCGGGTGGTGCCGGTCGAGCATCTCGAGACGGTCGCGGTCTCGCACAAGACCTCGCGGGCCGGCGACCCGCACCGGCACATCCACTTCCAGATCGGCACTCGAGTGTGGGCGGATACCGCGTGGCGCGGTCTCGACACGGCGGCCCTGTTCCGACAGCAAGGCGCGATTCGCGCGCTCGGCACGGCCGTGATCGCGGCGCACCCGCGGCTCGCGGCCGCGCTCGACGCGCGCGGTCTCACGCTCGATCCAGTGACAGCCGAAGTCACCGAACTGCAGCGGTTCAACGCCGCGATGAGCAAGCGTGCCGAGCAGGTTGCGCGCAACCTGGCACACTTCGAGAAGGACTGGCGCGCGGCACATCCGGGCCAGGAACCCCGGCCAGCCGCGATGTCGCGACTAACCGCGATGGCGTGGGATCACGAGCGACCGCACAAGAAGCCGACCCAGCTCGGCAGCGAGGATGCGTGGCGACGCGAGCTCGAGGCATCCGGCTATCGACCTGATCTCAAGCGCGTGCGGGCGCAACGGTCCGTCGCGCTCGATGAGCTGAGCATGCAGGACGTCGCGTCCCGCGCGCTCGATCGCTGCGCGGCCGCCGCGTCGACGTGGACGGTGCACGACATCCAGGAGCACGTTTCGCACCTCGTCACCGAGGCCGGCGTGCGGTCCGACTCGACGCCGCTGCGGGAGTTCGTCACGCTCGCCACAGAGCTCGCCGAGGAGAACTGCCTGTCAGTGCTGCCGCCCGATCGGCCGAGTCCTGAGCACGTCGCGCACCTGACGAGCGTGCACGTCATCGCCGTCGAGACTCGGCTGCGCAATCTGCTCACGACCCCGGCCGAGCAGCCGCAGGTGCGCGCGCCGGACCTGTCGCGGATTGCACAGCGGCTCCGACTCGACCCGGCACAGGCGCGCGCGGCCTCGGCCGTGGCATCCACTCAATCGCTCGTCGTTGTGGAGGGTGCGGCCGGCGCGGGCAAGACGACGATGCTTGCCGCCGCGATCAAGGCCTCGGCAATGCTGGGTCGCAAGACCCGTGTGGTCACGCCGACGAAGAAAGCAGCCGACGTTGCGCACCAGGAGCTCGGGGTTGCGGCCGACAGCGTCGCCAAGCTCGTGCACGAGTACGGGTGGCGGTGGAATCGCGATGGCGTGTGGTCGCGACTCGCCATTGGCGACCGCGACCCGGACACGGATGCCGCGTACGCCGGCCCCGCGGCATCCGCTCGGCTCAGCCTCGGCGAGCGGATCGTCGTCGACGAGGCCGGCATGCTCGACCAAGACACCGCGCTCGCGCTCCTGACCATCGCCGACGAGCGCCTCGCCAACGTCGCCCTCGTCGGCGACCGCGCGCAGCTCGCCGCCGTCGGTCGCGGCGGCGTGCTCGACATGGCCGCGCAACTGCTCCCCCGCGTGCATCAGATGATGACGGTGCACCGATTCGTCGACCCCGAGTACGCCGTGCTCACCGTGCAGATGCGGCGCGGGGACCATGCGGAGGGGGTCTTCGATCGGCTGTGCGCGCTCAGTCTCGTTGAGATTCACGAGAGCCCGGATGCGCAGCTCGAGGCGCTTGCGCGCGAGTGGCGCGAGGGTTGCGCGATGACCGTTGCGACGAACGACGAGGCGCGCGAGCTGAATGCGCGGATTCGCGAGGAGCGGGTGCGTGCGGGCGATGTCGATGACAGCCGCACGGCGATCGGGAGCGATGGGCTGAGCATCGGGCGCGGCGATGTGATCCAAACTCGACGCAATGACTCTGGTGTGCGGGTCGCGAATCGGCAGGTATGGGTCGTTCGGAGCGTCGGGGAAGATGGCACGGTGTGGGCCACAGAGAATTCCAGCGCGGGCAATCAGCGCACGGTACGGCTGCCGGCCGAGTACATCGCCGAGCACACGCATCTCGCGTACGCGGCGACTGCATATGGGGTGCAGGGAGCCACAGCGACAGAGTCCCACACAGTGGTCGGCGATGGGATGGGTACGGCGAGCGTCAACGTGGGGATGACCCGTGGGCGAGGCTTCAACCGTCTGCATCTGGTGGCAGCGGATGCTGATGATGCGCGGGCGCAATTTGTTCTCGCGATGGAACGCGACCGCGCCGATCGCGGGCTCGCGAATGCGACGGCGGCCGCGCGCGAGGCCGTGCGCGAACTCGCCACCGGTTCTGAGGAGCTACACCACCGGAAGCGATGGGTGGGGCCACGATTCGGGCGAGACTCTGGGCCGAACGCGGCGTCAGAAACTGGACTGAGGCGATGAATGGGTGAACAGGCCCTGACCGGCCAGGATCGTCGACGGACTGCACGGGCGTTGTCGGGACGGCAGTCGCCCGCGCTCGGACCTAGGGCGTGCCTCACGCCGGGCCTTGGGTTGGATGTGCTGAGTGAGGGTTCGATGGCGCTCCTTGTCAGCGCGGACCGTAAGTACTTACCGGCCTAGAAGCCTGCCGCGTAGCCGTCGCCAGAACTTGCGGCGCTTACGCGCGTCGAAGTACTTGTCCAGGTCATGGCCGTCTTTGCGTCGGCCGTCTTCCACGCGCACCTGATCCCATGCGGCTGCCCACTGAACGGCGTTTTGAGTGATGAAGTAGTGAGACCGGCACGGAAACTCCCAGTTGCCCACGGATGGCCGCACCGTAATGCCGGCTTCGTCAAACTTGACGCGCCACTCGGCGGGGCTCAGGGGGAGAAATACTTTCGTCCTGCACCCGCACGCACACAGGTGCGCGGTGGTGCCGTAAACCTCGCTGATGTAGAAAGTGTGCGGCTCGAGCGTGCGGGGAATGTACTCCAGGACCACAGGCGCGAAGATCTCAGTGCGCATCGACACGGGCCTCGTTCATCAGCCGATTACCGTCGAGAGTGTACGTGCTGCTGACCTCATCGCCGTAGTCGCGGTAGAAGCCGAGAGCCTTCTTCCAGGCGATGACGGCGTGGGCAGCGCCGAGCATGTTGAGTTCGACGACCTGGATGTTCTGCTCGTAGATGTCGTCACCTTCAGCGAACGAGAGGTTCGCGTCCACCCACTCCATGGAGTCGAGGGCAAGGTTGATGCGCGTGGTGCGGATGAGGCCACCGAGTGAGCTTCCGACCTGGTCGACGCCCATACCCGTGTCCACGAAGGAGACGCCGAAGGCTATGAGGTGATCGATGATCACTCGCTTGTGGGGGCCGGAGTCGATGGCGATGAAGACGAAATCGAACTCCTGAAGCAGCGCGACGTTGTCTGGCGTGATGTTCTCAGGGTGCGGGATCACATGCTTATGGAGGGCGCTGGTCGTGCGGTGGTGGTGGCTGACTTTGGAAGGGGCTTCCAGGAGCTGCTCCAGCGGTGTGGCACCGGGTGCGCGGAACGCGTTATGCGGGTGAAAGCGGTCACCGTCAAACAGATGGATCTCGGCAACGTGAGTCTTGATGACCGCGTCGAGGATGTAGGAGCCCGTGCCGCCGAGGCCGATGATGGCGATCCGTTGGTTTCGCGTCTTGTCGGTGGCCGCGCCGATCCGTGCCCGGCTGGTAGCGGAGTCAAAGTACCGATGAACAGATTCGTCACCTTCGCTGGCCATCGGCGCGAACGTCTCCACCCGGACGTTCGGGTCCAGCCGGTGAACTTCGGTGAGGAGAATAGTCGCGTAAGTCGTCAGCTTCTCGTAATAGTCGGCGTACCCGGCGGGCGGCTTGTGGGAGAAACCGCAGCTTGCGACCAGGTCTGACCCCAGTTCGACAGCGCTCTGTTGGTGCATCAGAGCTGCGAGCGGTTGACCACTGCTGTCGCAGGGCAGGTCCCCCGGGGCGTTGGTGGCGCCGACGAAGAAGACGGTGTGGTCGCCGACGGGGTTCGCCGTCCTGTCGCCGGCGGACTCGAGGGTGGTGATCAGGCGGCCCCGTGCGACCTGACCGACCGTATTCACATAGGGCACGCCGATCGTCAGCATGTTCGAGACGAACTGAATCTCGAAGCCACCGTCGACGAGGCGCCGCAGATCGTCACTACGACTTAATAGTTGCCTTGACATTGAAGACGGTGCCCTTCTTCTTCACCTCGACCGTGCCGCCTGCGGTGAGAGTGCCTTCCTTCGGCTTGTGCGCGTTGTAGAACGTCACTGTGAAGCGGGTGTCTGGTGCTGGCGGTTCGGGGTACGCCAGCGAGATCGCCTCCGCGTAGCTGACGATGTCGTCCGGCACGTCGTAGGGGGTGCCGTTGACGATGATCTCGGGACTCTTGGGACCGTTTGAGTGGTCGCTGGGGTTCTGCATGTGCTGCTCTCTTTGTAGGGGAGCGGCCGCGGGTTCGCGGCCGCTCCGGTCAGTTCTTCTCGTTGCGTACGCCCTTGTGCTGTTTGGGGCTGCCGTTCATGATGCGACCCGTTGCGGTGTCCCGCTTGAACCAGCTTCCGTTGTGCTGGAACTCGCTCCGGCCACGTACGGCGCCGGTGCGATGACCGCGTCCGGTGTTCTTCGCCATGCCTCTCACCTCCTCGCCGGAGGCGGCTTCAGGAGTGCCTCCACTGTGTAGTCGAGGCAGCGCCGTCAGGTGTAAGCGACTCAGCGGCAGTCGACGCAGATGCCGTCTGCGAGGAGGGCGGGGCTGTACAGCAGGCCGCACTCGTTGCATGGTTGGTCGGATGCGGCGGCCCGTTCGCACTTGCAGAGCCCGCACTTGGGGCAGTTAGGGTTCCGACATGTGGGGCAGGGGTATCCCCGCACCTGGAAGTCGGTGCCGCAGCAATAGCCCCGCAGTTGCAATCGAGTGTCGAAGGAACGGTCGATGAGCGGCGCGCCCGTCCCCGGTGTCCAGAGGTCGGTGTCCGCGAAGACGCACACGATCTTCGTGCGAGCGACGACAACGTCGACGTAGAAGTCCTCCTCGCTCCACCGCCCACGCCACCTGATGCGCTCCGTGCGGGTCGTCCCCTCCGGCAACCCGAGGAGGTGGTGTCCTTCGGGAAGGCGTTGGCCACGCCAGGGGATCGTTTCCGGCCATCCGCGGTCCGGGTCGGGGCGGACGCTGGCATCGGTGACCTCGCCGGTGAACCGGTCGATGAGAGCGATTGCACCCATCCCGCGCAGTCGTTCGGCGACGGCGATCATGCAAACGGGGTGGCTGGCCTGGGTGGTGTCATAGAGGTCGAGGATGTGGTGCGCGCGGACCGGGCCGGGCCCGACAAGTTCCGCGGCGATCTGCGCCGGGAGCAGCAACTCTCTTGCAAACCGGTCGCAGATCGTCTCGAGCACTCTGCCGTCGCTGTCGTTGTCAGCCAGCCAGTCCAGCACCGGGTCGAGTCGAGCGACCACCCAGTGTCCGAGCTCGTGAGCGAGAGTGAAGTTTTCTCGCCGGTTCCCTGTAGGACGGTACAGAACAACGCCGTCGTCCAAGAAGGACATTCCATCGCAAAATCCGCCGTCCTCGCGCGACTGGCTCAGGTCCGCGGCGGGTCTGACCACGAGGTCAAGCTGAGATGTGAGGGTTGCGAGGGGGTTGCTAGGAAAACCAGCACGGACGTCTGCGGGTACTGCCTCTACGGACAGACGAACGCAGTCGTCAATGTTCACGTTCGTCTTCGACTGTTCGAACGAGGGCGTCCAGCGCACTGAGGACCTGGTCGGTGTCAGGCACTTGTCCACGGTAGACCGTCGCTGCCATTCGGCTATCGAGCTCCGCCCGCGCGACTGCGAAAGCGATGTGCCTGACCTGAGCCCAACGCGCAACGATGTCCTTGAATGCCGGCGCTTCCCGAATCGCTTCGAAGCGATCTGTCGCGGCACCCAGCGGTTGGATGAGCGCGTCTACTGCGACCGCCAACTCATCGGCGATTGCCTGCACGAGTGCTGGGGGAACGTCAGTGGCCGAACTCTGCCATCGGACGACATCCGCTGTGGAATGGTCCCAGCCGCGCAACTTCAGCCGCTGCGCGAGCGCGCTCGGGGCGATCCTTGCGCGTTGCCGGGCCCGCGCGAATGACCGCGGGTCCAAGGAGCACTCCTTGTCAGGGACGAGCCCAAGCAAGGCAGCTACTGGATCCTCATCCAGTGGCGGTGCCCCCTGCGTTGCGAGCCACGCCGCGTCGGCGGTGAACATCAAGGCATCAAGGCGTGCCATCTCCTCGGCGTTCGCACCCGATTCGCGTACCAGTGTGCGTCGATCGTTCGGGTGAGCGACCAGTTCGGCGAGGAGCCGGTCGAACTCGTCCTCATTCATCTGGTCACTCCCTTCCGTTCAAGCTCTTCGCGAAGCTTCTGCAACGCCGCCTTCAAAATCTGGTTCACTCGAGGGCGGCTCACGCCGAGCTCGTCTGCCACTTCACCCTGTGGTCTCTGGTTCTGAATAACCTCTCGGATGACCTGACGTTCGCGTTCGTCGAGCACGGCCATGCTGTCCCACATATGTGCTCCAGCGCGAGCCCCGTCTAGTTTTTCATCGGTATCTGCGATGGCGTCATCGCCGAGCTCCGCGTGGTCGTCGTGGTCCATATCCAGTGTGCGACCAAAGTGCCGGACCTCTGCCGCGCGAATGCGGTCGTATGCCTTGTTCTTCACGACTCGCACGAGGAACGCCTCCCAGTTGCGGATTTCCTCCGTGGGCGGGTTGCTCGCGACGGAAAGCATCGCTTCGCTCACAACGTCGTCCTTTTCACCCTGCAGGCCAACTTCACGCAGAATCGACGCGGCCACGCGGTGAAGCGTGTCCTTGTGCTGCTGATACAGCGGCCCAATATCCACGAGTGCTTCTACTTCCCGCTCGACCCAGCCGAATCAGCCATCGAATGTTCTCTCCACGGTGTAGTCGGGACAGGCGCCCGAGATGTAAGTAGCACCCAGGCCAATTCTTTCGGAACTCGCTCTTCTACGCGCGCGACACGCAGATGGCACCGTGTCCGCACTAGGCCACTGTCCGAACTCGCTCACGGGCAGAGCCTGACTCGGCATGCGCGCTACATCGGTGTCGCGGACCGCGCCGAGCGACCAGCCCGCTCGCGCGTGAGCGGATCCCTCACCTTACCTTTCCGACGCGCGGAGCGGTCCGAGCCCCAACCTGGAGCGCGTTGTGTACGTAACGCCCGCAGGGTGAAATGCACGATGACGGGAGGACTGCAACACCGAATGCGTGACGATCGGTTGTGAACGCGTGTCGTCCAATGAACAAGAGCTGACCTGCGCAACGCGACGGTCTCGTCGCGCTCGGCGTCGACATGGATGTCATCCATGTCGACCATGGGCCGACATGCGCGAATCGCGCACGGCCAGGTCTCCGTGAACCGCGTGCACTTTGTGGCGGCGGATGCAGACGATGCGCGTGCGCAATTCGCCGCCGCGATGGGTCGAGATCGCGCCGATCGCGGGCTCGCGAGGGCGACAGCGGCTGCACGTGAGTCCGTGCGCGGTCTAGAGACCGGCACCCCCGGGAAGACGCTGGATGCAGGCCTGAGCCGCTGAGGAGCGAGTTGGCGGGCACATGCCCTAGAGAGCCGCCGCCCCTATGATGAATTCTCTGCACTCGTACGGGGAGGGCGCACATATGGGAATTACCGCAACTGAAATCGGTCACAGGATTCATGCATCCGCAGAGGTGGTCAATCGCCTACTGCTCGAGAAGGGGCTCACCCATGGTGAGCCGGGCGCGTACGGCATCACCGACAAGGGAGCAATGTTCGGCGCCGCTATCGATAAGGAAAACGGCTACGGCGGCTGGGCACACCGCAACTGGGGCTGGAATAGCTGGAACGAGAGCGTTATCGACGAGCTCGGTGCGACCCCTGAGAAGATCGCGGAGGTGTCTGCCGCGATTAAAGCTGAGAAGGCGGTCAAGCGAGCGGCAGACAAGCTCGAGGCCGAGCAGTACTGGGCGGGCGTGATGGCTGAGAAGGCCCAAAAGTTCGCCGAGGATACTTCCGAGGGGGGCACTGAGGCGGGGCTGACCAACGGTCAGAAGATGCTCATCGGCGTCACTGTGACGGTGGTTGGGGTCGTTGGCGGCGTGCTGATCTACAAGGGCGTGAAGCGGAACAAACGCAAGAAGGCAGAGCGCGCCGAGCGGGACGCAACTGCAGTCTCGTAACCACGGCGAGCGGCGCGGCTCGCATAGGTGTGACACGTGACGCTCACGCAGACCTACTCAGCGTCGGACTGCACTGAGAACAAGCGGCATTGACCCGCAACCGCATTCGTACAGCGCCCACATGCGGATCCCTCATTGCGCACGGGTAACGCAGCCGGTCGACCCGTATCTTGACCAGATTCAGGGCCATGCTATCCAGACGATTCGCAGTCACCGCCTCGTAGGGTTGCATTTATATCTGCAACGTCGTATCTTCGGCTCAGGACGAGTTTGCAGATACAAGCGCAACTCACTCAGCAACCATAAAGTAGCCATAAGTAGCCATAAGTAGCCATAAGTAGCCAGAGAGCACACCATGAACGTCACACTTCTCGCACGCTCCGGCGCATCCGACGAGCAACTCGTGTTCGACGAGAAGGTCCAAGCAGAAGCCCGCGCAGTCGTCGCCGAGGCACACGACCGTAAGCCGGTCAGCCTCTCCCTACAGCTCGAGGACGGTGAAGCGATACCGCTTCCCAAGGAACTCTCCGATGCGCTGATCTTTGCGCTCAAGGGCATGACCCAAGGAAACGTGTCGATGCGCGCTCTTCCTGAAGAGCTCACGACGTCGACCGCGGCAGGAATCCTCGGCGTCTCGCGCCCCACCCTCATGAAGCTCATCGAGTCGAAAGAGCTGCCCTCGACCAAGGTGGGCAGTCACCACAGGCTCAATGCCCACGATGTCCTCGCCCTGAGAGAGCAACGCGACGATGCTCGCCGGAAGGCTTTCGAAGAGCTACGACAGATCGACATGGATCTCGACCTCGACTGATCCACTCGTCGAGGTCGCGACTGAGTATCCCGGGCCCCCGGCGTGTCAACGCCGGGGGCTATTCTCATGCATATGGATTTGGTCTTCGTCGATGCGAACGTGCTCTACAGCAAGACGCTGCGGGATTGGACCCTCATGCTGGCCCAGGAATGCAACAGGTTCGCTGTTGTCTCCTCGCAGGACTGCGTCATCGAGGCACTGGCGAACCTTCGCGAGCAGATTCCCGCGGCCGACGGCGGTGTCATCCGCCAGATCGGCAAATCAATCGAGGGCGCCCTCCACGACATCATCGACGATTGGCCTGGCGGCGAGATTGAGGGCATGCCCGACGAGAAGGACTGGCACGTCGTTCACGCCGCGACGCACGCCCAGGTGAAGATCCTCGTCACCGACAACATGAAGGACTTCGCACCGGTCGCCGAAAGCCTGCCTTTCGATCTCTACACCCCCGATGAGCTGTTCACCCTCGTCGCGGAGAACGACCCCCAAGCCGTTGCAGCGGTCACGAGGCGGCAGGTTGAGTACTGGACTCAGATGGAACAGCGCCACGCCAATGTCGGTAGACCTGCGCCGAAACGGCTGGGCGAAGCGCTCCGAGACGCCGGCGCCCTGGAGTTCGCCGACATCATCGAAGATGTACTACGTGAGCTCTCCGGCATCCGCCACCAGGACAGCGTTGCCATGGCCGATGCGCCTACCAGTGAGGGGCAGACCACTAATGCTGCCTCAGCTTCCCTCGAGGCAGACGCCACGGAAGAGCCCTCCCGGACGCCAGCTCCGTAGACCTCTTGCTTGCCAACTGCGCGCGGTGAGCGCCACGTCGACGCGAGCAGGTCGCGTCTCCAAATCACGTACATGGAGCTACTCACGCGCTGCCAAACGGTCTGAGCTGCCTCGATGCGCTCAACACCGCGTGACGACGCTCGGCGACGAAACCGAACAGAATCGGCGCCGAGAAGGGCGATCCACGATTGCGCCCGGGACACGTCGTTCTGGAGCAGTTGTGAATCGCGATGGGGACGATGCTCGAAGAAATGAACCGAGTTCTGGGCATCGCTCCGAGCTAGCGATTCACCGCGTCCAGGCCAGACGGGCGCCAGATCTTGTGCCATTAATGTGCCATTAAATGCGCGAAAACCAACTGAAACCAACTGAGACCGTTTCGAAGAATCCCTGATCAGCGCGATATCACGTCCATAAGAACTGAGCGAAAACCGCCCAGGCTCACTGAAAATCGAAAGGTCACCGGATCGATGCCGGTCGGAGCCACCATCAAAACCCCCGGGTAACCGGGGGTTTTCTTGTTTCAGCGGGCGATTCCGCCGAGCGCCGACGCCGTGGCGGCCGCAGGGCAACGCCTGTCGCGTGCCAGAATCCTCGGCATGACGAAGGTGCGCAGCGAACTGAAGAGCACGGGCTACGAGATCTTCATCGGGGCGCTGTCGATCCTCTCGATCGTGAACCTCGTCCTCATGCTGACCGTGGTCGACGATGCGGCGCTGATCACCGTCCTCCGGGTCATGAACCTGCTCTTCAGCGTCATCTTCCTCGCGGACTTCGCGTACCGGCTGACGACGGCGCCGCGACGTGGCGCCTACTTCTTCCGGCACTTCGGGTGGGCGGACCTCCTGGCGAGCCTTCCGTTCGCTGAGCTGAAGGTCCTGCGACTGTTCCGGGTCGTCCGGGTGGTGCGCCTGATGCGCGACCTCGGTCCGCGCACGATCTGGCGCACCCTCATCAGGGACAGGGCCGGGAGTGCCCTGTACGCCCTCCTGCTCATGGGCGTCCTGGTGCTGCAGTTCGGGAGCCTCACGATGCTCTACCTCGAGGAGCAGGCACCCGGCGCGAACATCACCACCGCCTCGGACGCCCTGTGGTACACGATCGTGACGATCTCGACCGTGGGGTACGGCGACCACTACCCGGTCACCAACCCGGGCCGCCTCGCGGGAGCCGTGATCATCGTCGTCGGCGTCGGCATCTTCGGCACGTTCACCGGATATCTCGCGAACCTCTTCCTCTCACCGCGAAAGGACGACGGCGCCGCGGATGTCGCGGCCGAGGCATCCGCCGCTCCGAGTGCGACGGACGCAGCGCCACCTGCCGACCTCGCCGCCGGCGCACCACTCGGGACACCGGCCGCATCGCTCGACGAGATACGTGCGCTCCTCAGCCGATCCGAAGCCAACCTCGTGTCGATCAGGCGTCTGCTGGACGGTCCCGAGGCCATGGCAGGCGACGAGCGGCCACCGGCCTAGGGCCGGCTGTTGTCCGAGCTGCGGTCGGGAAGGTAGGGCTCGATCGCCGCGGCGAGCTTGGCCGGGTTCATCGACTGCAGCCAGACGTGACCCGGACCGTGCAGTTCGGCGAGGAAGAGCGAGTCGCCGAAGAACTTGTTCTTGATGCCCTTGATGCTCGCGAACTCCAGGGGCATCTCGGCGCGGAACATGGCCAGGTGCCCGGGGTGGATGAGGAGCGACTCCCCCGCCTTCAGTTCGTACTCGGTGATCTCACCGGCGAGCTGCACCCACGCGGTGCCCGAGCCCGACAGCTTCTGGAAGACGACGCCCGCGCCGCCGAAGATGCCGGCTCCGAGCTTCTTCTGCAGCGCGACCGAGACCTCGACGTCGGTGGTGCTCGCCGTGTACGAGCCGGACTGGATCATGAACGTGTCGGCCGCGTCGATGTGCACCTCGCGGATGGTGCCGGGAAGCTGGGCGGCGAAGGCGACCATGCCGCCGCTCGGTGCGGTGTACCGGGTGAGGAAGAGCTGGGCGCCGCCGAGGACGCGCTTGAGGCCGCTCATGAATCCGCCCTGGCCACCGGTGCCGTGCGCGGTCGAGGTGTCGAGTTGCAGGCCCGGCGTGAGCCAGGCGACATCGCCGCCCTCGGCGACGATCGATTCCCCGGCGTCGAGCGCGATCTCGAGGATGGGCATGGTCGTTCCGGCGATGACTGGCTTCATGGCGGCACTCTAGTCGGGCAACCTGTCGAAGCCGAGGGCAGTGGCGCGGCATCCGGCCTGTGCTGGAATCCCCGCTTGGATAGACTGCGGTCTATGGATGTGAAGCCGGATGCCGCGCGCGAGTTGCGGCTCGTCGCCGATCCCACACGCGCCCGCATCCTGCGCAGCATCCTCGAATCGCCCGACGGTCGAGTGCTCGTCGGACGCCTCGCCGAGGAGCTGGGCCTGCGCCAACCGACCGTGAGCCACCACATGAAGGCGCTGCTCGAGCAGGGCCTCGTTCACCGGCAGCCCGACGGCCGTCGAACCTGGTACTCGCTCGACGAGGGTCACGCCGATCGACTCGCCGAACTCCTCCGCAGTCCCGGACCCGCCGCCCCGGCCGACCCCGTCCTCGAACGCGTCGTGCGCGATCTCGGCGACCGGTATCGCGGTGTCTTCAGTCGGGAGACGATCGAGCGATACGTGCGCGAGAGCTACGACCTGCTCGCGGAGCGCCCGTCCGCCGGACCCCGCCTGCCGTCGCTGGCAGCGCAGTTCGCGGCCGATCGGCTCGATGCGCTGGCCCGCCCCGTGCCGTCATCGAACTCCACGGTTCCGACGGTGCTGTTCGTCTGCGTGCAGAACGCCGGACGGTCGCAGATGGCCTCCGCCATCCTCCGGCACCTCGCCGGTGACCGGGTGCGCGTCCGCACGGCCGGATCCGATCCGGCCGGCGAGGTGCGAGGCTCCGTGCTGACCGCGCTGGATGAGATCGGGGTTCCGTTGGCCGGCGAGTATCCGAAGCCCCTGACCGATGAGGTCGTCCGCGCGGCGGACGTCGTGGTCACGATGGGATGCGGCGACGCGTGCCCGGTCCATCCGGGCCGCCGGTACCTCGACTGGGACCTCGCGGACCCGGTGGGCAAGCCGCTCGGCGAGGTTCGGGCGATCCGTGACGACATCGAACGGCGGGTCCGGGAGTTGCTGACGGACCTGCAGGTCGCCAAACCATAGACGTCGGTCTATGATTTTGTCCATGACCACCCCGGCACCCTCCATCCTGTTCGTCTGCGTCCACAATGCCGGCCGTTCCCAGATGGCCGCCGGCTACCTCCGCGAACTCGGGGCCGGTCGCGTCGAGGTGCGCTCGGCGGGGTCCGAGCCGAAGGATCGGATCAACCCCGTGGCGGTCGACGCGATGGCCGAAGAGGGCATCGACATCACCGGCAACACCCCGAAGGTCCTCACCGTCGACGCGGTCAAGGAGTCCGACGTGGTCATCACGATGGGGTGCGGCGACGCCTGCCCCATCTTCCCGGGCAAGCGCTACGAGGACTGGGAGCTCGACGACCCGGCCGGCCAGGGCATCGAGGCCGTTCGGCCCATCCGCGACGAGATCCGCCGCCGCGTCGAGGAACTGCTCGGCGAACTGCTGCCCGCGCGCGACCCGGAGAACGCACCATGAGCACCGCTCTGCACGACGAACTCGACCGCATCTTCGCGGCTCGCGACCGCGACGACATGGCCCCGACCATCGCCGCGCTCGAGCCGATCGCGGAAGCCCATCCGCACGACGCCCGGGTCCTCTACGAGATGGGCGGCGCGTACGACACCGCGGGCGAGGAGGCGACCGCCCTGGGGTTCTACGAACGGGCGATGGCCGAGGGCCTCGAGGGCGACCTGCGCCGCCGGTGCTTCCTGCAGTACGGCAGCACCCTCCGCAACCTCGGCCGGTACGACGAGTCCCTGTCGGTCTTCGCCCGGGCGCGGGCCGAGTTCCCCGACTCGGTCGCGCTCGGTGCGTTCGAAGCCCTGACGCTGCACGCGTCGGGCCGGGCGAGCACCGCCCTCGGGAGCCTCCTGACGCTGCTCGCCGACCACGTGCAGGCCGAGGACCTCGAGCGCTACAAGCCGGCCATGCGCGGCAACGCCGAGTACCTCGCCTCGCTCGACGCCGAGCCGCAGGACGCCGAGGCCTAGGACCGCGGCATCCGCCACGGCGCCGCCACGACGGGTGGCGCCGCACCGACCTGATCGACCGTCAGGCCGTCACTCCGGCTCGTTGCCCGCGTCGAAGTGCTCCCGGTAGCGCTGCTCCGCCTCCCCGAGCACCCCGTCGTCGAGCACGCCGACGAACGAGACATCCGTCAGGAGCGGCTCGCAGTCCGGCCCGCGACCGACGACGGAACCGTGCACGAGCCAGGCCCGTCGGTCCTGGTTGCGATCGCGCAGGTGCTTGTACTGGCAGAGCTGGCGTGCGAGCCAGTCCTCCACCGGCCTGGTCCACCACGGCTCGGGGTCAAGCGGGTTGACCGAGAGCCCGGGCAGCTCGAGCCCGCTCTCGGTGTCGACCGAGCCGCCCGACAGGTCGTGATCGGGGCCCTCCGAGTAGCGCACGTAGAGCCGCCGGTCGCCGAGTCGCCGATGCAGCTCGTCGAGCGTCGAGACGACGTCGTCGGATCGGGTCATCGTTCCCCCTTCAGGCGATCGGATGTCGCGCCGGCCGATGCGTCCGACCCCCGCTCGGATGCCGCGGCCGGGCCGGCGCCGGACGCGCCCGCCCTCGACCCCCGACCGGCTTCTCGCCCGAACCCGGGGTCCGCCTCGGGCGGGAGGACGCTCACCGGGATGACGTCGGTGTCCTGCACCTTCCAGTCGAGGGCGGCGATGGCACGCGCCGCGGACTCGTACGCCGACACCGGCGTCCGCGGGTCGACGGGCACGACGTAGGCCTCGACGTGGAAGACCTGGCCGAGGTCGCGCATCCGCACCGCGGCATCCGCCACCCAGGGCAGGCCGCGGAGCATCGTGGCGGCCTCGGCGATGAGCGGATGCACCGCCTTCTCGTCGTACGTGGTGGCGCGCTTGTCGATCAGGCCGAGGATGGCCGTGCGCGTGTTCCGCACGCCGTCCCAGACGATGCCGACCGAGATGAACAGCGCTGCCGCGGAGTCGAGCCACCACAGCCCGACGCCGATGCCGAGCACGCCGACGATCGACGCGGCGTTCGTGTGCCAGTCCGCGGTCGCCATGTCGGCGTCGGCGTAGAGCAGCTTGTTGTGGAGGGGCTTCGCGAGCTTGAGCTTGTACCGACCGTAGAACGGCGGCCCGATCGCGATGAGCGCCATGACCGCGACCATGACCCAGCCGAGCCAGACGGAGGACCCGAAGAGCACGATCGTGCCGATCGTCGGGTGGTCGCCGCTCAGGAAGCCGCTGATCGCCTCGTACGCGAGCGTGGCGCCGACCACGAAGAGCGCGACGCCGGCCACCAGGTGCCCGACGCTCATCGCGCGATGCAGTCCGTACGGGAAGTTCCTGGTTGGCTTGCGGCGGACGAAGACGAGGGCGACGAGGAACGCGACCTGCGGCGTCAGCGAGAGGATGTCCTCGACCCAGGCGGTCTTCATCGCCTGTGAGTTGCCGAGCACGAGCGCGACGACGAGGATCGTCACCGTCGTGTAGCAGATCGTGAAGACCTCGATCTTCACGGCCTTGCGGAGATCCGTCGCCTGCTCGTCGGGCAGGTCGGTGCGACCGAACCGGGACATCAGCCCAGCTCCTCGTCGAGGAAGGTCTCGAGGGTGCTCAGGAACCGGTTCTCGCCGAGCGGCACGAGCATCACGACGTTGCGACCGTCGGCACCGGGCATGTCCGCGAAACCGCGCGTCACGCCCGCGCGGTCGATCCACGGCGTCTCGTCGGTGATCCCGCCGACGACGAGGTCCAGGTCGCCCTCCTCGAGCCCGGTGACGAGCTGCTCCTCGCTGCCGACGGTCCACTCGACGCGGGCGTCGAGCGAGGAGGCGAAGGCCTCCACGACGTCGGCCTCGGCACCGGAGACCTCGTCACCGCGCACCTCGATGAGGGATCGGTCGGGCGACGCGCCCGCCCGGAGGGTGCCGTCGGACACGCGCTCGAGGGTGCCGTTCGGGTCGGCCGGGACCTGGAGGCCGCACCCGGCGAGGCCGAGCACGATCCCGATGGCCAGTGGCACGGTGAGCCGTCGGCGATGTCCCATACCGGGACCATAACGCGGGCGCCCGGGGCACCGCGCCGGGCTTGACAAGGACTCCGTGCTCGCTCAGACACGGGCGTCGATACCGGATCCGGCATGTGCTTCGCACGAGCATCGGGGCGGATGCCCAGCCCCGTCAACCCCCTTTCCGAGAACCGTCCGTCGGCGTGAGCATGGTCGAGTCCCGCACTCGCGGGCGCCCGCACCGGCGGGACGACGACCGAAGGATGGCACATGGTCCAGCAGACGCTCACGACACCCGAGGAACTCCTCCGCTTCCAGCTGCGAACCGCGATGACGATGGAGCACGACTCGCTCGCCGCGCTCGGCGAGCTCGCGAAGGCCGCGAAGAGCGCCGAGGTGAAGAAGCTGTTCCGGCACCACGCATCCGAGACGGAGGAGCAGATCGCCAACCTCCAGCAGGCCTTCACGCTGCTCGGCTTCAAGGAGTCGACGGCGCCGTCGCCGAGCACCAAGGGCATCTCGAAGCAGGCCGCCTCGCTCCTCGAGCGGAGCGCGCCCAAGCTGCGCGACCAGGTCGCCGTCTCGAGCGCGCTCGGCAACGAGCACTACGAGATCTCCGCCTATGAGGGCCTCATCCTGCCCGCGACCGCGCACGGACTCACCGACGTGGTCTCGCTGCTCCAGGCCAACCTCGACCAGGAGGTGCACACCAGTGAGGAGCTGCGCTCGACACTCGAGAAGATCCTCGCCTGAGCGCGGCCTGACGGGGCCGCTTGTCCCTCAGATGGCCCCGCCGGCCCGCGAATTCCGTAAGCTGGCGTGATGGGCACGCTCTATTACGGCGACTCGGGAACCCCGATCGGCATCGAGGATCGTGCGCTCGCCCACCTGAAGGTCGCCGTCATCACCAAGTTGCGGCGCGGCGAGTCCTTCACGCTGTCCTGGCAGCACACGGAAGACCAGCCGCGCGGCCGCAGCACGCTCTGGGTGCACGCGACCATCCCGCTGCGCTTCGTCTTCGACGAGCCCGAGGCGCCCGAGCTCAGCCGCAAGTGGATCGAGGAGCTGATGCGCTCGGCCAACACGACCGGCGGCATCCTGCTCGTACCCGAGCAGCTGGACACGAGCGAGATCCCCATGGAGGCCGACCAGCCGGTGCAGGTGGGTGTCGACGTGCAGGGCGTCGACGTGCAGGACGACGAGGCGGACTCCGGCCGCACGGCCGACTGAGCGCCTTCGGGCCCGGCCGAGCGGCCGACGACGATCAGGCTGCGCCCGGGCCGGCGAACCTGACGCGGAACCGGTCGCGCGGCAGCGCCGGCATCCGCCGCAGGCCGATGCGCAGGTCCTGCGGCGGCACGGTGAAGGGCGCCTCGGCGGCGACGCGCTGCACGAACTCGGCGGTCAGGGCGATCGTCGCCGCCTCGCCGGGACACCGATGGCCCGTCGCGACCTCGCCAGCACCCTGCGGCACGAGCGTGTTCGGGTCGCCGTTCCACCCCGTGAACCGGTCGGGGTTGAACCGCTCGGGTGCCGACCAGGCGCGGGCATCGTGGTTCGTCGCGTAGAGGTCGAGGACGACCCACTCCCCGGGCTGGAACGTGCGGCTCCGCCAGTCGAACGCGCGTTGCACGGTGCCGCCCATCACGGGGAAGAACGGGTAGCGTCGCCGAACCTCGTTCGCGAACCGCACGGCGGCCTCGTCATCGGCCGCGACGCCGCGGGCCCAGGCCGGGTGGTGGTGCAGCGCATGGGCGCCGAACACGAGGTACCGGCTCACCGCCACGATGGGTCGCAGCACGTTGAGCAGCTCGACGGCGGCGACCTCGACGGGCAGGAGCCCGCCGTCGGCGTCGGTCTCCGTCGCGATGCGGCGGACGGGGGTTTCATCCGCGATGGAGAGCTCGCCACGGCGCACGCGCTCGATGAGGGACCGAGCGGATGCCTCGGCCCGGCGTCGCCGGGCGCGGGCGGCCCAGTTCGGCGGTCCGAAGCTCGCCGCCCGGTCGACCATGGCCGCGAGGTCGCCGGCCAGTTGCCGGACGTCGACGGCTTCCTCCGGGATGCCGCACCACGCGACGGCCGCACGGGTCAGCGTCTCCACGGCGACGTCGTAGAGCGACCGGGTGGTGTCGGCGTGCCGGACCGTCGCCGCGGTCCACTCGGCATCGAAGATGCGGGTCAGTCCGGCGACGGCCTCGGGCCGCAGCATCTGCATGAACATCGTCTTGCGGTGGTGATGCGCGGCTCCCTCCAGCGTCTGCACGCTGCCCTCGTCCTGGAGCAGGTGCTGCACGGAGGTCGGCATCGCCCGTTCGCGCGAGAACCGGTCGCCCTCGTAGAAGATGCGGGCGGCGTCCGCTCCGTACACGACCGTCGCCGGCCGCCCGGCGAGCCGGGTGGTGAAGGCGTCGGTGCCCAGCTTCCGGAAGCGGCGCTGCCCGAAGGTGTACCCGTCGAGCAGGAACCCGGGACCGTCGTCCAGCGCACCAGAACGCGGGATGCCGGCCTCCGACGGCCGGCGCATCGTCTGCGTCACGGTTCGAGCACCACCTTGATGCATCCGTCGTCCTTCTTCTTGAACGTCTCGTACATCTCGGGTGCGCGATCCAGCGGCACCCGGTGGGTCACGAGGTCCTCGACGCCGAGCGGGTCGGCGGAATCCTCGACGAGCGGGAGCAGGTCGTCCCGCCAGCGATGCACGTTGCACTGCCCCATGCGGAGCGCGATCTGCTTGTCGAACATCGTGATGAACGGCATCGGGTCCGCGGCGCCGGCGTAGACGCCGCTCAGCGAGAGGGTCCCGCCGCGGCGCACGAGGTCGATGCCGAAGTGCAGGGCCGCGAGCCGGTCGACGCCGGCCTTCTGCATCATCGGCTTCGCGACGCCGTCGGGCAGGATGCCCACGGCCTTCTGCACGAACTCGATGCCCGGGTTGCCGTGCGCCTCCATGCCGACCGCGTCGACCACGCTGTCCGGTCCGCGGCCGGCGGTCTCGTCCCGGAGCCGGTCGAGCAGGTCGTCCTCGAGGTCGAAGGTCTCGATGCCGTGCCGCTCGGCCATCGCCCGTCGCTCCGGGACCGGGTCCACGGCGAGCACGCGGTGGCCGAGGTGGCGTCCGATGCGCGCGACGAACTGCCCCACGGGCCCGAGCCCGAGCACGCCGAGCGTGCCGCCGTCTGGCAGGTCCGCGTACTGGACGCCCTGCCATGCGGTCGGCAGGATGTCGCTGAGGAAGAGGTACCGCTCGTCGGGCAGCTCCTGGCCGACCTTCATCGCGTTCACGTCGGCCCGACGCACCCGCAGGTACTCGGCCTGGCCGCCGGGCACCGATCCGTAGAGCTCGGTGTAGCCGTACAGGTCGGCGCCCGTGCCGGTGTCCCGGTTCTGCGTGGTCTCGCACTGCGTCGTCAGGCCGATGCGGCACATGTGACAGTCGCCGCAGGCGATCACGAACGGGACGACGACCCGGTCGCCGACCGCGAGGGTCGCGACGCCGGAACCGACCTCCACGACCACGCCCATCGGCTCGTGGCCGAGGATGTCGCCCTTGGCCAGGAACGGCCCGAGCACGTTGTAGAGGTGGAGGTCCGACCCGCAGATCGCCGTCGACGTCACCCGGATGATCACGTCCGTGGGCTCTTCGATGCGGGGGTCCGGTACTGCTTCGACGCTGACCTTGCCGGTCGCCTGCCAGGTGAGTGCTCTCATGCTTCGAACCTCTCCGAGCACCCGCGGCGCAGGCAAGGGGGTTGACAGTCGGCGCCGGCCGGCCGGACCCTGTCGCCGGCCGCCCGACCTCGGCACTGCGCGCACACGGGCCGTCTGTCAAGCCGGTTGTCGGGGCTCGGAGCGATCCGTGGAATGGAATGACCGAACGAAAGGAATGACGATCGTGAACCAGCCCGCCCAGCAGCAGGAGTTCCCCGGATCCGAGCAGGAGATGACCCCGAAGCCCGACCACGGCGAGGAGAGCTACCGCGGCTCCGGCCGGCTCGAGGGCAAGTTCGCCGTCATCACCGGCGCCGACAGCGGCATCGGCAAGGCCGTCGCCATCGCGTACGCGCGGGAGGGCGCCGACGTGCTCGTGAGCTACCTCGACGAGCACGAGGATGCGAAGGAGACGTGCCGCCTCGTCGAGGAAGCCGGCCGGCGGGCGGTCGCCGTATCCGGCGACCTCGCCGACCCGGCGCACTGCCGAGAGGTCATCAGGAGGGCCGTCGAGGAGTTCGGCCGCATCGACGTCCTGGTCAGCAACGCCGCCTTCCAGATGGACCACCCCACGCTCGAGGAGGTGCCCGACGAGGAATGGGATCGCACCCTCGCCGTCAACCTCAGCGCCTTCTTCCACCTCGTGAAGGCCGCCCTCCCGCACATGCACGAGGGGGCGTCGATCATCGGGTCGTCGTCGGTGAACTCGGACATGCCGTCACCCACGCTCATCCCGTACGCGGCGACGAAGGCCGGCATCGCGAACATGACGGCATCCATGGCGCAGTCGCTGGCCGAACGCGGCATCCGGGCGAACAGCGTGGCCCCCGGCCCCGTGTGGACGCCGCTGATCCCCTCGACGATGCCGCCGGAGAAGGTCGAGAGCTTCGGCGAGCAGGTGCCGATGGGGCGGCCGGGGCAGCCGGCCGAGCTCGCCCCGGTGTACGTGCTCCTCGCCTCCGACGAGGGCAGCTACATCTCGGGCGCGCGGATCGCGGTGACCGGCGGCAAGCCGATCCTTTGACCGCCGGGTCGCGCGGCGGAACGGCCGTCCGCGCCGCGGGCCGGGTCAGTCCGAGATCGACGCCAGCGCGACCTCGACCGTGCGCGGGGTCCGTCCACGAGGCTGCGTCGGCCGCGGACCGGCATCGACGGGGGCCGGCGTGGGGGCGACGACCTCGACGCCGGCCTCGAGGTCGAGCGGCTCGCCGAAGTGGTGCACCCGCAGGGTTGGACCCTCCGCGAGGCGATAGGTCGTGGCATCCGGCCGCACCTCGAGCCGCAGGGTGCGGCCGCCGACCTTGACGCCGAAGCGAAGGCCGGTCATCGGTGCCGCCAGCCGCGGCGCGAACCACAGGCCGTCGGCGCCGTGGCGCATGCCGCCGAAGCCGGCCACCAGGGCCATCCAGATGCCGGCGAGCGAGGCCATGTGCAGTCCCTCCGCGGTGTCCTCGCGCAGGTCGTCCAGGTCGAGCGTCGCGACCTCGGCGAGGTAGTCGACGGCGAGGTCGAGGTGCCCGACCTCGGCGGCGATGACGGCCTGGGCCGCGGCCGAGAGCGACGAGTCGCGCACCGTCAGCTCCTCGTAGTAGCGGAACGCCCGAGCCTTCTCCTCGAAGGTGAACGCGTCGTGCGCGAAGACGAGCGCCAGCACGAGGTCCGCCTGCTTCACCACCTGCTTGCGGTACAGGTCGAAGTACGGGAAGTGCTCCTGCAGCGGATACTGCTCCGGCTCGGTGCCCTCGAAGTCCCACCGCTCCCGCCTGGTGAATCCCGCCGACTGCTCGTGCACGCCGAGCTCCTCGGAGAACGGCACCGCCACGACATCCGCCGTGACCTCCCACCCGCCGATCTCCTCGACGGTGACGCCGAGGCCCCGCGCCGCCTCGGCGTGGCGGCGGGCCGCGTCGGCGGCCGCGCGCAGGTTGCGCTGCGCCATGAGGTTCGTGAACGTGTTGTCGTCGACGACCGCGGTGTACTCGTCGGGCCCGGTCACGCCGTCGAGGTGGAACGTCCCGTGGTCGTCGGTGTGCCCGAGCGACATCCAGAGCCTGGCCGTCTCCACGAGGACGGGCAGCGCGCACTCCTCCTCGAAGCGCTGGTCGCCGGTGACCGCGGCGTGCAGGGCGACCGCCGCCGCGATGTCCGCGTTCACGTGGAAGGCCGCGGTGCTCGCCGGCCAGTAGCCCGAGCTCTCCTGCCCGTCGACGGTGCGCCACGGGTAGGCGGCTCCGGAGAGTCCGAGGTGCGCGGCACGCTCGCGGGCGAGGTCGAGGGTGGACCGCCGCCAGAGCAGCGCCTGGCGCGCGGCATCCGGTGCCGTGTAGGTGAGCAGCGGGAGGACGAAGCCCTCGGAGTCCCAGAACGTGTGACCCTCGTACCCGGCTCCCGTGAGGCCCTTGCCCGGGACGGAGCGGACCTCGAGCCTCGCGGCCGCCTGGAAGACGTGGAACAGCGCGAACCGCACCGCCTGCTGCAGGCGCGGGTCGCCCTCGACCTCGACATCGGCGCACGCCCAGAACTCGTCGAGTCGTCGGCGCTGCCCGTCGGCGAGCTCGCTCCACCCACCGCGGAGGGCCTCGGCCACGGCCGCCTCGGCGCGGTCCCGCAGTGCGGAGGGCGAGGCCGAGTCCGACGCCGACCATTCGTGGCCCACCGCCTTCACGACCTCGACCGCCTCCCCGGCCGCGAGGCGAGCGGTGACGGTCGTGCGCCCGAGGTCCTCGGACACGTCGGTGCGCACGTCGCACTCCGGCGCAGCCTCGACCAGGTGGTCCATCGAGACCGCCAGGCCCAGGTCGCTGTGCCGCGTGCGGTGCACGAGGGTCGCGCTCGTGCCGAGCCCGGCGTGCGCGAGCGGGACGAACGGATCCTCGAGCGTCTCCTTGACCCGCGGGTCGTGATGCACCCCGAGGTGGTCGATGTTGGCCACCAGCTCCGACTGGATGGTCACGGTGACCTCCGCGTCGACTGCCTCGACCCGGTACCGCACGGCACCGACCGACCGGTGCTCGAAGGACACGAGCCGCGTCGAGGTCACGCGCACCCGTCGCCCGGCCGGCGAGGTCCAGTCGAGCTCGCGGTGCAACGTGCCCGCCCGGAAGTCGAGGCGCTGCTCGTGCCGGTGCAGGTCGCCGCGCCGCACGTCGAACGGCTCGTCGTCGACGAGCAGCCGGATCAGCTTGCCGTCGGGCACGTTCACGACGCTCTGCCCCGAGTCGGGGTAGCCGTAGCCCTCCTCCGCGTAGGGCATCGGATGCCGCTCGAACACGCCGTTCAGGTAGGTACCGGGGATGCCGCAGGGCTCGCCCTCGTCGAGCGTGCCCCGCCAGCCGACGTGGCCGTTCGACACCGCGAAGACCGACTCGCGCCGCTCCAGCTCGTCGGGATCGACACCGCTGAGCCCGATGCTCCAGGGGTCGAGATCGAACGAGAGTGAACTGCTCATGCGGTGCTCCTCAGCGGCGGGTGGACGGTCAGGGGGTGCTTCCACGTCTACCAGCGCGGCGCCCTGCGATCGATCCGTTGACGACTCGTTCGGATCCGTGCAAGACGGCGCCGCTCGCCGGGGGCGCGTGTATCGTCGTGACACCGGCGTCCGGCGCGATGATCAGCCGCGGCATCCGAACTCGAAGGGGCACCATGACCGACGACCACCTTCCACGTCGCTTCCAGATCGACCTTCCCGCCGACCGGGCGCAGGGCGTCTTCGCCGATTTCGCCCGGGTCTGGCACACCCCGAACGTCTTCGTGATGGACTACGTCGCCCTCACCCAGCCGCCGGCGCAGGTCGAGGACCCCGACGGCACGCGCGCGGTCGCCGTGCCCGGGCAGATCGTGAGCCGCATCCGGATCCCACCCGAGCAGGTGTTCGAGCTCGCCAAGGCGCTCACCCAGCAGCTCGAGGCCTGGGAGCAGGAGACCGGGCGCAAGCCGCCCGAGAAGCCCCTGTTCGGCGGGCACTCCGCGCCGTAGTCCGGAAGGGCGGATGCCGCGGCATCCGCCCTCGCGAACACCCGCCCCGGCTGGGGAAGACGGCTAGGCGGCATCCGTCCTGGTCGCGGGCGCGAGATCGGCGACACCGGAGCCGAGGTTCGCGCCACCGCGGTACCGCGCGCCGAAGTGCGTGTCGGGCAGCCGGTCCCCTCGCCCGAACAGCCGGTCGCGCAGCGAGGTCGCCGGCGCGTCGCCGAGCCGTCCGCGCCGCCGGAGTTCGGGCACGACGAGTTCGGCGAAGTCCTGCGCCGTGTCGAACGAGTGGTACTGCCGCAGGTTGATTCCGTCGACACCGTCCTCGTCGAGCCACCGCTCGATCTCGTCGGCGACCACCCTCGGCGTCCCCACGACGTGGAAGCGCTCGCGGCGCCCGCCGCGGAGCCCGTCGAGCAGGGTCCCGACCGGCACGTCGAGGGGCAGCATCGGAACGCGATCGAGGTCCTTGCCCGCCTGGGTCAACGCCTGTCGGACCGTGAGCTCCCGCGGCAGCTTCGTCAGGTCGATCGGCAGGCTCGCATGGGCGAGGTAGCCGTCGACGCTCGCGTACTGCTCGTACAGGCGCCACTTGTCGGCCGCCTCCTCCTCGGTGCGCCCGACGACCACGACGGCGCTCGCGATGAACTTCACGTCGTCGGGGCGACGACCGTTCCGGACCGCGGCATCCTGCATCGCGCCCTTGTTGGCGCGGAACTCCTCGGTCGTGCGGCCGCCGGTGAAGACGAGCTCGGCATGTCGACCGGCGAACTCGGTGCCTGCGGGCGACCCCGTCGCCTGGAACAGCACCGGCGTGCGCTGCCGCGACGGATGCACGAGATGCGGGCCCGCGACCCGATGCGTCGGCCCCGCATGATCGATGTAGCGCACCTTCGACGGGTCGGTCGCGATCCGCTGCTCGCGGTCGAACACCACGGCGTCGTCATCCCACGAGCCCTCCCACAGCTTGTAGAGCACGTCGAGGTACTCATCGGCGAGCTCGTACCGACGGTCGTGCGGGATCTCGCCGTCGAGGCCGAAGTTGCGCGCCGCGTTCGGCAGGTAGCTCGTCACGATGTTCCATCCGAACCGGCCCTTCGTGAGGTGATCCAGCGTCGACGCGCGCCGCGCGAACGCGAAGGGCGGCTCGTACGTCGTGGAGAAGGTCACGCCGAACCCGAGCCGCTTCGTCACCGCCGCCATGGCCGGCACCAACAGCAACGGGTCGAGGTTGGGGCTCTGCAGCCCCTCCCGCAGCGCCGTCTCGGGGCCGCCGCGGAACACGTCGTATGCGCCGACCACGTCGGCGAGGAACACCGCGTCGAACCCGCCGTCCTCGAGGATCTCCGCCAACTCGAGCCAGTACTCGAGCTCGTCGAAGCGATGCCGGTTGTTGCCGGGCAACGGCCAGAGCCCGTGCGAGATGTGGCTGATGCACGCCATCTCGAACAGGTTCAGGATCAACTGCTTCTTCTCGGTCATGCCGCCTCCAGGGGCGACGCGATCCCCGCGGGTGCGGGTGCGTCTGCCGGTGCGTAGATGTTCAGCGGGTCGCCGCCGTTGAGGTAGAAGTCGCCCAGCACGCGCTCCTTGTAGATGCGCGGATTGTGCGACGTGAGCGTGCGCGCGTTGCGCCAGTGCCGGTCGAGGGCGTTGGAGCGATCCACGCCCGAGGACCCGAGGGCGTCGAAGAGCAGTGTCGCGCCCCGGAGCGCGGCATCCGTCACGGCGACCTGCGCCTCGTAGACCGCGACCGCGGCCCGCCGCGCGGACGACTGCGGGTCCTCTCCCGCCTCGATCGTCCGCAGGACCGCATCGATCGCGGCGGCACCGCGTGCGGTGGCGGCCTCGGCCACCGCCGCGTCCGTGGCCAACCGGCCGATCACCTGCTGGACCTGCGCGTCATCCCTCGGCCGTTCGGCCAGGCCGTGGGGGTAGGAGCGCCGGCGGGCGAGCACGGCCTCGACCGCGTCGACGCGCACCGCGCGGGCGATGCCCGCCAGCGCCGCGACGAGGACGAGCTGGTAGACGGCCTCCTGCGCGACGAACCGGTCGGTGAAGTCGAAGACGTCGTCGTCGTCGACGGCGACGTCGCGCAACCTCGTGGTGCCGCTGCCGGTCGAACGCTGGCCGAACCCGTTCCAGTCATCGACGAGCTCGATCCCGTCGCTGCGGGCGTCGACCAGGACGATCCTGGGTGCGCCGTCGGCGGCGAGCGCGAGCACGCCCACCCAGTCCGCGTAGATCGACCCGCTGCTGTAGTACTTGGTGCCGTTCACCACCGACCGGCCGTCGACGCGCTCCAGTCGCGTCTCGCCGAGGATCGACGAGGTTCCCGTCTCGGACCAGGCGCCACCGATGACCGCGCCGTCGGCGATGCGCTGCAACCAGAGGCGGTCGCGCTCGGTGCCGCCGGCGAGGCGATCCTCGACGAACGCGATGTGGTTGCGCCAGAGCTGCGGCTGGTTCGGGTCCGCCGCCGCGAGGTCGACGAGCACCTCGAAGAACTCGGCGACCGTGAGGCCCGCGCCGCCCGCGGCGACGGGGAGCCGCAGGGCACCGAAGCCCGCCGCGGCCAGCTCGCGCGTCTCGGCGTGGGGCCTCGAGTCGGCGCGCTCGTGCAGCGGTGCGCTCGCGGCGATGCGCTCGAAGACGGGCGCGAGCCGCTCGCGGACGGACGGCAGGCCCGTGGCCGTCGCCGCGCCGCTCATCGGCTCGCCCCGGGCGCGAGGGCGACGTCGACGCTCCCCTCCGAGGCCTCGACGGCTTCCCCTGCGCCCTCGGCGGTCCCGGCATCCGCGACGGCGAACGCGCCACGGTAATTCGCGGCGGGATGCCGCTCGTTCAACCGCGGCGCACCGAAGAGCTGCTCGCGGAGCGTCGTGCCGGTGCCGTACTCGCGCTGGGCGAGACCGCGGTCGCGGAGCACGGGAAGGACGTGGTCGGCGAACTCGACGAACGAGCCGGGGATCACCCAGTTGATGACGTTGATGCCGTCGACCCCGGCATCCTGCCACTCGACGAGGGCGTCCGCGATCTGCTCGGGGGTGCCGACGATGCGCGTCGAGCGCGAGATGAGCAGGGCCACGTCGCGCACGAGCGGCTCCCGGTCGGTGATCGCCTTGGAGACCCACTCGCCGAAGCCCTTCGCGGTGTTCGTCTCGACGTCCTTGAGGGGCGTGTCGGGGTCGTAGGCGCGACCGGTCCGGTCGACGAGTGCCGAGTGGGCGAGATATCCGTCGATCGAGACGTACTTCTCGTACTCGGCCGCCTTGGCCCACGCCTCCTCCTCGGTGTCGCCGATCACGAACGACAGGCCCTGGAAGAACTTGATGTCCTCGGGGCGTCGACCGGCCTCGACGGCCTGGCGGCGCGTGTCGTCGATGAGTTCCTTCGCGAGCGCCGGGTTCGGCGCGATGATGAAGGTCGCCTCGGCGTGCTTCGCGGCGAACGCGCGGCCAGACGCGGACGAGCCCGCCTGGTAGAGCACGGGCGTGCGCTGCGGCGACGGCGACGGCAGGTGCGGCCCCTGCACCGAGTACCGCTCCGAGACGTGGTTGATCTTGTGGATCTTCGTCGGGTCGGAGTAGAGGCCGCGCTCGCGGTCCTTCAGCAGTGCGCCCTCGTCCCACGACCCCTCCCACAGCTTGTAGGCCACGTCGACGTACTCGTCGGCCCACGCGTAGCGCTCGGTGTGATCGGTCAGCCGGGGGTAACCGAAGTTCCGGGCGCCGTTGTCCTGCAGGCCCGTCACGATGTTCCACGCGATCCGGCCCTTCGAGATGTGGTCGAGCGTCGAGACCTGGCGCGCGAACTGGTACGGGTGGCTCTGCGCCACGTTCGAGGTGAGCGCCAGCCCGATGCGCTCGGTGTGCACGGCGAGTGCCGCGACGAGCGGGATGGGGTCGTTCGAGGGGATCTGGAGGCCCTCGCGGATGTAGACGTCGAAGTCGGCATCGGCATCGCCGTACACGCCCGTGACGTCGGCGAAGAACAGCGCGTCGAACTTCGCCTCCTCGAGCTTCTTGGCGAGGTCGATCCAGACCCGCACATCGTCGAAGTCGACCTGGCCCGCGTCGGGTCGACGCCACTGGCCGTGATGGATGTGCGAGTTCGTGTTCATGACGAAGGCGTTGAAGTGCAGCGGGATGGTCATGCGGTCTTCTCCTGGATGCGGTTCGGCTCGAAGGCGGGGATGGAATCGATGAGCTGCCGGGTGTACGGCTGCTGCGGGCGATGGAAGATCTCGTCGGGCGTTCCGGACTCGACGACGACGCCGTCCTTCATCACGAGCACGCGATGGCAGAGGTGCGCGATCACGCCGAGGTCGTGCGAGATGAAGAGGTAGCTCAGCCCGAGCCGTCGCTGGAGCGCGACGAGCAGGTCGAGGATCTGGGCCTGGATCGTGACGTCGAGCGCCGAGACGGCCTCGTCGAGCACGATGATGTCGGGGGCTTCGGCGAGTGCCCGGGCGATCGCGACCCTCTGGCGCTGTCCGCCCGACAGCCGGAGCGGGAAGCGCCGGAGCACGGCGTGCGCGAGGCCGACCTGGTCGAGCAGCGCACGGATGCGCTCCGCGCGGGCGGCTGCCGTCGGGAAGGCCTGCCTCGGCAGGGCGTCGAGGAGGATGCGCTCGACGTTCCAGCGCGGGTCGAAGCTCGAGAGCGGGTCCTGCGACACCACCGAGATGCGCGAGCGCAACGCGCGTCGCTCCGACTCGGGCACCCCCGACCACGGCTTGCCGAGCAGCGTGACGGTGCCGGCATCCGCACGTTCCAGGGCCAGCGCGATGCGGCCGGTCGTACTCTTCCCTGACCCGGACTCGCCGACGATGCCCAGGGTCTCACCACGGTGCAGGTCGAAGGAGACACCGCCGACGGCGGTCGTCGCCGAACCGTCGGGCGCCCGGAAGCGCCGGACCAGGTCGCGCGCCTCGATCACCACCTCATCGAGCACTTCGGGCGCAGGCGGGGCGTCCGCCAGGAGGCGGCGACCGCCGGGACTGAGGGCGGCACCGCGCGTGTCCTCGCTCGGCACGGCCGCGATGAGCGCCTTGGTGTACTCCTCTCGAGGCGAGCCGAGCAATTGCGCTGCGGCGCCCTGCTCGACGACGCGCCCGTTCCGCATCACGAGGACGTGATCGGCCAGCTGGGCGACGACCGAGAGATCGTGGCTGATGAGGATGATCGAGGCGCCGCGACGCTTGGACGCCTCCAGCAGCTCGAGCACCTGTGCCTGCACCGTGACGTCGAGCGCCGTCGTGGGCTCGTCGGCGATGACCACGTCGGGGTCCAGCGCGAGCGCGGAGGCGATCAGGGCTCGCTGACGCAACCCGCCCGAGAGCTGGTCGGGCCGCTGGCGCGCTCGGTGCTCGGGGTTCGGCACGCCGACGGAGGCCAGCAACTCGACGACCCGCTTCCCACGAGCGCGTCGATCCCCCCAGCCGTGCAGGCGCAGGCCCTCGGCGATCTCGGCGCCCACCGGGCGCAGTGGGTCGAGGCTGACGAGCGCATCCTGCAGGATGAATCCGACCTCCCTGCCGCGGATGTCGCGCCACCGTCGAGGCGAGAGCGTGCGCACGTCGCGACCGTGGAGCGTGATCGCCTCGGCTTCGACGCGGGCGCCGCGACCGGCGAGTCCGACGATGCTTCGGGCGGTGACCGACTTGCCCGAACCCGACTCGCCGACGATCGCGACGCACTGACCCGGATGCAGGTCGAACGACACGTCGTGCACGATCGGCCGGTGGCCCTCGCTCGTGGCGAATCCGACCGACAGGCCTTCCACGCTCAGTCGCGGCCGGAAGCCGGGAAGCCCGTCGATCTCGGATGCGAGGTCGCGGCGGGCGACCTCCGTCTCGATGGTGGTCATCACTTCTCCCCCTTCTCGAGGAACGACTGCAGGTGGCGGCCGAGGGTGGTCGTGGTGAGCGCGAGCAGCACGATCACGACGCCGGGGATCACGGTGAGCCAGCCGGCCACGGTGATGTACGGGCGTCCCGCGTCGAGCAGCGCGCCCCACTCGGGTGCCGGCGGCGCGATGCCGAGTCCGAGGAAGGAGAGGCTCGACGCCCACACGATCGACTGTCCGATCGAGAGCGCGAACACGGCCACGAGCGGACGCAGGGAGTTGGGCAGGATGTGCTGGCGGAGGATGCGGCCCCGCGAGTGGCCCAGCGCGATCGCCGCCTCGACGTAGGGCGAGTCCTTGGCGCCGAGGATCTGGCCGCGCACCATGCGCGCGTAGCCGGGCGCCGTGCCGATGCCGACCGCGAGGATGAGCGTGAGGATCGATGGGCCGAGCACCGCGATGAGCAGGAGCGAGAGCAGCAGTGCCGGGAAGGCGAACGCCACCTCGAGGAGCCAGCCGACGCTCGCCGAGGTCGCTCGGTTGCCGAGCGCCGCGAGCGCTCCGAGCACCGCCGCGAGCGTGAGGCTCACCGCCGCGGCGCCGATGCCGATGCCGAGCGATGCCGCCGTTCCGTGGATGACCCGGGAATAGAGGTCGCGGCCCGCCTCGTCGGTGCCGAACCAGTGCGCCGCAGACGGTGGCTGCAGGGTGTTCGCCAGGTCCATGGTGAAGGCCCCCTGGGTTGCCAGCAGGTCGGGCCAGAGGGCGGCGAGCGCGAACACCGCGGTCGCCGCGAGCGCGGCGTAGAGGTCCCACGGCTGCCGGCGGAGCCTGGCGGGCGCCGTCGGCCGGGCGGCGGGCGGAGCAGCGGTCGCGGTCATGATGCCCTCCTCAGGCGCGGATCGATGAGCACGTAGGCGATGTCGACCAGCAGGTTGGCCAGCACGTAGAAGGCGGCGACGAGCATGACGATGCCGATCACGACCGGCATGTCCTGGCTGCTCACGGCCGTCACGAGGACCTGGCCGATCCCGGGGCGCGCGAACACGGCCTCGACGACGACGGCACCCGAGATGGTGGCCCCGAGCGCCCATCCCGAGAGCGTCACGGCCGGCAGCACGGCGTGCCGCAGCACGTGCCGCAGGCGGATGCCCACGTCGCTCATGCCCCGCATTCGCGCGCTCAGCACGAACGGCGAGTCGAGCGAACGCTCGAACTCCGTGCGCGTCGCCTGCCCGAGGAACCCGGCCAGCGGGATCGCGAGGGTCAGGGCCGGCAGGATGATGCCCACCGCACCGGTGCCGCCGATGACCGGGAACCAGCCGAGCGTGAGGGCGAACACGAGCAGCAGGATGATGCCGAGCCAATAGTGCGGCAGGCCCGCGGCCGTCGTGTCGAAGAACCCTCCGAGCGCGTTCACGACCGGCCCGCGACCGGCGGTGAGGGTGACCCAGACGACCATGATGATCCACGCGAACGCGAGGGCGGTGAGCGTGAGCACGATGGTCGCCCCCAGCTGGTCGGCGATGATCGCGATCACCGGCCGGTGCTGCTGGTAGGAGAGCCCGAGGTCTCCGACCACGAGTCCCTTCAGGTAGGTCAGGTACTGCACGATGAGCGGATCGTGCAGGCGGTACTCGGCGTTGATGGGCGCGAGTTCCTCGGGCGTGCGTGCGATCGCCTGCCCGGCGCGGATGTTGAGGATGACGGTCGCCCGGTCCCCCGGCAGGGAGGCCTGGGCGAAGAAGGCCGCGGTGGCGGCACCGAGCAGCACGAGCACGGCGCCGACCGCCTTCCCGGCGACGAGTCTCAGCGTCGCCGGGCCCCGCCGCGGTGCGCCTGCCTCACGGCCGGGCACCGCGGCATCCGTCTCACTGGACGAAGTGAGCGTCATAGAACGTCGGTCCTCCCTGTGCGTTCTCCTGCCAGACGCCCTGGAGCCCCGGCGACACGGCCAGCGTGGAGAGTCGGTCGTAGACGCCGATGGCGAGTGCGTGTTCGGCGATGTACTCCTGCGCCTGCTCATAGAGCGCGTTCTGCGCGTCGACGTCGGGCTCCGAGTTCGCCGCGAGGATGATGGCCTGCAGCTCGGGGTAGTCGGTGAACGAGGCGTTCCAGTTGTTCGGCTCGCCGCCGGCTCCCGCACCCCAGTTGATGTGGAGGATGCCGCTCGTGACGGCCGTCCAGTAGCCGGGGTAGATGTCGCGCTCGTCGGGCTGGCTGTAGGCACCCGCGAAGGCCTCGGCCTGGGGCACCGGGATCAGGTCGACCTTGAATCCGGACTTCGCCGCCTGCTCCTGCACGCCCTGCAGGATCGAAGCGCCGTCGGCGTTGATGATCGAGCCGGCGAAGTACGGAAGCGTCACCTGGAGCGGCTCGCCGTCCTTGGTGCGCGTGCCGTCGGAGTCCTCACCTGTCCACCCGGCCTCGTCGAGCAGCTCGGCCGCCTTGTCGACGTCCTGGCTGTACCAGTCGGCCGCCTTCTGGCTGTAGCCGGGGGTCGTCTGGCTGACGCCGCCGTTGCCCTCGTAGGGGATCACGCCGCGGCCGATGGACTCGACGATCTCCTCGCGGTCGATGGCGTAGGCGAAGGCCTGTCGCACCTTCTCGTCGGTGAAGACGCCCTGCGCCGTGTTGAACGTGAGCTGCTGCGGACGGCCGGGCGTCACGTACTTCAGCAGTTCGAACCCGGCGTCGCCGGTGGCATCCCACTGCACGGCGGGCACGTCGTAGATGGCGTCGACCTCGCCGCTCTTCAGCGCGGCCACGCGCGTCGTCGCATCGGCGACGAACTTCCAGACGATCTCGTCGACGTAGGCGGGGCCGGTGTGCTCGGCGTTCGCGGGCGGCGACGTGTACTCGTCGTTGCGCGTGAGGACGATCTCCTGTCCGCGGTCCCAGTGGTCGACGACGAACGCGCCGGAGCCGATCGGCGACGCGCAGTTCTCCTCGTCGCTGCGGGTCTCGAGCGCCTGCTGCGACTGGATGCCGAAGTAGCCCTGCGTGAGGTTGTCGGCGAGGCGGGGGTACGGCGACGAGAGGTCGACCTGCACGGTCAGGTCATCGACGGCCGTGGCGGACTCGTAGTAGCCGCCGAGCCAGGCGAACGCGGTGCTGTTGCCGCCCTGGTTCACCCAGTGGTCGAAGTTGTAGGCCACGACCTCGGCGGTCAGGTCGCTTCCATCGGTGAACTTCACGTCCGGCTTGAGCTCGAACGTCCACTGCAGTCCGTCGTCGGAGACGCTCCACGACTCCGCCAGCCACGGCACGACCTCGTGGTCCGCATCGAGGGAGACGAGGCTGTCGAGCACGTTGTAGCTGAGGTACGCCTGCTCGATCCAGCCGCCGAACACGCACGCCGGCTCCTGCTGGTGGGCGTACGTGATGGTGCCGCCCTCGACGAGTTCGCCGGCGGGCGCCGGTTCGGCGCCGGTCGCGGCGCATCCCGAGAGCGCCAGCAGCGCAGCTGTGGCTGCGACGATCGCGGCGATGGAGTGTGGTCGTGGCGTCATGGGCGTGCTCCTTCGGGGCATGCGGGGTGGCTGTGTGAGCGGCGACGCTACCGGCCTCCCGCACCGCCCGCCACGGGCCCGTGTCACGCTCGTTTACGCGGGGTCACCAGACGTCGTCATGGGTCACGAAGGGCAGGTGAGGGACACATTTCGTAGCCTGCTTGACAGCCGATCGGGGCCCTCGCGGCGCCTCACGGGGCTCGCGCCGGAATGCCTGTTCGACGCGACGGCCGTCCCCGCGCGCCTGAGTGCAGGATCGGCGCCTGCGGGCGCATCCGGTACCGCCGAACGCGCACTCTGCCGCCGATCCGGCACTCCAGCAGACACGGCCTTGGCTAGGCCAGATCCGGCGCACCGTCAAGGGGTTGGCCGCGCGGCGCGCGCTTGCGAGGATCGGACGCATGAGCGAGCACGAGAACGAGAACGTCGTGACCGAATCGACCACCGGCACGCAGGACGCCCCCATCCAGGACGGCAGCACCACCGACGCCGATGACGGCGACCGCCTCGAGGGCGTGATCGAGCAGATCCGCGCCGACATGCTCACCGGGCGCGCCGACGACGTGCAGCGCATGGCGCGCGAGCGTCTCGAGCAAGCGGGCCTCAGCGCCACGCAGAACGACGTCGACGCCGTCGTCTCGGCGGTGCAGTCGGCGTCCTAGGCGCCCGCGGCGGCATCGCAGCCGCATCCGGCATCGCAGCCGCCTCCGGCATCGCAGCCGCATCCGAGCCGACGGGCCGGGACATCGTCGACGCGATGGCCCGGCCCGTTTCTCGTCCCGCGGGGCGGATCCCCGGAGTCAGCGCTGCGCCGCCCACTCGACGAGCTGCTCGGCCGGCCAGGTGTTGACGATGCGCTCGGCCGGCACCCCGTTGGCCTCTGCGCGAGCGGCGCCGAGCTCGAGGAAGGCGAAGTGCCCGGGCGCATGCGCGTCGCTGTCGATCGAGAAGCGGCATCCGGCCTCGAGGGCGATCGCGATCAGGTCGTCGGGCGGATCCTGGCGTTCGGGGCGCGAGTTGATCTCGACGGCGACGTCGTGCTCGGCGCAGGCCGCGAAGACGGCCTCGGCGTCGAAGGTCGACTGCGGCCGCGTGCCCCGGGAGCCCTCGACGAGCCGGCCCGTGCAGTGCCCGAGCACGTTGGTGCGGGGAGTGCGCACGGCGCGCAGCATCCGCTCGGTCAGTTCCTTCGACTCGGTGCGGAGCTTCGAGTGCACGCTCGCGACGACCACGTCGAGGCGGTCGAGCATCTCGGGCGACTGGTCGAGCGAACCGTCGAGCAGGATGTCGACCTCGATGCCCGAGAGCAGGCGGATGCCGCCGTCGGCGTTCAGGCGGTCGAGCACGTCGAGCTGGTCGAGCAGGCGCTCGGCGCTCAGCCCGTTGGCGATCGTGAGGTTCGGCGAGTGGTCGCTGATCACGAGGTAGTCGAGGCCCACGAGCTCGGCCGCGCGCGCCATCGTGGAGATGGGCGTCGTGCCGTCGGACCAGTCGGTGTGGCTGTGCAGGTCGCCGCGCACCTTCGCGCGAAGGCCGGTGGATGCCGCCCCGGAGACCGGGCCGCTCTTCTCCCGGAGCGCGACGAGGTAGGCGGGCACGCGCCCCTCGACCGCGTCGGCGATGACCGCGAACGTCGTGTCGCCGATGCCCGCGGTGCGCTTCAGCCGCCCGTCGCGCACGCGCTCGGCGAGCTCGGCCGCCGGGACGTCGCCGATGATGCCGGCCGCCTTGCGGAACGCCTTCGACTTGAACGCCGACGCCCGGTCGCGCTCGAGCAGGAAGGCGATCTCCTCGAGGGCGGCGATCGGATCCATCCGCCCATTCTGACGTGCGCGGCGGCGCCCGCATACCCCCCCTCCGCCGATCAGGGATGTCGCGAGTCGCTGGAGTAGCGTCGGGACATGACGTTCAACCCGAACGCCGACATCAGCGGCGGCAAGACCTCCAAGCGGGGGCGAAACACTGGCATCGCACTGGGCGGTGGCGGCATCGGCGTGGTCGCGATCGTGATCGTCGCCCAACTCCTCGGCGTCGACCTCACAGGCCTGCTCGGCGGCGGCGGCACGACGCAGGAGGCGGCCCCCGACTCGAGCATCGAGCAGTGCCTCACCGGCGAGGACGCGAACCAGCGCGTCGACTGCCGCATCAAGGGCGCCTCGGCCTCGCTCGAGGACTACTGGGCCGAGGCCGGGTCGCCGGAGATCGGCCTCTCGTACACGGCACCGCAGGACGTCATCCTGTTCGACCAGTCCGTCAACACCGGCTGCGGGTCGGCCACGAGCGCGACCGGGCCCTTCTACTGCCCGCCCGACCAGACGATCTACATGGACGTCACGTTCTTCGACGAGCTCGAGAGTCGCCTCGGGGCGAGCGACGGTCCGCTGGCCCAGATGTACGTCGTCGCCCACGAGTGGGGGCACCACGTGCAGAACCTCGCCGGGACGCTGCAGGCCGCGCAGGACGGCGAGACCGGGCCGACCTCGAACAGCGTGCGCACCGAGCTCCAGGCCGACTGCTTCGCGGGCGCGTGGGTCGGCGAGGCGGCGAACACCGCCGACGAGGACGGCGTGACCTTCCTCCAGCCGCCGACCGCCGCCGAGGTCGCCGACGCCCTGAGCGCGGCCGCCGCGGTGGGCGACGACCGCATCCAGGAGACGACGCAGGGGCAGGTCAGCCCGCACGCGTTCACGCACGGGACGAGCGAGCAGCGGCAGAAGTGGTTCACCACGGGCTACGAGCAGGGGCCGGCCGCCTGCGACACGTTCGGCATCGACGGTTCGCAGCTCTGAGCGTCCGGCGGGCCGCGGGCCGCGGGCCGGCGCCCCGCCTGCCGCCGCGGCGCGGCGCGGCTAGAGCTCGACGACCGTCATGCCCGACCCCGCCGCGCCGGCTCCCATCGCGGCGAGCGCGTCGGGCACCTCGTCGAGGGTGATGCGCCGGCCGACGAGCTCGATCGGGCGGAAGAACTCTTCAGCGACGGCGCCGAGCATCGACGGGTACTCGTGCGCGGCCATGCCGTGGCTGCCGAGGATCTCGAGCTCCCCGGCGATGACCGCGTCCATGGGCATCGCGGCGAGCGCCGACGTGCCCACCATGAGGCCGATCTGCACGTGGCGTCCGCGCTTCTTCAGGCTGCGGACCGACGCGAACGAGGTCTCGCTGCTGCCGTAGGCGTCGACCGAGACGTCGACCCCGCCGCCCGAGGCCTCGAGGATCCGCTCGGCGGCCCCCTCACCGCCGCGCACGGGGATCGCGCCGAGCTTCTCCGCGGCCTCGAGCGCGGCATCCGACACGTCCACGCCGTAGACCGTGACGCCCGCGGCGACCGAGATCATGATGGCCGAGAGGCCGACGCCGCCGCATCCGTGCACCGCGATCTGCTCGCCGGGCGCGAGCCGGCTGCGCGAGACGATGGCCCGGTACGCGGTCGCGAAGCGGCAGCCGAGCGAGGCGGCCTCGACGAAGCCGAGCGCGTCGGGCAGGCGGATGAGGTTGAGCTCGGCCTCGTCGACGACGACGTACTCGGCGAACGAACCCCACCTTGTGAAGCCGGGCTGCGACTGCGCGTCGCAGACCTGCTCGTTGCCGGCGAGGCACTCGGCGCAGCGCCCGCAGGCGCAGATGAACGGCGCGGTGACGCGGTCGCCCACGGCCCACCCTGCGGCCGGGTCGATCTCGGAGCCGAGCTCGGCGATCTCGCCGGCGAACTCGTGCCCCGGCACATGCGGGAGCGCGACCGTGTCGTCGTGGCCCATCCACCCGTGCCAGTCGCTGCGGCACACGCCCGTCGCACGCACCCGCACGACGGCGCCGCGCGGCGGGCACTCGGGTTCGGGCACGTCGGCGAGTTCGGGTCGCTCGCCGAAGGCGGTGAAGAGCACGGCACGCACGGGTTCCTCCGTTGGGTCGACGGATGTCGCAGCGGGATGGCGACGCGTCGGGTCGGCGGGAGCGCTGGGCGGCGCCTCCGCCACGCGGCTTCGCGGGCGACGCATGCGAGCCTACCGGCCCCGTGGCCCGCATCTGCGCGGATGCACTGACGTCCGGACGGAATTGTGGAACAATCGTCGCCATGCGTTTCGTCGTCGCCGTCCTCCTCGCCTCCGTGTGCTTCGGCACCACGGGCGCCGCGCAGGCGCTCGGCCCCGACGCCGACCCGTTCTCCATCGGTGCGGCGCGCATCCTCATCGGCGGCGGGGCGCTCGCGCTCGTCGCGGGCGGCAGCGTCCTGCTCCGTCGACGCCGGGAACGGGCGGATGCCGCGGCGCCGGCCGGGCGGCCCACCTCCGCGTCGCGGCATCCGCTCGCGACCCTCGCGGTCGTCGTCGTCGGCGCCCTCGGCGTGCTCGCCTACCAGCCGGCCTTCTTCGCCGGCACCGCCGCCAACGGCGTGGCCGTCGGCACGGTCGTCGCCCTCGGATCAGCCCCCGTCATCACCGGTGCGCTCGACTGGGCGCTGCGCCGGCGCTACCCCGGCGCGCGGTGGCTGCTCGCGACGGCGATCGCGACCACGGGCGTCGCGGTGCTCGCCCTCGCCGCGGACCCGACGCAGGCCTCGGCGAGCCCGCTCGGACTCGCCGCCTCGCTCGGCGCCGGCGCCTCGTACGCGGTCTACACCCTCGCCGCGAAATGGCTGCTCGACCACGGCTTCAGCCCGACCGGCAGCATGGGCGCCCTCTTCGGCACCGCGGCGATCGCGAGCCTGCCGATCCTGCTGATGACGGATGCCGCGTGGCTGGCGACCGGGCCGGGCCTCGCCATGGCCCTCTGGCTCGGCCTCGTCGCCACGACGCTCGCCTACGTGCTCTTCGGCTTCGGCCTCTCCGGACTCGCACCGGCCGTCGTCTCGACGCTGACCCTCGCCGAGCCGCTCACCGCCGGCGTCCTCGGAGTCGTCGTGCTCGGCGAGACGTTGGCTCCGGGATCCGTGCTCGGCCTCGCGATCCTGGCCCTGGGCATCATCGTGCTCGCCTCTGGCGGATGTCGGCGGTCGAACGTATCTTCGAAGGCATGGACATCATCCTGATCCCAGGGTTCTGGCTCGACGCCTCGTCATGGAACGACGTCGCCCCCATCATCGAAGAGGCCGGGCACCGCACGCATCCCGTGACCCTCCCGGGTCTCGAGTCGCTCGAGTCCGACCGCCGCGACATCGGGCTTCGCGACCACATCGACGCCGTCGTCCAGCTCGTCGACTCCCTGCCCGACCCGGTCGTGCTCGTGGGCCATTCGGGCGGCGGCACGGTCGCGCACGGCGTCGTCGACGCGCGTCCCGATCGCATCGCCCGGGTCGTGTACGTCGACTCCGGCCCCCTCGCCGACGGCCACGCCATCAACGACGAACTTCCCGTCGTCGACGGCGAGATCCCCCTCCCCGCATGGGAGGTGTTCGACGAGGCCGACCTCGTCGACCTCGACGAGGACCTGAGGGCGATGTTCCGGGCCCGAGCGGTGCCGCAGCCGGCGAGGGTCGCGAGCGACCGGATCGCGCTGCGCGACGAGCGCCGCTACGACGTGCCGGTCACGGTCATCGCCTCAGAGTTCCCGAGTTCGATGCTCGTGGAGTTCATCGCGGCCGATGCCGCGTTCACGCGCGAGCTCGCGCGCATCCGCGACGTCGACTACATCGACCTGCCCACCGGGCACTGGCCGCAGTTCACGAAGCCCGTGCAGCTGGGGCAGGCGATCGTCGCGGCGGTGCGCTGACCGCGCCGGTGTCGGTCCGGGGGCCCGCCCCGGAGCGCTCGCGCGTCGGCCGCTCGCCGGTCGGCGCGATCGGTCCGCCCGGCCGCGAGTACCAGTGGTCGACGCCTCGGCTGCAGGTGCAGGCCAGTTCGACGGTCTCCTGCAGGCCGATGGCCTGGAAGAACTCGCGGTGCGGGGCAGTAGGGGTGCTCGAGCGAGGCATCTGCGACTCCAGTCGGTCACGGCACGCCCACCGCGTGCCCTCACTGGAGAGATGCGGAACCCGCCCGATCATGACGCGAACTCACCCCCCGTTTTGGGTCGCGCGGACAACGGCACGAGACCCGTAACGTTCAGGCAACGTCTCGCAGAGGTGAGAGACACCGATTCGCTTCCGTTACCCGCTATGCGATCGATGCCCGTACCGGTTCCCGTGCCGGCTCTCCTCCGAGCCTGAACCCGAACGAAGTACAGCCATGAAGCCAGCCCCCAGCCGGCGTAATCGTCGGCACCTGGTCACCCGCGCGGTGTCCCAACGGGATCGAACGCGCCGATGACCGGTCTTCCCTCGCGATCGAGACCGGCCGGGCGCACCCGACCTCCGTTGCACGCCGTCGACGTGCCCGTCGATGCCGATCGCGAGTTCGACCTCGGCGCCACCGGCGAGCGATGGGCGAGGCATTTCCGCGACCGGCTGCGAAGCACCGATGCCGCCATCGTCGCGGCGGTCACGCTCGTCTCCGTCGCCGTGCGTCTCGTCGCGGTCGGAGCCCCCATCGCAACCGAGGGGCCGGTCGAACGCATCGGCGTGCCGGTGGCCATCGCGGCTGCCTGGTTGCTCGCACTGAGCGCGTTCCGCACCCGCGACCAGCACATCCTCGGCGTGGGTGCGGTCGAGTACAAGCGCATCCTCAACGCCACGGCGACCGCGTTCGGGCTCGTCGCGATCCTGTTCCTCATCGTCCAGACCTCGGGTGCCAGGTGGTACCTCGTGGCTGCGCCCGTCGGCGGGGCCGCCCTGCTGCTGGCCAGGTGGCTCTGGCGACGGTGGCTCTTCCTGCAACGGCGCCGCGGACGCTATCTCTCGCGAGCGATCATCGTGGGCCTCCGTCACGACGTCGAATACGTCGCGCACCAGATCCAGGGCGACCCCGGCGTCGGATACATGGTCGTCGGCGCCGTGCTCGATGACGGAGACCACGCGGGCCTCGTCGTCGGAGGCCGCACGATCCCCGTGCTCAGGGGGTTCGAGGCTGCGGCACAGGTCGCGATCGCCCAGCATGCCGACTCCGTGATCGTGACGGGGCCGTTCGGCGACGATGGCGAGCCGATCCGTCGACTGAGCTGGGCGCTCGAGGGCACCGCGACCGAACTCGTGCTCTCGTCCCGCCTCACCGACGTGGCCGGTCCGCGCATCCACTTCCGTCCCGTCGAGGGCCTCCCCCTCCTGCACGTCGAGATCCCGACGTTCGACGGCTGGCGCCACGTCATGAAGCGGTCGTTCGACATCCTCTTCGCCGGCACCGCGCTGCTCCTGATCGCACCGGTCATGCTCGTCATCGCGGTGCTCATCAGGCTCGACAGCCCCGGACCGGTGTTCTTCCGGCAGGTGCGGTGCGGTCGCGACGGCCGCACGTTCGAGATGCTGAAGTTCCGCTCGATGGTCGCGACCGCGGAGCAGGACCTCGCCGGCCTGCTCGATCGCAACGAGGGGGCCGGTGTGCTCTTCAAGATCCGCAACGATCCGCGGGTCACCCGGATCGGCCGCATGCTGAGGTCCCACTCGCTCGACGAACTGCCCCAGTTCTGGAACATCCTGGTCGGCGACATGAGCGTCGTGGGGCCTCGTCCGCCGCTCGTCTCCGAGGCGGAATGCTACGAGGCGGCCGCGAAGCGTCGTCTCATGATCAAGCCGGGCCTCACCGGCCTCTGGCAGATCAGCGGGCGATCCGACCTGTCCTGGGAGGAGAGCGTCCGGCTCGACCTCTACTACGTCGAGAACTGGTCGATCACGGGTGACGTCATGATCGTGTGGCGAACGGTCAAGACCGTCCTGCACCCCGCCGGCGCCTACTGACGACCGGCCACGAGTGCGGTCGAGGCGGTGAGCGAGTCGCGCATCGCGCGCACGCTCATCGGCCATCCGTATCCGAGCTGCGCAGGGCTCACCGGCTCGATCTCGTCCCGCGCGGGCAACGCTCGAACGGCTTCGGCGATCGCGTCGACGTCTCGCGGGTCGGCGTAGACGGCATGCCCTCCGAGGATCTCGCGGAACACCGGGATGTCGCTGGCGACCACGGGTGCCCCGAACCGCACGGCCTCGAGGGTGGGCATGCCGAAGCCCTCGTCGAGGCTGAGGAAGACGAGGCCTCGGGTGTGCCGGTACAGCCAGGACAGCTCGGCATCGTCCGCGCGCCCGAGGAAGCGCACGGACCCCTCGGAACTCGCGCGGAGCACGTCGTCGGGCAGGTCGGTGGACCTGCCTTGCGATTCGCCGACGACGACGATCGGGGTGGTGGGCGAGACGATCCCCGACGCGAGCGCGCCCTGGAGCGCCGCAGTGAGGTTCTTGCGCACGTTGAGGCGGCCCACGCTGAGCAGGAAGTCGTCGACTCCGTCCAGCGCGCCGGGTCGCGTGGGCACCGCCTCCTCGAGCACCCGCCCGACCGCGAGGCCGACGGGCACCACGGCGCGACCTCTCGCCGACGGACGGATGGCCGCGGCCTCCGTTGCCGAGGAGGTGAACACGACGGACGCCCGCCCGATCGTGAGCGGCATCAGCCGGAAGTAGGCGAGCTCCTTCCTGGTGAACCATTCCGGGGCGCGCAGGAACATGAAGTCGTGCACGAACACGGCGCTCCGGCCGAAGGCCGGCGTGAAGTTGTGCACGAGCGTCACGTCGGCACGCACGCGCCGGGCGACGAACGGCAGTTCGAGGATCGCGGAGAGGCCCTGCGGCGACATCCGGGTCCCGACGATCCTGGTGCCGTCGGGCACCTCCCCGCGCGCGACCCCGACATGGCGGGACCGCACGGCGACGACGAGCTCGTCGTCGGGGAACTCCTCGGCCCAGGCCCAGATGAACTCGCGCATCACCTGCCGGTTCGAGACCGGCCCCCGCCCCCACCAGAACGCGTCGAACAGCACGCGCATGCGAGGCCTCAGCCGAGCTCTCGCACGAGCTCGACGGTCTGTCGGATGTGGGCCCGGCTCGACGCGCCGAACACGACGGACTCGATGTGCGGCTGCGCGAAGATCCATTCGAGGGCTTCCCGGGGAGGGATCGCGCCGGACGCGAAGACCGACATCGCCACGGCCCGGAACGGGCGGGCGTCGAGCGCCTCCTGGTAGGCCTCGATGCCGCCCGACATCCGGAACCCGATCTTGTTGATGTTCGAGCACACCAGCGGGTTCTCGATGCCCGCCTGCTCGAGCACGCCCAGCAGCATCGGGAGGTTCATCGTGATGAAGCCCGGCTCCGCACCGTACCTCGTGCGGACGTGCCGGGCGAAGATGGCGAAGGCGTCGGTGAAGCCCAGCCCGAGGAGGAGGTCCACGACGACGTTCTGCAGCCAGACGACCGGAGTCGGAACGCCCCGGAACATCGCCATCTCGGCATCGACCAGCAACGTGATGAGGCCCTCGACGTCCTTGGTCGCGACCGACCTCCCGCCGCGCACCATCGCGTTCAGCATCCCCTCCTCCGGGAGGAAGCGCCGCAACGCGCCGAGCATGCCGCTCTCGGTGACCGCATCGGCGTACTTGTGGGCGTACGGCATGCACGGCAGGAACGTGAAGCCCTCGTAGTGCTGCGGGTCGGAGCGCACTCGATCGACGATCTCGGCGATGCGATCGTGCGTGGTGCACATGAACGACCTGACGCCGGCCGCGTAGGCGTCGTCGAGCACGTCCATGACGGCGTCCACGCGTTGGAAGCGCATCGACTGCGCGCGCGCCTTCTCCTCGGACATGTGGTTCACGCCGAAGAACTGGTTGTCACCGAACAGGAAGCGATCGAGTCGCCCCGTCCCGCCGGCGACCGCGACCTGGCTTTCGAGCGTCATGCTCGCCTCCTCAATAGGCTGCGCCGATGCTGGGGCACCGGGAGCGGTGCCACCGCGGCGGCGTCGAGCGTGGTCGGCCCGGCCGCGGCGTCGATGGTGAGCATCTCGAGCACGCGATCGGTGACCGCGGCGCTGGCGAAGCTGTTGACGTCGGGGAGTGCGGGGTCGCCGATGCGCCGGACGAAGTGGTCGAGCTGCGCGCTGTACTCCTCGCCGCGCAGGTAGAACCAGACGGGATCGGTGAGCTCGGTCGTGTACTTCACGTTCCAGCCGGGCTCGTACCCGTCGACCTCGGGCGCCGTCGACCGCAGGTAGACCTGCACCTCCTGCCGGTCCGCATGGATGCGACCGCCGGTACCGGTGATCGTGACCTGCGTCGTCATCTTGCGATACGACTCGTCCGACCAGTTGACCGAGACCTGGGCACTCGTGCCCTGGTCGAAGAACAGGGTGCTGAAGACCTCGTCCTCGGTGTCGGTCGAGAACACGCCGCCGAGGACCGTTCCGCCCACCCCGTATGGCACGCCCGCGTACCACGCCGCGAGGTCGATCGGATGCGCCGCGTAGTCGTAGAGCGCCCCGCCGCCCTCGGTGCGCTTGCTGCGCCAGGTGGATCCCTTCGGCCGCAGCACGACCGGGCCGTAGGCCTCGACGAGCACGTGGCTGACCTTGCCGATCGCGCCCAGGTCGAGCAGGCGACGGACCTCCTTGAACGCCCCGACGAACCGGTTGTGATATCCGACCTGGGTCACCAGCCCCCGCTCGGACGCCATCTCGGCGAGCTCTCGCGATTCGGCCGCGGTGAGGCACAGCGGCTTCTCGCAGAACACGTGCAGGCCGCGTTCGAGGGCGCTGCGCACCATGGGCGCATGGAACCGCGTCGGCGTCGCGATGAGGACCGCGTCCAGTTCGACGCCGTCGAGCATCTCCTGGTAGTCGCCGAAGGTCCGCATGCCCGTGTACCGGCCGAGCACGTCGAGGATGTAGCCCGTGGAGTCGACGACCGCGTCGACGCTGACGTCGGGGTGCGCCCCGACCATCGAGAGATGGGAGAGGCCCATCTTGCCCAGTCCGACGACGCCCATGCGGATCATGCGAATTCCTCTCGAGTGACTGCTGCCGCGCGGCTCGGCGGGCGGATCCCGTCGAGCAGCGCCTCGTACTGTCCTGCGACGTGCTCCCACGTGAACTCGGCGGCGTGACGGGCGCGAACCGCGGCCGACATCCGCGCCCGCAACGGCTCGGAGCCGAGGACCAGGTCGAGCTGCGCCGCGGCGGAGGCGGCGGAGTCGAAGTACTTCGCTCCGTCGCCCGCGACCCACCGGTTGTACGGGTTGTCGTGCGCGATCACCGGGTTGCCGGCGGCCATCGCCTCGACCAGCGACGGATTGGTCCCGCCCACCGTGTGCCCGTGGAGGTACGCGACGCCGTGGAACCGCAGGGCCGCCAACTCCACGGGGTCGTAGATCGCGCCGACGAAGGAGACCTCCTCGCTTGCGGCCGCCATGACCGCGCGCTGGTACGGATCGTCGTCGCGGTAGTCGCCGACGACGACCAGGCGGCATCCTCGCGTCCTCGCCGAGAACGCCCCGACGAGCTCGAGGATCGAGTTCTCGGGGATGGGGCGGCAGACGAGCGTGGCGTAGCCGCCCGGGACCAGGCCGCGGGCGAGCACCGACGTGGTCGGGGCATCCGAGACCGCGTGCGCCCCGTACGTGATGGTCGTCAGCTTCGAGCGCCGGGCCTTGCGGGCGAGGTACACCTCGATCTCGGGGTGGTCGGCGATCAGCCGATCGCCGACCCAGCACGCGATGCGCTCGTTGGCATAGAGGATTGCCTGCCGGAACTTGCCCCAGCGCGCCCGCGACCACTCGATCCCGTCCATGTTGATGACGTTCGGGATCCGCTTCGCGCGCTGCCAGACGTTGAAGACGGCGGTGTTGTAGCCGAACGTCAGGCACGTGTCGCGGAACCGCGTCGCATGCCGGATCGACCGGAGGTCGAACAGGGAGGTGCCGAGCCATCCATCGCGGGCGACCGGGATGGTGACGCGCTCGATGCCGTTCCACACGTCCTCGACGACGGGCCCGGTGCCCTCGGCCTGGCAGTAGACGATCGGGCGCCAGCCGTGGTCGCGGAGGTGGAGCGCGACGTTCTCGGCCGCGGTCTCGAAGCCGCCGTACGCGGCCGGGATGCCGTGCGTGCCCAGGATTCGGACGACGGGCGCGCCGATGACAGGACGTTCGTTCGGGTTCACGGATTCTCCTTCGAGCCCGCGTGCAGGCCGGCGGGTAACCGGCTCAATGGGTAATGCCAAAGGGTACTCAGCGTCCACCCCTGCCACTTCCCCCAGTGCGGGGGCCGCGGGCCGCCACTCGCCCCCCGTCTTGGGGATGCCCGGGCTGATCGCCGAGGCCTAGAGTCGAGCCACTCGAAACACCCTGATGGCCCCGCCTCGACGGAGCCGTACCCGAATCCAGGAGCTACGTCGAATGTCTCATCGCATCGGCTATGCCGCCGGCGCGTTCGATCTGTTCCACGTCGGCCACCTCAACATCCTCAAGCACGCCAAGGATCGCTGCGATCACCTGATCGCCGGGGTCGTGAGCGACGAACTGCTCGAGATGCGCAAGGGGCGCGCGCCCGTCGTGCCGCTGGCCGAGCGCATCGAGATCGTCCAGCACATCGACTACGTCGACGAGGTCCACGCCGAGGTCCTCGCGGACAAGCTCGACACCTGGCGCGAGCTGCGCTTCACCCAGTTCTTCAAGGGCGACGACTGGCGCGGCACCGAGGCCGGGCTGCGACTCGAACGCGAGTTCACCGCCGTCGGAGTCGAGGTGGTCTACTTCCCGTACACCGTTCACACGTCGAGTACGACCCTCCGCCTGGCGCTCGATGCACTCACCCCCCGGAATCCGATCGCGATCGGCGATCGGATCGAGTGATCGGCGCCGGGCGGCGGGTCTCCCCGCAACCCGGGACGTGTTCCGCCCACCCTACTGATGAGAGAACCCGACATGGCGAACGACCACGAGCCGCCCCCGACGGCCGACCTCGATCAGACCGAGGACCTGCCGGATCCTGCGCGGGCGGGCGGAGGCTGGCGGACCGCCGCGATCGTCGGCGCCATCATCGTCGCGATCATCGCCGCGCTCGTCGTCGGGCTCTCGCTCACGGGCGGTGCGCCGCCATCCGCGCTGCCGAGTTCCGGGCCGTCGGCAGCGGCATCCGACACGACCCCGTCGAGCAGCGCGCCGGACGAGGCCGTACCGACCGAGGCCGCGCCGCCGGTCGAGCCCACACCCGACATGACCCCCGTCGACCAACCGCCGGCAGCCGAACCCGTCCCGATCAGCGATCCGGCGGAGATCGCACCGGCGCTGACCGCGAGGATCTCCGCGATCGAGGCCGTCGACGGTGAGGCGCAGGGCCCGGGCGAGGTCGCGGCGCCATCGATCCGCGTGACCGTGGAGATCGACAACGCGACGACGGAGGCGGCCGCCCTCGACACGGCGGTCGTCACCGCCTACTACGGATCGGATTCGACGCCGGCGGCGGAACTCCGCGAACCCGGTGGGAGGGCGTTCCCCGCCAGCGTCGCTGCGGGCGAGTCGGCCGATGCGGTGTACGTCTTCTCCGTTCCGCCGGACGAGCGTGACGCCGTGACGATCCTCGTCGACTACTCGCTCGACGTCGCGCCGCTCCAGTTCCATGGAGAGGTTCCGCGCTGACGCGGGAGGCCGTGGGTTCGTCGCAGTCGCAGCGGTGGCGTGTTTACAGTCACCCCCGCCGAGACTAGAATCCGAGGCATCCTCAGAACCCTGCACACGAGGACCACCCGGTCGGCAGGAAACGAGGTCCCCCATGCGTCTCAGGTTCCCGACTGCGGCGGCAGCCACGGCATGGGTCGCGGCGACCCTCGTGCTGGCCTCCATGCTCGTCGCCGCACCGGCACAGGCCGACACGGCCCCTGAGCCCGGCCTGCCGGCGACGGTCTCCTCCGACTCGCTGCCGACCGCGCAGATCAACGGCGTCGTCTGGGACCAGGCCATCGTCGGCGACACGGTCTTCGTCGGCGGCAACTTCACCGCGGCCCGACCGGCGGGCTCGCCGCCGGGATCCAACACCGTTGCGCGAACCCACCTGCTCTCGTACCGGCTCAGCACCGGGCAGCTGCTGTCGTGGGCCCCGAACCTGAACGGCCAGGTCCGGGCGATGGACACCTCGCCCGATGGGAGCCGCCTCTACGTCGTCGGCGCGTTCACCACGGTGAACGGCGGGTCCAGGAGCCGGATCGCGGCCTTCGACACGGCGAGCGGCAGCCTCATCACCGACTTCAACGCCTCGGCGAACGGCGAGCTGTTCGCGGTCGGCGCGTCGGCGTCGACCGTGTACTTCGCCGGCAACCTCAGTTCGGCGGGCGGCCTCTCGCGGCCGGGCAGGGCTGCGGCCGCGACCGCGACCACGGGTGCGACGACCGGATGGGCCCCGGTCCTCGCCGACGGACGCGCCTATGCCCTCGAGGTCTCGCCGGATGCCTCGAAGGTCGTCCTGGGTGGGAGCTTCCTGACCGCGAACGGCAGTTCCAACCCGGGCTTCGGGCTCGTGGGCGTGAACACGACGACCGGGGCGAGCATCCCGACGCCGGCCAACAACATCATCCGCAATGCCGGCAACTCCGCGGCCATCTACGGCATGAGCTCTGACGCCGACAGCGTCTACGGATCGGGCTACGTGCTGCTCTCCTCGAGCGGCACCGGCAACACCGAGGGGACCTTCCGGATCGACTGGGCGACCCTGAACCTGATCTGGATGGCGGATTGCCGCGGCGACCAGTACGGCTCGGCCGCGCAGGGCGACGTGGTGTACATCGCCGGCCATCCGCACCAGTGCGAGTGGGTCGGCGACTTCCCGGAGCACGATCCGCAGTCCTTCCAGCGTGCGCTCGCGTTCACGAAGGCGCCCTTCAGCGTCGTGCGCGAGAACATCAACTACGGCAAGCCCTCGACGAGGCCGCTCGCGTTCTACCCCGACATGAACCTCGGCAACTTCACCGGCCAGTACCAGGGCCCGTGGACCGTGCAGGCGAACGCGCAGTACGTGGCCTACGCGGGCGAATTCACGCAGGTGAACGGCATCGGCCAACAGGGCCTCTCCCGATTCGCGGTGAGTTCGATCGCCCCGGATGCCGATGGCCCCCGGGCGAGCGGCGGCGGCTGGCCGCTGAGCGCCGTGCCGATCGCATCGGGCGCCGTGCGCGTGAGCTGGCCCGCCAACCACGACCGCGACAACGAGCGCCTCGTTTACCAGGTCGTCCGGAACGGCAGCACGATCGCGACGATCCCCGGCCGATCCCGGTTCTGGGACCGCCCGACCATGACCTACGTGGACACCGGGCTGTCGCCTGGCGCCCCCGCCTCGTACCGCGTGAACGCGACGGATCCGTTCGGCAACGTCGCCTGGTCCCAGACGGCCTCGACCAGCGCCGGCTCGAGCGGTTCGCTGAGCGACTACGCACGCGCCGTCTTCGCCGACAGCCCCACCTGGTACTTCCGGATGGGCGACCCCACCGGATCGACGCTGGCCAACGCGGCCGGCCCGACGGCCGCCGTGACGCGCACGCTCGGCGCGACGGCGCAGGTCGACGCCGCGTCCGGCTCCGGCGTCACCGAGGGCGTCCCCGGGGCAGTCCCGGGGGACTCGAATACCGCGGCCCGCTTCAACGGCACGGCGAACGGCAGGGCGGCGACCGCGATCGAGATGTGGCCGGACGACTCGATGAGCGTCGAGGCCTGGTTCAAGACCACCGTCAGCAGCGGCAAGATCCTGGGGCAGGGCGACAACGGATCGGCCACGGGAACCTCCTCGTCGCACAACCGCTCGCTCTACCTCAACGGCGGCAGGGTCTCGTGGACCGTGTTCGACACCCAGAACCGGACCCTGCAGAGCGGCACCGGCTACAACGACGGCGCCTGGCATCACGCGGTCGCGACCCTCGGCCCCGACGGCATGCGGCTGTACGTCGACGGGCAGCAGGTCTCCACGTTCGCGCCGACGAACTACGGGCGCAACTTCTACGGCTATTGGAAGATCGGTGGGGACGCCACCCCGGGCGGCAACCAGAACTTCACCGGCGACCTCGACGAGCTGGCGATCTACAAGACCGTCCTGCCCGCGTCGCGAGTGGCCGCGCACTGGCAGGCGCGATCCGGGGGCGGAGGTCCGGGTCCGAACCAACCGCCGTCGGCCTCGTTCTCGACCTCGGTCGACGGGATGGCCGTCGGCGTCGACGCGAACGGCTCCTCCGACGCCGACGGCGGGATCACGAGCCGCCACTGGGACTTCGGCGACGGGACGACCGGCTCCGGCATCCTCGCCTCGCGGACCTATGCCGTGCCCGGCACGTACACGATCACGCTGACCGTCACGGACGACGACGGTGCGCAGGCCTCCACGTCCCGCCAGGTCGCCGTCGATGACGGCACCGATCCCCCCGTCGGCCCCGTCGGCCTCGACGACTTCTCGAGGACCCTCTCGAACGGATGGGGCGCGGCGACGACCGGCGGCACGTGGGCGGTCAACGACGCCCCCGGCTTCCTGGTCGGCAGCGGGGTCGGGGCGACCGTCTTCCAGCCCGGGCTCACCCGGCGCGCGACCCTGCCCATCACGCCGTCCGCCTCGATGGACGTGAGCGTCACCCTCTCCATCGAGAAGACCGCCGCGGGCGGCGCCGCTGCGGCCGGCGCGGTCGTGCGGCAGGTCGGCTCGGCGTTCTACCAGGGCCGCATCCGCTTCCTCACCAACGGAACCTGCCAACTGCAGCTCAACGAGGGCTCCGGCACGGTGCTGGCCAATCTCGACCCCGTGGCCGGACTGTCCTGCGCGGCGGGCCAGCGGATCCGGCTGCGGGTCCAGGCGACCGGCACCTCCCCGACGACGCTCCGGGTGCGGGCGTGGCAGGCGGGCTCGCCCGAGCCGGCCTCATGGCAGCTCACGGCCACGTCGACGTCCGGCCCGCTGCAGGCCGCCGGCATCGTGGGCGTCGAGGGATACGTCTCCGGCGCGACCACGAATGCGCCGAACTCGATCCTGTTCGACGACTTCGCGGCGAGCATCCTGCCCTGAAACACGGCCTCGGCCCTGAACTGACCCCTGAATGGGGCGAGGCGGCGAACGCATCCCGGGCGTACATTGACGCCTTAACCGGGGAGGGCTTCCCGATCCTCCCCGATCACCCGAATGAGGACACGATGGGTACTCCCGAACCCGCGTCGCGCCTGCGCCTGCTTGCGAGCGCTGCGATCTTCGCCCTGTTCGCCTCCGGAATCTCCGTGACGGCGTTCGCTGCTCCTGCCGCCGCCGACACGGCGCCGGCGGAGACGACGGTCCCGACGACCGTCTCATCCGATCCACTGGCGGCACCGCAGATCAACGGCGTCGTCTGGGACCAGGAGATCGTCGGAGACACGGTCTACGTCGCCGGCGACTTCACGAAGGCACGCCCGGCCGGCGTGGCGCTCGGCGTCAGCGAGGTCGATCGGACCCACCTGCTCGCGTACGACATCACCACGGGCGCGCTCCTGCCGTGGGCGCCGACGGTGAACGCGCAGGTCCGTGTCCTGGCCTCGTCGCCCGACGGCACCCGCCTCTATGCCGGCGGGGACTTCACCCTCGTCAACGGCGAGACGCACAACCGGATCGTCGCGTTCGACACGGCGAGCGGCAGCGTCGCGACGGCGTTCGACGTCGGAGCGAACAACCGCGTCTACGCGATGGACGCCACGGATACCACGGTGTACTTCAGCGGCCACTTCACATCGGCGAGCAGCAATGCCCGACCCGGGTTCGCCGCGGCGGCCTCGGCAGCGAACGGCACCGTGCTGCCCTGGGCGCCCGTGCTCGAGAACGGCCGCGCCTACGCGGTGAAGGTCTCCCCCGACGGCTCCAAGGTCGTCATCGGCGGCGACTTCACGTCGGCGAACGGATCGAACGACCCCGGGTACGGGCTCGTCGCGGTCGATTCCTCGACCGGCGCATCCATCGTCCCCTGGAGCGTGAACAGCACGGTCCGCAACGGCGGCCTCGAGGCCGCGATCTACAGCCTCGCGTCCGACGGCACCAGCCTCTACGGCACCGGGTACGTCTTCGGTGCCGGCGGCAACCTCGAGGGCACCTTCCGCGCCAGCTGGGACACCGGCCAGGTGGAGTGGGTCGCCGACTGCCACGGCGACACGTACTCCGCCGCCCCCGTCGGCGGCACCGTCTACGTCGCCGGCCACGCCCACTACTGCGGCAACATCGGCGGGTTCCCCCAGACCGATCCCTGGAACTTCCAGCGCGCGCTCGCGTTCAGCACCGCCGTCGCGGGCAAGAACACCGCCGACCCGTACGGGTACGCCAGCTGGGACGGCACGCCGGCCCCGGCCGAGCTCAACTGGTACCCGGGCATGGATGCCGGCACCTACACCGGCCAGGGCCAGGGCCCCTGGAGCGTCGACGCCGACACGCGCTACGTCGTCTACGGCGGAGAGTTCCGGAACATCAACAACAAGCCGTTCCAGGGGCTCGTGCGGTTCGCGGTGCGATCGGGAGCACCGAACCTCGACGGCCCCCGCCTGACCGGCGACGCCTTCGCACCCAAACTCGCCTCGCCGGCGCCCGGCGTCGTCACCGCCAGCTGGCTCGCGAACTGGGATCGGGACAACGAGACGCTGACGTACCAGGTCATCCGCGACGGCAAGACGCTCACGCCCGCGTACACGACCCAGCAGAAGTCGCGATTCTACGATCAGCCGACGATGTCCTTCGTCGACAGCGGCCTCACGCCCGGGCAGGCGTACACCTACCGGCTCCGCGCGATCGATGCGCTCGGCAACAGCGCCTGGGGCTCGACCCTCTCGATCACGGCCGCGTCCACAGGCACGCACAGCGCGTACACGAGCGCGGTGATGGCCGATCAGCCGACGTACTACTGGCGTCTCGGCGAGGCGGCGGGCGCGACCAGCGTCTCCGACAGCGTCGGACGATCGACCGCCACCAGAGGCTCGGGTGTGACGTTCGACCAGGCGGGCGCGATCCTCGGCGACCCGAACTCTGCCGCCAGATTCAGCGGCACCAGCTCGGGTCGTGCGATCTCGCAGGAGAAGGTGTGGCGCGACGACTCCTTCGCCGTGGAGGCGTGGTTCAAGACCTCGTCGACGACCGGCGGCAAGATCGTCGGCTTCGGCTCGTCCGCGAGCGGCGACTCCTCGAAGTACGACCGCCACATCTACATGAACACCGCGGGCCGAGTCCTCTTCGGCGTCATCCCGCAAGCGGGCTCCCAGCAGATCCTGCAGACGGCCAAGACCTACAACGACGACCAGTGGCACCACGTCGTCGGCAGCATGGGCCCCGACGGCATGCAGCTCCACCTCGACGGCCGGCGCGTCGGCCAGAACACGAGTTCCACCACCGGCGGCGCGTACTGGGGCCACTGGCGCATGGGCGGTGACAGCACCTGGTCCGGCGGCAAGAACTTCAACGGCACCATCGACGAGGTGGCCGTCTACCCGCAACCGCTGACCTCGGCCCGCGTCCTCCAGCACTTCACCGATTCGGGCCGCACGCCGGCCGCGGTTCCGGCCTCCCCGGCAGATGCCTACGGCGCCGCGGTGTACGCCGCCGACCCGCTGATCTTCTGGCGGCTCGGTGAGGCGTCGGGCGCGACGGCGAACGATGCCGGCATCCAGGGCATGAACGGCGCCATGGTGGGCACCTACACGCGTGGATCCACCGGCGCCCTCGTCGGCGTCGCGGACACCGCGACGAGGTTCACGGCGGGGTTCGCTGCGGCTGCCACCCAACTGGCGAGCACGAACGTCTACTCGACCGAGGCCTGGTTCAAGACGGGTACGAACCGCGGTGGCAGGATCACGGGCTTCGGCAACAGCCGGACCGGACTCTCGAGCAGCTACGACCGCCACGTCTACATGCAGAACGACGGCAGGCTCGTCTTCGGCGTCCGCACGAACGCCCTCTCGACCACGACCCTCACGACGGCGCAGTCATTCAACGACGACCGGTGGCATCATGTCGTCGCGACGCAATCATCGAGCGGCATGCGGCTCTACGTCGACGGCGAGCTCTCGGGCGGCAACACGCAGGCCTCGGCCCAGTCCTACAACGGATACTGGCGTGCCGGAGGCGACCGGACCTGGGGGTCGACCAGCTCCTACCTCGACGGCGACATCGACGAGTTCGCGGTCTACGCCCAGGCCATGACCGCCGAGACCGTGCTCCGGCACTACCAGTCGGGCATGGACATCGTCCCGAATGTCGTTCCGACCGCCGCCTTCACGCTCGCGACCACCGATCGGACGGTGACGTTCGACGCCGGCACCTCATCCGACGGGGACGGCGTGATCGCCTCCTACGCCTGGGACTTCGGCGACGGGCTGACGGGCGAGGGGGCGAATCCGACCCACGAGTACGCCGCCGGCGGTTCCTACGCGGTCACCCTGACCGTGACCGACGACGACGGCGCCACCGCGACGGCCACGCGCTCGGTGATCACCGTCGACCCGAACGTCCCGCCGACCGCCCGATTCACGGCGAACGTGAACTTCCAGACCGTGGGCTTCGACGCCTCGACGTCGAGCGACTCCGATGGCGTGATCACCGAGTACGCCTGGGACTTCGGCGACGGCAGGACCGCGACGGGGCCCACCGCCTCGCACCTGTACGGCGCGGCCGGCACCTACGACGTGACGCTGACGATCACGGACAACCGCGGCGGGAGCACGACCGAGGCAGCCGCGGTGACCGCGGTCGCGTCACCGGTGTCCATCGAACTCGCCGCCGACGAGTTCGAGCGCACGAGCACCAGCGGCTGGGGCACGGCCTCCGTCGGCGGCGCGTGGACGGTCTCCAGCGCACCGAACTCGACCGTCTCGGGCGGCAAGGCGCTCCTCCTGCACTCCGCGAACTCGACACGTCGGGCCACGCTCGACAGCGTGACGGGCAACGACCTGACGATCACCGGCGACTTCGCGGTCGACAAGGCCGTCGTCGGCGGCAGCGCCTATGCCGGGTTGAACGTTCGCCAGGTCGGCAGCGAGTTCTACCAGGCCAGGTTGAGGTTCCAGGCCGGCGGAGTCCTCGCGGTGCAGTTCATGCAGGGCGACTCGACGCTCATCGCCAACGCCACGCTCCCGCTGACCTACACGCCAGGCCAGGCGGTCAGCCTGAAGGTGCGTGCGAGCGGCACCTCGCCGACCACGCTGCAGGCCAAGGCCTGGACGGCCGGCACGACCGAGCCCACCGGGTGGTCGCTCACGGCCACGTCGACGTCGGCCGGGCTCCAGGCCGCCGGAAAGGTGGGCGTCGTGAGCTACCTGTCGAGTGCCGTCACGAGCGTTCCGCTCACGGTGTCGCTCGATCACTACCGCGTCGCGACCGGCGACGGCCAGGTGCCGCCGCCCAACGTCGCTCCGACGGCGGCGTTCTCCGGAACCGTCGACCACCTGACCGCCCAGTTCGACGCGCACGGGTCATCCGACTCCGACGGCACCATCGCCGCGTACGCCTGGGACTTCGGCGACGGGCAGACCGGCTCCGGCGTGACGGCGTCGCACACGTACGCCGGACCGGGGGACTTCCTCGTCAAGCTCACCGTGACGGACGACGACGGGGCGACGGCGACGTCGACCTCGACCGTGACGCCGACGATCCCGGAGCCCGTGCGGTACGCGTCGGACGACTTCTCGCGCACCGTCGCCAGCGGCTGGGGCGCGTCGACGGTCGGCGGCGCCTGGCAGTCGAGCGTGAACTCGAGCTACAACGTCGCGGACGGACGGGGCGTGTTCGTGCACGCCACGGCCGGAACCACCCGTCGCGCCCTGCTCCCGGGCGTCAGCCAGACCGGATCGGTGACCCAGGTCGCCGTGACGGTCGACAAGGACGTCGTGGCCGGGCAGACCGTCGCGGGCATCGTCGGGCGACAGGTCGGGGCGGACTTCTACCAGGGCCGCATCCGCCTCCAGCCCGGCGGATCGGTCTCGCTGCAGCTCATGCGCGGGTCATCCGTCATCCTCTCGAACACCACCATCAGCGGACTCGCCTTCGCTGCAGGCGACACGCTGCTCATCAAGGTGAGCGTCACCGGCACGAACCCGACCACGATCGCCGGCAGGATCTGGAAGGCCGGCACCCCGGAACCGCTCAGCTGGCAGGCGACGACGACGGATGCCACCGCCGCGATGCAGGCGGCCGGCAGCATCGGGCTCGAGAGCTACATCTCGGGCACGGCGACCAATATCCCGATCACGGTCCGCTTCGACGACTTCCTCAGCCTCGAGGCCCAGTGACGCTCGGGTGACCCGAACCCCGAAGCGCGGCCGCGCATCCTCCTCGGAGCGCGGCCGCGGCCCCCTCACGCCATCTCGCCGCTCGCCCGGCGACATAGTCCCCGGTCAATAGCGGTTTCCGCCCCCCGGAATGGGGCAGGTCGATGGGCCCGGATCGGCGTAAGTTTGCGCAGCACAAGGGCGTGCGAACGCCCATTACCCGATGATCGAATGAGGACACGATGGGTGCACCCGAGCCCGCGTCGTCGCGACTGCGCTTCTTCTCGAGCGCCGTGATCGCCGCAGTTATCGCCTCCGGGCTGACCGTTGCGGCGTTCGCCGCTCCAGCCGCCGCGGATACGTCTCCACCGGAGGCCGCCGTCCCGGCGACGGTCTCCAGCGACCCGCTCCCCGCGCCGCAGATCAACGGCGTCGTCTGGGACCAGGAGATCGTCGGAAACACGGTCTACGTCGCCGGCAACTTCACCAAGGCACGCCCTGCCGGCTCGGCCGCGGGCGTCAACGAGGTGAACCGCAGCCACCTCCTCGCGTTCGACATCACGACCGGCGTCCTCCTCCCCTGGGCGCCGACCGTGAACGCGCAGGTCCGTGCCATCGCAGCCTCCCCCGACGGCAAGCGGCTCTACGCCGGTGGCGAGTTCACCCAGGTGAACGGCGCCACCCGCAACCGCATCGTCGCCTTCGACACGGCGAGCGGCAACGTCGCGACGGCCTTCAGCGTCAGCGCGAACAACCGCGTCTGGGCTCTCGACGCGACGAACACCACGGTCTACCTCAGCGGACACTTCAGCTCGGTGAACAGCACCGCCCGGCCGGGCTTCTCGGCCGCCGTGGCCGCGTCGAACGGCGCGATCCAGCCGTGGGCGCCGGTCCTCACCGGCGGTCGCGCCTGGGACCTCGTCGTCTCGCCCGACGCCTCGAAGGTCGTCATCGGCGGTGACTTCACGAGCGCGAACGGCACGAACAACCCGGGATACGGGCTCATCGGCGTCAACTCGTCCTCCGGCGCCACGATCGTCCCCTGGAACGCGAACGCGTCCGTCCGCAACGCGGGCACGGAGGCGGCGATCGTCAGCCTCGAATCCGACGGCGACAGCTTCTACGGGTCCGGATACCACTTCGGCGGGGGCGGCAACCTCGAGGGCACCTTCCGCGGCAGCTGGGCCACCGGCGAGATCGACTGGGTCGCCGACTGCCACGGCGACACGTACTCCGTCGCCCCGGTCGGCGACACGATCTACACGGCCGGGCACGCGCACTACTGCGGCAACATGGGCGGGTATCCGCAGACGGAACCGTGGACGTTCTATCGCGGCATCGCGTACTCCAAGGGCGCGACCGGCACCAACCTGCCCGACCCCTACGGGTACCCCGACCACGCCGGAGCACCGGCTCCCTCGCTGCTCAACTGGTTCCCGACCATCAACCTGGGCACGTTCACGGGCCAGTACCAGGGCCCTTGGGATGTCGCGGCGGACAGCCGCTACGCCGTCTACGGCGGTGAGTTCACGATGGTGAACAACAAGGCGTTCCAGGGCATCGTGAGGTTCGCGGCGCGTTCGACGGCGCCGAACCTCGACGGCCCCCGCCTCACCGGCGACAACTTCGTCCCGAAGCTCGCCTCGCCGGCCGCAGGCGTCATCACGGCCAGCTGGCCCGCGAACTACGACCGCGACAACGAACGGCTCACCTACCAGGTGATCCGCGACGGCAGGACGGCGACCCCGGTCCACGTCACGACCCAGGACTCCCGCTTCTACGACCGTCCGACGATGACCTTCGTGGACACCGGGCTGACTCCCGGCCAGACGTACACCTACCGGCTGCGGGCCATCGACCCGCTCGGCAACAGCGGCTGGGGATCGACGCTCTCGTTCACCGCGTCCAACGCGGGTGCGCTGAGCTCCTACGCCCGCACGGTGATCGACGACGAGCCCACGTACTACTGGCGCTTCGGCGACCCGGCGGGAACGACGAGCGCCACCGACGGCGTCGGTCGTTCGAACGCCGTGAACGGAACCGGGGTGACCTACGGCCAGCCCGGTGCGATCCTCGGCGACCAGAACACGTCGGCGGGCTTCAACGGCACGGACGACGGCCGGGCGATCTCGCAGGAGCAGGTGTGGCGTGACAACTCGTTCGCCGCGGAAGCCTGGTTCAAGACGACCTCGACGTCGGGCGGGAAGATCGTCGGATACGGGTCGAACCCGTCCGGCAATTCCAACAGCTACGACCGCCATGTCTACATGACCCCGCAGGGCAAGGTCACGTTCGGCGTGTATCCCAACGGCGTGCAGACCCTGCAGTCGCCGAAGAGCTACAACGACGGCGAATGGCACCACGTGGTCGGCTCGATGGGCGCCGAGGGCATGCAGTTGTTCGTCGACGGCCGCCGGGTCGGGCAGAACCCCGACGTGAAGTGGGGCCAGCAGTACTGGGGCTACTGGCGAGTCGGAGGCGACAACACCTGGGAGGGCGACCGCAACTTCAACGGAGCGATCGACGAGGTCGCGGTCTATCCCGCACCGCTGACGACCGAGCAGGTGCTCGAGCACTACACGGCCTCGGGCCGCGATCCTGGCGCGCTCCCATCCGCCCCGGCGGACGCGTACGGTGCCGCCGTCTTCGCAGCGGACCCCCTGGTGTACTTCCGCCTCGGTGAATCCGGTGGAGCGGTCGCGAAGGACGCGAGCGCCCAGGCCGCCGACGGCAGCTACGTCGGATCCACGTCGCCCGGCTCGGCCGGCGCACTCGTCGGCGTCGGCGACACGGCGGTCCGGTTCCACGAGGGCTTCGCCGTCACCCCGGCACCCGTCTCCGGTTCCAACAACTACTCGACGGAAGCGTGGTTCAAGACGGCCACGACCCAGGGCGGGAAGATCACCGGCTTCGGCAACAGCAACTCCGGGCTGTCGAACAACTACGACCGGCACGTCTACATGCAGGACGACGGACGGCTCGTCTTCGGCACCTGGACCGGGTTCACGAACACCATCACGACGGACCAGCCGTACAACGACGATGCGTGGCACCAGGTCGTGGCGACCCAATCGTCATCGGTCGGCATGCGGCTGTACGTCGACGGCGTGCTCGTCGGGACCAACGGCCAGACGCAGGCGCAGGCCTACGACGGCTACTGGCGGGCCGGCGGTGACGTCACGTGGGGCTCGTCCAGCCCGTGGTTCGACGGCGTGATCGACGAGTTCGCGGTCTACCCGACCGCGCTCAGCGCCGAGACCGTCCAGTCGCACTACTCACTGGGCTCGACCATCGTGCCGAACGAACCGCCGACGGCGCTCTTCACGAGCACGGTCGACCTCCTCGACGCCGAATTCGACGCCGAGGGGTCCACGGACCCGGACGGCACGATCGAACAGTACGAGTGGGACTTCGGTGACGGCGAGACCGGCACCGGCGTCACGGCCGCGCACAGCTACGCGGAGGCGGGCGACTACGACGTCACGCTCGAGGTGACCGACGACGAAGGGGCTACGGCGACGTTCACCGCGACCGTGACCGCGACGGCTCCGCCGGTCGGCCCCGTGACCCTGGCGTCGGACGACTTCGCGCGGTCGGTGCCGGCAGGCTGGGGCACGGCGACGACGGGCGGTGCCTGGCAGTCGACGGTCAACGCGAACTACTCGGTCGCCGACGGACGCGGCGTGTTCCTGCACGCGGCGGCGGGTACGACTCGTCGCGCCCTGCTCACCGGCGTCAGCGCCACTCGGACGGAGACCCAGGTCGCCGTGACGGTGGACAAGAACGTCGCCGTCGGGCAGGTCGTCGCGGGAGTCGTCGGCCGGCAGGTCGGGACGGACTTCTACCAGGGCCGCATCCGCCTCCAGCCCGGCGGATCGGTGGGCCTCCAGCTCGTCCGCGGGTCATCCGTGATCCTGTCGAATATCACCGTCGGCGGACTCGCCTTCGCGGCCGGCGACACGCTGATCATCAAGGTCGGCGTCACCGGCACGGGCCCGACCACGATCGCCGGCAAGATCTGGAAGGCCGGCACCCCCGAGCCGGCGTCCTGGCAGGCGACGACGACGGATGCCACGGCTGCGATGCAGGCCGCCGGCAGCGTCGGACTCGAGAGCTACATCTCGAGCTCGGCGACCAATATCCCGATCACGGTCCGCTTCGACGATTTCGTCAGCGTCGAGGCCCAGTGACGTTCCGATGACCGGGACCCCGGACCGCGGCCGCGCATATACCCGAACGCGCGGTCGCGGTCCGTCCATCGTCGCCGGCGACGGCGCGACATCCGACGGGTCGGCCGGACCGGCTCGGCGCCCGTCCCGGCGCGGGGCGATGGGCGCGGTCGCCTCCCAGGGCATGCAGGCACTCGCGAGCTTCACGCTCCAGGTGATCGTCGCGCGGACGTTGGGCTTCGACGGCCTCGGTGCCTTCGCGATCCTCTACGGGACCATGCAGATCGTCTCGGCGATCACCGGCGGCTTCGTCGGCGACGCGTACACCGTGCTCGACCGTCACGAGCGTCGCATCCGCTCGGCGCTCGAGCAGTTCGCCATCGCGATCCCCGTGGTCGTGTCGCTGGCTGGCGCGGGCGTCTTCCTCGCGATCGGCCTGACGGACGTTCCGGAGACGATCGCCGTCTTCCTCGCGATGAGCCTGTTCTCGCTCGAGGAGCTCGTGCGACGGATGCTCATGACCTCCATGGTGTTCTGGCGCGTGGTGCTGGTGGATGCGGTGGCCTTCGGCGTCGCCCTGATGGTCGTGGCCGGCGTCTGGTGGTGGTCGACTCCGAGCCTGCTGGGGTTCGTCGCGGCCGTGGCCGCCGGGCAGTTGGTCGGCGGCGTCGTGGGTGTCCTGCTCCTCCCCGCGGGAGAACGCGGAGTGGTCCCGTTCATGCTCGGCGGCCACGGGGCCGTCTTCGCCTACGGATTCTGGCGTGCGTGCCAGCAGGCCCTGCGCCCCGCCATGCTGACGGCGATCCGCGTCATGGTGACACTCGTCGCCTCCCTCGCAGCCGTCGGGATGATCGAGGCCGCGCGCGTGTACGTCGCGCCCGTGACACTCGTGGTCAGCGGGCTCGGTTCATTCCTCTTCGTCCACTTCGCCCACGATCGCGATTCGACGCTGTTCGGCAAGCTCCGAAGCGCCGATCGGGCGGTGCTCGCCCTCGTCGCCCTCATCACCGTGGCCGGCACCGTGATGCTGCTGCTGCTGCCATGGCTCGGCCCGCTGTTGTTCGGCGAGCCGCTCGACGTCGCCGCCGTGCTGGGCTGGATCGCGTTCTCGACCTCGATCGCGGCGGTCGCGCCCTACGGGGCGCTGGCCTCGGTGGCGGGGCGGCAGAGCTCGGTCTTCGCGATCCGGGCTGCGGATACCGGGCTCGCAGTGATCCTGGCCAGTGCGCTGCTGCTGGCCGGCGGCGAGCCCGCGTACGTGCCCGCCGTGATCGCGGTCGCGCCCATCCTCGGCGGGATCGTGGTCCGCAACCTCCTGCTGGTGCCCTTGGCGCGCCGCGAACGGCTCGAGCGCCTCGAAGGTCGCGGAACCCTCGATCCGGACCAGCCGGCCGGCGCCCAGCGCGAAGGCTAGCGCAGAAGACCGCCGAAGGCCGCCGTCGCCCAGTCCGGCCACGCGAACGTCGTGGGGATCGCCGAGGTCGACGGCGCCGCTCCGGCAGTGGCCGAGCCGACCACCTCGACGCCGGACGCCTCGAGCCCGGTCTCCTCCTGGAAGGCCGCCAGCGTCTCGTGACCGGCGGGCCCCCACCCGGGGTCGACCTGCCACTTCACCACGACACGAGGCGCGTCCGGACCCGCACGGACGTAGAGGTTGCCCTCCGCGACGATTCGCAGTCCCTCCGCGTCGGAGTGCCCCGAGTAGTCCTCCGCCCAGAGCAGGGCCTCCGGCCCGCCGCCGACGAGCGTGTTCCCGACGATCTCGACATCGGTGCCGACCCAGGTCATCGTGGGATCGGGCTGGGGGAAGCGCCGGTCGAGGCCTCTCGCGCCCGAGGCATCCGCCCGACGCTCATCCTGCAGCACGGCGACTCCCCACCCGTTGCCGAGCAGCAGGTTGTGGCGCAGGATGACATCGCTCGTGTCGTTCACCTTGACGCCGTACCGCACATTGCGGGCCATGACGTTGCGCACCACGACCGCCCGTGCGGAGATCTCGAGGAACAGGCCGTGGCCGGCGTTGCGGTCGAAGCGGCTGTCGGCGACGCCGATCGTGTAGCAGGACTGGTCGAACCAGAGCCCCGTCGCATTGTTGCCGGTGAACTCGGATGACAGGATGCGCACGTCCCGCGACCTGGTGAGCTTCATCCCGCCCGCGACCGGGGCACGGTTGAACGACTCGGTGTTGTTCCCGAGCACGGCGACCCGGTCGACGACCAGCCCATCGGCGAAGTTGGCGGAGATCCCGATCATGCCGTTGCGCTCGACCGTCAGGTTGCGCAGGTTCGCATCCGCGGCGCCGACGAAGACTCCCGTGGTCGCCGACTCCACGACTGTGACGTTCTCGAGCGTGATGCCGGGCCGCTCGAGGGTGACCGAGCCCATGTCCGGCACCGAGGTCGCGTACCGTCTGATGCCGATGCCGCGGACCGTGACCCCATCCGACCGCAGCTGGAGCGCGCGCGGGAGCACGCTCGCGCGGACGTCGGAACCGGTCGGGTCCGATCCGACGACGAGCGTCTGCGACTCGAGGTCCACCGCGAACTCGCCCTCGCCGACGCGGGCCGCGTCCGCGACCTGCTCGAGCGGGACGTCGTCGATCCAGATCTGATCGGGATGCGCCGCCATCGGATGGTCGTGGTCGACGAAGGTCCAGCCCTCCTCCGGATCCTCGGGAGCGCCGCGTTCGAACGTCGGACTCGAGTCGAGCGCCACCGTCCAGTCGTCGTGCCGCCACCGGGAACCGTCGGCGACCCAGCCCTCGACGACGACGCTGCCGTCGAGCCAGACCTCGTCACCCGGGTACGCCTGGAGCGTCAGGCCGCGCGTGGCCGTCACCTCGACGCTCTCGTGGTACTCACCGCCCCTGATCACGATCGTGGCCCCGTCGACCGCGGCCTCGACCGCGGCCCGGATCGTCTGGAAGACCTCCTGGGAGGACTCGCCCGCGCGGGCTCCACCATCGACGAAGAGCGCGTCGGCGGGGACCGGGTAGTCGGCGCTCCCGGGCGTCGACGATCCGGCGGCCGGGTCGAGGTCGACGAGCCCGTCGGGCGCACCGGCGGACTGCCCTTCGGGAATCGGCGGAAGCGCGGTCGCCCCGGATCCACCTCCGCCTCCGCCGACGATCCCGACGGTCGCGACCACGACGCCCGCGACGAGGACGAGGCCGAGGACCGCGCCCACGACGACCCGACGCCTCGCGCGCCGCTCGCGTGGCGGAGGCGACGGCGCAGGCGGGTCCATCGATGAACTCCTCGGGTGTTCGCGCGGGGCGGGAGAGCCCCCTCGGTACAGGTTCGATTCTCCCGCTCACGCGGATGCCCCGCCATCCCCGGGACGGGGGACGAGCCGCCCAGACCGCGCGCTGGTAGATTCAGTGCACTCGCACGCCGTGCCTATGGAAGGTCCGCATGACTGCTCCCGGCTACCTTCAGGTGTTCCAGCAGCGCTGGGGTGTGATCGTCACCTCGGTGGTGGCGTGCGTGGGCCTGGCCGCGCTGGCCACCGCGGTCATCCCGCCGACGTACACCGCGAAGGCGACGCTCTTCCTGTCGGTGCAGTCGCCGGTCGCCTCGCTGGCCGAACTCTCGCAGTTCAGCCTCGCGCGTGTCGGCTCCTATCCCGACCTCGTGTACAGCGAAGACGTCCTCGAGCACGCGGCGGCGGAACTCGGCACGGATGCCTCGGCCGGCAAGCTCGCGTCGCTCGTGAGCGCGTCCAATCCGACCGGCACCGTGCTCATCGAGGTGATGGCCGAGGGTCCCACCGGTGCGGATGCCGCCGGCCTCGCGAACGCCGCGGCGGCGGGCCTCGCCGAGGAGGTCTCCGAGATCGAGAATTCGCCGGGTTCGACCTACACGGTCGAGCTCGACGTCCGCATCCCCGCGCAGGCGCCGGGGTCGCCGAGCGCACCGCAGCGCACCGTCATCCTCGGGCTCGGCCTCGTCTCGGGTCTCGCACTCGGTGCTGTCCTCGCGCTGACCCTCGCGCAGCTCGACACGCGCCTCCGCACGGCTGCCGATGTCCGGCGGGTCTCCGGACTGCCGGTGTTCGGCCAGTTCCGTCGTGGACGACGTCGCGTCGGCGGGGATTCGCCGTCACTCGACCCAGAGGCCGACGGCTACATCGAGGCCGCGCTGAACATCAGGCAGGCCAACGGCGGCGTCGTCCCGAGCTTCGTCGTGCTCGCGCCGACCTCGCCGACGGCTGCCCCGTCGCAGACCAGGCTGGGGTTGGCCCGGGCATACGCGGAGACGGGCCGCGACGCGCTCCTCGTCGAGACCACTTCCGAGCCGGGCTCCGCGGTCCCCGCGATCGCCGACCTCGCCGAGCGCCCCGGCCTCGGCGAACTCATCGCCTCCGGCTCGACCGAGTTGTCCGGCTCGGTCCGCCCGATCGACGTGTCGCCAGGTGCCGGCGAGGTCTGGGCACTGCCCCGCGGCCTCGAGGTGCCATCCGAACTCGTCACCGAGCGATGGTTCCCGATCCTCGCAGAGGCCATGGTCGCCGACACCGACGTGGTGATCCTGCAGGCGTCGACCCTGACCCGACCGCTCGACCTCCACACGGTCGTCTCCCTCGCCGATGTCGTCGTCGTTGTGGCCAGGTACGGGTCGACCAGGGAGGCAGAGCTGGCGCGGATCGTGACCGACCTCAGGCTCGAGGGCGTGCGACCCATCGGCGTGGTGTTCGTGGACGTGCCCCAGCGCCATCACACGGACCTCGCGGCGGGCTGGCGTTCCGAGGACTTCGCCGCCGGCCCGGGTCGGCCTCCCGAGGCGGGGCCGGTTCCCTCGACCTCGCCGGCCGCACGGCCGAAGCCGCCCGAGCCCGCCGACGGGAAATCGCCCGGTCGGACCTGATGCCCGCCCCCGTCCGCTCCCCGTTCAGCCGGCGGCAGGCCGCGTTCTTCTCTGTGTGGCTGCTCCTGGTGGTGAGCGTGGTGTCGTGGCGGCCGGGCGTGCTGTTCACGGGCGGGGTCGACCCCGTCGTCATCGCGAAGGCGGCCGTCGGGCTCACCGCCGTCATCGGCGCGGTGATCGTGACGCGGACGGTCCGACGCCACGGCCGGGTCGGCGCGCGCTCGCTCGTCCTCCTGCTCATCGTCGTCGCGGTCTCGAGCGTCGGCGCCATCGCCGCGGGCGATGCGACCTCGTCGCTCGTCCTGAGTGCGCGGATCGTCCTGGTCACGGCGACCGTGGTGGTGCTCGTGGCGTCGGGACCGCCGATGCTCGCCCTCACGACACTGCTCGGCGCACTCGGTGCCGTCGCACTCGTCGCGGCGGTGACCGGCATCCCCGAGCTCCTCAGCGAAGGCCGACTCGGCGGGGGCATCCCGGACATGCAGCCGAACGAGGTGGCCGGCCTCGCGGCGCCGGCGGCCGTCGCCCTCGTCGTCGATCTCGGACGACGCGGGCTCCGGGTCGGGAACACCGTCCTCTTCGCCGTGTTCGCCGGGATCCTCTTCGCGACCGGTTCGCGGACGACCCTCGTCGTGGTCGGCATCGCGGTCGTCCTCGCCCTGGTCATCGCATGGCCGATCCCTCGCTCGACAACGGCCGGCATCCTCGTGCTCGTGCCGATCGCCTACGTCCTGCTCACCTTCACCGACGTCGTCGAGCAGTTCGCGGTCCGGGGCCAGAGCGCAGCGGAGCTCGCCAGCCTGAGCTCGAGGACCATCGCCTGGACGGCGGTGCTCGAGGTTCCGTTCGAGACCTGGGCGAAGTGGATCGGCGTGGGGCTCGCCGTCAAGACCGTCACGGTCAACCAGCGCTGGTGGGACTCCCAGGTCCTGGACAGCAGTTGGGTGTCGGTGCTCGCGCAGGCGGGCGTCATCGGCATGGCCCTCGTCGGGCTGTGGGTGGTGGCGACCACGCTCGACAGCCTTCGGTCGGACCGGATGCTGCGCAGCCTGACGCTTCCGCTGCTGGTGCTCATCGTCGGCCGCAGCATCCTCGAGAACGGCCTCATCGAATCCAGCGCGATCTTCGCGCTGTTCCTCACGATCTCGCTCGTCCTGGAACCGGGCTCGGAATACCCGCGTCCTCCGCGTGAGACGGCCTACGGCCTGCTCCGGGAGCCCGAACCGTGGAGGGCGGGCGACGGACGCCCGCGCCCATGACGCCCCCGCGAGACCACTCGAGTTCCGTGCGTCAGGCCTCCGACACCGCCCGCGCCAGGATCGGCTCGGCGAACACGCCGCGCGCCTGCAGCTCGTCGAAGATGCGGTGAGCGACGGCCGGCCCGGTCACGTGGCCGACCTCAGCCGCGACCTCGCGACGACGCGGCCTCGAGGCGACGCCTCCGGACCGGACGTCCTCCGCGAACGACCGGACGTCCGCCTCGTCGAGGAGCTTCGGGCCCGGCAGCCACTCGAGCGCGTCCGGCGGGTCGAATCCCCTCCCTGCGGCGTACCCCGCTTCGTCGGGCACGACGAACGCGATCGGGCGGTCGAGTACGAGGTAGTCGATCCACACGCTCGAGTAGTCGGTGAGGAGGCCGGCGGCCGCGCCGATGAGTTCGTAGAGCTGCACCCCCGCCGCCCTGAGATCCTCGTTCGTCACGACGATCGCCCCGGCGATCGCCCGGCTCTCGGCGTCCTGCGGGTGCGGCTTCACGACCACCGGGAGGCCGTACTCCCGCTCGAGGAGGGCGACGCAGCCCGCCATGACCGCATTGACGTCGATCGGTCCTCCGTCCGCGACATCCGACCACGATGCCGTGAGCCCGCGTCCCTTGTTGTTGCGGAAGGTGGGCATCCACAGCACGAACGGGGTGGTCGGGTCGATGCCGAGGCGTCCGAGCGGGGCCGTCGCGGAGCGGCTGAACTGGTCGATCCGCGGGTTGCCGGTGAAGAGGAGGCCGCCCTCGGGGAGTCGGCACTCGCGCGCGCGGGCGAGCCCGAACTTGCGGGTGCTCGCCACGAGGTAATCGGACCAGATCGTCGGCCGGCCCCGCTCGTCGCTCATGATGTGGCCCTTGAACCCGCCACCGTGCCAGAGGTTGACCATCGTCTTCCGCTTGACCGTGCGCGGGTTCCCGAAGAGTCCGTGCGTGAACATCGACACCTCGGCCGTGGCGAATCGCCACAGCCCGCCGAAGGACCGATGCCGCACGATCTCGACCCGTCCGTCCGGGTCGGCACCGGACGCGGCCAGCACGGCGCGAGCCTCGTCGACCTCCGGCACGAGCCAGTCGATCCTGCCGGGGTAGCGCTGGGCGGCCGCGCGCAGGATCTCGATGGCGTTTCCCTCATCGACCGGGTAGCCGTTCACGACGAGGTGCTGACGCTTCGGCGCCGCCGCGAGGATCGCTCGCACGACGATGCGCTGCACCCGCCGCGCCGCACGCGAGATCCGGGTGTTCACGCGGACCGACGCTGCCGGCCTGAGGACCTGACGTCGACGGGCACTTCGCCACCTCCTCGTCCCGGCCGCTGGGCCGAATGCTGACATGCTTCCACACCCGGCCCCGCAGCGGCGCCCCCTCGTTCAGGAGTCGTGGACGCCGCGTGGATCCGCTTCGTCGTCGACGTCGTCCGCGGCATCCTCGCCCCGCGGGCCGGCAGCCGTGGCCTCGGCCTCGGCCTCATCGTCCGCGCCGACATCGTCGTCTTCGTCAGCCTCGTCGTCAGCCTCGTCGACGTCGTCGACGTCGTCCACCGAGTACCGCGGACCCGCGAATCGATCGGTGGCCTCGATGAGCGCGTCGAGGATGCCCGGCTCGTCGAACGCGTGGCCCGCGTCGCTGATGATCCGGAGCTCGGCCTCCGGCAGTGCGCGGTGCAGGTCCCAGGCGGTCATCACGGGCGTGCACATGTCGTAGCGGCCCTGCACGATGACCGTCGGGATCCCGGCGAGGCGGTGCGCGTCACGGATGAGCTGGCCCTCGTCCCACCATCCGCCGTGCCGGAAGTAGTGGTTCTCGATGCGCGCGAACGCGGTCGCGTACTCGGGTGAGACGAACTTCGCGATCGTCTCGATCTGCGGCAGCAGCGTAATCGTGGTGCCCTCCCAGCGCGACCAGGCGATGGCCGCCGACTGATGGACCTCGGGGTTCGGGTCGCTCAACAGGCGGCCGTACGCCTCGATGAGATGCGTGCGCTCGAGCACCGGCACGGGCGCCAGGAAGTCCTCCCACAGGTCCGGGAAGATCGCCGAGGCGCCGCCCTCGTAGAACCAGTCGAGCTCCTGTCGGCGCAACGTGAAGATGCCCCGCAGCACGAGTTCGGTCACGCGCTCCGGATGCGTCTCGGCGTAGGCCAGGGCCAGGGCGCTCCCCCAGGAGCCGCCGAACACCTGCCAGCGATCGACGCCGAGGTGCTCCCGGAGTCGTTCCATGTCGGCGACGAGGTGCCAGGTCGTGTTCGCTGAGAGGTCGGCGTCCGGTTCGCTCGCGTGCGGGATCGAGAGGCCGCAGCCGCGCTGGTCGAAGAGCACGATCCGGTAGAGCGCGGGATCGAAGAGCCGACGGTGCGCGGGGCTGGTCCCGCCGCCAGGTCCGCCGTGCAGGAAGACCACCGGCTTGCCCTCCCGGTTGCCCGAGATCTCCCAGTAGATGTGCTGTCCGTCCCCCACGTCGAGCATGCCCGTCTCGAGCGGCTCGATCTCCGGATACAGGTCTCTCATGACCCAACGTTACCCACGCGGCGGCCGGGCCCGCAGGTGCCGCGCCGCGGGCGACCGGCGATGTACCAGCGGCGGCAGCGGCAGCGGCGGCAGCGGCCGCTCGGCAGCCGGTCGCGGAGGCGCGGCGCGGCGTAGGCTCGGTGCATGAGTGCGAGACCGGTCACCATCACCATCACGGGCGCGGGCGGACAGATCGGCTACGCCCTGCTCTTCCGCATCGCGTCGGGCGCGATCCTCGGCCCCGACGTGCCGGTTCGCCTGAACCTCCTCGAGATCCCGCAGGGCCTGCGCGCAGCAGAGGGCGCCGCGCTCGAGCTGCAGGATGCCGCCTTCCCGCTGCTTCGCCAGGTCGAGGTCTACGACGACGCGACGAAGGCCTTCTCGGGCGCGAACCTCGCGCTCCTCGTCGGCGCCCGTCCGCGAACGGCCGGCATGGAACGCGGCGACCTGCTCGCGGCCAACGGCGGCATCTTCGGACCGCAGGGCGCGGCGATCAACGCCGGCGCGGCCGACGACGTCCGCGTCGTGGTCGTCGGCAACCCCGCCAACACCAACGCCCTCATCGCCGCATCCCACGCCCCCGACGTCCCGGCCGGCCGATTCACGGCGCTCACGAGGCTCGACCACAATCGCGCCCTCGGGCAGCTCGCCGCGACCCTCGGCTCGACGGTCGGCTCGCTCCGGGACGTCACGATCTGGGGCAACCACTCCGCGACGCAGTTCCCGGATGTCTCGCACGCGACCATCGACGGCGAGTCGGTGCCGAACCTGCTCTCCGCCCGCCTCGGCGGAGCCGACGCCGCCCGCGAGTGGCTCGTCGACAGCTTCATCCCGCGGGTGGCCAAGCGCGGCGCCGAGATCATCGAGGTGCGCGGCTCCTCGTCCGTCGCCTCGGCGGCGAGCGCGGCGATCGACCACATGCGCGACTGGGTGCAGGGCACGCAGCACGGCTGGACGAGCGCGGCGGTCGTCTCCGACGGGTCCTACGGCGTCCCCGAGGGGCTCGTCTCCTCGTTCCCCGTCGAGTCCGTCGAGGGCGAATGGCGCATCGTCCAGGGCCTGGACCTCAGCGCCTTCGCGGAGCATCGCATCGCGGCATCCGTCGGCGAACTGGCGGAGGAGCGCGACGCGGTCCGCGAGCTCGGGCTCATCTGAGCCGGCGGGGTGCCGGCGGCTCCGTTTCGCCGACGTAGGCTTGCGGCATGGCCAATTCCCTCACGCCCGCACGCCGCAAGCAGCTCATCATCGGTCTCGTGATGGGCATCGTCGTGGGCGTGGTCATCAGCCTGTTCACGGGCTTCTGGCTCTGGCTCGGAGCCGGCGTGGTCATGGGCCTCGCGACCGGCGCCATCATGAAGCCGCCGACGGAGTAGTGCGCTCCCGCACGTAGACCTCGATGCCGTCGATCACGCGCTCGAGCCCGAATCGGAAGCTGCGTTCGGGGTCCGAGGCGGAGCCGTACTCCTCACCGGCCGCGGTGCCGACCCGACCCGAGATCGGGTAGCGCGACGAGTCCATGATCTCCTCGAGGATCGGCGCATTGCGCTCCCACCACTGCTCGTCGGTCTCGGCGACGGCGCGGTGCAGCCGCTCGGCGTCGAGGTAGGCGCGGGCGGGCCCGCTGACGTAGCCCGTGATGAGCGTGACGACCTGGTCCATGTCGAGGTCGCTGAGGCCAAGGCCGTCGATCGCACGGAGGCTCCACTCCCAGCGATCCGAGACGTTCGGGCCGAGCGGCGGCCGGCTCGTGTCGATCGAGAGCAGCCACGGATGCCGCAGGTATTCGTTCCAGGCGAGGTGGGCGATCTGCGCGAGCCGCTCGCGGAGCGAGCCCTCGAGTTCGGGCAGCGCCTGCTCGCCCGCGACCCGGTCGACCATCAGGTCGATGAGCTCGGCCTTGCCCGGCACGTAGGTGTAGACCGACATGGTCTTCAGACCGAGCCGCTCGGCGATGCGCCGCATCGAGAGCGCCTCGACGCCCTCGTCATCGGCGAGTTCGATCGCCGCGTCGACGACCGAGTCGACGTTCAGGCGCTGCTTCGGGCCGCGTGAGCCCACCGGGTCGCCGAGCCGATCGCGCCAGAGCAGGCGGAGGGTGCGATCGGGCTCGCCTCGCCCGGTGGACTGGGTCGACATGCAGGCCAGCATACATTCTCCGTATGGTGTACGGTTAACGCTCGCAACGCCGTACACCATACGATGAAAGGGAACGATGTCTCGACCGGTTCCATCCCATCCCGCCCTCGAGGCTGTCGGGCTTCGCAAGCGCTTCGGCAAGAGCACGGCCCTCGACGGGTTCGACCTGCGGGTCGCCGCGGGCACCGTTCACGGCCTCCTCGGCCCCAACGGCGCCGGCAAGACCACCGCCGTGCGCTGCCTCACCACCCTCACCGACCTCGACGAGGGCACCGCCGCGATCGACGGCATCGACGTCCGCCGCGATCCTGCCGCGGTGCGCGAGCGCATCGGGCTCGTCGGCCAGTTCCATGCGGTCGACGAGGCCCTCACCGCGCGGCAGAACCTCATGCTGTTCGCGCGGCTCAGCGGCCTCTCGAAGCCGCGTGCGCGGACACGAGCCGACCAGCTGCTCGAGTCCTTCGCGCTGACGGATGCCGCGAGCCGCGCGGTCTCCGGATTCTCCGGCGGGATGCGTCGACGGCTCGACATCGCGTCGAGCCTCGTGCTCACCCCGGCGATCCTCTTCCTCGACGAGCCCACGACCGGACTCGACCCGCGGGGCCGCGCGACCGTCTGGCAGGCCGTGCGCGAGGTCGCCGCACTCGGGACCACCGTGCTCCTCACGACCCAGCTGCTCGACGAGGCCGACCAGCTCGCCGACCGCGTGAGCGTGATGGACCACGGCCGCGTCATCGCCGAGGGCACACCGACCGACCTCAAGCGACGACTCGGCGGCGACCGGATCACCGGGCGATTCGCGGTCGGCGACCTCGATCGGGCTGCCGCCGTCGTGGCCGCCGCCGTCGACTCGGAGGCATCCGTCGATCGCGATGCGCTCAGCGTCACGGTCGAGGTCGTCGACGGGTCGGCCGCGCTCGCACCGATCGTGCGCGCACTCGACGCCGACGGGCTCCTCGTCGAGGACCTCTCGCTGCGTCGGCCGACGCTCGACGAGGTGTTCCTGCACCTGACCGGCGCGCCCTCCCCGGTCGAACCGATCGAACCGACCGGACCGACCGGACCGACCGGACCGACCGGACCGACCGAGCCGGCCGAGCGCCGAGCCGAGCCCGCACTGCCCGCCGGACCGGCGGGCGTCGCCGACCCCGCAGCATCCGACCTGGAGGCACGATGACCACCACTCCCAGCTCCATCACCGCCCCCGCCGGCCTGCGCGACAGGCGGTCGAACGCCCTGCGCGAGGGCTGGCTCATCGCCGGACGCGATCTCCTGCACTGGGTACGCGAGCCGTGGGGCCTCGTCTTCGGCCTCGCGTTCAACATCATGCTGATCCTGCTGTTCGGCTTCCTCTTCGGCGGCGCCATCGAGGTGCCGGGGGGCGGCGACTACATCGCGTTCCTGCTCCCGGGCATGTTCGCGCTGACGATGCTCTTCGGGCTCGAGGGCACGATGACCGCCATGGCCGAGGACGCGAAGCGCGGCATCACCGATCGCTTCAGGTCGCTGCCCATCTCCAGCGCCTCCGTCGCGCTCGGTCGTGCCCTCGCCGACCTCGCGAACTCCGCGCTGAGCCTCGCCGTGCTCATGGTCGGCGGTCTCCTGATCGGCTGGCGGCCGACCACCGGCCCCGCCGAGATCGCGCTCGGCATCGCGCTGCTGCTCTGGCTGCGGTTCGCGCTGCTCTGGCTCGGCATCTTCCTCGGCCTGAGCTTCCGCGGCACGGGTGCGACCACGGCCGTGCAGGTGCTCGTCTGGCCGGTCGGATTCCTCTCCACGGTCTTCGTCTCGGCCGAGACGATGCCCGGCTGGCTCGGGGTCATCACCACGTGGAACCCGGTGTCCGCCACGGCGACCGCGGCGCGCGAGCTGTTCGGAAACCCCACCGGCGTCACGAGCGGATGGATGGCCGAGAACGCCGTGCTCGCGGCATCCGCCTGGCCGCTCGTGATCACCCTCGTGTTCCTGCCGCTCACGGCGACGGCCTACCGGCACCTCCGGCGCTAGCCGGACGACACCGACAGGCGGTGCGCATGACGAAGGCCGGGCCCCGTTCGGGACCCGGCCTTCGTGTCGTCGGGCGACTAGCGCTTCGGGCTCTTCTCCACGGTGGGCAGCGTGCCGTCGGCGCGCTTGGCCGCGTAGTAGGCGCGTGCCTCGTCCTGGCGCTCCTGCTCGGCGCCCGAGGCGATCTTCGCGCGCAGGTGTTCGGGGCCGTAGCCGAACGCGTCGACGAGGTCCTGCGCGTGCGGACGCAGGCGCTCGATGAGCCGGTCGATGTACGCCGTGACCGACTGCGCCCGCTTCGGCGAGAGGCGGCCGTTGATCAGGTACCAGGCGGCGTGCTGCTCGATGAGGCCGAGGCCGAAGAGGTCGCGGACCCAGGTCAGCACCTGCTTGGTCTCGGGATCGGCGACCTTGTCGAGGCCGCGCGTGAACGCCTCCCACTGCAGGAGCTCGGCATGCGCACGCGCAGCCTCGATGAGCTCGTTCTGGTTGCGGTTGAACAGCGCCGCACCCTCGACCTTCGAGAGCTTGCGGGCCTCGCGAAGGCGCCCGGCGATCTCGGCCACCATCGTCTCGACGCGGTCGGTCAGCATCGAGCGCTGCGTGTCGGTGTCGCGGAGTTCCGCGACGGATCGGGCCGTCGAGCCGAGGTCGGCGATGTTCTGGCCGAGGCGGCGAAGGCCGGTGCCGTGGTACGCGCGCTCCGCGGTCTGGGAGACGACGTAGCGGGCCATGGCCCCGACATCCGCCTTCGCGAACTGCTTCGAGTAGTCGGTGAGCAGCCGCTTGGCGACGAGCTGCAGCAGCACGTTGTTGTCGCCCTCGAAGGTCACGTAGACGTCGAGGTCATGCCGGAGGCCGACGAGCCGGTTCTCCGCGAGGAAGCCCGAACCGCCGCAGGCCTCTCGCGCCTCCTGCAGGGTCTCGAGCGCGTGCCACGTCGACAGCGGCTTCAGCGAGGCGGCGATGGTCTCGAGGTCCTGGCGGTCGTCGTCGGTGTCGGCGGCACCCGAGAAGACGGCGTCGAACTTCACGAGGAACTCGTCGTGCGCGAAGACCTGCGCATACGTCGTCGCGAGCTTGGGCAGCAGACGGCGCTGGTGACGCTGGTAGTCGAGCAGCACCTCTTCGTCGGTCTCGCTCGCGGCGTTGAACTGGCGACGCTGGTTGCCGTAGGTCACGGCGATCGCGAGGGCCATGGCGGATGCCGCGGTCGCCGCGCCGTCGAGGGAGACGCGGCCCTGCACGAGCGTGCCGAGCATGGTGAAGAAGCGCCGACCGGGGCTCGCGATCGGGCTGGAGTACGTGCCGTCCTCGGCCACGGAGCCGTAGCGGTTCAGCAGGTTCTCCCGCGGCACGCGCACGTTCGTGAAGTGCAGCCGGCCGTTGTCGATGCCGTTCAGGCCGCCCTTCAGGCCGTCGTCCTCACCGCCGATGCCCTTCAGGAAGGCGCCCTTGGCGTTGCGGAGCGGCACGTAGAACGCGTGCACGCCGTGGTTCACGCCCTTGGTGATGAGCTGCGCGAACACGACCGCCGCGGTGCCGTGCACGGCCGCATTGCCGAGGTAGTCCTTCCACGCACCGCGGAACGGCGTCTCGATGACGAACTGCTGCTTCTTCTCGTCGAACGTGGCCGTCGTGCCGATGGAGGCGACGTCGGAGCCGTGGCCGGTCTCGGTCATGGCGAACGCGCCGGGCACCTTCAGCGACATGATGTCGGGCAGGAAGGTCTCGTGGTGGTACTCGGTGCCGAGGTGCAGCACCGCGGAGCCGAAGAGGCCCCACTGAACGCCGGACTTGATCTGCAGGCTCGGGTCGGCGACGACGAGCTCCTCGAAGGCCGCGATGTTGCCGCCGTGGTCGTCCTGTCCGCCGAGGGCCTTCGGGAACGCCCGATGCACGGCGCCCTGGTCGACGAGGATCTTCAGCTGCCCGAGCACGCGCTCGCGGTGCTCCTCCTTGGACTGCCCCTCGATGCGCTGCAGGTCGGGGTGCGCGGCGCGCGTGCGCGCCTCGAGGCGGATGTCCGCCCAGGTTCCGAGCAGCTGCCGCCCGAGCGACTCCACGTCGATGCGCGGCGCCGTCGGACGGGCGGGCGCCGGAGGAGCCTGGATCGGTGCGTCGGCCGCATCGCGTGCGGGCCGCGCGGGGACCGTGGCGCGGGCCGTCGTTTCGGTCTTCGCGTCGGTCTTCGTGGTGCGGGATGCCGTGTCAACCATCGTCGGTCTCGTCCTTCGTGTGGAGCGGATCAGCTTATTCCAACGTAAGTCGGGCCCCGCGACGACGGAAGCGCTGCATCCGGCGCCTACAAACAGGCCGCGCAACGACTCTCAGGCGACTGTGGTGATGCTACAAATCCGCCGCCACCGCGTTGTGATCTTCACACCACCGGTGTGGCTGTCCGCCGCGGATCGCGAGGGAGTCACGCCCGGAAGAACTGGCTCGCCGCCTTCGTCCAGAGCAGCAGGACCACGATGAGCGAGACCAGGATGCTGAGCCACTCGCCGATCGGGTTGCCCATGTTCGCCACGGCGATGAACAGCGAGGAGATGATGGACAGCACCTGCACCACGGTGACGATCAGGCGCGCCGCCATGTTGCCCGAGAGCAGGCCCGCCGCCACGATCACCGTGATGACGCCGAGGATGATCGAGACGATCGCGGCCGTGTACACGGTGCCGGCGCCGCCGAGCTCGGGCGCGATCGCGATGCCACTGGCTTGCAGGAGCATGATCGTGCCGACCACGATGTCGACCGCCCCCGAGAGCCACGCGATGACGGCGACGATCGTGACGCCGGCCGGACGAGCGGTGTGTTGTGCCATGACGACCTCCGAGCTCAACCGGGAACGACGGACGGCCCCCGCAGGACGATCGTAGCGAGCGGCACGCCCGGAGTGGGGGATGCCGCGGACGATTCGTCCGCGGCATCCCCACGCAGGCCGATGGGCTGCGCGGAGGTCAGCCCGCCGTCACGACGCGGATGAGCGCCTCGCCGTAGGCCTCGCGCTTCTTCGCGCCGATGCCCGAGATGCCGTCGAGCGAGGCGACCGAGTCTGGTCGCTCGGTGGCGACCGCCCTGAGGGTCGCATCGCCGAACACGATGTAGGCGGGAACGCCCTGCTCGCGCGCCTCGGCCGCACGCCAGGCTCGGAGCGCCTCGAAGAGCTCGACGTCGGCCGGGCTCAGGTCGGCCGTGACCGCCGCGGCCTTGGCCGTGCGCCGCGTGGTGGGCCGTTCGGGCTCGGCACGCAGCATGACCTTGCGCCGGCCCGCGAGCACGTCGGCCGAGGCCTCCGTCACCGAGATGGTGCCGTACTCGCCGTGCGTGGCGAGCAGGCCCTGGGCGAGCAGCTGCCGGGTGACCCCGCGCCACTGCTGCTCGGAGAGGTCGGCGCCGATGCCCCAGGTCGAGATCGTGTCGTGCCCGTACTGGGTGACCCGCGGCGTCTGCTTGCCGCGCAGGATGTCGATGAGGTGGCCGGCTCCGAAGCGCTGCCGCCGTTCGCGCTCGAGGCGCACGATCGTCGACATGAGCTTCTGCGCCGGCACGGTGCCGTCGAGCGCGGTCGGCGGTTCGAGGCAGGTGTCGCAGTTGCCGCAGGCCTCGCTCGGCTGGCCGAAGTAGGCGAGCAGGTTCTGCCGCCGGCACTCGACGGTCTCGCACAGGGCGAGCATGGCATCGAGGTGCGAGGCCAGGCGGCGACGGTGCGCGAGGTCGCCGGGGCTCTCGTCGATCATGCGGCGCTGCTGCACGACGTCCTGCAGGCCGTAGGCGAGCCACGCCGTGGCCGGGAGTCCGTCTCGACCCGCTCGACCGGTCTCCTGGTAGTAGCCCTCGACCGACTTCGGAAGGTCGACGTGGGCGACGAAGCGCACGTCGGGCTTATCGATGCCCATGCCGAACGCGATCGTCGCGACCACGACGACCCCGTCTTCGCGGAGGAAGCGTTCCTGGGTGCGACGGCGCACCGCCGCGTCGAGGCCGGCGTGGTACGGCAGCGCGTTCACGCCGTTCTGCGAGAGGAACGTCGCGAGCTTCTCGGTGCTCGCACGCGAGAGGGCGTAGACGATGCCCGCGACGGGCGTGCCCTCGGCGTCGACGCCCTCGGTGCGCACGAAGTCGAGGAGCTGCTTGCGCACCTCGACCTTGGGTGCGATGCGGTACTGGATGTTGGGGCGATCGAAGCTCGAGACGAAGTGCCGCGCACCCTCGAGCGAGAGCCGGCTCGTGATCTCGCGGTGGGTGGCCTCGGTCGCGGTCGCGGTGAGGGCAATGCGGGGCACGTCGGGCCACAGGTCGGCGAGCTCGGAGAGCGCGAGGTAGTCGGGGCGGAAGTCGTGCCCCCACTGGGCCACGCAGTGCGCCTCGTCGATCGCGAACAGGGCGATGCGCCCCTTGGCGAGGAAGCGCTTGGACGCCTCGGAGTTCAGTCGCTCGGGTGCGATGTAGAGCAGGTCGAGCTCACCGGCGAGGTAGGCCCGCTCGACCTCCGCACGCTCGAACGCCTGCTGGCTCGAGTTGAGGTAGGCCGCGCGCACGCCGTTGCGCACGAGCGCGTCGACCTGGTCGTGCATGAGCGCGATGAGCGGCGAGACCACCACCCCCGTGCCCTCGCGGAGGAGGGACGGGATCTGGTAGCAGAGGCTCTTGCCGCCGCCGGTGGGCATGAGCACCACCGCGTCGCCGCCGCCGGCGACCTGGGCGATGATCTCGGCCTGCTCGCCGCGGAAGGCGTCGTACCCGAAGACCGTGTGCAACGCCTCGGCTGCGGAGTCGAACCTGGCCGGCGCGACGCCGGCCGGGCCCGTGAAGCCGCGTGCGGCTCGGGCGCCGCCGGCGGGCCCGCCACTCGTCGGGGCGACGGCGGGCGGCGGCTGCCACCCGTCGTCGGCGGGAGGCGCCCAGGCGTCATCGGGCGGCGGGGCGAACTCGTCGGGATCCCAGGGGACGTCGTCGTAGGCGTCGAAGGGTTCGGGATTCCGGCTCACCCGTCGAGTGTAACGAGCGCTCCCGACAGGTGAGCCGGATCATCCTCAGGCCCGGCGACGCACCGCCAGCCACGTGACGACTCCGGCCGCGACGGCGACGAGCACGCCGCCGCCGAGCCAGAGCAGGTCCGTCGGGACGGAGGCGGCGGCATCGGTCTCGGCCCCGCCCTCGTCGCCCGCGTCGCCGGCCGTGCCGCCGTCGGGTTCCGTGGCGGGCGCCGCGTCGCCGCCGCAGGCGGGCGCGTCCGTGCCGGTGCCGAGGGCCACCCCGTCGGCGGGCTGCCAGTCGAAGGCCCACTCCCCCGAGATCGGGTGGCCGTCGGTCGAGACGACCTGCCAGGTCACCGTGTACGTGCCCGGTTCGCCGAGATCGACGGCCGCCGCCGCGGAGGCGCCGTCGATCACGGCGCATCCGTCGCCGTAGTACAGCCCGTCGGGGCCGCGCACGAGCATCGCGGCGCCCGTGCCGAGGTCGAGCAGGTCGTCGTTCGTCACGAGCGAGACCTGACCTGGCTGCTGGGTCACGACCTCTCCCTCGGCGGGCGTCGTCGAGATGACCGAGTTGTGCGCCGACGCCGATATCGCCGGCACGGAGACGAGCAGGGCGGATGCCGCGACCACCGCCGCGGCGCCGAGGATGCCGCGGACGCGGCGTCCGGATGCCCCGCTCCGCGCAGGGCGCTGCGCGCGCATCACGCGTCCTTGCGGGGGCGACGCGCGGCGAGCGCGAGCACGATGCCCACGACGCCGACCGCGAGACCGCCGATGCCGAGGACTCGTGCGACGGTGTCGCTCGAGTCCGTCGCGGCTTCCGCAGCCCCGTGCTCGTCCTTGGCGGCATCGGCGTCCTCGGTCGAGGCGCCGTGTCCGTGGCCGTCTGCCGCGTCCTCGGTCACGGTGATGGCCGGCGCCGGGTGCTCGGGCTCGGCCTCACCCTCGACCGTGGGCTCGTTCCAATTGGTCTCGCCGGTCTCGCAGGTCTGGAGCACGGGGAACTCGAGCGTCGTGCCCGCGGCATCCTCCGGCAGGTGGACCTGGAGCGCGATCGTGTCGCGGTAGCCGTCGGCGACCGGCGTGACCGCGGTGTAGACGACCTGGCTCGTGCGATCGCCCTCGGCCACCTTCTCGATGGTCCAGTTCGGGTTCAGCGTCGGCGAGACGCTCTCGATCTCCTCGGGCATCTCGAAGGTGAGCTGCGTCGTGGGCGACGCCTCGCAGCCGTGTCCGAACGCGAAGGTCAGGACGCTGTAACTGCCGGCGGCGGTGTCGCTCGGCGTGACGGTGACGTGGGCGCTCGCGGCCAACGGGGCGGCGAGGGCGAGGACGGCTCCGCCGACGAGGGCGGTGGTCGTCATCGCGAGGGTGCGTACGCGGGGGGTGCGGAAGTTCATGACAGCGGAATCCTCTTCGTGGGGTGCGTCGACGACCGATCGGCCGGCGTGCGCGTTGCAGGTGATTCGGAGCCGTCGTCCGTGCAGGTTGCGAGCGCGTGCTGCAGGCGGGGTCACGAGGACCTCAGACGACGGCGACGACCTGCGGCGGCCCACGGTGCCGCATCGTGGAGAGGTGGAGCAGGCCCGCAAGGGCGCGCGGCTCGGCGAACCGCGACGACGAACGCGAGGGCATGAGCCGCGCGGGCGCCTCGACGTCGAGCACCGGAGCCCCGCGGATGACGGCGCCCACGGCGAGCACCATCGCGCGCAGGGCGGCGTGCAGCGCGGCATCGCCACGCCGGATCGCGACCACCGTGACGACGACGGCCGCGAGGTGGGTCGCGAACATCGACGCGTCGTAGGCGAACGGGGCCGCGGATGCCGCGACGGGCGGCAGTTCGATGAGGTGGTGGTGCCCGGCGCCGCGCACGGCGGGCGCGGCCGAGGCACCCTGCACGGAGTACAACGCGTGCAGCGCGAACTGCGTGACGCCGACGGCGATCACGGTGCGCACCGCCGACAGGCGGGCGCCCACGACGGCGATGCAGAGGAGCGCCGAGAAGGCGAACGACAGGCCGACGGCCAGCGCCCCGGGCGCGGATCCGCCGCCGAGGGTGTGCGAGAGGGCGGCGACGAACGTCGCGAAGGCGGCGATCACGCCACCGCGTGCGACGCGGGCCCACCTCGAGGTCATGCGCACCAGCCTAGACGAGCGGCAGGCACGCCGAAGGGCGGCGGGCACGAGGCCCACCGCCCTCCGTCGACTCACCAGGCCAGGACTGGGATCTGGAACATCCGCGAGTCCGTGTACGGCTCGGCGCCGTCGAACTCGGCCCGCAGCAGGTGGATGCCGCGCGACAGCTTCGGCACCGTGATGCTCACGCGGCCGTTCTTCGTCTCCGCCGTCAACTCGACGGTCCCGACGAGCTTCGAGCCGTCGAACACCGAGACGGTGCCGATGGGCTTCGAGCCGTCGAGCGCGATCACCTGCGCCTTGTACGTCACGGAACTTCCCGCGCGAACGAGCAGCGAGTTGGGCGCACCGATCGTGACCGTCGCGACCGGAGCCGGGGGCTCGGTCACGTCGGCGACCGTGATCGGGACGTCGACGCTGGTGCCCGTCGAGGCGACCGAGATCGTCAGGGCGGTGGCGCCCTCGACACCCTCGGGGATGGTCACGGCGAGCGAGGCCCGGCCGCCCTCATCCGTGGTCGGCACCGAGGTGCGGTCGACGGGAGCCGTGCCGAGCACGGTGTCGCCGATGGAGACCGTGACCTCGCCCGCGGCGACCTCGTTGGTGCTGAAGTCGAGCGAGCTGATCGCGAGCTGCAGCGTCTCACCGGGCACGTAGGCGACGCCGTCGGCGGGGGCCGGGAGCACGAGGCCCACGGACCGCTGGGCGGTGTCGGGGCTCGCGACCTGGTTGGCCTTGAACCAGTCGACCATCGCCTGCAGGTCGACCTTGCCCGTGTCCGCCCGGTTCGTGCCCTTGGCCAGGGTGGCGAAGTTGTCGCCGCCGCCCGCGAGGAACGAGTTGGCCACGACGCGGTACTCGGCATCGGGGTCGAGCTCGACCCCGTCGAGCGTCACGTGCGTCACGTGCGATCCGGCCGGCGCGGTCGGGTCGTAGACGACCTCCAGTCCGGCGTTCGTGCCGAGCTTCAGGAACGGACGGGACGCCCCGGCCGGCTGCCACTGCTCCTCGAGCACCTGCTTCACCTGGCTGCCCTTGAGCGTCAGCGTGAACAGCGTGTTCGCGAACGGCTGCACGTTGGCCGCTTCACGGTAGGTGAGGTTGCCGTCGGGATCTCCGGCACCGGTGCTCGCGAACTTCAGGTCGGTCCGCATGCCGCCCGGGTTCATGAACGCGATGTCGGCGGCACCGTCCTGCTGGGCGGCCCAGAGCTGGACGTCGGCGACGAAGTTGCCGACGGTCGACTCGGCGCCGCGCGCCTCGACGAGCACCGGATTGCCCGCTGCATCCTTGCCCGGCATCTGGCCGCGGTTGAAGTCGGCGGTGATCTCGCCGACCTTCACCGCGCCGAGCACGTCGGCCTCGGCCTTGGCCTTGGCGACGAGCGCCGCGACGGCGGGGTCGGCCGGGTAGAGCGCCTTCGCCGGCACCGGCGGGTTGGTCGTGGCGGGCGACATGAGCGGCTTCAGCTCGTTCGTGATCGAGACGAGTTCCTTCGTCTTGCCGTCGACCTCGATCTTCATGAGGCCGAACTGCTCGCCGTACTGGCCGGCCGAGACGACCGGGCGGCCGTCGACGACGTGGTTGTAGGGGAGGTGCGTGTGCGCCGAGACGATCGCGTTCACCTCGGGCGAGACACCCGCGACGATCTGGCCGAACACCGATCCGTCGGTCACGCTGGCCGCATCGGCCGTGGCCGCGCCCTCGTGCACGAGCAGGATGAGCACGTCGGCCTCGCCGTTGTCGGGATTGCCGTCGGTGAGGTTCTCGGCCTGCGCGTTCACCGAGGCGACGATCGGACGCACGTCGAGCTCGGCGATGCCGGTCGGGCTGACGAGCGACGGGAGCTCCTCGGTGACGGCTCCGATGAAGCCGACCGTGACGCCCTCGAAGGTGTCGGTGTAGTACGGCGCGAGCGCCGTCTCATCGGTGCCCTTGAGGAACACATTCGAGCTGATGTACTCGAAGTCGGCCTCGGCCTGCACGCGATCGCGAAGATCGGCCCAGCCCGCGTCGAACTCGTGGTTGCCGGCCGCGCTCACGTCGAGGCCCGCGAGGTTCAGCGCCTCGATGGTCGGCGAGTCCTGCTGGATGAACGAGGTGAACGTCGAGGCGCCGATGAGGTCGCCCGCCGCGGCGAACACCGTGTTCGGGTTCTCGGCGCGGACGGCGGCCGCCGCTCCCGCGAGGACCGCGGCGCCGGCTGCCGGTGCGGCCTGCTCGATGCGCCCGTGGAAGTCGTTGATCGTCATCACGCTGATGTCGACGACGTCGGTGAGCTCATCGGTGTCGAGGCCGATGACGGTCGGATCGTGGTCGCTGGACCGGAAGACGGATCCCTCGTCGGGAGCGCCGTTGTCGTACTGGCGATCGCTCCACTCGGGCGAGTTGATCGCCCAGGTGCCCACGCCCGTGACGCCCTGCACCGCCGCGGCGTTGCCGAGCGAGTGGTCGAGCGAGCCGAGCTCGCCGTCGAACGTGTAGGTGTACTGCCCGTCGGTCAGCTCGGGCACCAGGTCGGTGTAGCCGGCATCCGTCAGGACCTGGATCGGGTCCTCCTCGGCGTACGAGTTGAAGTCCCCGAGCAGGAGCACCTCGCCCACCTCGTCGGCGAACGTGTCGGCCAGCGTCAGGAGCGAGTTCGCCTGGGCGACGCGGTCGGCGTTGAAGAAGCCCTGGCCGTCGGCCGGCTGCGTGCCGGAACCGCTCTTGGACTTGAAGTGGTTGGCGATGACCGAGAAGTCATTGCCGTTCGGCAGTTCGAAGGCCTGGCCGATGGGCTCGCGGGCATTGCCCCAGACGCTCTCGTCGAGCACCGTCTGCGCCTCGCCCTTCGGCGTGACGGCGGCGGTCCGGTAGATGATCGCGCTCTGGATGAAGTCGGTGGTCGCGGCCGTCAGCTCGGACGGCGTGCGGACGTAGTCCCAGACCTCGGAGCCCGCGGCCTCGTTGAGCGCGGCGACGAGCGTGGCCGTGGCCTCGTCGCGCGTCTCGCCGAGCTTGAACGAGTTCTCGATCTCCTGCAGTGCCACGACCTCGGCATCGAGTGCCGTGATCGCGGCGACGATCTTCTTCTCCTGGAGGGCGAACTCCTCGGCCGTCGCGGCGCCGCGCGCATTGGCGTTCTCGCTCGAGAGCGTCGTGAAGTAGTTGAGCACGTTGAACACGCCGACCTGGATGTCGCCGCCGACGGCGGGCGGGGTCTCGGGGCGGGGGTTCAGGATCTCGAACGTGGGCTTGACCGACGCCGGGCTCGCGCTGTCGATCGGCGCGGTCGGCTGCAGGCGCCACGCGTTGAAGCCGTAGCTCAGGACGAACGGCGTCGCGGGCAGGATCACGCGGTCGCCGTTGCGGACGACCTGCTCCTCCGTGAGGTACGGCTGGTCCTCGGGGTGGGCGTCGGAGGTGACGGCGCTGTTCCAGCCGTCGTCGAGCACGAGCAGGCGGCCGCGGTTGGCGACGGCGAGGGCGTTCGCCTCGGCGCCGGCGTCGAGGGTCTCGGTGCTCTTCACGGGCAGCGAGTCCCCGGCCGCGAGCCAGAGCGATCCGTAGTTGTAGACCTCGTGCGTGCTCGAGAGCAGGTAGGAGCCGGTCGGAGCGACGAGCATGCTCTCGAGCGCCTCGCGCGCGTCACCGACGAGCGTGTCGGGCAGCGGCTGGGCCTCGGGGAGGCCGGCGGCCGCGGTCACGACCTCGACGCCCTCGGCGTCCGTCGTGATCTCGGTGAGGCCGAAGTACTCGCTGACGGAGCCGGTGACCCGGACGAGGTCGCCGACCGCCCCGACCGCGGGCATGCCGAAGACGAAGACGCCGTCGGAGACGCCGGGCGTGGTGTCGGCGCCGGCGGTCTGGATGGTCACGCCGTTGTAGCCGCCAGTGCGGTAGTCGGCGGTGATGACGCCCTCGACGGTCACGAGCTGATCGACCAGCGGGCTGGTGCCGGTGGCGCCCTGGACCTCGGCGATCGTCGCGCTGACGGGGTCGGGGTCGGGCTCGGGGTCGACGACCGCGCCGGAGTTCTGCGGCGTGGGGGTCGCGCTGAAGCTGAAGTCCGCCGAGTTGACGTCGGTGTCGACGCCGCCCGTGCGGGAGATGCTGCCGGGGGTCGAGTTGCTGCCGGTGTAGGCGGCCACCGCGCCCTCGAAGTTCGAGGAGGTGCCGTAGCCGACGTAGTCGACCACGTTGGCGGCGTTCACGATGGAACCGGTGCCGGGGTTGAAGGCCGTCGCGACGTTCGCGAGGAACAGCGAGCCGGCGGTGCCGCTCGGGGCCACGTCCTTGGAGACGTCGGGCGTGGGCAGCGCGGCGCCCGTGGTGCCGTTGCTGTTCAGCCCGACGAGGAAGTACCCCTTCGCCGGGATGGACTTGCTGAGCTCGACGACGCCGGTCGACGGGCCCGTGCTCCCGGCCGAGCGGTACTGCAGCGACCAGCCCGCGAGCGAGACGGCCTCGTTCGTCGGGTTGTAGAGCTCGACGAACTTGTTGAGGTACGGCTGGTTGGCGCTGCCGCCGCGCGCGTACACCTCGTTGATCACCACGCCCGAGCCGTCGGTCGCGGCGAGCGCGGGTGGCGCCCCCAGCATTCCGACGATCAATGCCCCGGCGGCTGTGGCCGCTACGGCGGACAGGCGTTGGACGGTACGACCACCCTGCATGACGCTCTCCTGTGTCGTTCGCTCGTGACGTTCGCGCTCGGGTTGCACGAGGCGAACATGCCCCCGACCGGAGGCCACTTCGCGCGTCAGCCTATGTTTCGGCTCGGCGTCTGCCAAGAGGTTCCGGCGAATGAGGGCCCTGATTTCACATGCCGTTCACGGATGCCGCGCAGGCGAGCACGACGGCCGAATCCGCCTGCTCACATGAGCAGATTTGGGCCGGGGCTTGCGTTCCCCGCTGCAGGGGGATCGTGCACTGGCGAGCGTGCCCGCGCCACCCGCTCACTACGATGGGACCTCGTGCTGACCGCCGTCTTCTCGCTCACGGGCGCGCTTGTGTTCGGCGCCGCGGACTTCCTCGGCGGGCTCGCGGCCAAGCGCGTGAGCGCCCTCCTCGCAACGGCGGTCGCCGGCCTGGCGGGCTTCGTGCTGCTGGGGGTCGTCGCGCTGCCCCTGCTCGGCGGGGAGTGGACCGCCGACGACGTGCTCTGGGGCGCGATCTCGGGCGTGATCGGATGCATCGGCATCGGACTGCTCTACGCGTGCCTCGCCATCGGGCCGATGAGCATCCTCTCCCCCACGACCGCGGTCGCCTCGGCGATCGTGCCGGTCGTCTGGGGACTGGTGTTCGCCGGCGAGCGCTTCGGCGCGGTCGGATACTGGGGCCTCGGCCTGGCACTGGTCGCGGTGCTGCTCGTCGGGTTCGTCCCGGAGCGCGGCGCCGTGCGGCCCTCGCTCCGCGGCGTCCTCATGGCCGTCGGCTCGGGAGCCGCCATCGGCGGCTTCTACATCGCGATCGACCAGACCTCCGACGAGAGCGGCATGGTCCCGCTCGTGGTGAACCGCGGCGTCGGCGCCGTGGTCATGTTCACCGCCCTCGGCGTGGTCGGCGTGCTCGCCGCCGTGCGCGCACGGGGTCGGGCCGTCGCGGGCGTCCCGACGGGCGGTGCGCCCGAAGCCGAGCGGATGCCGCGGCGAGACCGGCAGACCCTCGCCGGCGGCATCCGACTGGCCATCGCCTGCGGCGTGGTCGACGCGACCGCGAACGTGCTGCTGCTCCTCGGCATCCGCGCGGGCGACCTGTCGATCGCGGCCGTGCTGGCGGCGATGTACCCGGCCGGCACGATCCTGCTCGCCGCGCTCGTGCTGCGCGAGCGCATCGCCCCCGTGCAGTGGGCCGGGCTGGTGCTCGCCCTGGCCGCGGCGGCCATGCTCGCCGTCGCCTGAGCGGCAGCCGCGACATCCGCGGGCTAGAGACGGACGACCTCGGTCACGTGCACGATCGCCGTGCCCTCCTCGGCGGACGCCTCGAGGTCGACCTCCGCGCGGATCCGCCAGTCGTGGTCGCCCGCCGGGTCGTCGATGGTCTGCTCGACGCGCCAGATGCCGCTCGCGGCATCCGTCACGTCGATGGTCACGAGTCGCGGCGAGCGCGCCGCCGCGCCCGTGAGGATCTCGTCGTGCTCGGCGTAGTAGCGGTTCAGCGCGTCGGGCCAGAGCTCGCCCGGGTCGAGCAGCTGGAGCTCGTCGTCGTGGTCGAGCGCGGCCAGCTGCACTCGGCGGAAGAGCTCGTTGCGCACGAGCACGGTGAACGCGCGGCGGTTCGACACGACGCTCGGCGGCGCGGGCGGGACGACGGCGGCCTCGTCCTCAGGCAGGTGCGCGGTCGGGTCGACCATCTCGTTCCACTCGTCGACGAGGCTCGAGTCGACCTGGCGCACGAGCTCGCCGAGCCACTCGATGAGGTCGAGCACCTCCTCGGTCTTCGCGTCGTTCGGCACGGTCTGGCGCATCGCCCGGAACGCGTCTGAGAGGTAGCGCAGCACGAGCCCCTCGCTGCGGGCCAGCTGGTAGAACGAGACATATTCGCCGAAGGACATGCTGCGCTCGAACATGTCGCGCACGACCGACTTGGGCGAGAGCTCGAAGTCGCGAACCCACGGCTGGCTCGACGCGAAGGTCTCGAACGCCTGGGCGAGCAGCTCGTCGAGGGGCTTCGGCCAGGTGACCTGCTCGAGCAGTTCCATGCGCTGGTCGTACTCGATGCCCTCCTGCTTCATCGCCGCCACCGCCTCACCGCGCGCCTTGAACTGCTGCTGCGAGAGGATCGGCCGCGGGTCGTCGAGCGTCGACTCGATGATGCTGACCACGTCGAGGGCGTAGTGGCCGGTCCCGATGCCCGTGCCGGCATCCGCCTCGGGGTCGAGCAGGTCGATCGCGGCGAGCGCGAACGGCGACAGCGGCTGGTTCAGGGCGAAGTTCGGCTGCAGGTCGACGGTGAGCGCGATGCGCACGCCGAGTCCGCCGGCGCGCCGGTCGGCGGTGAGCTCCACGACGCCGGCGTCGGCGAGCGTGCGCAGGATCTCGAGGGCGCGGCGGGCGAGCTCGAACCGGCGCGGCCTCGGCTCGTGGTTGTCGAAGACGAGCGAGCGGATGCCGCCGACGACGTCGCCGCCGCGACCGATGACGTTGATGAGCATCGCCGCCGTGAGCTTCAGCTGGGGGGTGAGCGGCTCGGGCTCGGCGGCCACGAGACGGTCGAACGAGCCCTCGCCCCACGTGATCTGGCCGGCGGGGGCCTTCTTGCGCACGATGCGCTTGAGCTTCTTCGCGTCGTCGCCCGCCTTGCGCACCGAGACCTCGTTCTCGATCTCGTGCTCGGGTGCGAGCACGACCACGGTGCCGGCGGTGTCGTACCCGGCGCGCCCCGCCCGGCCGGCGATCTGGTGGAACTCTCGGGCGCTCAGCTGCCGCATCTTCTGACCGTCGAACTTCGCGAGCGCCGTGATGAGCACCGACCGGATGGGAACGTTGATGCCCACGCCGAGGGTGTCGGTGCCGCAGATCACGCGAAGCAGGCCGCGCTGCGCGAGCGTCTCGACGAGGCGGCGGTACCGCGGCAGCATGCCGGCGTGGTGCACGCCGATGCCCGAGCGAACGAGGCGCGAGAGGGTCTTGCCGAACGCGGTCGTGAACCGGAACCCGCCGATCGCCTCGGCGATCTCGTCGCGCTGCTCGCGCGTCACGACCCGGATCGAGGACAGCGCCTGCGCCCGCTCCATGGCGGCCGCCTGCGAGAAGTGCACGATGTAGACCGGCGCCTGCCGGGTCTCGAGCAACTCCTCGACCGTCTCCTGCACGGGCGTCTTGGCGTACGAGTAGTGCAGGGGGACCGGGCGCTCCACGCCCGTGACGCGGGCCGTGGGCCGACCGGTGCGGCGCTCGAGGTCCTCCGCGATGGCGGTGACGTCGCCGAGCGTGGCGGACATCAGGACGAACTGCGCCCGCGGCAGGAGCAGCAGCGGCACCTGCCACGCCCACCCGCGGTCGGGATCGCCGTAGTAGTGGAACTCGTCCATGACGACCTGGTCCACCTCGGCGTCGGCGCCGTGGCGGAGCGCGAGGTTCGCGAGGATCTCGGCCGTGCAGCAGATGATCGGGGCATCGGGGTTCACGGAGCTGTCGCCCGTGACCATGCCGACGTTCGCGGCCCCGAAGATCTCGGCGAGCTGGAAGAACTTCTCGCTCACGAGCGCCTTGATCGGCGCCGTGTAGTACGTGCGACCGCCGTCGGCGACGCAGGCGGCGTGCGCGGCGACCGCGACGAGCGACTTGCCGGTGCCCGTGGGCGTCGAGAGGATGACGTTCGCTCCCGAGACGATCTCGATGACGGCCTCGTCCTGCGCCGGATAGAGCGGGAGCCCGCGGTCCTCGGCCCACCCGACGAACGCGTCGTACATGGCATCGGCGTCGTACGGTCGCGGCACGCGGTCGAGCAGGGGCTGGGTCACCCGTACGAGTCTGCCCTACGCGGCCGTGGGCGCCCTGCGCGGGACAACCCGGGAAAAGGGGGAGCCGGCCTGCGGCGCGATTTCGGGTCGCGCCGCCGGCCGGCTCACGATCGTCGCCGCGGTGACAGTTCCCCCCTGCGGTCCGCGCCGTTCGATCGAGGTCAACGCTACGAGGACCTCGGATGCCGCGCCTCAGTGCCAGCCCTGAGATGCGTCGCCCGCGACGAGCCGGGGCCGAGGCGCGGCATCCGCTCGAGGCATCCGCGGGCGACCGGTCGCGGCATCCGACCCGCTCCGAGCTCAGTGCAGGCCCGGAATTCCGCGGATCTCGCTTGTCGGCGCCGATCGCGCAGCGCTAACGTTCGCATCATCCCCGCACCACTCGTGCATGCGAAGCCAGGAGGACCCCATGCGGATCTCGGAGTTGACCGAGGCCGGCGCCGTCGAGGAGCACCCCGACGGTTCGTACGACGTCGCGCTCGTGCTCGTGCACGGCATGGGCGCCGCCTACCGCAGCCAGATCCTGCTCGAGTGGGCCGAGCCGCTCCTCGCCCGGATGGACTGGATGGCGCGCGACCGGATCTACGGCGAGGGCGATCACGGCGTCGAGCTCGACCAGTCGAACCTCGCCGGCGACGAGCCGGTCATCACGGCGACCGTGCGGTTCCCGAAGCGGCGCCCGCCCGGCACCCCCGAGAACGCCCCGACCATCACCGTGGAGCGCAAGATCGCGATCGTGGAGGCGCGCTGGTCGGAGGCGTTCGTGCCGCTCGGCCGGGCGCAGATCTTCCGGTGGGCGGCCCCGTTCATGTGGCGCGCGTTCCTGCGGATGCTGCGACTGTTCTGGTCGACCATGTTCCTGGTGCCCTGGTACACCCTGGTCGAGCACACCCGTACGGAGCGGAAGTACCTCGTGTTCCCGCATCCGATCACCTTCGTGCTCGACCTCGTGCGCGCGGTGCTCGGCTTCGCGCTCTACGTGCCGATCGCGGTCTTCATCCTGCTGCTGGCCACGGTGCTGACACCGATCCTCCCGCTCATCAGCCCGCTGCTGCTCATCCCGTGGTTCAAGGACCTCGCCGCCGGGGTCATCGACTCGCTCGCGGAGTCGATCGGCGACGTCACGGCCTGGAAGGAGACGCCCGTGCGGGCGAGCGCGATGCGCCTCATCGTGCGCGACGCCGTCTCCCGGGCGAAGTCGCTCGTCGGCGACGGCGACGTGCACGTGTTCGCGCACTCGCAGGGCGCCGCCGTCTCGACCTTCGCCCTCTTCGAGGAGATGGAGCCGTCGGACTTCAACGTCCGGCACCTGACCACCGTCGGCGCGGCGGTGACCCTGCTCGGCCGCGACCAGTGGCGCGGTCGCACCGACCCGTACACGCCGGTGCAGAACTGGCTCGCCCGGCGCACGTTCGACCCCGACCACCCCGTCTCGTGGTCCAACCACTGGGCCATCTGGGATCCGTTCTCGGCCGGTCCCATCGCCGACGACTCCCGCAAGGCGCGGCAGCGCTGGCGGGCCTCGTACTTCCCGCGGCTCGCAACCGACGCGTGCGGTCCCGAGGAGCACGCGGTGCACAACACCAGCCAGCCGTTCCTGGACCACTCGATGTACTTCCAGAACACGCTGCAGGTGGTCGAGCCGACGATCCGCAACCTGCTCGGCCCCGACTTCCCGGCGCCGCCGCCCGAGGTGGCCTACCTCGAGAACCGCCTCAACGTGATCAACAAGAAGTCGCTCGGCGTCAACATGGTCGCCGCGGTCGTGATCGCGGCGCTGCTGCCCGGCATCGCCGCGGCATCCGCCTTCTTCGCGTCGGTCATCACGACCGTCGCCGGATGGTTCTCGTGGGTCGTCGGCCTGTTCAACGGCGGTGCGGCCGCACCCGATGCCGCCGCATCGGTGGGGTTCCTGCACGAGCAGGGGCAGCTGACCGGATGGGGCTGGCTGATCGTCTCCGGACTGTTGGCCGCGCTGCTGGTCTGGCTCAACCAGACGCTCGCCGGCTACACCGAGCGCACGCTCATCTGGGACCGCTGCCCGCTGCCGGTCGGCGCCTGGCTCGTCGTGTCGAGCATCCCGCGCTTCCTCTACGTCGCCGCGGCGGCGGTCGTCGTCTGGGCGTTCCTCCTCCAGCAGCTGTCGCCGGATGCCGCGGGGGCCGTCTGGACGGGCGTCATCGTCCTGGCGGCCGCGATCTTCCTCTTCCTGGAACCGCGATTCGCCCCGGTTCCGGTGGTGGTCGATGCCCGCACGGATGCCGCCGACGTGCAGGCCGTCCGGGCGAACGCGGCGACACCGATGACCCTGCATGCGACGCGGGGCAGCGACGCGTACAAGAAGCACCTGAAGGACCGGCAGAAGACGCTCGACCCCCGGGGACCCTGGGCCAAGTCGTGGGCGTACCTCTTCCACGGTTGGGGTCGCAAGGCGGCGCCGGTCGTCGGTGGCGCGCCCCGTCAGGCCTGAGCCGGCCGCTTCCCGCGACTCAGCGGCTCACGGGCGGTTCCGGCTGCCCGTCGGGCGTGACGGTCGGTCGCAGCACGTCGCGCGGATCACCGCCGGCGATCACCTCGACGATCGCCTCGATGAGCCGAAGCGGCACGAGGGCGGCGAGGTGGAGGAGGAGCAGCGGTCCGAGCACGGCGAGGGATCCCGTGAGCACGAGCACGAGCGGTGCGAGGCCCCGCCACGCCACCGCCCCGAACGCGACGATCGGCACCGCGACGAGCCACCACGGGTTCCAGAACGCCGCGACGGATGCCGCGAGCACCGTCACGGCCCCGACGATCGCCTGCGCGATGAGGAGCGCCCCGGGCACTCCCCCGAACTCGCGCTCGCGGTCGGCGGAAACCCAGGCCCACATCAGCCAGGATCGGAGCAACGGCACGCGCTGCTCCCGCAGGGCGGTCCGGAAGACCCGATCGTCCTCGCGTCGCTGCGCGAGCGCCGCCCGAGGATCGTCGAGCAGCGCGGCATCCACCGATCGCTCGTCGTGGAGCACCGCGGGCGCCGACTGGCGTCCGTAGCTCGCGATGAAGCTCCACAGCCACATCGGCACCGACGCGAGGTCGGTGATGCCCGGGATGCGGGGTTCGTGCTTCTCCGGGTCGGGATCGGGAGAGCCGGGGGGCCGGGCCGACACGCGGTACCGCCGCGCGGTGACGGGGTCGACGTAGACGAACGGCGCGCGCACGTGGAACCGGTACCCGTCGGCGGGTCGCTGGGCGAGGACGAGCTCGTCGAGCGGTCGCCCGTCTTCGGTGAGGAACGGCATGCGCGATCTCCTTCGTTCGTCTGCCATCCTGCCGCGTGCGGTCAGCCGAGCAGCACCGCCACCGCGAGCAGCACCGGAACCGATGCGATCGTCGTGATGAACACCGTGTCGCGCGCCACGACCTCGGCCGTGTCGTAGCGCTGGGCGAACACGAACACGTTCTGCGCGGTCGGCAGCGCCGCGAGGACGGTGACGGCGTAGAGCTCGATCCCGTCGAGCCCGAAGGCGAACCGGCCGAGCGCCCAGGCCGCCAGCGGCATGGCGATGAGCTTCAGCCCCGAGGCGAGGAGCACGTCGCGCCGCCCGGTGCCCGGCTCGAGCAGGCGCTGCCCGTTGAGCGACAGCCCGTAGGCGATGAGCATGAGCGGCACGGCGGCATGGCCGATGAGCTCGATCGGCTCGAGCACGATCGGCGGCAGCTCGACGCCCGTGACGGCCACCAGCACGCCGAGCAGCGAGCCGACGATGATCGGATTCGTCAGGGTGGAGCGCACGATCATCCACGCCGACGTCCGCCCCTCGACCTTCGCCCCGAGCACGGCGAGCGCGACCGGCGCGAACAGCAGGAGCTGCAGGAGCACGACGGGGGCCGAGTAGGCGGCGTCGCCCAGCATGTAGACCGCGATCGGAATGCCGAAGTTGTTGCCGTTGACGTACCCGGACGCAAGGGAGCCGATGACCGTGCGCGCCACGCCGCGCCGCCAGATCGCGAGCGAGACGAGGGCGAAGAGGAGCATCATCGCCACCGCCGCGATGGCCGAGACCGGCAGCAGCACGGAGAACAGCGCCCCGACGTCGCTCGTCGCGAGCACCGAGAAGAGCAGGAAGGGCGCGAGCACGTTGAAGTTCAGCTGGGCGAGCACCGGCCGGGCGCTCGGCCCGAGGACCCCGATGCGTCCGGCGAGCCAGCCGACGAACACGGCGAGCGCGATGACGGCGAAGCCGGTGAGGATCTCGATCACGGGCGACGCCGCACGAACGGGGTGCGCTGCGACGGGGTCATCGATTCGACCCTACCGGGCGGGTCGGCGACGGGCGGGCTCGGCGACGGGCGGGCTCGGCGACGAGCGGGCTCGGCGACGGGCGGCGCAGCGGGGAACCCACGCCGGGACGGAGCGACGGGCGTCCCGCGGTGGGAACGCCCGTCGCCGTGCCACGACCGGTCGGACCTATCCGCTGCAGCCCCAGCGGTAGGTGTCGCCCACGAGCACGGGATGCATCTCGAGTCCGGTGCACGGCCCGCAGTCCTCATCACGTGGCGCCGGCGGCAGCCCGGGATAGAACTCGGCGGTGTAGGGGTTCGACCCGCTCGTGGTCTCGGCTGCGGCATCGGCGACCTCGGTGTCGGCGGATGCCGCCCCGGTGGTCCCGGCGGTCCCCGCGGCACCGGCGGCCTCGGCGGCCTCGATCTCGTCCGCGGCGAACCCCTCGGCGGACTCCGCCAAGTCCTCGTCCGCGGTCGCGGCGGCCGCTGCGGCTGCTGCTTCCACGCGAGCGGCCTCGGCAGCGGCGGCGGCCTCCGCGGCGACCCGAGCGGCCTCGGCGGCACGGTGTTCCGCGAGCGCGGTCGCCACGGTCGCGGCCTCCGCACGCAGCGCGCCGGAACCCGACCCGAGCGTCGCCGCGGACGCCCCGAGGCGCAGCGCGGTGAGCAGCTCCGAGCGGAGTGCGACGAGCGTCGCCGCCCGCCCGGGGCCGAGCTCCGCGGTCGCGGCGTCGACGGTGGCGCCCACGGCGGTCGCGGCATCCGTCGCCAGTGCCGTCGCCGCGCCGAGGCGGACGGCCGCCACGTCGATGCCGGCCGCGCCGATGCCGACGCGATCAGCCGACGCGACGAGCGCGGCCGATCTCGCACGGTCGAGCGAGGCCGCCGCCTCGGCGCTCTGCGCCTGGTGCACGACACCCAGCACGGCGACCATGAGGCCGGCGGCCACGAGCGCCGCCATGCGGCGTGCCTGCGTTCGACCCGATAGCTCGTGCGGCCCCGCCGACGATGCGATGTGTTGCGACGTGATGTCCCCCAGAGCGTTCACCCGGCATTCCCTTCCATCGATGGACGGGGTGCCGAGATCGGCGCACGCCACATCGCGCGCAGAGGGAGGGGTCCCCTGACGCGCCGTCGCGAACGCGCGACCGGGCGAGCATGCCGCCCCATCGCACCCCTGCGCTCGACATCCGCATCCGTCAGCCCCCCGCCGACACCCACAGGTGCAGCGTATCGATTCGGCGACGTCCTGTGGGGGAACGTTTGCCGCCGAGGGTCGGCGGGCGACCGGCGGCTACCAGCGGGCGTGCACCTGGGCCCGGATGTCGCGGTCGTAGAGCTCGCGCACCGCTCGGCCGAACCCGGCCGGGAGTTCGAGCGACCCGGCCGCCGCGTTCGCGCGCGCCTGCTCGGGGTTGCGCGCGCCCGGGATGACGGAGCTCACGCCGTCTTGGGCGGCGACCCACGCGAGCGCGACCCGCGCGGCCGTCGCGTCGGGAGCGGCCTCGCGTGCGAGCCGCGTGAACTCCGCCGCCGCGGCGACGCCGGTCTCGTAGTCGACGCCCGAGAACGTCTCGCCCACGTCGAACGCCTCGCCATGGCGGTTGTAGCTGCGGTGGTCGTTCGCCGCGAAGACCGTCTCGCTCGTGTACCGGCCCGAGAGCAGTCCGCTCGCGAGCGGCACGCGCGCGATGATGCCGACGCCCGCCTCGCGGGCGGCCGGCAGCACGTCGTCGAGCGGCTTCAGCCGGAACGCGTTGAGGATGATCTGCACCGACGCCACGTTCGGCCGTGCGATCGCGGTCAGCGCCTCGTCGACCCGCTCGACGCTCACGCCGTACGCGGCGATCGATCCGTCGTCGACGAGGGCGTCGAGGGCGTCGAACACCCGGTCGTCGCCGTAGACCGACGTCGGCGGGCAGTGCAGCTGGACGAGGTCGACCATGTCGACGCCGAGGTTGGCCCGCGACCGGTCGATCCAGGCGCGGAAGTGCTCGGCGGAGTAGTTCTCGTGCTCCTGCGGCAGGCGGCGGCCCATCTTCGTCGCGACGGTGACGCCGGCGTCGGGGTTCGCGCGCAGCCAGGCGCCGATGAGGGATTCGCTGCGGCCGTCGCCGTAGACGTCGGCGGTGTCGAAGAAGGTGACGCCCGCGTCGTGCGCGGCGTCGAGCACGGCGAGCGCGTCGGCCTCCTCGACGTCGCCCCAATCGGCGCCGAGCTGCCAGGTTCCGAGACCGATGACCGAGACCGAGCGGCCGGTGCGGCCGAGGGTGCGACGCTGCATGGGAGTCCTCCAGATGCGATGACGGATGCCGCGGCCGCGCGTCCCTCGAGGGCGGCGACCGCTCGTCGAGCCTAACGCCGTCCGCGGCATCCGCCCGCCGACGCTCAGCCGCTCGCCGCGGCATCCGCCCGATCCGCAGGAGGCGTGCGAACCGGCGGGCGGGCCGGGCGCACGCCGATCGGTCAGACGGCCTTCGCCGGATGGAAGCGCGTCGCCGACCAGCTGTCGGCGATCGCGCTCACCTTGGTGTCGCGCCAGCCGCTCTCGCGGAGCGCGCTGCGCACCGCCGTGTCGCCCGGCGCCGTCGTCTGCCGGCCCTTGCCGTGCACCACCCAGACCGGTGAGGCCACTCCGCATTCGCGGAACCAGACGGGCAGCGACTCCAGTTCATCGTGGTCGCGGACGACCACCACCACGAGCTCGGCCTCGAACGGCGGCACGCGGGTCGCGTCGGACAGGGCGTCCTCGAGCTCCACCACGGGGAGGTCGCCGCGCACGGCGACCGTGCGGCCCGCGGCGATGCCGAGCTTCTCGGCGAGGCTCGGCGGCGCCGTCGTGAGCGCATCGGCCCACGCGGACGCGGCGGCGCCGAGGCGGAAGCGGTACGTGTCGCCCCCCGCGACGAACGAGACCACGCCGTCGGCGGCCTGCACATGCGACAGCGCCGCCCGCTCGAGTCGCGCACGACGCTCCCCCGAGACGTGCAGCCCTCCCGATTCGAGGTGCAGCGTCACCGCCGCCAGCCCGTCATCGCTGATCCAGGTCGCTCTCGCTTGTCGTCCCATGCAAATCCCCCCGGTTCATGATCGTCGCCGGGGCCACTCGATGCAATGCCCCCGAGCAGATGTCATGCACGCGGCACGTCGCGAGCCTCGGGTGCGGCCATCGCCACGGCCCCACCGCCGACCGTGATGCCGCCGCGCTCGGGGATGTCGACCGTGAGCTCGCCCGGCCTGCCCACATGCCGCCCCTGCTCGATGACCACCCGGGCCGGCGGCACGACCACCCCGAGCGCGCGCAGGTACCCGCCGACGGATGCCGCGGCCGATCCCGTGGCGGGGTCCTCGGTGATGCGGCCGACGGGGAACAGGTTGCGGGCCTCGAACCGCATCGGCTCCTCACCCGTGACGGCCAGCGGATGCAGCACCGTGATCGTCGCGGGCCACCCCTGCTCGTCCATGTAGGCGCGCACGGCGGCCGGGTCGAACGTGAAGCCGTCGAAGGCCGACGGGTCGTCGATCACGAGCACGGGATGCCAGTTGCCCGCGAAGGCGAGCTTCGGCGGCAGGGTCCACGACAGCGCCGAACGCTCGAGGCCCAGCAACTCGAGCAGCCGCTCGAGGCTCGCGGCCGGCAGTTCGGCGAGGTCGGTGTCGACGCTCGTGAACGACGCGCGGGGGCCCGTGGCATCCGCCGTCGTCTCGATCTCGATCTCGCCCACGGGCGTGCCGAAGCGGATGCGGCCGTCGTGGCCGCGTTCGGCGAGCGCGATCGCGGTCGCGACCGTCGCATGCCCGCAGAACGGGACCTCGGCGATGGGCGAGAAGTACCGCACAAGGTACGCGTCGCCGTCGCGGCCGGTGACGAACGCGGTCTCGGCGAAGTCGATCTCGGCGGCGATGCGCTGCATGTCGGCCGCGCTGAGGGCCGCGGCGTCGAGCACGACGCCGGCCGGGTTGCCGCCCTCGGGGCGGTCGGTGAATGCGGCGTAGCGGAGGATCTCGGTCGACATCCCTCGATGCTCGCACGTCGCCGCCGGCGATGACGAGCGGATGCCGCGACGCGGGCCCCGGGGGGGCGTCATCGTCGCGGCATCCGCTCGTCTCGGCATCCGCCCTCTCGGGCGTCGTGCTCGGTCAGGCGCGCTCGGTCAGGCGTCGCGCTCGGTCAGGCGTCGCGCTCGGTCGGGCGTCGCGCTCGGTCAGGCCTCCTGCTCGGCGCCGAACCGCTGCCTGGCGTCGTGCGGGATGAGCGGCCGGTCGGCCCTGGCCCTGATCTGCTGCACGGCCCACGTGTTGCCGTCGGGATCGGCGAATCCGAAGAAGGTGCCGCCGTCCTGCTCGCTGAAGACCGTGATGGGGCCGGCGTCGACGCCACGCCCGATGAGTTCGGCGCGGGCCGCCTCGGCATCGGCGACGACCAGCTGGACGCCGTGGAGGCTGCCCGGCGCCATCGCGTTCTGCGAGGGCAGGTTGCCGATGACGATCGAGCAGCCGGAGCCTCGCGGGGTCAGCTGCGCGACGTGCATGTGCTCGTTGACGGTGTCGTGGTCGAGCTCGAAACCGACCTGGTCGCGGTAGAACGCGATCGATCGGTCGAGGTCGCCGACCGGGACGACGACGACTTCGAGGGTCCAATCCATGGTGTGCTCCTCGTTCTCTGAGTGGGCCGACCGGGCGGTCAGGCCGCGAGCAGCGCGTCGAGGCGCTCGAAGCCCTCGCGCACGCCGTGCTCCATGTTGGAGGCGATCATGCCGTCGCGAGCCTCGAGCGTGGGGTATGCCGAGTGGATGCGGATGCGCGTGCGGCCGTCGCCAAGGTCGTCGAAGGTGATCGCCTCGATGGCGACGACGTCGGGGTAGCCCTCGAACTCGAACGTCTGGATCGCGAACTCGTTCTCGCGCACCGAGTGGAAGGTGCCGTTGAACGCGAACTTGTCGCCCTCGGGGTTCACGTGCACGTAGCGGTAGCCGCCCTGGGGCACGAAGTCCCAGCGCTCGATCTGCATGTCGTAGCCGTTCGGGCCGAGCCACTGCTTGACGAGCTCGGGGTCGCGGTGCGCGTTGAAGACCGCGGCGACCGGGGCGTCGAACTCGCGCTCGAGGTCGATGAAGGGCAGCCCTTCGGGGGCGGTGATGGTGACGGGGTTGGTGGTGGTGGTCATGATCTCTCTGCCTTGCGTGCGGGGTCGGCGGTAGCGCCGGCCTCGGCGGGTGCGGCGTCCGTGCCGCTGGTGGTGGCGAGCAGCGCATCGAGTGAACGGAACTGCTGCTCGTGGATCAGCCGGAAGCGGTCGATCCACGCGGTGAGGGCCTCGAGCTGTGCCGGCGCGAGGTGCACGGGCCTGCGCTGCGCGTCGCGCGTTCGCGTGACGAGCCCCGCCTGCTCGAGCACCTGGATGTGCTTGGACACGGCCTGTTTGGTGATCTGGAAGGGTTCGGCGAGTTCGTTGACCGTCGCCGGTCCGCGGCTGAGCCTCGCGATGATGCCGCGTCGCACCGGGTCGGCCAGGGCCATGAAGGCCCGGTCGAGCCGGTCGTCGGCACTCGGGTCGAGGAGCATCCGCGTATCCAACCCTTCCATTGATCAACTTGTTGGTTGACTAAGAGTAGGCCGAGCCTGCCGACCACGTCAAGCGTTCATCGAGAATCCCTCGCATCTTCGCGGCATCCGGAGCAGAATCGACGGGTCGGCTCCCGGCACAGATTCCAACGACGTCGATCTGGAGGACGCCATGCCCGTCACGTTGAACCCGTATCTGAACTTCCGCGGCACGGCCCGCGAGGCGCTCGAGTTCTACCACTCGATCTTCGGCGGCACGCTGAACATGAGCACGTTCGCCGACTTCCAATCCGCCGAGTCGCCCGACGAGGCCGACCTGATCATGCACGGCCAGGTGGACGGTGCCGACGGCGTGACGCTCATGGCGGCCGACGTGCCGATCCGCATGGAGTACCACGGCATCTCGGGCGTCTCGGTGTCGATCTCCGGCGACGACGACGCGACCATCCGCGGGCACTGGGAACGACTCTCCGAGGGCGGCACCGTGCAGCAGCCGCTCGAGGTCGCGCCCTGGGGCGACGCCTTCGGCATGCTCGTCGACCGGTTCGGCGTCAGCTGGCTGGTCAACATCTCGGGCGCCGCCGCCTAGGCGGGGGCGTCGGGAGGAGTTCGGCACCTGCCTGATCCGGCATCGAATGCCTGACGTGGCGACGATCACACGGCGGGCATCCACACGGCGGGCGTCGGCACGGCGGGCGTCGGCACGGCGGGCGACGCCACGCCTGCACGGCCTGCACCGCTCGGTGCGCGACGCTCAGCGCGCACCCCTCGGCTTGCCGAAGCTCAGCCGGCGGGCAGCGGCAGCCCGGCGCCGTGCAGCGCCTCGACGACCGGCGCCAGCTCGGGCTGCTCCTGCGCCTCGGCGAGCACGCGCTCGAGCGTCTGGTCGTGGATCGGCTTCGCCCGCTCGTAGAGCCGGCGCCCGGCCTGCGTCATCTCGGTGTAGATGCCGCGCCGATCATCGGCGCAGAGCACGCGCGTGAGCAGCGACCGGTCTTCGAGCCGGTTCACGAGGCGGGTCGTCGCGCTGGGGCTCAGCGCGGTGGCGCGCGCGAGCTGCTGCATGCGCATGTGCCAGCCGTCCTGACGGCTGAGCGCGTCGAGCACGGTGTACTCGACGACCGAGAGATCGGCGGATGCCGCGAGCGAGCGCTCCAGTTCGCTCTCGATCAGGCCGTGCAGTGCGGCGAGCGTGCGCCATCCGTGCGCGCGCACCTCGACGGCGTCGTCGGCGATGCCCATGTCGTCTCCAGGAGGTCGGTGTGCGGGTTGATGCACGGGTCCATGCTCGGCCTCGTGCTGGGTCTCGTGCAAAGTAGTTGCTTGCGCTAGGTAAATGCGTGTGCAACTATTGGACCTGCGTTTGCAATAGTCGGCGCTTGCAACTACTTTCCCCCAGTGTACAGGAGAACCTCGCATGCCACTCGGACTGCTCGCCCTCGCGATCGGCGCCTTCGGCATCGGCCTCACCGAGTTCGTCATCATGGGCCTCCTGCCCGACCTCGCCGCCGACTTCGGCGTCAGCGAAGCCGCGGCCGGCTGGTTCATCTCGGGCTACGCGCTCGCCGTCGTCGTCGGTGCGCTCGTGCTCACGGCCGCCGCCACCCGCCTCCCCCGCAAGCCGGTGCTCATGGGTCTGCTCGGGCTCTTCATCGCCGGCAACGCGATCTCCGCGCTCGCCCCCACCTACGACGCCATGATGGCCGGGCGCATCGTGGCCGCCCTCTGCCACGGCGCGTTCTTCGGCATCGGCGCGGTCGTCGCCGCCGACCTCGTCGCTCCCGCGAAGCGCGCGGGCGCCATCGCGATCATGTTCACCGGACTGACCGCCGCCAACGTGCTCGGCGTGCCGTTCGGCACGTTCCTCGGCCAGCACTTCGGATGGCGCTCCACCTTCTGGGCGATCTCGGCGATCGGCGTGCTCGCCCTCATCGGCATCGCCGCGCTCGTGCCGAGGACGCCCACGACCTCGGGTACCGGGGCGACCCCGGGCGCCGCCCCGAGCCTCCGCCGCGAACTCGGCGCCTTCCGATCGGGGCAGGTCTGGCTCTCGCTGGGCGTCACCGTGCTCGGCTTCGGCGGCATGTTCGGCGCCTTCACGTACATCGCCTACACGCTCACCGAGGTCAGCGGATTCGCCGCGACCGACGTGCCCTGGCTCCTCGTGCTCTTCGGTGCCGGACTCGTGGTCGGCAACTGGCTCGGGGGCCGGCTCGCCGACCGGTCGATCGACGGCACGCTGCTCGGCTTCCTCACCGCGCTCGTCGTCGTGCTGGCGCTCCTCGCCTGGCTCGCGGCATCCGCCGTCGCCGTCATCGTGCTCCTCGTGCTCATGGGCGGCTTCGGGTTCGGCACCGTGCCAGCACTGCAGAGCCGGGTCATGCGCTACGCCGAGCAGGCACCGACCCTCGCCTCCGGCGCGAACATCGCCGCGTTCAACCTCGGCAACGCGCTCGGCGCCTTCGCCGGCGGCATCGCGATCTCGGCCGGCCTCGGCTACACCTCGCCCATCTGGGTCGGCGCCGTCATCACCGCCGCCGCACTCGTCCTCATGGTCGTCGCGTGGGCCACGGCCCGGGCCACCGCGCCGGTGGCAGCCCCGACGGCGGGGCCCGAGCGAGCGGATGCCGCACCCCGGCCGACGACCGCGACCGGCTCGGTCGCGGCATCCGCCCTCTGATCCCTCCCGTCCGTCCCCTCCCGGATCCCGAAGGGACCCACATGACCAGCGTGCCCACCATCACCCTGAACAACGGCGTGCGGATGCCGCAGCTCGGCTTCGGCGTCTTCCAGGTGCCCGACGACCAGACCACCGCGGCCGTCGCGGCGGCGCTCGAGGTCGGCTACCGCAGCATCGACACCGCGGCCGTCTACGGCAACGAGGTCGGCGTCGGACGCGCGCTGGCCGAGTCGGGCATCCGCCGCGACGAGCTCTTCGTGACGACGAAGGTCTGGAACTCCGACCAGGGGTACGACCAGACCCTCCGCGCGTTCGACGCGAGCGCCGAGCGACTCGGACTCGACCAGCTGGACCTCTACCTGATCCACTGGCCGACGCCCGAACGCGGCCGCTACCTCGACACCTGGCGTGCGCTCGAGCGACTGCTCGCCGACGGCCGCACCCGCGCGATCGGCGTCTCGAACTTCGAGCCCGAGCACCTCGACCGGCTCGTCGAGGCGAGCGAGGTCGTTCCCGCCGTGAACCAGGTGGAGCTGCATCCGGCGATGACGAACACCGCGGTCATCGCCGCCGACGCACGACATGGCATCGCCACCGAAGCCTGGAGCCCGCTCGCGCAGGGCGCCGTGCTCCACGAGGCATCCGTCGTCGAGATCTCCGAACGCCACGGCCGAACGCCGGCGCAGGTCGTCCTGCGCTGGCACCTGCAGCAGGGCCGCATCGTGATCCCGAAGTCGGTGACGCCCAGCCGTATCGCCGAGAACTTCGACGTGTTCGGGTTCGAACTCACCGAACTCGAGCTCGACGCCATCGACGCGCTCGACCGTGGCGGACGCACCGGCCCGCACCCGGCCGAGTTCAACGCCGCCTAGCCGGGCCGATCCACCCGCACACCAGACCACCACCAACCGCCCAACCAGAACGGAACCGTCAATGAGCAACATCCTGATGATCGTCACCGCCGCCTCGAGCCTCACCATGAAGGACGGCTCCGAGCACCCGACCGGCTTCTGGGCCGAGGAGCTCGTCACCGCCCACCGCGACCTCGTCGCGGCAGGCCACACCGTCACGTTCGCGACGCCCGGCGGCGTTGCGCCCACCGTCGACGCCGGGAGCCTCGACCCGTCGCAGACCGGTGGCGAGGAGCGTGCCCGCGAGTTCACCGCCTACCTCGGCTCGATCTCGGCCGAACTGGGCTCACCCGTCGCGATCGCCGAGGTGGATCCGGCCGGCTACGACGCGGTCGTGCTGCCCGGCGGCCATGGCCCCATGACGGACCTCGCGTTCGACGCCGAGGTCGGCCGCGTGCTCGTCGCCGCGGACGAGGCCGGCGCCGTCATCGCCCCGTTCTGCCACGGCCCGGCCGCCCTGCTGTCGGCGACCCGGCCCGACGGATCCTTCGCCTTCGCGGGTCGCCGCCTCACCGTCTTCACCGACGAGGAGGAGCGCACGGGCGGCACCGGCGAGAACACGCCGTGGTTCGTCGAGTCGCGCCTGCGCGAGCGCGGGGCGGTCATCGAGTCGGCGGCGCCCTGGAGCGACCACGTCGTCGTCGACGGCAACCTCATCACCGGCCAGAACCCGCAGTCGAGCGCGTCGGTCGCCGGCCGCGTCGTCGAGGCCCTTGCCGCGCGCGGCTGAGTCGCCCACGCTGCTGTCGCGCGCGGCTGGGTCGCCTCTGTCTGAGCCGTGCCCGGTTGGGTGACTCGCTGGATTCAGGCGGACGCGCGCAGCTCAGGACGAAATCCCGCGGAACCGTCCTGAGCCGGCGCCGTTCGCCTGAATTCCGGACGACGGATGCCGTCGCCGTTCGCCTGAATTCCGGACGACTGGTACCCGGCGTCAGATTCTGTGCGGCGGATGCCCCGACTTCGGCGGTGCCACCGAGGCCGAAACGACGGATGCCGCGACGCCGCGCTCGTGATGAGCGCCGCGCCGCGGCATCCGTTCGTCTGGTCGGACCTGCCGGGCCCCGACTCAGTCGAAGAGCTCGGAGAGCCAGTTGTCCTTCTTCTTCTTGCGGTAGCCCTGGTCGCCGTAGCCGCGGTTGTCGTACCCGCGGTTGGCGTCGTACGACTGCTGCCCGTAGGCGGGCTGCTGGTACTGGGGCTGCTGGTACTGGGGCTGCTGCGGCTGGCGGTAGCCGGGCTGCGCCGGCGCTGCGGGGGCGGTCGGGGCCGCAGGTGCGGCGGGCGCTGCGCCGAGGTCGCCGGCGGCGCGCTCGATGATCTTGTCGAGCTCGCCTCGGTCGAGCCACACTCCGCGGCACGTGGGGCAGTAGTCGATCTCGATGCCGCTGCGCTCGCTCATCACGAGCACGGCTCCGTCATTGGGGCACTGCATTGGGGGCTCCTCGGTCGGGGTTGCACGGGGTCTCGAGGGCGAGCCTAGGGAGCGAACCTTCGAAGACGCCCGAAAACACGACGAGCGGATGCCCCGGCGCACGCCTCACGAGGAGGCGGGCGACCGTGGCATCCGCTCGTCGACCGGCGCGAGGCGCCGATCACGTTCGTCGAGAACTACGCGATGACGCGGATGTTCTCGGCCTGGGGGCCCTTGGGTCCCTGGGCGGTCTCGAATTCGACCTTCTGGTTCTCGTCGAGCGAACGGTAGCCGCCTGACGCGATCGCGCTGAAGTGCGCGAAGACGTCAGCACTGCCGTCGTCGGGAGCGATGAAGCCGAAGCCCTTGTCGGCGTTGAACCACTTGACGGTTCCGGTAGCCATAATGCATTCCTTCATTCATCCCGCCTCACCGAGGTGATGCGGTGTGCGCGGCTTGCCGCGCGGGTTCCGGTCGCGATGTCCGCAGCCGGAAGTTTCTGGATCGGGCCGATCGGCCCGAATGATGTGGTCAGGCCCGACGGAACTGGTTGACCATGGGGCAGTCGAACGGGTCGCGAGCAGCGAGCCCGACCTCGTTCAGATAGCGGATGACGATGCCATACGACTGCACGAGTGTGGTCTCAGTGTACGGAACGCCCATCGTCGCGCAGTGCTCACGCACGATCTCACGGGCCTTCGCCAGGTGCGGACGCGGCATGTTCGGGAAGAGGTGGTGCTCGACCTGGTAGTTCAGGCCGCCGAGGAGCGTGCTCGCCCACAGGCCGCCCGAGATGTTGCGCGAGGTCAGGACCTGCTTGGAGAAGAAGTCGAGCTTGGAGTCCTCGGGGATCAGGGCCATGCCCTTGTGGTTGGGCGCGAACGAGGCGCCCATGTAGACGCCGAACACGGCCATCTGCACGCCGATGAAGGCGAAGGCCATGCCGAGCGGCAGCACCCAGAAGAGGGCGCCGAAGTACACGATGAAGTGCACGGCGATGAGGCTGAGCTCGATCCAGCGGCCCTTCACCGGGCGGCGCTCGAGCAGCGTGGCGATGGAGCGGCCGTGCAGGTTCAGTCCCTCGAGGGTGAGCAGCGGGAAGAACAGGTAGCCCTGCTTGCGCGTGATCGCGGCGAGCAGGCCCTTCTGCTTGGCGGCATCGGCCTCGGTGAACGAGATCGTGTCCCACTCGATGTCGGGGTCCTTGCCGATCTTGTTCGGGTTGGCGTGGTGACGCGTGTGCTTCGTCATCCACCACGAGTAGCTGATGCCGACGACGCCGGCGGCGAGGATGCGGCCGACGCGGTCGTTCGCCGGCCCGGACTCGAGCACCTGGCGGTGCGAGGCCTCGTGCGCGAGGAAGGCGAACTGGGTGAGGATCAGGCCGAGCGCGCCGGCCATGAGCAGCTGGAACCAGGAGTCGCCGAGCAGGATGAACCCGGTGATCACCCCGCCCAGCGCGAGCAGGAGAGCCGTCACCAGACCGGCGTAGAACCAGCGTGCGCGGTTCAGCAGGCCGGACTCTCGGACGACTCGGGAAAGGGCGGTGAAGCTGCGCGTGACATCCGCAGAACCGGTGCGGGGCTTCGTAGCCCGAATCGCACCGAGTGTTTCGGTGTGAGTGATGATCGTTCCCAGCTGGTCATCGACTTCCCAGCCGTTGGTCGCGGGCGACTGCCCGCTGAAGATGCTCGAACGCTATGGCTTTTCCATGGGAACCGGCTGGGAAAAAACGCCGGAAATATGCCCCGTCCGGCATCTCTTCTGTGCATGGATGCGGCTCAGACGATGGACCCGTCCGGCCCTCATCCGGCCGCGTCGGCCGCGGTGCGGAGGTCGTCGACGAGCGCCTCGAAGGCCGCGGCCCGATCGGCCGGGTCCTCGATGCGCAGCAGCGCCGACGGATGCGTCGTCACGAGCACCGGTGCCGGCAGTGCGGACGGCGCGCCCGCGGCATCCGGGGGCATGACCCGGCCCCGGACCTCGCCGATGCGGACCGTGCGCCCGAGCACCGATCGTGCGGCCGTGGCCCCGAGCGCGACGACCACCGAGGGGGCGACGGCGTCGAACTCGGCCTCGAGCCACGGCCGGCAGGCGAGGATGTGCGCCACGCCCGGCTTGTCGTGGATGCGGCGCTTGCCGCGGAGCTCGAAGCGGAAGTGCTTCACGGCGTTCGTCACGTACACGCGATCGCGGGCGATGCCGGCCGCGTCGACGGCGTCCGCGAGCAGGCGGCCGGCGGGCCCGACGAAGGGTTCGCCCGCGAGGTCCTCCCGATCGCCTGGCTGCTCGCCGACCAGCATGAGCCGCGCCGACTCGCGTCCCTTGGAGAACACCACCTGCGTGGCATCCCGCCAGAGCTCGCAGCCGCGGCACTCGGGAGCCGCGCGGCGCAGTTCGTCGACCGAGCCGCCCTCGGGAACCCATGCATCGGCGCCCGGCCGTTCCACGTCGTCGCTCATGCCCGGGAGCGTACGACCGGCGCAAGGGCAGGACAAGGGGCTTGCGCGGCTGCGAGACTGGGGCGATGCGCATCATCGTCACCGGAGGATCCGGCAAGCTCGGCCGCACCGTCGTCTCGACGCTCCGCGAGGAGGGTCACGAGGTCGTGAACCTCGACCAGCAGGGCGAACGCGGAACGGTCGTCAGGGTGGACCTGACCGACTACGGGCAGGTGATCGACGCCATCGCCGGCGTCGACGACGTGCACGGCGGCGCCGACGCGATCGTGCACCTCGCCGCCATTCCGGCTCCCGGACTCGCGAGCGACGCCGCGACGTTCCGCAACAACATGCTCGCCACGTTCAACGTGCTGCAGGCGGCGAAGCGCCTCGGCGTCACCCGCATCGTCACGGCGTCGAGCGAGACCGTGCTCGGCCTGCCGTTCGACGTGCCGCCGCCGTACATCCCGGTCGACGAGGAGTACCCGGCCAGGCCGGAGTCGACGTACTCGCTCGTGAAGCACCTCGAGGAGACCATGGCCATCGAGCTCGTACGGCGAGACCCCGAGCTCTCGATCACCGCGCTCCGGTTCTCGAACGTCATGGACCCCGAGGACTACGCCGCCTTCCCGTCGTTCGACGCGGACGCGACGCTGCGCAAGTGGAACCTCTGGGGCTACATCGACGCGCGCGACGGTGCACAGGCCGTCAGCCGGGCGCTCGAGGTCGCGTCACCCGGATTCGACCGGTTCATCGTCGCCGCGGCGGACACCGTCATGTCGCGGCCGAACGCCGAGCTCGTGGCCGAGGTGTTCCCGGGGGTCGAAGTCCGCGGCGACCTCGGCGCCAACACCACGCTGCTCTCGATCGACAAGGCGCGGCGACTGCTCGGGTACGAGCCGCGTCACTCCTGGCGCGATCACGTCGAGGCGGATGCCGCGGCGCAACCGTGATCGACGCATCGGGCAGAACCGGTCGAACCGAGTGGATGCCGCGAGCGGCATCCGTGATCGGCATCCGTGACCGCGGCGGCTCCGACTCGCCCGTGAAATGACGAACGCCGCCGCCCACCGAAGTGGAGCGGCGGCGTTCGAAACTACGAACGTCGCGGGTCAGAGACCGCGGATGTTCTCCGCCTGCAGACCCTTGGGGCCCTGGGCGACCTCGAACTCGACCTTCTGGCCCTCTTCGAGCGAACGGTAGCCGTTGCCCGTGATGGCGCTGAAGTGCGCGAAGACGTCGGCCGAGCCGTCGTCGGGAGCGATGAAGCCGAAGCCCTTTTCGGCGTTGAACCACTTGACGGTTCCGGTTGCCATACTGCTGTCCTTCTGTCTTGCGGGCCGCACTTGCGGACCCGATGCGATCGTTGCCGATCGCGACCCCGACGACACGGTGCCGTCAGAGCGGGGCGAGGGGCGGGGGTGCACACCGGCATCCGCCTTCTCGTATCGGGTCATGCCACGCGGAACAGTCCGCCTCCGGGCAATCAGTTTGAGCTACGGGCGAGCGCCCGCTTGATGGAGGAATCGTCCGGCTAGCCTATCGGTTTCCTCGCGGCTGTACAGACTACGTGATGAGTTCGTGATATGCGAACCCTGTGCCCGGTCTGGGAACATGCTCGGGATGGGGGACGGAACGACCCGTTTCGGTGGAGAATCGTCGGATGAACCGCCGCCCCCTGCGATTCGCCGCCGCCGCCTACGCCATCGGCGTGCTCTGGCTGACCATCGGCCCCGCCCCCTGGAGCAGCACCGAGGGACATGAGCTCGACGGCGGCATCGTGAACCTCGACGCCTGGACCTCGCCCGCGACCTGGTCGACCGGGTACATCAGCGAGATCGCGTTCAACGTGATGCTGTTCATCCCGGTCGGGCTGCTGGCGGCGCTGCTCATCCCCAGACGGCGCTGGCCGTTGGCACTGCTGGCCGGCTTCGGATTCACCGCGTTCATCGAGCTCGGGCAACTCGTGCTCCCCGATCGGGTCTCCGACCCCCGCGACCTCCTGCTCAACACGTTGGGCGCCACCGTCGGCGTCGGGCTCGTCCTGGCGTCGCGCGGCGTTCGCCGCGCGACGGCGGTGATCTCCGTCGCTCCGGCGAGCCACATGTCGACTTCGCATCCGACGTCCACGAGTTCGAGCTCGTTCCCGCCGACCGGCCCGGCGGTCGACACGCAGCCGACGGCCGCCGACCCGGCGCACGCGGGCGAACTCGTGCCCGCGAACGAGCACGTGGCCTGACCTTCGTCCCCGCTCGCCCGGCGACTACAGTGGGCTGGTGCCCTCCCCGACCACGCCCGACGCACCCTCGGCGCATCGCGGGCGATGGATGCGGCTGGCGCTCGTGGGCGCCGCGGGCGGACTGCTCTCCGGGGCGTTCGGCGTCGGCGGCGGCATCCTCATGGTGCCCCTCCTCATCGTGTTCGCGGGCATGGGCCAGCGGCGCGCGACGGCGACCTCGCTCGCGGCCATCGTCCCGGCGTCGATCGCCGGCTCGATCACGTACCTCGTGAACGGCGAGGTCGACCTGGTCGCCGCCCTGTTCGTCGCCGTCGGCGGCGTGCTCGGCTCCTGGGTCGGCGCCTGGCTACTGCGGCGCCTGCCGCTCGTCTGGCTGCGCTGGCTCTTCATCGCGCTGCTCGTCGGCGTCGCCGTGCGGATGCTGCTGGTCGTCCCCGAGCGCGGCGGCGGACAGGTCGGGTTCGAACTGCTGCCCGACCTCGCCCTGTTCGGTCTCGGCATCGCGGTGGGCATCGCGTCCGGTCTCTTCGGCATCGGCGGCGGCGTGATCATGGTGCCGGCGTTCATCGCCTTCTTCGGCATGGGCGACCTCATGGCCAAGGGCACGTCGCTCGCCGTGATGATCCCGACCGCCATCAGCGGCACGGTCGCGAACTCCCGCGCGAAGCTCGTCGACCTTCGCGAGGCGATCGTGATCGGTCTCGCAGCCACCATCGCGTCGTTCGGCGGCGTGGCGATCGCGTTCCTCCTGTCCCCCGAGTGGTCGGCACGACTCTTCGCCGCATTCGTCGTGATCGCGGCCGTGCAGCTCGCGGTGCGGGCGATCCGGCTCCAACACTCCAGCACTCCCCCGGAAGGTGAACGATGACCGAGGTGCGACGCGCAGCCGGCTGGTACGACGACGAAGCGGACGCCGCGGCGCTGCGCTACTGGGACGGCAGGGCGTGGACCCCGCACACCACACCTCGTCAGGCCAACGAAGCCGTCGACGCGGGCAACGGCGTCGACGCGGTCGTGGCATCCGTCGGGGACAGCGGGGCGACCCGGGCCACGGGCTCGAACGCCGACGCACGCACCGGCACGGGCGCGGGTCCACTCGGCGAACCCTTCGTCCAGCCGCGGCGGCCGGCTGCTGCCGTGACCTCCGCATCCATCCCGGCATTCGCGTCCCCGCCGTCGTTCACCTCGGTGCCCTCGTTCGCACCGGCCCCCGTCTTCCAGCCGTCGCCGATGACCGGCTCGGCTCCGGCCCCGCAGAAGGCTGCCCCGCAGGAGGCCGTCGCCCGGGACGCCGTCTCGGAGGACACCGTGTCGGAGGCGACGAGCGTGCGACCGGCCACGGCAGCGGAGGTCGAGTCCGCGACCCTTCGGATGCCGTTCGCCGCGCCACAGCAGATCACCCACTCCGCTCAGCCCAGCGAGCACACGACCGCGCCACTCCCGCCGAACGACGGGCGGCCCGCGGCATCCGCCGGCTCGAACGGATCGGATGCCGCCCCCGGCGACAAGTCGTTCCTGCTGACCTGGCTGTTCGCGATGCTGATCGGGTCGCTCGGCGTCGACCGGTTCTACCTCGGCAAGATCGGCACTGCGGTGGCCAAGCTGCTGACGGCCGGCGGCCTGGGCGTGTGGACGCTGGTCGACCTCGTGCTCGTGCTCCTCGGCCTGCAGCGCGATTCCGAGGGACGCGCCCTCGCCGGCTTCGACGAGCATCGGCGCATCGCGTGGATCGTCAGCGGCGTGCTCGTCGCCTTCGGCATGCTGGCGGGCATCGGCACCGCCCTCGCGATCGCGAACCTGGCCGCGAGCCTCGGCGCCGTCGGCGGCCTCGGCTAGCCTGCCCCCATGCGCTTCGAGTTCACCGCCCCGCTCTGGGAATGGGCGTCGCAGGGCGGGTGGTACTTCGTCACCGTTCCCGAGGAGGCGTCGGAGGACATCCGCGAGATCCCCCGCCCGCCGAGGGGCTTCGGCTCCGTGCGGGTGCGCGTGAGCGTCGGCGGTTCGACCTGGACGACCTCGGTCTTCCCCGATTCGAAGGTCGGCTGCTACATCCTGCCCATGAAGAAGGCCGTGCGCGTCGCCGAGGGCCTCGTCGAGGGCGGCGACGTGCCCGTGTCGCTCACCGTGCTCGACCTCTGAGGCCGAGCCCGAGCGCCTGCACGCGCCGATGGCCGCGCTGGCTGTCGTGCTCGCGCGAATCCGATCCCGACGTGCGAGTTCGCGACTCGTTCAGCAGCCGGGGCCGGACGGGTTCGACTCGCAGTCGCCGTTCGTGAGAACCGTGTCGAAATCGCCGACCAGCACTCGCTGGTCCTCGCCGGCGACGCTCAGGGTGCCGTCGATCGGCAGCCAGCCCGATCCGGCGAAGCGGTACTCCGCGCTCAACTCCACGTCGAGTCGCACGGTGTGCTCGCCCGACATCTCGTAGACGTGGCTCGTCGACGTCGCCGAGAACTCCGACTGCCCGAGGTCGGACCAGGACGCGCCGGGCGTTGCCGAGTCGACAATGCCTCCGTCGGAGTGCGTCCAGCGGTACCCGACCGGCGTGAATCGGACATCCGCCGGCCGGCCGAGCAGGGTGCCCGAGATCACGTGAGCGGATGCCGCGGCCACGAAGTTCGCCGGAAGTCCGACGACCGCCCACCCATCGGGTTCCATGCCGTTGTCCGGAACCGCGGGCCGGAACGAGGCGATGTCGCGCAGGGTGACGACCACGGGTGCGGCCGGCTCCACCGGCGCCGTCGGATCGACGACACAGGGCGCGACCGGGTCGATCGGGCTGCAGAAGTCGGGGACGGGCGGTGGTGGCGGGGTGGGCCTGGAGTCGGCATCGGCACCGTTCTCTGAGCCGGCTTCGTCGTTCGGTCGATCGGGCTCAGCTCCGCTGGCATCGCCACCGCCGGTGATGGTCCCGTCGAGGATGGTTTCTGATCCGGAATTCTCGGCGCCAATCGGGGGGCATCCCGCCGCCGCAAGAATCGGTGTACACCCAGCGGCCAGAGCCGAGCCACCGCCCAACACAAGCGCCGCCGCGAAGCCAATGATTGTGGCGGCGCTCAGCAGAAGTCGTCGCCGGGCCACAGCTCAGATCCATCCACCAAAAGGGCCTCCGACTCCGGATCGAAGGTCAACTTCGCCACCATCGGCATGCGAAGATCTCGATCCGCCGGCGTGACGTCTTCATTGGCACTATTGATCACGGCAGTCCCCGAGACATCTCGACAGAGGTATATCGAGACATCTCCCGACTGGTTGTTGGTTTCAACCAAGGAGACCGAGTCGATCACGTTCCTGCCGGTCGTCCGAAGTCCGGCTTCGCGGAACGCTTCGAACCCCTCAATCACTTCTGCCGCGTACTTTTCAGTGACGAGTGGAAGAATCCGCTCGACGTCGAAGGAACCATCCTGGCCGATCTCAAGCGATAAATACTCGTACGCCTCGTAGGCCTTCTCGGCCGCTGCCAGCGCCTCCTCGTCGGAGGCGAAGATCGGCTCCGCGGCATCCGTCGTACCCGGCGCGGGAGACGGAGTCGGCGCCGGCTCCGAGCCGGGGGCGCAGCCGGCGAGCGTCAGGGCGAGCAGTGCCGAGGCGCCGAGCGCGACCGCTCGGGCTCGGGCCCGGCTGCGGGTCGGACTCGTCGAGGGCATGCGGAACACCCTAGGCGAGGGCCGGACCCGGTTCACGTCGTTGTCCACAAGGGGAACGCCCCGCGCAGCACCTCCGCCCGTTGAGGACAGGTGGCGGGGCGAACCCCCGCCCCCCGCCCGTCTCAGGCCATGAGGTCGCGGAGGAGTTCGCCCCATTCGAAGCCGCACTCACGGCAGTCGAACAGCGGGTCGCCGCTCAGGGTGATCAGGTCGGCCACGCGCACGGCCTCCGAGCCGCAGCGCGGGCAGAGTTCGTCGGCCATCTCGGGCACGAGGGTCTGCTGCATCTGCTTCGTCATGGCACACACGGTACGCGCGACATCCGACATCCTTCGTTGCACACGCCCTCGCGCGGTCCCCGGGCCGCTCAGCGCTGCCGCGAAGCGAATCGGGCCGTCAGCCCGCCGTGCGGCGCCGGGACGGGATGCGGTGGCTCGCGGTCACCTCGCGCGTGCGCCGGAGCGGGACGGCGACGTCCTCACGGCGCTGGGCGACCCGCACGAACAGGAAGTCGACGAGCGCGAGCTGCGCGATCCTGCTCGACATCGCGCCCATGCGGTAGGTCGATTCGCGGGCCCGGGTGGTGAGCACGAAGTCGGCGAGCTCGGCGAGCGGAGAGTCCGGCGAGTTCGTGATCGCCACGGTCGTGGCGCCGGCGTCGCGGGCGACCTCGAGCGTGTGGTGGGTCTCGGCCGTCAGGCCGGAGTGCGAGATGCCGATCGCGACATCCGTCGGCTTCCGAAGGGCCGCGCTGACGAGGGCCAGGTGCACGTCGACGGAGCAGGCCGCCGAGATGCCGATGCGCCCGAGCTTCTGCTGCAGGTCCTGCGCGGTGAGCCCGCTCGCGCCGAACCCGTAGAGGTCGACGTGACCCGCGCCGATGATGGCGTCGACGACGCCGTCGAGCACGACCGTGTCGAGGCCCTTCACGGTCTGCTCGATCGCGAGGACCTCGTGGAAGGCGATCTTGGCCACGACGTCCTCGGCCGAGTCGTCGGCGCCGATGTCGGAGTCGGCGAGCCCGAATCGATCGCGTTCGGCCGCCTCCCGGCTGAGGGCTCCGGCGACCTCCATGCGGAACTCCCGGTACCCGCTGTAGCCGAGCGTCTGGCAGAAGCGGGCCACGGTGGAGAGCGACGTGTTGCAGACGATCGCGAGCTCGGTGATCGTGAGGTCGACGACGATGCCCGGGTCGGCGATGATCGCGTCGGCGACGCGCGCCTCGGCCGAGCTGAGGTTGGGTAGGGCCTGGCGGACCTCCGAGAGCACGTTCGCCGACATCCGGTGGGGACCCTTCTCACTCCGAGGCTGAGTCGACATGCGCCGAGCCGCCGTTCACGCTGGAGATAGCATCGCGCAGCACTCCATCCTCCGCGGCGAGGCGCGCGAGGGCGACCTCCGGCGCGACCCCAGTGAGGGTGACGAGGATGGCGGCCTTCACGTTGCCGCGGACTGATTCGAGGGCAGCGGATGCCGCGGCGGCATCCGCCCCGGTCGCCTGCATGACGATGCGCTCGGCGCGCGCGCGCAGCTTCGCATTCGTGGCCTGCACGTCGACCATGAGGTTGCCGTGCACCTTCCCGAGGCGGACCATCGCGATGGTCGAGATGGCGTTGAGCACGAGCTTCTGGGCAGTGCCGCCCTTGAGCCTCGTGGACCCGGCGACGATCTCCGGGCCCACGACGGTCTCGATCGCGAGGTCGGCGGCGCGGCCGATCTCCGAGTCTCGGTTGCAGGCGAGGCCGACGGTGAAGGCGCCGAGGCCGCGCGCGTGCTCGATGGCGCCGACGACGTAGGGGGTGCGGCCGGAGGCCGAGATGCCCACGAGCGCGTCGGCGGCGGTGAGTCCGATCGCGGCGAGGTCGGCGGCGCCGCGTCGGGCGTCGTCCTCGGCGTTCTCGACCGCGGAGCGGAGCGCGGTATCGCCGCCGGCGATGACGCCGACGACGAGGGCGGGGTCGGTGCCGAACGTCGGCGGGATCTCGCTCGCGTCGAGCACGCCCATCCGCCCAGCAGTGCCGGCACCGAGGTACACGAGCCGCCCGCCCGAGCGCAGGCGCGCGACGATCGCGTCGACCGCCACCGCGATCTGCGGCATGACCTCGGCCACCGCGGCGACGGCCACGCTGCTCTCCTCGAGCATTGCGCCGACCTGCGCCTCGGTGGGCATCAGGTCGAACTCGGCGTGCGCGTCGTTGACCTCCTCGGTCGAGAGGCCGTCGAGCAGGTCGCGCAGTTCGACGTGCTCGCGCGTGGGCTTCGGTGCGGACCAGGTCATGGTGCTCCCCCGGTTTCGGTGCGTGCGTCAGGCGACGCGATGGTGACGGATGCCACGCCGGCGAGCGGCGCGGGCAGGTCGAGCGGTCCGCGGCCGGGCGTCAGGCGCCCGGCGATGCGTGCGCCGACGGTCGAGAGCGCGACGGGCACGCCGTGCCAGCTGAAGAAGCCCAGCAGCGCGAACATGAGCGACTCCTTGAACGCCGGGTCGACGCCGCGGTCGGCGCTCGAGGTCAGGCGGATGCCGCGCTCGGCGGCGAGTTCGCGCAGGCGTTCGAGAAGCACCGGGTTGCGGGCGCCGCCTCCCGAGCAGACGGCCTCGGCCGTGGCATCCGGGATCGCATCGACGACGGTGCGCGCGGTGAACTCTGTGAGGGTCGCGACGAGGTCCTCGAGCGGGAGCCCGCCCGCATCGGCCGTCGCCAGCGCGTCGTCCACGACGCCGAGGTCGAACGTCTCGCGACCGGTCGACTTGGGCAGGGCGGCCGCGAGGTACGGATGCCGCAGCAGCGCGTCGAGGACGGCGTGGTCCACGTGCCCGGCCGACGCGAGGACGCCGTCGCGGTCGAACGCCTCCGCTCCGCGGGTGCCCCTCGCGACGACCGCGTCGATGAGCCCGTTGCCGGGCCCGCTGTCGAACGCGAGCACGTCGCCGCCCGGATGCACGAGCTGCACGTTCGCGATGCCGCCGAGGTTCACGGTCGCGATCACGCGGCCCGAGGTCGTGGCCTCGGCGGCGAGCCAGGCCCGGTCGAAGAGGGCCATGAGCGGTGCGCCCTCGCCTCCCGCGGCGATGTCGGCGGCACGCAGGTCCGACAGCACCGGCGTGCCCGTGAGCTCGGCGATCCAGGCGGGCTCGCCGAGCTGCAGGGTCCCGAGCGCGTGGCCGTGCTCGGCCCAGTGGAAGACGGTCTGGCCGTGCGACACGATGAGGTCGGGCGTCGCACCGGCATCGCGGATGCCGCGCGCCGCCGCCTCGGCGAACGCCTGGCCGAGCCGCGTGGTGAGCTCCGTGAACTCGCCCGCCGTCGCCGGCCGGCCCCCGATGACGTCGAGCAACAGCGCGCGGAGACCGGGGTCGAAGTCGTGCGTGGCGGTGTGGAGCGGCGTCATGACGAGGTCCACGGGCCCGGACGTGGGTCCGGGTCCTGCCCCGGCCTCCATCGGTGGCTCGATCCGTCGATCTTCGCCCTGCACGCCGGTCGGAAGGGCAGGAATCGACGGATCGATGGGTGAGCCGGAGTCGAGCAGGAGCGTCGCGTCACGCGCGACGACCTCGACGACGGCGACATCGATCCCGTCGGCGGAGGTGCCGGACTGCAGCGAGAGCACGATCACGGGGAGGCCTCCGGTGCCGGAGCGGCCGCGGCGCTCCGGGACTGCGGGGCGTCGGCGCCCGGCGCGCCGTCGACGCGCTCCGCGCCCTGGGCGCCCTCTGCGGGGTCGACGCGCTCGGCGCCCTCCGCGAGGACGACCGCCGCGGCATCCGCCGCGAGTCGGCTCGCCGCCCGTGTGTGCGCGGTCGGCAGCGGCAGGGGGGCACCAGGAACCCCGACGTCGACGACCACGGCATCGGGCCGGATGCGGGCGATGTTCGCGACCCGGCCGCGCTGCTCGCCATCGTCGCTGCCCACGCGGTCGACGAGCACCACGAGCGGCCCGGAACCCGGGACGGCGGCGTCACCGCGCAGCACGGCCCCGCCCGCGGCGAGTGCGGTCTCGAAGAAGTCCCGGTCGCTCGCGACGGCGAGCGTCGACCTGCCCCGGAGGTCGAACACCGTGCGTGGGGCCGGCGTCGGGGGCACCACGCCGTCGAGCGTGATCGCCGCCCGGGCGACGGCCGCGGCATCCACCGGTTCGAAGCGGTCGATGAGGCCCGCTCCGCCGCGGTCGACCCGGCCCGCTCCGTCGCGGTCGCCGAGGCCCGCGGCGCGAACCCCCGCGCCACGGGCCTCGGCCGTCTCCGCCCCACCGGCCGTCGAGAGCGACGCCGCGAGCGTCCGCACCCGCGCGGCGGCGCGCTCGAGCACCGGGACCGGCAGGGTGCCGTCCTCGACCGCCGCCAGCAGTGCGTGCTGCACCTCGAGGAAGTCGCGGGCGTCCTGGTCGGGTGCCGCCGCCGCGCCGAGGTTCGTGGGGTTGCTGATGCAGAGCAGGTCGGCGCCGGCGAGCAGCGCCTGCACGGCGCCGGGTCCCGCCCCCACTGATTCCCGCACGGCGGCCATGTCGAGGGCGTCGGTGATGATGACGCCCTCGAACCCCATCGCGCGCAGGCGCCCGAGGGCGACCGGGTTCAGGGTCGACGGCGAAGGCCCCCAGGCCGGGACGACGACGTGCGCGGTCATGATCGCGGGAACGCCGGCGTCGACCAGCGCCTGGAACGGCGGCAGGTGCGTGCGCTCGAGCTCGTCGAGGCCGATCTCGAGGGTCGGCATGGCGTGGTGGGAGTCGAGGTGGGTGTCGCCGTGACCCGGGAAGTGCTTGGCGGCGGCAGCGGCACCGGCCAGGCGGATGCCGCGGGCCTGAACGATCGCGTGCCGCGCCACGAGGTCGGGCCGAGCGCCGAAGGACCGCACGCCGATGACCGGATTGCGCGGGTCGGTGTTCACGTCGGCGACGGGGGCGAGCACGATGTTCGCGCCGACCTCGAGCGAGCGGCGGCCGAGTTCTGCGCCGACGGCCTCGGTGATCGCGAGGTCGTCGACGAATCCGAGCTGCGCGGCCCCCGGCAGCGTCGACCCGGTGGCGGACTCGGCGCGGGTGACGTTGCCGCCCTCCTCGTCGATGCCCACCACGAGCGGCCGATCACGATCGCGGAGGGCGCTCGCGAGCGACATCCGCTCGCCGTCATCGCCGAGGTTGTGCGCGAAGAGCACGAGACCCGCGAGCCCTCCCTCGTCGAGCTCGCGACGGAAGGGATCCGGGATGCTCCGGCCGAGGAATCCCGGCCAGAGCACCCCGCCCACCAGTCCCCTGATGGTGGGATCGTCCACGGCGGTCACCCCTTGACCGCGCCGGCAACCAGGCCGCTCGACAGGCGACGTTGGACGATGACGAAGAAGATCATGACCGGGACGGTGATGATCGTGGACGCGGCCATGATGTAGCCCCACTCGTTGGTGTGCTCGCCGAAGAACTGCTTGAGGCCGATGGCCACCGTGTAGTTCTCGGACGCGCCGCCCAGCAGGGTCATGGCGAAGATGAACTCGTTCCACGCGGTGATGAACGAGAAGACGGAGGTCGCGACGAGGCCGGGCATCACGAGCGGGAGCAGCACCGAGCGGAACATCCGGCCCCAGCTCGCACCGTCGAGGTAGGCGGCCTCCTCGAGCTCGACCGGCACGGCGGCGACGAAGCCGCGCAGCATCCAGATGCCGAAGGGCAGCGAGAGGGCGACGTAGACGACCATGAGGCCGAGCAGCGTGTTCAGCAGCTGCAGGTCGCGCACCTGCACGAAGAGCGGGATGACGAGGGCCTCGAGGGGCACCATCTGCACGACGAGGATCATGAGGAGCATCGACGTGCGGAACCTGAAGCGGAAGCGCGCCACGGCGACCGAGGCGAGCAGCGCGAGCACGGCGCTCGCGAGCACCGTGACCACCGCGACGATCGCCGAGTTGCGCAGGTAGACATCGAAGCCGCCGTCGGTGAGCACGTACTGGAAGTTCTCCAGCGACCACTCGCGCGGCAGGAGCGTCTGCCCGCCCGCGCCGGCCTTCGCGTCGAACGCGCTCGAGAGCATCCAGAAGGCCGGGAAGAGCGTGAAGGCGAGCAGCAGCACGACGAGCACGGCCTTGCCGGCCGCCGAACGGGTCTTGCGGGCCGAGCGGCGCGAGGCGGGAATGGCGCGCGGCGCCTCCGGGCTCTCGGGCGGCACGGCTCCGGATGCCGCGGGCGTGGTGGTCGGGGCGGGCGTGAAGGTGCTCACAGCTCGTCCTCCTTCAGCATCGTGCGCACGTAGATGACGGTGATGATGAGCAGCAGCACCGTGAGGAGCACCGCGATGGCCGAGCCGAATCCGTACCGGTTCTGCCCGAACGACTCGACGTACGACCAAACCCCGAGATTCAACGCCTCGCGATTCGTGCCGTTGCCGCCGGGCATGAGGTACACCTGCGCGAACACCTTGAAGTCCCAGATGGTCGACAGGATGATGACGACGCTGAAGACCTGGCGGAGGTTCGGCACGATGACCTGGAAGAAGCGTCGCCACGGGCCTGCGCCGTCCATCTCGGCGGCCTCGAGCATCTCCTTCGGCACGCCGAGCAGCCCCGCGAGGATGGTGATCGCGACGAACGGGAATCCGTGGTGGACCACGTTGAGGAGCACGATCGCGTAGAAGCTGTAGCGGTTCGTGAACCAGTTGACCGGCTCGTCCTGGAGGCCGAGCGCCTGCAGGGTCTGGTTGAAGATGCCGCGGTCGGCGTCGAAGATCCAGACCCAGACGTAGGTCCCGGTCACGGCGGGCATGGCCCAGGCGATCATGATGGCGCTGCCGACGACGGTGCGCCAGAAGCCGCCGAGCGAGGCCATGAGCACCGCGACGCCCGTGCCGAGGGCGACGGTGAAGGTCACGGCGAGCACCGCGAACCCGACGGTGTTCGGCAGTACGACGCCCCAGAGCGTCGGATCGGCGAGGATCTCGCCGTAGTTGGCGAGGCCGATCCAGTTCGGTTCCCCCGAGACGATCTGGCGCAGGCCGTAGTCCTGCAGTGAGAAGAGGAACACCCGGACGAGCGGCCAGAGCAGCAGCACCGCCAGCACGGCGAGCGCGGGCGCGAGCAGCAGCCACGGCCGCGACGAGGCGATCAGCCGGTTTCGGTGCACGGGGCCGGCGCCCGGCCGGGGGGTGGTGCCCCCCGGCGCGGGCGTCGGAGCCTGGATCGTGGTCGACACCTGGTCAGTTGCCGTTCATGATCTCGTCCATCTCCTCGGCGGCATCGGAGGTGGCCTGTTCGACCGTCTTCTGCCCGGAGAGGATCGCCTGGATGGCGGTGTTCGTCGTCTTCTTGGCCTGCACGGCGCCGAACGAGGGCGTCACGGGGACCGTGCCGCCGCCGTCGACGAGCTGCGTGGCGAAGGGCGCGACGAGCGGGTCGTCGGAGCCCATCGTCTCGGTCAGCAGCGACTGCTGGCCCGGGAAGTAGCCCGACTGCTCGCCCCACTGCTCAGCGAACTCGCCCGTCGTCATCATCTTGATGAACTCCCACGCGAGATCGGTGTTCTCGGCGGTGCTGAACATCGACAGGTGGGAGCCGCCGAGCACCGACGGGGCGATGCCGCCGTCCTTGCCCGGGATCGGGGTCGCGGCGAACTTGCCCTCGAGCTCGGCGTTCTTCTCGATGATCGCCGACGGGGTCCACGAACCCATGAGGGCCATGGCGACGTTGCCCTGCGCGAAGTTGTCGAGGACGTCGGTCTCCTTCCACGTGGTCGCACCGGCCGACGAGAAGCCGTGCTCGGTCGCGAGGCCCGTGTAGAAGCCGATGCCCTCCTGCGACTCGGGGCTGGCCATGCCGGACTCCCAGGTGTCGCCGTTCTTCTCGGAGACCTCGCCGCCCGCGCCCCAGACCCAGGGGTAGACCCCGAACTCGGCGTCGCCGGGAACGGCGAAGGCGAGCATCTCGGGGTGCGCGGCCTTGATGGCCTCGCCCGCGGCGACGATCTCGTCCCAGCTGGTGGGGGCCGACAGGCCGAGCTCCTCGAAGATGTCGGAGCGGTAGACGAGCGAGCGCACGCCGGCGTACCAGGGCATGCCGTAGAGCTCGTCGTCGTAGGTGCCGGCCTCGACGAGGCCTTCGACCAGGTCGTCGCCCAGGTTCTCGTCCGCGACGAAGTCGCCGATCGGCTCGAGCGCACCGGAGTCGGCGAACTCGGCGGTCCACGTGGTGCCGGTCTCGGCGACGTCGGGCGTCGTACCGCCGGCGATCGACGTGACGAAGCGGTCGTGCGCGTCGGCCCACTGCACGAACTCGACGTTGAGCTCGGCGCCGGTCTCCTCGGTGAACGCCGCGCCGACCTCGTCGAAGAACGCCTCGGAGTCGGGGTTCGTCCCCTCCATGATCCAGACGTCGAGCGTCTGGCCCTCGGCGTTGGACCCGTTCTCGTCGCCGTTCGAACCGCCCGCGCAGGCGCTGAGCCCGAACACGGCCGTGGCGAGCACGGCGACGGGCAGCAGTCGCTTCTTCATAGATGCCTCCTCGTTGATGGATCTGTCTCGGACGAACCGCCACACCCGGCGTCCTGGAACCTGACTCTGGAAGTAGTATTCGTGAGCGATGCATTGTTTGCAAGTTCTTTCCAAAGTCGTGACCGGTTCGAAACCTCCGCGTCACGGATGCCGCAGCCGTAGGCTCGCCTCGTGACCAGCGCCGCGAACGGGGACCCCGCCGGGGTGCCCGAGTCCCTGCCCGGGGCCGAGCCCGGGCACGGCGGCTGGGTGCTCGGCATCGACCTCGGCGGCACGGGCTCGCGGGCCGCGCTCGAGCCCCTGGGCCTGCCCTTCGGGCAGCGGCGACGCGTCCTCGAGGGCGGTCGCGTGGCCGTGGCATCCGCCGGCTCGACCGTGATCGACGTCGCCGCCTCGCTCATCGACGCGGCGCGGAGCGAGTGGCCGGATGCTGCGATCACGGCCGTCGGCATCGGCGCGACGGGGCTCGCCTCACTCGTTCCGGATCCGGATGCCGCGGCGCGGCGCCTGTCGGCGGTCGTCGGCGGGGCCGCCGCGCCGACCGGTTCCACGACTCCGGCCCGCGTCCCCGTCGCGCTCGCCGTCGACGCGCTCACCGCGCACCTCGGCGCCCTCGGCGGCCGGGCGGGCGCCGTCGTCGCCGTCGGCACCGGCGCCATCGCGCTCGGCACCGACCTCGATGCCGTCTGGCGCCGCGTCGGCGGCTGGGGGCACCTCTGGGACGACCGCGGCTCCGGCGTGTGGATCGGCATCGAGGCGCTGAAGGCTGCCATCCGCACGCACGACGGCGTGACGGCGGACGCCACCGCGCTGCTGCACGCGGCCGAGGCGAGATTCGGGCCGGCGCCGACCTGGCCGGGCGAACTCCTGACCCGCGCCGACCGGGCGGGCGTGATCGCCGGCTTCGCGCCAGAGGTCGCCGCCCTGGCGGCCGGCGGCGACCCCGCGGCATCCGTCATCATGCGCACCGCGGGCACCGAGGTGGCGGCCACGCTCGTCGCCGCCCTCGACCCCGACCTGCCCCGCCTCGCCTCGTGGACCGGCGGCGTGTTCTCCGCCGACGGGGCCTACCGCGAGGGCTTCGAGGCCGAGTTCGCGCGGCTCGCGCCCGATGCCTCGCTGCGGGCGCCGCTGGGCTCGCCGCTCGACGGCGCCGTGCGGCTCGCACGTCTCATCGCGACCGGCGGCCGGCCCGCGGCGCATCCGCCGTTCGTCTGGCGCTGAGCGACGCGGGAGCCGCGGCTTGCGGCACGTTGCGCCGCGGACCCGTCCGCTTGCGGCCCCCGCATCTCGGGCACCGCGCCCCGCGCGCCCCGCTTCCGGGCGCCGTGCGGGGCGCCCGTCAGGCCCGGGCGAGCAGGGCCGCGACGTCGACCCCGCGCGGCAGCGCCCCGACCTGCGACCCGCCCTCCCGTCCGAGCCGCGAGCGCACGAACGCCTCGGCGACCGGCGCGGGCGAGTACTGCAACAGGAGGGACGCCTGCAGCACGAGGGCCAGCCGCTCGGTGAGCTCGCGGGCGACGCCGGCCGCGGCATCCGGGTCCATGGTCGCGACCTCGCGCACGAGCGCGACGGCCTCGGCGAGCGCCGCGTCGAACGCTCGGCTCGCGCCCGCGGCGGCGCCGACTTCATCGAAGAACGCCTCGAACGCCCGGGGCTCGCGGGCCAGCACGCGCAGCACGTCGAGCGCGATGACGTTTCCCGAGCCCTCCCAGATCGCCAGGAGCGGCTGCTCGCGGTAGCGGCGGGCGAGCGGGAACGCCTCGGTGTAGCCGTTGCCGCCGAGGCATTCGAGCGCCTCGGCGGCATGGGACGCGCCGCGCTTGCAGACCTGGTACTTCGCCACGGCGGTCGCGAGGCGCCGGAACGCCTGCTCGCCCTCGCCTGCGTCGTCGTCGTACGCGCGAGCCAGCCGCATGGCGGTCAGGGTCGCGGCCTCCGACTCGAAGGCGAGGTCGGCGACCACCGCCGCCATCGCCGGCTGGTCGACGAGCAGCGCGCCGAACGCGCGCCGATGCCGGACGTGCCACGCCGCCTCCGCGACCGCCTGGCGCATGCCCGCCGCCGTGCCGATCACGCAGTCGAGGCGCGTGCGCGTGACCATCTGCACGATGGTGGCGACGCCCCGCCCCTCCTCGCCGACGAGCCATCCGCCTGTGCCCTCGAGCTCGATCTCGCTCGACGCGTTCGACCGGTTGCCGAGCTTGTCCTTCAGCCGCTGGATGCGGAACGCGTTGCGCTCGCCGCCCGGCAGCACGCGCGGCACGAAGAAGCAGCTGAGGCCGCTCGGCGCCTGCGCGAGCACGAGGAACGCGTCGCTCATCGGAGCACTGCAGAACCACTTGTGACCGGTGAGGCCGTACTCGGCGCCCCAGCTGCCGCTGCCGCCGTCGCCCTCGCCGCCACGGCGCTCGGCGCGCGTCGTGTTCGCGCGCACGTCGGACCCGCCCTGCTTCTCGGTCATCGCCATGCCGACCAGCGCGCTCGCCTTGCCGGCGACGAGATCGGGCTCGTACGCACGACTCAACAGGCGCGGCATCCACTCGTCTCGGAGGCCGGATGCCGCGTGCTCGAGCACCGGCGCAGCGGCATGGGTCATCGACACCGGGCATGCGTGCCCCGGCTCGACCTGCGCGAAGAGGAGGAACGCGGCGGCGCGGTCGACATTGGCACCCGGCCCCGGATCGGCCGCCGCCGAGGTGTGCGCGCCGGCCCCGACCGCCGCCGCGATGACCCGGTGGTAGGCGTCGTCGTACTCGACCTCGTCGATGCGGCGGCCCCAGCGGTCATGCGAGTGCAGCACCGGCGGGCGGGTGTTCGCGCGCTCGGCGTCGCGCTGGAAGTCGGGCGAGCCGACGAGTCTGCCGATCGCGTGCAGGTCGGCGGATGCCCCGCTGCCCTCGGCTGGCGCAGCGTCGGCGGATGCCCCGCTGCCATCGGCTGGCGCAGCGTCGGCGGATGCCCCGTGGGCGGCGCGACCCCATCTGGCGACCGCCTCGACGAGCGGGGCGTTCGCGGCGAACTCGTCGACGTCGGTGCGCGGCGGGACCTGGTTGGCGACCTCGTGGGTGCTGATCATCTTCGACCTCCACGGCACATTCTCGTCGAGCGCGTGGTCGGCGACGAGTGCCGCGACGCGGAGGGCCGGCCGCCCGCGTGGGCGGGCACCGGTAGCGTGTGCGCATGGCCGAGACCAGCGCGGGGATCCTGTTGCACCGACGCCGCGGCGCGGCATCCGACCCCCGTGACGTCGAGGTGCTGCTCGGGCACATGGGCGGCCCGTTCTGGCGAGGGCGGGACGAGGCGGCCTGGTCGATCCCGAAGGGCGCGTTCACCGACGAGGCTCCGATCGACGCGGCCAGGCGCGAGTTCGCCGAGGAGCTGGGCAGCCCGGCGCCCGACGTCGCGTACGTCGAGCTCGGCGTCTTCCGCTACACCTCGGGCAAGACCGTCGCCGTGTTCGCGGGCGAGGCCGACTTCGACGCCTCGTCGATCACGAGCAACCTCTTCGAGATCGAGTGGCCGCCTCGGTCGGGCCGGCGGCAGGCGTTCCCCGAACTGGATGCCGCGGCGTGGGTGCCCATCGCCGAGGCGGGCGTGAAGCTCGTGAAGGGCCAGCGCCCCGCGCTCGACGCGCTGCTCGCGCACCTGTCGGCCGCCGGCGAGGGCTAGGCAGGGCCGACGGCGAGCGGATGCCGCGGAGGAATGTCGGTGGCCTCGGCGAGACTGGGCTGGCCCTGATCGGGTGGCGAATCCGGCCGGTGTTCGCCCTCCGAGAACGAGCCGAACGAAGCGCCTCCTGCGCTTGCCTCCGAGCCACTCGCGTGCGAGGCTGTAGCGCTGCGCGAGGCCCGGGGGTGGGCTTGGCGCGTGCCATCCGCCGACTCCGCTGAGGCACGACTCGTCGTGCCGCGACATCCGTCGGCTCATCCGCCCCACCCTGCACCGGAGATGCCATGCTCGGAAAACTCCTCGTCCGTTATCTCAAGCCGTACGCGTGGCTCCTCGCGGGAGTGCTGGTCTTCCAGATCCTCTCCGCGATCGCCACCTTCCTCCTTCCAGATCTGAACGCCGACATCATCAACAACGGCGTCGCCAAGGGCGACACCGAGTACATCTGGTCGACGGGCGGGCTCATGCTCGTGATCTCCCTCGGGCAGATCGTCGCCTCGATCATCGCCACCTTCTTCGCGGCGAAGGCTGCGATGGGCGCCGGCCGCGACATCCGCAACGACGTCTTCGAGAAGGTGAGCGCCTTCTCCGAGCGCGAGGTCTCGAAGTTCGGCCCCGGCTCGCTCATCACGCGCAACACGAACGACGTGCAGCAGGTGCAGATGCTCGCGATGATGGGCGCGACCATGCTCGTCACCGCACCGATCCTCGCGATCGGCGGCATCATCTTCGCCCTGCAGCAGGACGTCGGGCTCGGGTGGATCATCGCCGTCGCGGTCACGGTGCTCCTCGTCATCGCGATCCTCATCGTCAGCCGCATGGTGCCGCTGTTCCGCAGCTTCCAGCACAAGCTCGACAACGTGAACCGCATCATGCGCGAGCAGCTCACGGGCGTCCGCGTGGTGCGCGCGTTCGTGCGCGAGCCCATCGAGGAGGAGCGCTTCCGCACCGCGAACACCGACATCATGGTGGTCGGCCGCCGGGTCGGGTCGCTCTTCGTGCTGCTGTTCCCGCTCTTCATGCTCGTCCTCAACGTCACGATCGTGGGCGTGGTGTGGTTCGGCTCGTTCGCCGTCGACGCCGGCGACGTCGAGATCGGCACGCTCTTCGCGTTCATGCAGTACGTCGGGCTGATCCTCACCGGCGTGCTCATGGCGAGCTTCATGACGATCATGATCCCGCGCGCGGCGGTCTCGGCCGATCGCATCGCCGAGGTGCTCGGCAGCGAGTCGACCCTCGAGCGGCCGTCCAACCCCGTGACCGCGCTGCCCGCTCCGGGCACGATCGAGATGACGGATGTCTCGTTCACGTACCCGGGCGCGGAGCACCCGGTGCTCGACGGCATCAGCTTCCGCGCCGGCCGCGGCGAGACCGTGGCCATCGTGGGCTCCACCGGTGCGGGCAAGACCACGCTCGTCTCGCTGATCCCGCGACTGTTCGACACCACCGGCGGCTCCGTCGCGGTCGGAGGCGTCGACGTGCGCCAGGCCGACCTCGACGTGCTCTGGCAGTCGATCGGCCTCGTGCCCCAGCGCCCGTTCCTCTTCAGCGGCACCGTGGCCTCGAACCTCCGGTTCGGCCGCGAGGAGGCGACCGACGAAGACCTGTGGCACGCACTCGAGATCGCGCAGGGTCGCGACTTCGTGGCGGAGATGGAGGGCGGCCTCGACGCGCGCATCGCGCAGGGCGGCACCAACGTGTCCGGCGGCCAGCGCCAGCGCCTCGCGATCGCCCGTGCGATCGTGCACCGTCCCGACATCCTCGTGTTCGACGACTCGTTCTCGGCGCTCGACCTCACGACCGATGCGAACCTGCGGCACGCACTCTGGCGCGAGCTGCCCGAGGTGACCAAGATCGTCGTCGCCCAGCGCGTCTCGAGCATCACCGACGCCGACCGCATCGTCGTGCTCGACGATGGCGCGATGGTCGGCATCGGCACCCACGAGCAGTTGCTCGAGACATCCGACACCTATCGCGAGATCGTCGAATCCCAGCTCGGCGCGGAGGCAGCCCGATGACCACCGAATCCACCACCCCGATCTCCGAAGAGGAGAAGTACGAGCTCGAGCTCGCCGAGCAGGCGCGCCTGAACTCCGGCGACTGGGACAGCGTCGCGCCCGGCAAGGCCGCGCAGTTCGGCCCGAGCTTCCGGCGACTGATCGGCCTGCTGAAGCCGCACGCCGTCGCCTTCACCTTCGTCTCGCTCCTCGGCGCGGCCGGCGTCGTGCTCGCCGTCATCGCCCCGAGGATCCTCGGCGATGCGACGAACGTGCTGTTCGCCGGCGTCATCGGCTCCCAGCTCCCCGCGGGCATGACCAACGCGCAGGCGGTCGAGTTCCTCCGCGCCGATGGACAGAACGACCTGGCCAACATCGTCGAGACGGCCGGGGCCGTTCCCGGCGAGGGCATCGACTTCGTCAAGCTCAGCCAGATCCTCATCGTCGTGCTGCTGCTCTACGTGGTCTCGGCCATCCTCACCTGGGTGCAGGGCTACGTCGTCAACGTCATCATGGTGCGCACCATGTGGAAGCTCCGCGAAGACGTCGAGGCCAAGCTCAACCGCCTGCCCCTCAGCTACTTCGACAAGGTCCAGCGCGGCGAGCTCATCTCGCGCGTGACGAACGACATCGACAACATCACGCAGACGATGCAGCAGTCGCTGTCGGGTGCCATCACGGCGGTGCTCACCGTCGTCGGCGTGCTCATCATGATGTTCTCGATCTCCTGGCAGCTCGCCATCGTCGCACTCGTGTCGCTGCCCCTCATGGGCGTGATCTTCGGCGTCATCGGCCCGAAGTCGCAGAAGGCGTTCGGCATCCAGTGGCGCAAGGTCGGGCGGCTGAACGCCCGCGTCGAGGAGTCCTTCTCCGGTCACGCGCTCGTCAAGGTCTTCGGTCGCGAGAAGGACGCGCACGAGAAGTTCAAGGCCGAGAACCAGGAACTCTACGAGGCCTCGTTCAAGGCGCAGTTCCTCTCGGGCATCATCATGCCGGGCATGATGTTCATCGGAAACCTCACCTACGTGGGCATCGCGGTGCTCGGCGGCCTCATGGTCGCGAGCGGCCAGCTGCGACTCGGCGACGTGCAGGCGTTCATCCAGTACTCGCAGCAGTTCACGCAGCCCCTCTCGGAGCTGGGCGGCATGGCCGCGGTCGTGCAGTCCGGCACGGCCTCCGCCGAGCGCGTGTTCCAGCTGCTCGACGCCGACGAGCAGGACCCCGACGCGGTCGACGCCCCCAAGCCGGTCGACGGCGACGGCACGATCGAGTTCGACCACGTGTCGTTCTCGTACGCGCCCGAGCACCCGCTGATCCGCGACCTGTCGTTCCGCGTCGAGCCCGGCCAGACGGTCGCGATCGTCGGGCCGACCGGTGCCGGCAAGACGACGCTCGTGAACCTCATCATGCGGTTCTACGAGCTCGACGGCGGGCGCATCCTGCTGAACGGCCAGGACATCGCCGAGCTCACGCGTCGCGACATGCGGGCGAAGACCGGCATGGTGCTGCAGGACCCGTGGCTGTTCGCCGGATCCATCCTGGAGAACATCCGCTACGGACGCGAGACGGCCACCGACGAGGAGATCATGGCCGCGGCACGGGCGACCTACGTCGACCGGTTCGTGCACTCGCTGCCCGACGGGTACGAGACCGTGCTCGACGAGGAGGCGTCCAACGTCTCGGCGGGCGAGAAGCAGCTCATCACCATCGCCAGGGCGTTCGTCGCCCAGCCGTCGGTGCTGATCCTCGACGAGGCGACCTCCTCGGTCGACACCCGCACCGAGCTGCTGCTGCAGAACGCGATGGCCGCGCTGCGTGAAGGACGTACGTCGTTCGTGATCGCACACCGACTGTCGACCATCCGCGACGCCGACCTCATCCTCGTGATGGAGCACGGCGACATCGTCGAGCAGGGCAGCCACGACGAGCTCATCGCTCGCGAGGGTGCGTACTGGCGCCTGTACAACTCGCAGTTCGAGCAGGCCGCGGCCGACGTCGACGCCGAGGCGGCGATCGCGGAGGGCCAGGGTCTCGACCCGGCGCTCGTCGGTTCGCAGACCGGCTCGTTCGCGGCCGTCGACGGTTCCGGCGACGAGCCGGCCGGTGGCAGCGCGGGCTCCGGCTCGGGCTCCGGCTCTGGGGCGGGCTCGGCGCCCGGCGCCTGAGTCACCGCCGGCCGGCCTCGCCTGGCTTCACGGGTTCGAGCCCGGGTGCGACATCTTCGGATGTCGCACCCGGGCTCTCTCGTTCGCGCAGCTCAGCGCGCCGCGCCTCCTCACCCGGAGTGCCGAATCGGCGTGGGAGTGCCCATCCGCGGGCTCTCTCGTTGCGCGGCTCAGCGTGCCGCGCTTCCTCACCCGGAGTGCCGAATCGGCGCGGGAGTGCGCATGCGGTCCCGCCCGTCCGCCCGGACGCCGCGCAGCATCCGGACCGGTGTGCTGGCCCGCCCCGCCGACGATCGCTGCCGCCGTCCCGCCGCCCCCGGGAGTGCCGAATCGGCGTGGGAGTGCGCATACGGCCCCGCCGTTCGGGCACTCCACCGCCGATTCAGCACTCAGGAACCGTCGGCACCGCGCGCGTGGCATCCTCAGTCGCCCGCTCCTCCCGCGACCTCTTGCGGGTACGCGACGCTTGCCCGGGTACCGTGAACCCGCACAGCGTCGCGGGAGCCGGGAGCCGCCCGGGCGCGTAGGCCGTAGGCCGGCGACGTTCAGCCCCGGGCGGGCACGCCGAGCGCGGCGTAGACCGCGCGGGTGTAGGCCTCGCTCCGCGGCGAGCCGATGATGCCCGGCGACATCCGGTTCATGACGTAGGCGAAGGTCGTTCGACGGTCGACGTCGTCGATGACGATCGAGCCGCCCCATCCACCCCAGTAGGCGACGCGACCGTCGGGGATCGCGGGCGTGCTCACGGGGTTCGCGACCGCGAAGCCGAGCCCGAAGCGCAGCGGCAGCCCCAGCACGAGGTCGACGTTGTCGGTGTGCTCGGCGAAGATCCGGTCGATCGTCCTGGGTGAGAGCAGTCGCACGCCGTCGAGCTCGCCGCCGTTGGAGACGAGCGCGTTGAGGCGCGCCACCGAGCGAGCGTTACCCTGGCCGCCGGCCCCGCCCATGCCGGCGGCGCGCCACTCGCGCGTCCACGTGAACTCGGCGCCGAGCGCCGGCCCCGTGTAGGTCTTGAAGGCCGGCGACTCCGGCGGGATCGCCGAGAAGTCCAGCGTCATGTGCGGTGGCGGCACGACATTGCTCACGCGGTGGTCCTCGGACTCGGGCAGCCCGAGCCAGAAGTCCGCGCCGAGCGGGCCCGCGAGCTCCTGGGCGACGAACTCGCCGAGCGAGAGCCCGGTGATGCGTCGCACGAGCTCGCCGACGAGGTGCCCGTATCCGAGCAGGTGGTAGCCCGACATGGTGCCGGCCGGCCACCACGAGGGTTGGGCCGCGAGGCGTGCGGCCGCGGCATCCGCATCGAGGATGTCGGCACCAACGATCGGGGCCGCCCATCCCGAGACCCCGGAGGTGTGCATGAGCACGTGCTTTACGAGCACCCCCTGCTTGCCTGCGGCGGCGAACTCCGGCCAGTAGTGGGCGACGGGCTGCTCGGGGTCGAGTTCGCCGCGGTCGATGAGCACGAGCGCGGCAAGTGCGGTCACGGTCTTCGAGATGGACCAGACGTTCGTGATCGTGTCCCGCTGCCACTCGGTCGCGCGCTCGGGGTCGGCCCAGCCGCCCCAGAGATCGACCACCGGTTCGCCGTCGACGATCACCGCGAGCGAGGCGCCGAGCTCCTCGCCGGAGGCGAGCTGTCGCTCGAACTCGTCGCGGAGGACGGCGAAGTCGTCGTGCGCGTGTCCATGGATCGGGACGGGCCCGTCGGTGGGAAGGGGAAGGCTCATCGTCGAGGCTCCTCGGTCGAGTGTCGATTGGGATTGCGGATCGTTGATGTGGGATGGGGGCTGCGAGTTCGCACTGCGGCTGGCGGAGGACGGATGGCGGTCTCGGAACGCGCCTGCGAGACACCCATCGAAACGACCTGATCACCCAGCAGCGCACGGCACGGACGCTTTGATTCGCGAGCATACCGCGCGGTCGGTATGCTTGTCACGTGCGGGTCGCGACGACCCGCCCGGCACGTCGAGGAGGACGCGCATGCAGATCACGGGAGCGGTGCTCGAGACATCCGGGGCCGAAGCGCCCTTCGCCCGATCGCGCCCGTTCACGGTCGGCCCGCTCGAGCTCGACCCGCCCGGCCCGGGTGAGCTGCTCGTGCGCATCGAGGCCGCCGGCGTCTGCCACTCCGACCTCAGCGTCGTCGACGGCAATCGCCGCAGGCCTACCCCGATGCTCCTCGGCCACGAGGCATCCGGCATCGTCGAGCAGGTCGGCGACGGCGTCACGGATGTCGCTCCCGGCACGCGCGTCGTCATGACCTTCCTCCCCCGCTGCGGTGACTGCCCCGAGTGCGCGAGCGACGGGCGGCTGCCCTGCCGCACCGGCAGCGCGGCCAACGGAGCGGGCACGCTCGTCGGCGGGGGCATCCGACTGCATCGCGACGGACTGCCCGTGCACCACCACCTCGGCGTCTCGGCGTTCGCGAGCCATGCGGTCGTCAGCCGCACCTCGGTCGTGCCCGTCGACGACGACGTGCCGGCCGAGATCGCGGCGCTGCTCGGCTGCGCCGTGCTCACGGGCGGCGGCGCGATCATCAACGCCGGCCGGCCGGCGCCCGGCAGTCGCGTCACCATCGTCGGCCTCGGCGGCGTCGGCATGGCGGCCCTGCTCGTCGCGGTCGCGCTCGGCCACGAGGTGATCGGCGTCGACGCGCTCCCGGCCAAGCTCGAGGCGGCCCTCAGCCTGGGCGCGGCCGCGGCCTACGCGCCCGACGAGGCGCTGCGCGCGGCATCCGACGCCCGCACCGGCAGCGGCAACACCACCGGCAACACCGGCACCACCGGCAACGACACGAGCAGCTCGACCAGCGGCACCGACCCGGCGGATGCCGCGGCGCGAGCGCCCCTCGTCATCGAGGCCGCCGGCTCGGCCCGGGCGTTCGAGACCGCGTTCGCGCTGACCGCACCGGGCGGCACGACCGTGACCGTCGGCCTCCCGGCGCCCGATGCGCGGGCCGACCTCTCGCCCCTGACGCTCACCGCCGAGGCGCGCACCGTCATCGGCAGCTACCTCGGATCGGCGGTGCCGGCGCGCGACATCCCGCGGTACGTCGAGCTGTGGCGAGCGGGTCGCCTGCCGCTCGAGCGGCTCGTGTCCTCGCGCATCCGCCTCGACGAACTCGACACGGCGATGGACCGACTCGCCGCCGGCGGGGAGCTCCGCCAACTGATCACCCTCGACTGACGCGGGCGAGGCCCGACGGCACCCTCGCCCGACGGCCTCGACAGGACACCCGCCGACCCAGCACCATCCACTCCACGAAAGGAACGACGCATGACCCGCACCGCCATCGTCACCGGAGCCGCCCGCGGCATCGGAGCCGCGACCGCCATCCGCCTCGCCGCCGACGGATACGCCGTCGCCGTGCTCGACCTCGACGCGACATCCTGCACCGACACCGTCGCCGCCATCGAGGAGGCCGGCGGCCGCGCGATCGCCATCGGTGCGAACGTCGCCGATTCGGCCGCCGTCACCGACGCCGTCGCCCGCGTCGCCGACGAGCTCGGTGCGCCCACGGTCCTCGTGAACAACGCCGGGATCCTCCGCGACAACCTGCTCTTCAAGATGACCGACGACGATTGGGACGCCGTCCTCGCCGTGCACCTCCGCGGAGCGTTCCTCATGACGCGGGCGGTGCAGGCGCACCAGGTCGAGGCGAAGTGGGGCCGCATCGTCAACCTCTCGAGCACCTCCGCCCTCGGCAACCGCGGCCAGGCCAACTACGCGGCGGCGAAGGCGGGCATGCAGGGCTTCACGAAGACCCTCGCGATCGAGCTCGGCCGCTACAACGTGACCGCGAACTCGGTCGCGCCCGGCTTCATCGCCACCGACATGCTCCGCCAGACCGCCGAGCGCATGGGCATCACCAACGAGCAGCTGCTGGAGGGCGCCGCGAAGGAGATCCCGGTGGGCCGCGTCGGCCAGCCTGAGGATGTCGCGGCCGCCGTGTCGTTCTTTTGCTCCGAGGCGGCCTCGTTCGTGTCCGGCCAGGTGCTCTACGTCGCCGGAGGGCCGAAGGCATGAGCGCCACGACCGGTTCCCCGCTCACGCTCGGGACGCCCGCCGACCTGCTTGACGCCGTCGGCTCCTCGCTCGGGCCCGGCGAGTGGTTCGAGATCGACCAGTCGCGCATCGAGCGGTTCGCGGATGCCACGGACGACCACCAGTGGATCCACGTCGACGTCGAACGCGCCGAAGCCGGCCCGTTCGGCGCGCCGATCGCGCACGGGTTCCTCACGCTCTCGCTGCTCACCGCGCTCGCGACCCCGCTGCTCGAGGTCGACGGCGTCGCCATGGGCGTCAACTACGGGTTCGAGAAGGTGCGCTTCCTGCAGCCGGTCGCGGCTGGGTCGCGCGTCCGCGCGGTCGGCACGCTGGCATCGGCCGAGGCCACCGGCAGCGGCATCCGGGTGGTGCAGGACCTCACGATCGAGATCGAGGGCTCCGAGCGGCCCGCGCTCATCGCGCAGTGGGTCACGCTCATCGTGCCCGCGGCCTGAGCAGACGGCGGGCGGATGCCGCGGGCGTTCGCCGCGGCATCCGCTCGGTCACTCGGCGAGCACGGAGACGACGTCGCGCCAGAAGTCCTGCTGCACCGCGCGCGTCGCCGCGATCTGCTGGGGCGTGACCGACGCTCCGAAGAAGAGCGGCAGGTATGGCGGCCACGAGACGGCGTGCATGGCACCCTCGCCGCGAGTGGCGAGGGTCGTGGCATCGGTCGCGCTTCGCCGGTCGACGATGTCGTCGAGAGCAGCACACGAGTCCCAGAGCTCGTCGTCCGTACCGCACGCGAGCACCACAGGCCCGTCGATCGCAGCAACGTCGAGCCGCGTCGACGGGGACCCGACGACGGACATCGTGCAGTCTCCGGCCAGAGCCTCACCGCCGCGAGTCCAGGCGATGCCCTGCGGATAGCCGCACACGACCGCACCGGCACCGACGGGCGCGATGGCGCCGGTCACGAGGTCGGGATGCTCCGTCGCGAGCCAGAGCGCCATCTCGCCGCCGCGCGAGATGCCGAACGTGAAGACACGGTCGAGGTCGACCTCCGGCTGTGCACGAAGCCAGGCGAGGCCCGCCTCGAAGGTCTCGACGGGCACGTTCTCAAGCGCCTCCGGCTGCCCCTCCCCACCGAAGTAGGAGATCCCGAGCGCCGGGTAGCCGAGGCCGGCGACCCAGCGGGCGGTTGCCGCCGCACCGTCGAGGCCGCCGTCGGATCCGGTGAAGACGAGCACGCCGGGCCGCGGCGCCACGGCGGCGCCTGCGGTGTCGGCCGCCATATCGGCATGCTCCACGGACGGCAACGCGAAGACACCCTCGATGCCCGGTTCGTTCACTTCGCTGACTGCGACGCCCGGCGCCGTCCCAGGACGAGTCACGACCGTCTGCGCCAATTCCTCGCCCGCTGCATCTCGCACGGTGAGTTCGACGTCGAAGGCCTCGTCCCAGATGTCCCAGCGCGCGGTGCGAGTGCCGTGCATGGACCAGAACGGGGCCATGCTGTCGGCGCCGGCCCAGTCGCCGGACTCGGGCGCCACGGCTGCGAGGTCGACCGTGCCGTCGTCGCCCACGCGGAACTCGGCCTCTGAGGAGTACCACGCGGCGGGCAGCTCCGCCGTCGACGTGAGCGTCACGAGTTCACCGGCGGGAAGGCCGGTGAACTGGATGCCGAGCGGCGCGAACGGACCGTCGAGCTCGGTCACGACGATCTCGGCCGGAGGGGCCGGCTCTGACGCCCCCAAGACGCACCCGCCGAGGCCGACGCCGAGCGCAACGGTGAGCACGACCGCGGTGAGTGCAGATGGACGGCGCAATCGGGCTCCCTCGCGTCTGATCGCTCCTCGCAGCATAACGAGCCGGCCGACCCGCGCCTGCCGCGGGCTAGACGCGCTCGAGCACGAGGGCCATGCCCTGGCCGCCGCCGACGCACATCGTCTCGAGGCCGTAGCGGCCGCCGGTCGCGGCGAGCCCGTTGATGAGCGTCGACGTGATGCGGGCACCGGTCATGCCGAACGGATGCCCCACGGCGATCGCGCCCCCGTGCACGTTGAGCCGCTCGGGGTCGATGCCGAGCTCGCGCGCCGATGGGATCACCTGGGCCGCGAACGCCTCGTTGAGCTCGACGAGGTCGATGTCCTCGATCGAGAGGCCGGCGCGCGCGAGCGCCCGGCGCGATGCCTCGACGGGGCCGAGACCCATGATCTCGGGCGAGAGGCCGCTGACCCCGGTCGAGACGATCCGCGCGAGGGGCGTGAGTCCGAGCTCGTCGACGATGCGGTCCGAGACGACGACCACGGCCGCGGCGCCGTCGTTGAGGGGGCAGCAATTGCCCGCCGTCACCGTGCCGTCGGGACGGAACACCGGGTCGAGCCCGGCCAGCGCCTCCACCGTCACGCCCGCGCGCGGGCCGTCGTCGGCCGAGACGACCGTGCCGTCGTCGAGGGTCACCGGCGTGATGTCGTTCGCCCAGAACCCCGACGCGATCGCGGCCTCGGCGCGCTGCTGGCTGCGGGCCGCGAAGGCGTCCTGCTCGTCGCGCGTGACGCCGCGGAGCTCCGCGACGTTCTCGGCCGTCTGCCCCATCGCGATGTACGCGTCGGGCAGCAGCCCGTCTTCACGCGGGTCGCGCCACGGGCGCAGGCCCGCGGCATCCGCCCCGCCGACGGCGCGCGCCTCGGTACGTGCCATCGCCTCGTCGAATCGCGGGTTCGTGAGCTTCTCGCCGGGGATGTAGTCGCTCGACCCGCGCATCGAGTTGCTCACCGACTCCACGCCGGCGGAGACGAACACGTCGCCCTCCCCCGCCTTGATCGCGTGGAACGCCATGCGCGTGGTCTGCAGGCTCGACGAGCAGTAGCGGTTCACGGTCGTGCCGGGCACGCCGTCGAGGCCGAGCAGCACCGAGACGATGCGGGCCATGTTCATGCCCTGCTCGCCGCCCGGCATGCCGCAGCCGAGCATCAGGTCTTCGACGCGTGCCGGGTCGAGCGCGGGCACCTTGGCGAGCGCCGCCTCGACCATGCGGGCGGTCAGGTCGTCGCCCCGGAGGCCGGCGAGCGATCCCTTGCGGGCGCGGCCGATGGGCGAGCGGGCGGTGGCGACGATGTAGGCCTCGGTCATGGGGTGATCCTCTCGGGCGGTGGTGCGGGGGTCAAGGGTGTGGACGGGGTGAAGGGCGGGCGGATGCCGCGTGGGGGGCGGATGCCGCATGCGAGGTCGCGGGTCTCGATACGGCGCTGGCGCGCCTACTCGACCGCCGCAGCCGGTCCGACGCGCCTCCTCGACCACCGGAGCCGGCGCCGGCGCGCCTCCTCGACCACCGGAGCCGGCGCTGGCGCGCCTCCTCGACCACCGGAGCCGGTCTCGGCGAGCGGATGCCGCGAGCGGGCGGATCCGGCGGACGACCGATCAGACGAACGCCGCGATGCCGGTGATGGCGCGGCCGACGATGAGCGTGTTCATGTCGTACGTGCCCTCGAACGTGTAGACGGCCTCGGCGTCGGCGAAGAAGCGCGCGGCGCCGTGGTCGAGCTGGATGCCGTTGCCGCCCATGAGCTCGCGGCTGCGGGCGACGACCTCGCGCATCTTCTTCGTCGCGAAGGCCTTGGCCATGGCGGAGTGGTGGTCCTTCTGGGCGTCCTCGTCGAGCATCTCGCTGACGCGCACGCAGAGCGCGATCGACGCCGTGATGTCGGCGAGCGAGTCGGCGAGCTTCTGCTGCACGAGCTGGAAGGAGGCGATCGGCTTGCCGAACTGCACGCGCGTCTTCGTGTACGCGAGGGCTGCCTCGTAGGCGCCGACGGCGACGCCGATCGCCTGCCACGCGACATCCGCTCGGGTGAGGCGGAGCACGATGGCGACGTCGCGGAAGCCGTGGATCTCCTGGAGCCGGTCGGCCTCGGGCACGATGACGTCTTCCAGCACGATGTCGGCGTTCTCGACGGCGCGGAGCGACTGCTTGCGCTCGATCTTCGTCGCGGTGAAGCCCGTGGCCGGCTGGCGCACGAGGAAGCCCTTGACCTGGTCGTCGGCGGTGTCGCGCGCCCAGATGACGACGACGTCGGCGAAGGTCGCGTTGCCGATCCAGCGCTTGGCCCCGTTCAGCACCCACTCGTCGGTGCCTTCGGCGCCGGTGCGACGGGTCGCCGTGGTCTCGAGGCCCTTGGCGGTGTCGGAGCCGTGCAGCGGTTCGGTGAGTCCGAAGGCGCCGATGAGCTCGCCGCGGGCCATGGGCTCGAGCCACTCGGCCTTCTGCTCGGGTGAGCCGCCGACGGCGATCGCGTTCATCGCGAGGCCGGAGTGCACGCCGATGAAGGTCGCGGTCGACGGGTCGACGCGCGCGATCTCGAGGGCGACCCAACCGCGGTAGACGGCGGAGTTCTCGAAGTGGGCGACCTCGGGGATGCCGGAACCGAAGAGCCCGAGCTCCGCGAAGCCGGGGATGAGGTGCCGCGGGCTCGTCGTCGCCTCCCAGCGGTCGTCGGCGCCGGGGCGCACCTCGCGCTCGAGGTAGTCGCGGATCTCGGCGACCGAGGCCTGCTCGACGGGCGTGAGCCGGCGCATGAAGCCGTAGAAGTCGGCGTCGAGCACGGTGGCGGCCGCGCCGGCCGCGGCCGCGTCGTCGGAAGGGGTGCCTGCAGTGGACTGCGGGTCGAGTGTGAGCGTCATCGCTTCTCCGTTCGTCGGTGAACACGACCATCCTGCATCATTTTCCAGAATGTTGCATGTGAATCCTCGAACGCGGGTTAGAGTTCCGGCATGTCGACGACGAGCGCCCCCACCCACGAGATCGCCGAGGTCGGCCTGCACGCCGCGCCCTCCTGGCTCTCCGAGCGCCTCGCCGACGGCCGGCACGCCGACGCCGTGCGCGCCTTCGACCTCGCCCGCGAGACCTTCATCGAGGGCCGCCGCATCGACATGGGGGCGCTGGCCACGACGCTCGGCGTCGACCGCACCTCGCTCTTCCGCTGGGTCGGCAACCGCGACGCGCTGCTCAGCGAGGTGCTCTGGTCGCTCGCCGTCCCGACGCTCGTGCTCTCCGAGCACGCGACCGAGTCATTGCACGGCGCCGAGCGCGTGGCCGAACAGCTCTCGAGCTTCGCCGGAGCCCTGATCAGCGCCCAGTACTTCCGTGACTTCCTGCGCCGCGAACCGGCTCGCGCCCTGCGCCTGCTCACCACGACCGAGAGCGAGATCCAGCGACGCTACGTCGCCACCGCGCGCTGGCTCGTCGAGCGGGAACTCGGCGAGCGCCCGCTCGGCGGCGCGATCACCCCCGACGAGCTCGCGTACCTCCTCGTGCGCGTCTCGGAGTCCTTCACCTACGCCGACCTCATCGCCGGCGACACCCCCAGCGAGGCGCGCGCCCGCCGCGCCTTCCGCATCCTGCTCCGCGCCGACTGACGACGCCGACCGACGGCCGACGGCCGACGGCCGACGACACGCCCCATCCGACACCCCGGCCGACGCACCCGATCGACGGCCACCGACCGACGAAAGCGCTGACGATGACGCACCGACCCGAGCGCCGCCCCTTCACCACCCGCTGGAACGACAACGACCAGTACGGGCACGTGAACAACACGGTCTACTACGAGGCCATGGACACGGCCGTGAACACCTGGATGATCGAGCACGCCGGCCTCGACCCCCACGGCGGGGCGCCGATCGGGCTCGTGGTCTCGTCGAGTTGCGAGTTCCGCGCGTCGGCGAGCTTCCCCGAGCCGCTCGAGGTCGCGATCGGCGTGGAGCGACTGGGGACGTCGAGCATCACGTGGTCGCTCGGCATCCACCGCGCGGGCGGCGGGGGCGACGCCGCCGAGGGCGAGGCCGGCGAGGGCAACGGGGGCAACGACGGCCCGATCGCCGAGGGCCGGTTCGTGCACGTCTTCGTCGACGCCGCGACGCGGCGACCGGTACCGATCCCGACCGGCATCCGCTCGGCGATCGAGACCCGCCTGCTCGCCTGACGCGCGCATCGAGCGGATGCCGCGTGCTCCCGTTTCACGAACATACCGACCGCGCGGTATGCTGTCGTTGCGAGTCGCTCCCGGCACTCGCATTCGCACCACGGGTGCGGGCACCACGGCGGTGCCGGAAAGGCGATCGACGATGACCGACACCCCAGGGCTGAACCTCGCGGGCTTCTCCGAGTGGCTCTCCGAGGCGCACCCCGACCTCGTCGGGGCCTCGCCGACCGCGACCCTCATCGCCGGCGGGCGCAGCAACCTCACCTACCGCGTCGACGGCCCGCGCGTACCGCTCATCGTGCGCCGCCCGCCGCTCGGCCACGTGCTCGCGAGCGCTCACGACATGGGTCGGGAGCACCGCGTGATCGGCGCCCTCGCCGGCTCGGGCGTTCCGGTGCCGCCCGTGGTCGACCTCGTCGACGACACCGAGGCCGCCCGCGTCACCGGCACCCCGTTCTTCGTCATGCACGTGGTCGACGGCGTCGTGCTCGCGAGCCCCCGCCAGAACGCCGAGTACACCGCGTCGGGTCTGCACGGCCTCGGGCTCGAGTTCGCCGCGACGCTCGCGCGGCTCCACACGCTGGACGCGGCATCCGTCGGCCTCGCCGACTTCGGTCGCCCCGACGGCTACCTCGAGCGGCAGTTGCGCACCTGGCGACGCCAGCTCGAGGCCTCGCGCAGCCGTGACCTGCCGGAGCTGGACCGCCTCCAGGAACGGCTCGAGGAGCGGATGCCGCCGGCCGGCGACATCCGGAGCGGCATCGTCCACGGCGACTACCGCCTCGACAACGCGATCATCGCCGGGCCCGCGGATGCGCCGCGCATCGCCGCGATCCTCGACTGGGAGATGGCCACGCTCGGCGACCCGCTCGTCGACCTCGGCATGCTCGGCATGTACTGGAACATCGCCTCGCTCGCACCCGACGCCGTCGGCCTCACCCGGAGCGCGGTCGACCCCGCCGCGGGCTATCCCGAGTTCGACGAGCTCGTCGACCACTACGCCGAGGCAGCCCGCATCCGCACGCCCGACCTGACCTGGTACCGCGCGTTCGCGGCGTACAAGCTCGCCGTCATCCTGGAGGGCATCCACTACCGCTACCGGCAGGGCCAGACCCTCGGCGACGGATTCGACCGTATCGGCCAACTCGTCGAGCCGCTCGCGAGCACGGGCCTCGCGCACGCCACCGACTCGACCACGACGAACACGGGAGTCTGACGCATGGAATTCAGCCACGACCAGCGCACGCTCGACCTCATCGACCGCGTCGAGGCGTTCGTGCACGAGCGGGCGATCCTGGCCGAGCGGGTGCTCGACGAGCAGCTCGCCGCGACGCCGGGCGAGTGGAGCTTCCGACCCGTGGTCGGGGAACTGCGCGACGCCGCCCGCGCCGAGGGCCTCTGGAACCTCTTCCTCCCCGGCGAGCGCGGCGCCGGCCTCACGAACGTGCAGTACGCGCCGCTCGCGGAGCGCACCGGATGGTCGCCGCGGCTCGCACCCGTCGCGTTCAACTGCGCCGCGCCCGACACGGGCAACATGGAGGTCCTCGCCGACTTCGGCACCCCCGACCAGCAGGCGGAATGGCTCGAGCCGCTGCTCGCGGGCGACATCCGCTCGTCCTTCTGCATGACCGAGCCGGATGTCGCGTCGTCGGACGCGACGAACATCGCGACCCGCATCCGCCGCGACGGCGACTCGTACGTGATCACCGGCCGCAAGTGGTGGTCCACGGGCGCGATGAACCCGGATGCCGCGATCTTCATCGTCATGGGCCAGACCGACCCCGACGCCGAGCGGCACCGGCAGCAGTCGATGATCCTCGTGCCCCGCGACACTCCGGGCGTGCGCATCATCCGCCCGCTCACCGTGTTCGGCTACGACGACCGCGACCACGGCGGTCACGCGGAGATCGCCTTCGACGACGTGCGCGTGCCGGCCGCGAACCTCATCGCCGGCGAGGGCGAGGGGTTCGCGATCGCGCAGGCTCGGCTCGGGCCCGGCCGCATCCACCACTGCATGCGCGCCATCGGCATGGCCGAGCGCGCCCTCTCCCTCGTGCAGGAGCGTGCGAACGCCCGGGTCGCGTTCGGACGGCCGCTCGCCGAGCAGGGCGTCGTGCGCGAATGGGTCGCGGAGTCCCGCATCCAGGTCGAGTCGCTGCGCCTGCTCGTGCTGAAGACCGCGTGGCTCATGGACACGGTCGGCAACCGCAGGGCGATGACCGAGATCCAGGCCATCAAGATCGCCGTGCCGCGGGCCGTGCAGCAGATCCTCGACCGCGCCATCCAGCTCTTCGGCGCCGCCGGCGTCTCGGGCGACCAGCCGCTCGCCGAGATGTTCGCCGGCGCCCGCTCGCTGCGCTTGGCCGACGGGCCCGACGAGGTGCACCTGAACGCCCTCGGCCGTGCCGAGCTGAAGGCGCCACGGCGCTGACGGCCGCTGCTGCCCCTCACGGCGACCGGCCAACCGCCCGACCGGCCCTCCCTGCTCCATCAACGACGATGAAAGGAACCCCAGCATGACCCCCACGCACTCCCACCCCGCCGACCCCGCCGTCGACGGCGACGGCTTCGGCACTCTCTCGGTCGCGAGCATGCTCGCCGAGTCGGCGGCACGCATGCCGACCAGGCCCGCGCTGCACTTCATGGGACAGACGATCGACTACGGCACGCTGTGGGACCAGAGCCGCGCCTACGCCGGCGCCCTCCGGGACCGCGGAATCGGTCGCGGCGACCGGGTCGCGATGCTCGTGCCGAACGTGCCCGACTTCGCGCGCGTCTACTACGCCGCCCTCGCACTCGGCGCGATCGTCGTGCCCGTGCACCTGCTCTTCAAGGCCGAGGAGATCGAGTACGTGCTGCGGGACTCCGGCGCCGACGTGCTCGTCGCCGCCGGGCCGATGCTCGCCGAGGCCGTGCCCGCCGCGACCTCCGCCGGCGTCCCGCTCGTCACCGTGCTGACGCCGCCCGTCGAGTCGGGCGGACCCGACCTGCCGCGGCTCGAGGCGGAGGCCGCGGCATCCGACCCCATCGAACGGCATGTGTCGGTGCGCCCGACGGATGCCGCGACCATCCTCTACACGAGCGGCACGACGGGCACGCCGAAGGGCGCCGTCGGCTCGCACCTCGCGATCGTCGAGCAGGTGCACTGCGCGCTCATCGACGCGTTCGACATGCGCGCCGACGACGTCGTGTTCGGCGGACTGCCGCTCTTCCACACGTTCGGGCAGACCGCGGTCATGAACATCTCGTTCCGCAAGGGCGCCTCCGTGATCCTGCTGCCGAAGTTCGACCCCGACGAGGCGCTCGCGCTCATGAACGCGCATGGGGCGACCGTCTTCACGGCCGTGCCGACCATGTTCGTCGGCATGGTCGAAGCCGCGGCCCGCGCGGAGGAACGGCCGCCGCTGCGCTACGCCGTCTCGGGCGGCGCCGCGCTGCCGGTCGCGCTGCTCGAGGCCTTCGAGCGCGCGTACGGCGCCGAGGTGCACGAGGGCTACGGCCTCACCGAGACCTCGCCGACGGTGTCGTTCAACATGGTCGGCGAGCCGATCCGACCGGGTACCGTCGGCCGCACCTACTGGGGCATCGACGCCGCCATCGCCGACTCCGAGGTCGAGGGCCGCATCGCCATGCTCGACGAACCCGGCGCGCTGGGTGAGATCGTCGTGCGCGGCCACAACCTCTTCAAGGGCTACCTCGGGCGACCGGACGCCTCGGCCGAGGCCGTCGTCGACGGCTGGTTCCGCACGGGCGACCTCGGCACGATCGTCGACGGCATCATCACGATCGTCGACCGCAAGAAGGACATGATCGTGCGCAACGGCTACAACGTGTACCCCACCGAGGTCGAGGCCGTCATGATGCGGCATCCGGATGTCGCGCTCGCCGCCGTCTTCGGCATCGCCGACGACACGCACGGGCAGGAGGTGCACGCCGCGGTCGTCGCCCTCGACGGGCACGAGGTCGAGCCCGAGGCGCTCGTCGCGTTCACGAAGGAGCGCATCGCGGCGTACAAGTACCCACGCGTCGTGCACGTCGTCGAGTCGCTTCCGCTCGGCGGCAGCGGCAAGGTGCTCAAGCGCCAGCTCGTCGAGCAGTACGCCCCCGAGACGGTGCCCGCTCCCGGCGCCGGGACGCGGTGAGCCCCGGGCGCCGCGATGCGATGAGCCCCGCGGGCCCCGGACACGAGATACTGGAGTATGTCCTCCTCTGTCGAACGTCGCTCCAATCCGACTGCCTGGGCCGCATTCTGGGTCGCACTGGCGGGCCTCGTGCTCATGCCCATCCCGCTGTTCATCGGCCTGATCCTCGGCGGTGGCCTCTCGATCATCGCGGCCGTCCTCGCCGTCATCGCCCTCCTGAAGGGGCTGTCGCGCAGCGGCAAGGGCATCGCACCGGTCGTGTTCGCCGCGATCTTCATCGCGCTCACGTGGGGCGGCATCTCGATCGGCGGCGGCACCATCTGGTAGCGGACCGGGTCGCCCGGGCGCTCGAGGACCCTCGAGCGGGCGCGACCGTCCGTGGGTGCACCGCGTCAGCGCGAGCACCCACGTCAGCGCGTCAGCGCGAGTTGGCTTCCAGGTAGGAGCCCAACGCCGTCTCGACGTCCTTCAACCGCTCGGCCCTCGAACGCACGTCCTCGCGGAGTGCGGCGATCCGAGCGAGCAGCTCGGGGCAGGCCGCCTCGGACTTCTCGCCGACCGTGCAGGGCAGCACCTCCTTCACGAGTGCCGTGGGCAGCCCGATCTCGATGAGCGAGCGGATGGTCTGCACCGTGGCGACGGCGTTCGCGCCGTAGTCCCGGTATCCGTTGTGCTCGCGGTCGGACGTCAGCAGTCCCTGCTGTTCGTAGTATCGCAGCGATCGGGGGCTGGTCCGGGTGCGCTCGCTCAGTTCGCCGATCCTCATGCCGCTCCCCTTGACCTTGACGTTGATGTCAGACTTTACGCTGCCGACATGACGAACAACATGCGCGTACGGCTGACCGATCCGTTGTCCACCACGAGGGACCTGACCGGGCACCGGGCGGTCGTGACCGGCGGCACCGGCGGCCTCGGCGCCATCACCACGCGCACCCTCGCCGCCCGGGGCGCGACCGTGATCGTCGGGGCCCGCGGCACCGAGCGCGGCGAGCAGGTGCGGCAGGCGCTCCTCGCCGAGCACCGACTTCCGCAGGACCGCATCCGGGTCCTCCCGCTCGACCTGATCGACCCCGATTCCATCCATCGATTCGCCGATCTCGTCGGACGCGACCCCCTCGACACGCTCGTCCTGAACGCCGCCATGAGCAGCGTCCCGTTCGGACGGGATCGGAACGGCACGGAACGCCAGTTCGCCACGAACCACCTGGGCCACTTCGCCCTGACCGGGCGGCTGCTTCCCGCGCTCCGGTCAGCGGCGAGCGCACGGATCATCACCGTCTCCTCGTCGCTCTACCCGAGCGGGAAGCTGGACCTGGACCGTCTGGCAGACGCGTCGGGCTACTCGCCCGGCCGCGCGTACATCCGGTCCAAGCTCGCCAATGCGATGTTCGCCGTCGAGCTGAACCGGCGACTCGAGGCGACCGGCAGCGCAGCCAGGAGCTTCGGTGCGCACCCCGGCATGGCGCGCACGCCCCTCCACACCACGTATCCGTCGCGCGCGACGCGGGCGGCGACCGGCATCCTCGCCCGCGTGATCGGTCGGGAGCCCGAGCCTGCGGACATCGGCGTCCTGGCCGCCGCCCTGAGCGACGGCGTCTCGCCGCAGCTCTTCTGGGGCCCGGGCGGATCGAAGGCGAACCCGTATGCCGTCGGCGTCCCGTACGCCCGCCGAGCCACGGACCTTCGGTCGGCCGTCGAGCTGTGGGACGCATCCGAACGACTGACCGGAGTCCGGTACCTCTCCAGAACGGCACCGGCCTCCGGAACGTCGCCTGCCTCCGGAACGGCACCGGCCTCCGGAACGTCCCACTCGGGCCCGCAGGCCTCGCGCGCAGGCTGAGCGCTCGCGGGTCGACGCCGGGTGGCGGTCACCGTCACCGGGCACGCGACCCGGATGCCGCCGGGACATGCCCACCTCGGCGCGCCCCGCGGTACCGTGAGGTCTGGCTTCATTCGTCAATGGCCGACGCGTGGTGAGGAGCAGCATGGGCACGATCATCCACCAGCCCGCCGCACAGGTGATGGCGGGGCACGCGGTCGGCATCCTGCTGCTGAACACCGGCTACCCCATCATCCCCGGCAACGTCGCGAACGCGTCGACCTATGGCTACCCCGTCCGGTTCAAGGTCGTCGAAGGCGCCGACAGCCCGCGGCTCATCGGTGGCGATCCGACCCTGCTCGAGCCGATCCTCGCCGCCGCGCGAGAGCTCGTCGCAGACGGCTGCCGTGCGATCGTGGGCGCGTGCGGGTACTTCGCCCGCTTCCAGCGCGAGCTCGCCGAGGCGTTGCCGGTGCCGGTGTTCCTGTCCAGCCTCTGCCAGGTGCCGATGGTGCTCGCAGCGCTGCAGCCGCGGCAACGGTTGGGCATCCTCTGCGCGAAGCGGAGCAGCCTCGACGAGCGGATGCTGGCCGCGGTCGGCATCCGCGAGGACGCACCGATCGTCGTGGCGGGCATGGAGCACAGTCCCGGCTTCCGCGGAGCGATCCTCGAGGACCAGGGCTGGATGGACCTCGATCAGGTGCGCGACGAGGTCGTCGGGGCGGCCGTGGAGCTCGTGAGGGCCAACCCCGACATCGGCGCCCTGCTCCTCGAATGCAGCGACATGCCCCCGTACGCCAAGCAGATCCAGGATGCCACGGGCCTTCCGGTGTGGGACTTCGTCACCCTGATCGACTGGATCCATTCGAGCGTCGTCAGGCGCGCCTACGACGGCTTCATCTGACGGCTGCGGGGCTACCCGCCCGTCGGCTGGATGACCTCCTCGTGGTCGAGGAGATGATCGAACCGCCCGTCGCTCACTCGGAGTCGACCGTCGGGCGCCCATGACACGGGCATCGGATCGGAGAGGGACCCGACGAAGTTGCCGCCGGCGTCGACGTGGTGGAAGGCGAAGAGGACCCACCCGCCGTCCCGATCCTGAACCAGGCGTCCCGCGTAGAGCGTCTCGTCGGTCAGGCGGACCGCGCGCTCGATCGGGAAGAGCGCCTCCCCGTCCGTGAGGGGGACGGCCCAGACACCCCCTCCGCCCGGGGACCGGCGCGACGCGCTCATCTCGTTCGCGAGACAGCTGAAGATGAGCACGCCGCGACCGTCGATCCACGCCACCTGGGGGACTTCCAGCTGCCCGAATCCGGCCCCGGGCGTCGAGGCCGGTGGCTGCACCGACCACGTGACGAGGTCGTCCGAGGTCGCGACGCCGATGACCCCGCGGTCGTCGGCGTCGCCCGTGTTCGCGCGAGCCGTGACGAGCATGCGCCATCCCGGTCCGTCCGGGGCGGGAGAGACCCACGGGTCGCGCCAGGCCTCGTCGAACCACTGACCGGTCCCGTACTTCTCGTACCACCGGGGGTCTGCCTCGGTGACGGCGCCCGGCTGTTTCCGCCACGTGGAGAGGTCGGTCGAGGTCGCCGTCCCCACGCGTTGGACGAGGCCGCCTTCGGCCTTCGAGGTGCCGGTGTAGAACAGCCGCCAGGCGCCATCCGCATCACGGACGATGGAGCCGGTCCAGGTCGTGCAGTCGTCGAACGCCGGCTCGTCCGAGACGATGAGCGCATCACGTACTTCGCGCCAGGTCCGGAGGTCGTCGGAGACGGCATGCCCGATGGTCACGTGGAAGTGGCGCCGGTTCGGGTCGCCGAGCGCCCGTGAGGCCTTGAGGTAGAACACGTGGTGGTTCGTTCCGTCGTCTGCGAACCACATGTCCCAGGTCCAGACGTCGGGAAGCGTGTACGGCATCAGCCTTTGACTCCTGAGGATGCGATCGAGTTGATGAAGGAACGTTGGAACGCGATGAAGAGCGCCACGACGGGCACCGTGATGAGTGAGGAGTACGCCATGACCTGACCCCACGACACGTTGAGCTGGAAGAAGTACTGGAGCCCCACCATGACGGGCCGCAACTCCTCGCTCTGGATGACCATCAGCGGCCACAGGTAGGAGTTCCAGGCCGGGAGGAAGGTCAGGATCGACACCGTCGCGATGGCCGGCCCCGAGAGCGGCATCACGATGCGGGAGTAGATGGTGAACCAGCCGGCGCCGTCGACCCGTGCCGCTTCGTCCAGTTCCCGCGGAATCGAGGAGAAGAACTGGTAGAAGAGGTACACCGAGAACGCGTTGGCGATGAACGGGACGATCTGCACGTGGTACGTGTTCAGCCAGCCCTGGGTGAACGCGAGGCTGAACCCGTCGGCCTCCAATGCGGGGAGCTTGTTGACCCACCACAGCAGCGGCAGCGCGAGCGTCTCGAACGGCACGATCAGGGTCGCGAGGATGACGGTGAGGACGAATCCCCGTCCTCGCCACCGCAACCGCGACAGGGCGAAGGCGGCCATGCTGTTGATGAGCACGCCGAGGACCACGGTCGCGCAGGAGATGACCACCGAGTTGAGGAGGAACTGCCAGAACGGCACCCGGTCGAAGACGCCGGTGTAGTTGTCGAGCGACACGTCGCCGACCGGCGCGAGCGCACGCCAGGATCCCAGGTCGGCGAAGATCTGCAGGTCGGGCTTGAGCGACGAGATGAGCATGAAGACGATCGGGAGTGCGAAGAACACGGCGAGTGCGCCGCGGACGACCGTGATGCCCACTCGCCTCCTCGCGGGCGGCCGGCTCCTGGTCGCGCGGTCGGGGGTGTCGACGTCCGGGAGGACGAGGGCTTCGGTGGCGGTCACGAGCCTCAGCTCCTTTCGCGGGTGAGGTAGCGCTGGATGCCCGAGATGACGAGCACCATGGCGAAGAAGACGAGGGAGATGGCCGAGGCCAGCCCGGTCTGGAGCTGTTGGTACCCGGTTCGGACCGCTTGGTAGACGACGGTGGTCGTGCTGTCGAGCGGGCCGCCCTGGGTCATCACGGCGATCTGCGTGAACAGGCTGAACGACGCGATCGTGATGGTGACGAGGATCAGCGTCGCGGTCTGCCGGAGTCCTGGCCAGGTGACGTATCGGAACTGCTGGAGCTTGTTCGCCCCGTCGATCTCGGACGCCTCGTACAGCTCGGCCGGAATGGTCTGCAGCCCGGCCAGCCAGATCACCATGTGGAAGGCGACGCCCTGCCAGATGGACATGAACATGATCGCGGGCAGGGCCCAGACCGGGTCGTTCAGCCAGTCGATCGGGTCGTATGCCCCGCCGGTGACGCGGCCGAGGAACTGGTTGATCAACCCGTCCTTCTCGTACATGAACCGCCAGAGGAGCGAGACGACGACCATCGAGGTCACCACCGGGAGGAAGTACACGGTTCGGAAGAAGTTCGTGCCGCGGACCTTCGCATTCACGAGGAGGGCGAGGAGCAGCGCCGAGCCGGCCTGCACCGGGACGACGACCAGGGCGAAGGCGAAGGTGTTCCGAACGGACGCCCAGAACACCGGATCCGTGAACAGGTAGGCGAAGTTGTCCAGGCCGACGAATTCACCCGGGCGGGGCGAGATCAGGCGGGTGTTCGTGAAGGCCAGCCCGAACGCCAGCACGATGGGGATGATCAGGAACAGGATGAACAGCACCAGTGCCGGACTGATCATCCACGCGGCCGCGGTGCGTTCGCCCTTCAGCGTGCGGGACGGCCGGTGCTGCCCGGTGCCGTCGGATGCGGCTGCCTGGCGTGGGGGTGCAGTGGTGCGAGTGGTCATGGTTGCCTCTGTGATGTCAGTGGGCGCGGCGCACGGTGGCCGGCGCCGCGCCCACGAGCGGCGACGTTCCGAATCAGAACGTGTAGCCGCCGTTCTGCTCGATGTCACGATCGATGTCCGAGACCGCCTTGTCGAGGATGGCCTGCGGGTCGCCGCCGGACAGGATGTCCTGCGTGGCCTTCTGGAACACCGAGGAGATGAACGGGTACGCGGCCGTCTCGGGGCGCACGACGGCGAACTGGTTCGCGAGTTCGAGGTAGATGCGGCTGTCGCCACCCTCGGCGAACGCCGGGATCTCCTCGGCTGCGTCGAGCGTCGCGGGAATGAGGCCGGTGGCTTCGCCGTACTCCACGAAGTACTTCGTGTCGTGGGCGAACTCGAGGTAGGCGCGGGCGCCGTCGACCTCGTCGCAGCCGGTCGTGAGCCCCCACTGCCAGGAGCCGGCACCGATCTTGGGGCCGTCGCCGAAGTTGGGCGGCGGCAGCACGACGGCGTCGTCGAACGCATCGCGAACCGTGGCGTCGGCCCAGTTGCCGGTGTACAGGATGCCGCTGGTCCCGTTGACGAAGTCGGCCGTGGCGTCCTCCCCGGAGGTCTGCGCCATGTAGCCGCTGTCGACGAGTCCACGGAACCACTGGGCCCACTCGAGCGCTTCCGGCCCGTTGAGGGCGCCGTCCGCGGTCTCGAAGGTCGAGCGGTCGATCAGGTCGCCGCCGAAGCTCTGGAGGAGGGGCGAGTAGGCGTAGGGGATCCACTCGCCTCCGCCGCCGGTGCCGAAGTCCACGGCCTGGTCGTACCGGCCGAGACCGTCGATCTTGGCGAGCGCCTCGTCGAACTCGTCGCCGGTCCAGGGGTCGTCGACCGTGGGGATCCGGACTCCGGCGTCGTTGAGCGTGGATTCCCGGCTGAACATCGCCAGGGCGACGTCGAAGAAGCCGTACGCGTAGACCTCGTCGTCGATGACGCCGAGCGTGCCCGGAAGTTGTCCGTCGTACGTCTCCTCAGGCAGTCCGAGGGGCTGGATGTACCCCGCCCAGGCCCAGTTGGCGACGTTCGGTCCATCGATGTCGACGATGCACGGCAGGTCGCCCGCCGTCGCCGCAGCGACGACCGCGTCGTTGTAGGCATCCTGCGGGAAGTCGGTGACCTCGACCGTGTACTCGTCCTGACTCGCGTTGAAGTCCTCGACGATCGTGGTGATGACCCCCAGTTCGGCCTCATTGCCGCCGGCATGAGTCCACAACTCGATGGTGCTGCTGCTTCCGGCACCATCGCCGGATCCTCCGCCTGCGACGCAACCTGCGGTTGCGGCGACGGCGAGGGTCGCTAGGCTGGCCGCAACGATGCGACCGATTTTTCGGGACACAGAACTCTCCTTCATCGGGTGGTGATGGTTCTTCGGTTTCATCGACCGATCAGGCGTTGCCGCGCCTGTCGACCGGTTGGTGCCGCCCACCCAGGTCTGAACCCTGGGCGGGCGGCGCTACCGAGGCCCGGTGTATGACCGGCCCCCGGATGCTCGTGGTCGGGGCGAGGGCAGGCCTCTGCTCCGAGGAGATCTGGTGGAACAGCTCCTTCGCGGCCCAGACCCCCATCTCGTAATGCGGCAGCTCCACCGTCGTGAGCCCTGGATGGAGCCCGTCTGCGATGAAGTCCTGGTTGTCGAACCCGACGATCGAGACGTCGCGCGGCACGTGCAGGTCGAGTTCTGCGGCTGCGCGGTACACCCCCATCGCCATTCGGTCGTTGAAGCAGAAGATCCCGCTCGGCCTATCGGCCGCGTCGTCGAGGAGCAGCCGCGCCGCCTCGTAGCCTCCCGCCGGGTCGGCCTCGGCCGTCACCACTCGGAGGTCCTCCTGCGCCAGCCCCCAGGCCGCGGCGCGCCGGCGGAATCCCTCCTCGCGGCCGAACGCGGCCGGGATCTCGTCCACGTCGTTGATGAAGGCCAAGCGCCGGTGCCCGGCGGAGAGCAGGACCTCCGCGGCGTCCTCACCGCCGGCAGCCTCATCCGGAACGGCCCACGCCACGCTGCGATCGGCGCATGACGCGTTGATCAGCACGGTGGGGATGTTCGCGAGCTTGGCCGGCAACTCCACGGGACGGTGGTACATCGCCGCGTACAGGATGCCGTCGACCTGCCGACGCAGGAGCGCTTCGATCTCGCGATCCTCGGTCTCCCGTTCGTAGCCGGTGTTGACGACGAAGACGACCGAGTCATGGGAGGTCGCCACGTCCTGGGCGCCGAGGATGATCTTGCCGGCGAACGGCGTCGTGGCGATCTCGTCGCCCACCAGGCCGATGGTGTGCGATCGCTGGGTCCGGAGGCTCTGCGCCAGCATGTTCGGCGTGTATCCGAGGCGTGCTGCCTCGGCCAGCACCCGCTCGCGGGTGTGGGGGTGGATGCGCTTGCCCGGCACGTGGTTCAGGACATGGGACACCGTCGTGATCGAGACGCCGGCTGCCGCCGCGACCTGCTTGATCGTCACCTTGTCCTGCGCCATTGCTTGCCCAATCGTTTTGTCAGCTCAGTATGCGAGGTCGGATCCCGTCCGTCAAGCGACGGCACCGGATCGCGGCGATCGTTACGGCGCCGTGATCTCGGTCCGGTGTCCGCTGCGACGGCACGAACCCCCGCCCACGCGGAGACGGCGGATGCCCCGGACCTGGTCGGCCCGGGGCATCCGCCGCCCTCCTGCTCGGGCTACGACGTGGGGAGGCCGTCGTTCTCGAGCGGCACGGCGTCGCCGTCGTACGCCTCGACGCCGCCGGACCCGTCGCTGACGTAGGTCACGCCGATGAAGTCCTGCACGCCGGCGACCACCTCGGTGATCGAGACGCCCTTGTAGGCGGCGTGGCTGTCCTCGCCGAACGAGAGCGGCACGAGGCCGTTGCCGACGAGGTCGCCCGACGTGATCGCGTCGACGATGCCCTGCCTGGTGGGGTCCTCCCCCGCCTTCGCGAGGGCCTCGGCGAAGAGGTAGCCGACCGACATCCCGAACACGGTGTTGCCGTCGAAGGGGGCGCCGTCGTTGTACTCGTCGTTGATCTGGCGGAACAGGTCGTCCCATTCGTTGCCCGGCGCGTACGGGAGGTAGTTCGTGGTCACGAAGCCCTCGAGCAGGGCCGGGGCGGCATCGCCGAGGAATCCGGCCAGGGTCGCGTAGTCGCCGCCCGACGACGAGGACATCCACTGCGCCTGGTAGCCGAGCTTCGCGGCCGTGCCGATCGCGAGGGCCGTGAAGCCGTTGACCGTGGCGAGCATGTTGACCTCGCAGCCGGCCGCCTGCATGGCGCCGATCTGCGCGACCACGTCCTGGTTGGAGACCGAGTACCGCTGCACGCTCGCGAGCGACCCCTCGCCGAGCACGTTCTCGAGGCCCTCGATGAACTCGTCCCCGAAGTCGTCGTCCTGGCCGAGCACGCAGACCGCCTTGCCCGCGAACTCGTCCTCGGCGTACTGGGCGAGCGCCTCGGCCTCCGTGACGTAGTCGGCGTTGAACCCGAAGGTCCAGGGGTACTCCTCCGGCTGGTTCCAGCTCGTCGAGCCGGACGCCACGAACAGGTCGGGCACCTCGTTCTGGTTGAGGTAGTCGAGCACCGACGTGTGCGTCGGCGTGCCGAGCCCGTTCAGGATCGCGAAGACCTCGTCGTCCTGCACGAGCTCGCGCACGACGGTCTGCGTGTTCGCGGGGTTGTAGCCGTCGTCCTTCACGAGGTACTCGATCTCGCGGCCGTTCACCCCGCCGTTCTCGTTGAGGTACGCGAAGTACGCCGTGGTCGCGGCCGAGATCGAGGAGTAGCCGGCGGCGGCTGGGCCGGTCAGTGGCTGGTGCGTGCCGATCGTCACGGTGTCGTCGGTGACGCCGGGCGCCGCCTCGGCGGGATCGCCGCCGGCGCTCGGGGTGCTGCACGCGCTCATCGCGACGAGCAGGGCGGATGCGGCCGCGATCGCGGCGACGGTGCGCGTCGGTGCGCTGCGCGTCGCGGCGGCGGTGCGCTGCGGTTCCTGGGACATGGTGGTCACCTCTCTGTTGTGGTGGGGATGGATGCTGCTGCTGGGCTGGTGCGAGGTTCCGGGTCGGATGCCGCGGGGTCGGGCTCGGGGGCCCGCTCGGGCTCGTGGGTCGCGTCGTGCGCGACGTCGGGCGTCGGCGCCGCGGGCGTCGGCGCCGCGGGCGTCGGCGCGTCCGGCGTCGGCGCGTCCGGCGTCG
>NZ_WBIR01000009.1 GCF_009749395.1 Agromyces salentinus
CAACACGGAACGCGCAGCAGCCTTGCCAACCTGGCTCGACCACTACAACCTAGACAGAACCCACCTCGGCATCGGAGGCAAAACCCCCATCGACCGAATCAACAACGGTCGAGGTCAGTACAGCTAGCCCGTCCGCCCTCGGGCCGGCCGTCTGGTCGGTTGCCGCTCAGTGGCCGAGGGGTGACACACGAAAGGGGCCGGTTCCGCAATCGCGGAGCCGGCCCCTTCGGGTCGAACCGGCGTTACGCCTCGACGCCGCGAACCGGCGGCGTGTGGAAGGTCGCACCGAAGACGCGCTCGGATGCCCCGACGCGGTCGAGATACGGCGTCACGCCGCCCATCTGGAACGGGAAGCCCGCACCGAGGATCATGCAGAGGTCGATGTCCTCCGGCGCGGCGACGACGTCACCGTCGAGCATCAGCTTGATCTCGCGCGCGAGGCCGTCTTCCAGCGCGACGAGGATCTCGTCGGCGCTGCGAGGGTTCTTGCCGCCGGCGACGAGCTTCAGCGCGCCCTTGTCGAAGCCCTTGACCTTGCCCTTGTCGTCCTTCTCGAGCAGCTTGCCGTAGTCGGCGAGCCGGTGCAGGTTCTCGCTCCGGTAGAACCGGTCGGGGAACGCCGCGTGGTGGGTGTCGAGCACGTGGGCGCCGACCTTGAGCCCGACGAGGTCGAGCAGGGCCGACGGCGCCATGGGAAGGCCGAGCGGCGCGATCGCCTTGTCGACGGTCTCGAAGGTGGTGCCCTCGTCGACCGCCCGCATGGCCTCGCCGAGCAGTACGGCGAGGAGGCGGTTCACGACGAAACCGGGGGTGTCGGCGGTGATCACGGCGTTCTTCTTGAGGTTCTTCGCCGTCACCATGGCGGTCGAGAGGGTCGCCTCGTCGGTGTGCGAGGTCTTGACGACCTCGATCAGCGGCATGAGCGCGACGGGCGTGAAAAAGTGGAATCCGACGAGGCGCTCGGGGTTGGCGAGCTTCGCCCCGATCTGCTCGACGGAGAGCGAGGAGGTGTTCGTGGCGAGCACCGCCTCGGGCGAGACGTACCGCTCCACCTCAGCGAACACGTTCTGCTTGATCTCGAGCTCTTCGAACACGGCCTCGATGACCCAGTCGCAGTCGGCGAAGTCGGCCTTGTCGGTGGTGCCCGTCACGAGGGCCTTCAACCGATTCGCCTCGTCGGGGGAGATGCGGCCCTTGCCGTGCAGCGCGTCGATCTCTCCAGCGATGTAGGCCACGCCCTTGTCGACGCGCTCCTGGTCGATGTCCGTGATGACCACGGGCACCTGCAGGCGGCGGACGAACAGCAGGGCGAGTTGGCTCGCCATATACCCGGCGCCGACCACGCCGACCTTCGTGACCTTCTTGGCGATGGCCTTGTCGGGTGCGCCGGCCGGGCGCTTGGCGCGCTTCTGCACGAGGTTGAACGAGTAGATCGAGGCCTGGAGCTGGTCACCGGCGATGAGGTCGGCCAGCACCTCGTCCTCCCGCTGGAATCCCTCGGCGCGCGTTCCGGACTTCGCCGCCTTCATCAGGTCGAGCGCCGCATACGGGGCCTGCGGCACCGTGCCGATGCGCTTGGTCAGCATGTCGCGTGCGACCTTGATCGCGATGTCCCACTTGGCGAGGCGCTCGAGCTTGCCCGGCTCGTTGGGGCGCCTCACCTTGATCGCGCCGGTGAGCACGCCGTCGGCCCACCTCAGCGAGTCCTCGAGGTAGTTGACCGAGGGGAAGATCGCGTCGGCGATGCCGAGGTCGAACGCGTCCTGCGCCTTCATCGTGCGGTTCTGCTTGAGCGGGTTCTCGATGATCACCTTGAGGGCGTTCTCGATGCCGATGAGGTTCGGCAGGATCGTCGCGCCGCCCCATCCCGGGATGAGCCCGAGGAAGACCTCGGGAAGGGCCAGGGCCGGGGCGGATGCGTCGACGGTGCGGTAGTCGGCGTGCAGGCCGATCTCGAGGCCGCCGCCCAGCGCGAGGCCGTTCGTGAACACGAACGTCGGCACGCCGAGGCCCGACAGCTTGCTGAGCGCGTGGTGACCGAGCTGGACGAACTTCTTCGCCGTCTCCTTGTCGGGGATCTCCGCGACCTTCGAGAGGTCTGCGCCTGCGGCGAGGATGAACGGCTTGCCCGTCACGGCGACCGCGTCGATCTCGCCCGCGGCCGCGCGTGCCTTCAGCGCGTCGAGCGTCGCCGCGTACTCGAGCAGGGTCGCGGCGCCGAGGGTGTTGGGACGGGTGTGGTCGCGCCCGTTGTCGAGCGTGACGAGGGCGAGCGTCCTGCCGGAGGCGAGGCGGATGTCGCGGACGTAGGAATGGGTCACGACCTCGTCGTCGCCGGCGAGAGCGACGAGCGAGTCGAAGTCGATGGTCGAGTAGTCGGTCATGCGCGCTTCTTCGCCTTCTTGTCGAAGTTCGGGTTCTCCCAGATCATCGTGCCGCCCTGTCCGAGGCCGACGCACATGCTCGTGATGCCGTAGCGCACGTCGGGCCGCTCGGTGAACTGGCTCGCGAGCTGGTTCATGAGGCGCACGCCGGAGGAGGCGAGCGGGTGGCCGACGGCGATCGCGCCGCCCCACGGGTTCACCCGGGGGTCGTCGTCGGCGATGCCGTAGTGGTCGAGGAAGGAGAGCACCTGCACGGCGAACGCCTCGTTCATCTCGAAGAGGTCGATGTCCGCGATCGTCAGGCCCGCCTTGCGAAGGGCCTTCTCGGTGGCGGGGATCGGGCCGATGCCCATGATCTCGGGATCGACGCCGGCGAACGCGTAGCTGACGAGCCGCATCTTCGGGGTGAGGCCGAGCTCCTTCGCGGTGTCGCCCGATGCGAGCAGGGCGGCCGTGGCGCCGTCGTTCAATCCGGAGGCGTTGCCGGCAGTGATGCGCCCGTGCGGGCGGAACGGCGTCTTCAGTGCTGCGAGCCCCTCGAGCGTGGTCTCGGGTCGCATGACCTCGTCCTGCGTGGCGAGGCCCCAGCCCTGCTCGGTGCGGATCGCGACCGAGACGAGGTCCTGCTGGATCTTGCCTGCGGCGTACGCTGCCGCCGTCTTCTGCTGGCTCGCGAGGGCGTAGCGGTCGCTGCGCTCCTTGGTGAGCTGCGGGAACCGGTCGTGGATGCGCTCGGCGGTCGCGCCCATGACGAGGGCGTCCTCGCCGACGAGGCGCTCCGAGAGGAAACGGGGGTTGGGGTCGACGCCGGAACCCATCGGGTGGTGACCCATGTGCTCGACACCGCCGGCGATGGCGAGGTCGTACATGCCGAAGCCGATCGAGCCGGACACCATGGCGGCGGCCGTCATCGCACCGGCGCACATGCGGTCGATCGAGAAACCGGGGACGGTCTTCGGCAGGCCCGCGAGGATCGCCGCGGTGCGGCCGAGCGTGAGGCCCTGGTCACCCGTCTGCGTCGTCGCTGCGATCGCGACCTCGTCGATGCGCTCCTTCGGGACGTTCGGGTTGCGCTCGAGGAGCCCGACGATCGCCTTCACGACGAGGTCGTCGGCTCGGGTGTTCCAATACATGCCCTTTTCGCCGGCCTTGCCGAACGGAGTACGGACTCCGTCGACGAACACGACATCAGCTTGATGTGCCACGCTGCAGCTCACTTTCGATCTGGATGACTCGATCCTACGAATGCGCCTGAGGGGGCCCTGAATCGCTTGACGGTTCCTACGAAACCGGCTTCTCAGCGTCGAGCACGGATTGTGACGCGTCCACAAAGGCGACGGAGATTCTCTGTGCCGTAGCGTCAATCTGCCAGGGCCGTGCGCCGAGCGCTTCGAGCTCGGCACGGATCGAGCCGAGGTCGGGCGCGGCGGGCGGATGCCACGCGAGCCGACGGAGGTGATCGGGGGTCAGCAGATTCTCGACGGGCATGTCCATCGCCTCGGCGACCTCCGTCACGGCGGCCTTCGCGAAGCGCAGCCTCGCGTCGGCCTCCGGATTGCGCATCGCCCAGGCTCGCGGGGGCGGCGGCGCATCGTTCGGGATGCGGGTGGCCGGGAGGTCCTCGGTGGTGAGGCCGCGCTCGACCGCCGCCCACCATCGATCCAGCTCGGTCCGACTCGCCCGCCCGGTGAACGCGCGCAGGTCGGCGAGCGCCTTGCGCGTGCGGGGCAGGGCCTTGACGACCGCGAGGATCGAGGCGTCCGGCACGAGACGCCCGGGTGCGACATCCGTGGACGACGCGAACTCGTCCCGGGCGAGCCAGAGCTCACGGGCGACGGCGAGGCTGCGGGGGGACCGGATCGCGTGGATGCCGGAGAGCCTGCGCCAGGGCTCCGGTCCGACCGGCTTGGGCTCGCGCCGGAGCACCGCGTCGAACTCCTCAGCCGCGAGCGAGGTCTTCTCGGTCTCGACGAGGCGCTCCACGAGTCGATCGCGCACGTCGACCAGCAGCTCGACATCGAGCGCGGCGTAGGTCAGCCACGGCTGGGGCAGCGGCCGAGTCGACCAGTCGGCCGCCGAGTGCTCCTTCGCCAGGTGGATGCCGAGCAACTCCTCGACGACAGCGGCCAGGCCGACCCTCGGCATGCCGAGCAGCCGTGCGGCGAGCTCGGTGTCGAAGATCCGGTCGGGCTCCAGGCCGACCTCGCGGAGGCAGGCGAGGTCCTGGCTGGCGGCGTGCAGCACCCACTCCTCGTCGGCCATCACGGACTGGAGTGCGGAGAAGTCGGGGATCTGCGGCGGGTCGAAGAGGAAGGTGCCCGCGCCGCGGCGGTACATCTGGATCAGGTACGCCCGCTGCGAGTACTTGAAGCCGCTGGCACGCTCGGCGTCGACGGCGATCGGTCCTTCGCCCTCGCCGATGCGGCGGACCGCGTCGTCGAAGTCGGCGGGTGTCTCGATGACCCGCAATTCATCCACGTTTCGACCTCCGTCGGGGCAGGGCGGTCACCCCCTCGGAGCGAGGCGGCAGCCCGGCCAGCATGCACAACAATTCGCTCCAGCCTTCCACATGCGCGGCGATCCCGGCGTCGAGGGGGGTCCACGACGCCCGCAGCTCGATCTGCGCCCCGTCGCCCTGGCGCGCGAGTTCGCCGAACCCGGTCGAGAGGATCTTGGTCGCGGTCCCGGATGCCGCGACGTAGTTCGCCCCGCGTGCGTCGAGGGCGTCCACGAGCCAGGACCACGCGACATCCGCCAGGAAGGGGTCGAGGCCGATGTCGGTCTCGAGCGGAGCCTGGGCGAAGCAGACGATGCGGAACCGGCCACCCCACGACTCGGGTTCCATCGCGTCGTAGAGCAGGACGAAGCGCCCGGTGCCGAGCTCCGAGTCGTCGCCGTGAGGGCCCGGCGACGGTGCGACGTCGGCGGAGAGGGCGACCGAGAACGGCGCCAGCGCGCCTGGCGGCGGAATCTCCTGCACGCGCAGTTCCGCGCGGGGGGAGGCCGCACGCAGTGACTCGAGTGCGGCCGCGAACTCTGGGGGGTGATGCGTCGAGGAGTCGGGCACGTGTGCAGACTAGAGTCTCGACGAGAGTGCGCCGCGGCGGCACGCCGCCCCCGGTGACACCGAATCGGGCTTCGAACGGAGGGCATCATGGGCCGACCAGGAGGCGCGGCGACCACGGTCGGCGCGATCGCCGCTGGGACCGCGGTGGCTGCGGCGGTCGCCGCCGTCGCGACCACAGTGGTGTTCGCCCGACGCGTCGTCACGCCCGAACCGGTCCGGCGCGACGACGTGCGCATCCTGTCGGCGGACCCGCATCGTGGCGAGGTCGTGCTGGCGGCATCGGATGAGACGCGGATGCGCGGGTCGTACGGGCTCTGGTTCGAACGCGACGCCGGTCACGCCCGGGTCGGCGAGGTCCTCCGCGAAGCCGCGGGCACGGTGACCCGCCGGGTCGAGGGCGTCGACTTCGGGCGGCTCGATCGGGCCAGGTCGGGCCGGATGAGCGGCTGGGTGCACCTCGGGCCGTGGGAGATCACGCCGGATTACGAGGACGTCGTCGTGCCCACCCCCCTCGGGCCGGCGCCCGCGTGGCTCGTGCCCGCCCATCGCGACGGCGCGGTCTCGACCGACTGGATCATTCAGGTGCACGGCCGCGGCGCGAAGCGTCATGAGGGCCTTCGCGCCGTCGAGCCGGCGAGGGAGGCCGGCTGGACGACGCTGCTCATCAGCTTCCGGAACGATGGCGAGGCCCCGGCCAGCACCGACCGCAGGTACGGACTCGGCGGAACCGAATGGGCGGACGTCGTCGCGGCGGTCGCGTACGCGCGTGAGCGTGGCGCGAGCCGGATCGTGCTCATGGGCTGGTCGATGGGCGGCGCCATCTCGCTGCAGGCGGCGTTGCGCTCCGAAGAGGTCCGCGAGCCGCTCGTCGGGATCATCCTCGACTCGCCGGCCATCGACTGGGTCGACATCCTGCGATTCCAGGGTCGCGCGCTGGGGATGCCCGCCGGCCTCGGGTCCGCGGTCGCACATCTCCTCGGCGAGCCCTGGAGCGGAGGGCTCACCGGGCTCGCCGCCCCCGTGGACGTCGCGGACCTCGACCCGGTGGCCAGGGCGGACGAGTTCACGGTCCCGATGCTGCTCATGCACAGCGTCGACGACGGCTTCGTGCCGATCGACGGCTCCCGCCGATTCGCCGAGGCCCGTCCCGACCTCATCCGGTTCGAGGTGTTCGAGGGCGCCAGGCACACGAAGCTCGCCAACCACGACCCAGAGCGCTGGCGCGCACTCGTCGGCGGATGGCTCGGATCGATGCGCGCTACCCCGGAAGCTGCGCCCGCAGCTGACGCTTGACGCGTGCGAGCATCCCCGTCATGCCCCGGACTCGCAGCGGGGAGACCGCCTCGCCGAGCCCGAGCGTCTGCGGGTAGTCGTCGGGGATCGACAGCACCTCGTCTGGCGTGAGTCCGTCGATGCCCTGCACGAGGATCGACGCGAAGCCGCGCGTCGTGGGCGACTCGGCGGGGGCCGTCGCGTACAGGTGCGCGGCGCCGTCACGCACCTCCACGAAGATGAAGACGGGGGACTGGCACTCGACGACGCGTTCGAGCAGGTCGGGGTGCTCCGCATAGTGCGCCGGCAGCGCCGGAAGCTCGTTCGAGAACTCGAGCAGCAGCTGGAGGCGATCGGGAACTCCGAGCGCTCGGAAGTCGTCGCGAGTCTCGGCGAGACGCTGGGGCAGGGGCTGGGAGGACATCGATCCATTCTCCCACCCCCGGCGGGATCCGCGGTCAGCCGCGGCGCGGGGCCTCGCCGCGCTCGGTGCCGGTCGCGATCGGCACGCGGACCGCGCTGCCCCACTCCGTCCACGAGCCGTCGTAGTTGCGGACGTTCTCGAAGCCGAGCAGGTGGGTCAGGACGAACCAGGTGTGGCTGGACCGCTCGCCGATGCGGCAGTAGGCGATGATGTCGTCGCCGTCCTCGAGGCCGACCTCGCCGCGGTAGATCGCGTCCAGCTCGGCACGCGACTTGAACGTGCCGTCGCCGGCGGCCGCCCTCGCCCAGGGCACGGATGCCGCGGTGGGGATGTGGCCGGCGCGGAGCGCGCCCTCCTCGGGGTAGGCCGGCGCGGTCGTCCGCTCTCCCGAGTACTCCTCGGGTGAGCGGACGTCGATGAGCGGATCGCCGAGGTGTGCGAGCACGTCCTCCTTGAACGCCCGGATGTCGGAGTCTGACCGCTCGACGATCGGGTACTCCACGGGCGTCGGCCGCGTGGCATCCGTGGTCAGTTCCCGGCCCTCGGCGATCCAGAGGTCGCGCCCGCCGTCGAGGAGCCGCACGTCCTCGTGACCGAACAGCGTGAAGACCCAGAGCGCGTAGGCGGCCCACCAGTTGTTCTTGTCGCCGTAGATCACGACGGTCGAGTCGCGGGCGATGCCCTTGGACCCGAGCAGGGCGGCGAACCGCTCGCCGTCGAGGTAGTCGCGAACGACCGGGTCGTTGAGCTCGGTGTGCCAGTCGACCTTCACCGAGCCGGGGATGTGGCCGGTCTCGTAGAGCAGGACGTCCTCATCGGACTCGACGACCACGAGCCCCGGCCGGCCCAGGTTCGCGGCGAGCCAGTCGGTCGTCACGAGGCGCTCGGGATGGGCGTACTCGGCGAGCTTGGGGGCGGAGTCGAACTCGGCGGGCATGGGGACCTCCTGTGATCGTCCGGTCGGACGGGTGCGTGAAGCGGGCGGTCTAGGCTGGTGACCTGATCCACCTCGAATCTACGCGGCGTGCCGACGGGAGTCGCCATGCCGGTCATCCGGTGCAACACGGGAGCCATTCACGCATGACCACGGCATCGAGCCATGCCCTCATCCGCCTCGTCGACCGGAACCCGTCGATCTCGGGGGAGGAGATCGCCTCCGAGCTGAGCCCGCCGCCGCAGTTCGAGCACGCCTCCTTCGAGTCGTACCGACCGGACCCCGACTTCGCCTCGCAGCAGGCGGCACTCGAGCGGCTCGGCGAATTCGCGGCGGTGTGGCGGGCGCAGCGCCCGGGCGGCTTCTTCTCCCGCAACCGCAAGCCGAAGGCCGAGCTGCCCGGCGTGTACCTCGACGGCGGGTTCGGCGTCGGCAAGACCCACCTCCTCGCGTCGCTCTGGCACATCGCCCCCGGACCGAAGTACTTCGGCACGTTCATCGAGTACACCGCGCTGGTGGGCGCCCTCGGATACGCGAACGCGGTGAAGCTCCTGGCGGGCGCCCGCCTGATCTGCATCGACGAGTTCGAGCTCGACGACCCGGGCGACACCATGCTCATGACCAGGTTCCTCGGTGAGCTCATGGCCGGCGGCACGCGCGTCGCCGCGACCTCGAACACCCCGCCGAACGCGCTCGGCGAGGGACGATTCGCGGCGGCGGACTTCCTCCGGGAGATCCACGCGCTCTCGGCCAACTTCGAGACCTTGCGCATCGACGGCCTCGACTACCGCCGCCGTGACACCGAGGGGCGTGCGTCGACCCTCGACGGGGACGAGTCGGTCGCGCGCACCGCCACGGCCCTCACCGAACGCGGCCACCGCGTCTCGCTCGACGGATTCGACGACCTCATCGCGCATCTCGCCACGGTGCACCCGTCGAAGTACGTCAAGCTGCTCGCCGACGTCGAGTTCATCGCACTCGAAGGCGTGCACGAGCTCTCGGACCAGAACGCGGCTCTGCGACTCGTCGCGTTCATCGACCGCGTCTACGACGCCGAGGTTCCGATCATCGCGAGCGGGCTTCCGCTCGACCAGGTCTTCGATGCCGACATGATGGCGGGCGGCTACCGCAAGAAGTACCTCCGGGCGATGAGTCGCATGATCGCGCTCACGACCGGCGAACTGCCTCCGCACGCCTGACCTGAAGGCTCCATCGCCCGACCGACGGCATTCCCCGAGCTGATTCACATCGCTTGGACGGCACCGCGAAACGTGCTGTTTACGCCGCGGGCCGGTGCGTAACCTCCGCGAAACAGAACGCGGTCCCGATCGAAACGTCCTCTCGTGAAACTTGGCGACACAGGTTCCCCACCCGTGGTTTCCCCGAGAGAGGTTCGAGATGGATCAAGGCAACACTGCGTTCCTGTTGATCATGGCGGCATTGGTGCTGCTCATGACTCCGGGACTCGCGTTCTTCTACGGCGGTCTGGTCAAGGCGAAGAGCGTCATCAGCATGATGATGATGAGCTTCGGCGCGATCGGCCTCATCGGCGTCCTCTGGGTGCTCTACGGCTACGCCATCGCCTTCCCCGCTGCCGAGGGCCTGGTCGCGCCGTGGGCGATCGACTGGTCGGCCATCGGCCTCACGAGCCTCCTCGAGACCCCGGAGGGCGCCGCGTACCCGCCGCTCGCCTTCGTGGCCTTCCAGGCGACCTTCGCGATCCTCACGGTCGCACTGATCTCGGGAGCGATCGCCGACCGGGCGAAGTTCGGCGCATGGATGGTCTTCGCGGCCGTCTGGGCGACGATCGTCTACTTCCCGGTCGCGAGCTGGGTCTTCAACTTCGGACTCGCAGACGACGGTTCGTTCGCCTACGGCGGCTGGACGACCTTCGGCATGCAGGAGGCCTTCGGCGTCGGCGTGATCGACTTCGCGGGTGGCACGGCCGTGCACATCAACGCCGGTGCGGCTGCCCTCGCCCTGGCGCTCGTGCTCGGCAAGCGGGTCGGGTTCTCCAAGGGTGCGCACGTGCCCCACAACCCGCCCTTCGTGCTCCTCGGCGCCGGCCTGCTCTGGTTCGGCTGGTTCGGGTTCAACTCCGGCTCGGAGCTCGCCGCCGACGGCACCGCCGCACTCGCCTGGGTCAACACGCTCGCGGCTCCGGCAGCGGCGCTGCTCGCCTGGCTGCTCGTCGAGAAGATCAAGGACGGCAAGCCGACCTCGGTCGGCGCGGCATCCGGTGCCGTCGCAGGTCTCGTCGCGATCACCCCGGCGTGCGCGGCGCTGACCCCGGGCTGGGCGATCGTCCTCGGCCTCGTCGCCGGCGCCGTCTGCGCCCTCGCGATCGACCTCAAGTTCAAGCTCGGCTTCGACGACTCGCTCGACGTCGTGGGCATCCACCTCGTCGGCGGCCTCATCGGAACGCTGTACCTCGGCTTCTTCGCGAACAACACCGGCCTGATCTACAGCGGTGACGCCACGCAGCTCCTGGTCCAGGCGATCGCGGCCTTCACGGTCCTGGCCTACTCGTTCGTGCTCGCCTTCGCGATCGGCTGGGTCATCCAGAAGACGATGGGCTTCCGCGTGACCAACGAGGACGAAGTCGCCGGCATCGACACGGTCGTGCACGGGGAGGACGCGTACAAGCTCGAGAACGCCTGATCCGACAGCTCCGAACCCACTGAAACACCGCGAGGGCGGTGAGGTAGTGTGCGGGTGTGACTGACACTGGCCGCTTCCTCACCGCCCTTCGGCGTGCCATCGGCAGCGTCTTCCGGCCGCCCCGGAAGGAGAGCACGCGAGCGGATGCCGCCGGCGGCTCCTCCGTCTCGACCACGCTCCTGTCTCCGGGGCAGGGCGGGGCCTCCGCCACGGTCGAGGTCGACCCGCGGAGCCTCCGCCGTGTGCGGCTCGGCTATGCCCCGTCCAGGGACGGTGCGCCGGATCCCGGTGAGATCGTGTGGACCTGGGTGCCCTACGAGGAGCGGGACGGACGCGGCAAGGACCGCCCGGTCGTCGTGATCGCGGCATCCGGTCCGGATGCGGTGCTGGCCGTGCAGCTCACGAGCAAGGCGCATGAGGGTTCCCGCGACTTCGTCGCCCTCGGCGCCGGCGCGTGGGACGCCACGGGTCGTCCCAGCTGGGCGAACATCGACCGGGTCTTCGTCGTGCGCACGGGCGGGATGCGGCGCGAGGCGGCCTCCCTCGACGCCGCTCGCTACCTTCGGCTGGCGGAAGCGCTCAGCGCCAGGTACGGCTGGTCCTGACCGGCGTGCGGGCGGATGCGTTAACGAAGAACGCCCCCTGTGGAGAGGGGGCGTTCGTGGGCGATGCCGGGCTCGAACCGACGACCTCTTCCGTGTGAAGGAAGCGCGCTACCAGCTGCGCCAATCGCCCAAATGTGCTGCACGTTCACCGGGGTGACCGCGGACTCGATACTAGCCGACGATCCGCGTCGAATGCACATCGTGGGGTCAGCGGCGATTTCCGAGCGCGTCGGCCCGACCTCGACCGCGTCGGCCCCGGACCTTCAGCCTGCGAGCGTCACGGCAAGGCTTGCTCATCGCGCACCCGAGCCCGCGTCGCAGTGGCCCGCGGGGCCGAGGATCACTGCATCGGGGCCGGACACGCCCGGGTTGCGAAGCTGGATTCCGGCTGCGACCGGGCTGAACACCAGGTGAACGTCGCTCAGTTTGTGAATCGCCGCGAGTATCGGTTAGAGTCTCTCTGCACGCAGAAATGCGAAAGCAAATGCGGATGTGGCGCAGTGGTAGCGCATCACCTTGCCAAGGTGAGGGTCGCGAGTTCGAATCTCGTCATCCGCTCTGATCAGGATCTGGGCGAAAGCATGGGTCCTGTTCTTTTGGTGGAGAACCCATACACGGTGGATTGGCCGAGAGGCGAGGCAGCGGCCTGCAAAGCCGTATACACGGGTTCGAATCCCGTATCCACCTCCAAGCTGTGAACTTGTTCATGGCTTTGGGCGATTGGCGCAGCGGTAGCGCGCTTCCCTGACACGGAAGAGGTCACTGGTTCGATCCCAGTATCGCCCACCACAACAGCCCCGGCTCATCGAGCCGGGGCTGTTCGCGTCTCCGTGCCTCTGCACGGAGGGTTCACTCGGATACCGCTTCGCTGACGGCCGTGGGCCCGTCGTACTGCCGGTCGGGGATGCCGTTGAGGGCGTCGACCACCTCGTCATCGGCTCCCGACTCACGCGCCGTGCGAAGGATGTCCTGCTTCGAGGCCGGATAGTTCACCCCTCCGAGGAATTTCTGCACTCGGATCGGGTTCGGCGTTGCCATCTTCTCTCCTCTCATTCGCGGGTCGTGCCTGGGTGCACGGCCCGGGCTCCAGAACATGCCCATCGGCACGTGGACGCCTCGTCATTCGCGCCCACCCGACCTGATCCGGTCGACCAGTGCGGTGGTCGAATGCGCGGGGACGTAGCCGACCATCACGACCTCTCCGCCGTACCCGCGCACGACGTCCGCCTCGGCGAGCATCTCCGCGGAGTAGTCGCCGCCCTTGACGTAGACCTGCGGCTGCAGGCGCTCGATGAGCGGGATCGGGGTCTCGCCGTCGAAGACCGTGACGTAGTCGACGCATTCGAGCGCGGCGAGGACCGCTGCCCGGTCCGATTGGGCGTTCACCGGGCGGTCGGGCCCCTTGAGCCGCCGCACGGACTCGTCGCTGTTCACTGCCACCACCAGGCGGTCGCCGAGTTCGCGGGCCTGCCGCAGGTAGGACGTGTGGCCGAGATGCAGGACGTCGAAGCAGCCATTCGTGAAGACGATGCGGAGGCCCTGCTCGCGATCCCGCCTGATCGCCGAGGCGAGCGAGGCGGGCGTCAGCACGGCCGGAAGCCGGGGCAGGGCTTGGGCGGCCAATTCCTCCGATGAGCACACCGAGGTGCCGAGGTGGCGGAGCGCGACATCCGCCGCGAATTGCCCGAGGTTCGTGGCGTCCTCCAGAGTCGCTCCGACGCAGAGCGCGGCGGTGAGCGACGCGGTGAACGTGTCACCGGCGCCGGAGGCGTACTTCTCCGAGACCGGGTGTGCATGGGTCGTGAACGGCACGGACTCCGGCGCGACCAGTACGGCCCCGTCGCGGTCGAGGGTCACGACGAGCGCGGTCGCGCCGGCGGCGCTGCGGAGCCGGTCGGCGGATGCCGCGACTGCGCTCGCGCGCCCGGGCCCGTCGCCGAGGGAGTGACCGAGCAGCGCCTCGGCCTCGCGGGCGTTCGGCACCGCGACATCCGGGGCGAGGGCTCGCCACGCCGCGGGATCATGCGCATCGACGACGACCTGTCCGGGCCGGTGCGCCCTGCACAGGGCGGACACGACCGGGTCGGAGAGGAGCCCCGAGCCGTAGTCGCTGACGACAAGGGCATCGGAGTCCTCCAGGCCGGGACCGAACGCCGTGCCGAGGGCAGCCGCCAACTCCGCGCGCGTGTCGCCGTCGAGCTCGAGGGATCCGGAATCCGCTCGGACGAGCACCTGGTCGTCGGCGACGATGCGGGTCTTGCTCACCGTGCGAACCAAGGGAGAGCGGATGACGCCCGACACGTCGACGCCGGCCTCGACGAGCAGCTCCAGCATGCGGTCGCCCGCGGCATCCGGTCCGACGGCGGAGACGAGCCGGACCCGTACGCCCAGGGCACTGAGGTTGACCGCCGTGTTGGCCGCGCCGCCTGGCGCATCGACCTGCGCGGACACCTCGACGATCGGCGCCGGGGCCTCGCGGCTGAGGCGGCGACTCCCGCCCATCCACCACCGGTCGAGGATGGCCTCGCCGACGACCGTCACGATCGGTGCGTCGAGACGGATGCGTCGGGGGAGATCTGCGAACTGGTGCACACCCGGCCGTTACCCACCGCTCGACCGGGATATGCGTCGCGATGACCGACGTTTCGGAGCACCGTCGAACGGGAACGGGGAGGCGGACGCAGCCGGTCGCATGAAGGAGGAACCGTGTCGAGATTCACGAGCACCGATCTGCCGTTCGACCACGTGCGTCGCATCGCCGTGCTGAGGGGCGGCGGACTGGGCGACCTGCTCTTCGCGATGCCCGCGATCGAGGCCCTCTCGCGGACGTATCCGGACGCCGAGGTCCTGCTCCTCGGCAGCCCGGCGCATGCGGCCCTCCTGGCGGGACGACGCTCGCCCGTGACCCGCGTCGAGGTCCTTCCCTTCGCGCGAGGCGTGCGCGAGCGCGCAGCAGGCGCAGGCGGCGAGGGCGGCGTCGAGGACTTCCGCGAGCGGGTCCGACGCGCGGGGAGGATCGACCTCGGGGTGCAGCTGCACGGCGGCGGCCGGTTCTCCAATCCGTTCCTGCTCGCACTGGACCCGCGCCACTCGATCGGCGCGGCCACCGAGGATGCCGCAGCGCTGGAGCGCAGCATCCCGTACATGTACTACCAGCACGAGGTGCTGCGCGGGCTCGAGATCGCCGCGCTCGCCGGCGCCGAACCCGTGCACCTCGAACCGCGCATCGAAGTCGGCGGGCGCGACGCACTCGCCGTCCGTCGCCATCTCGCGAGGGACGGGGGGCCGCTCGCGGTGCTGCATCCCGGGGCCAGCGACCCCCGCCGACGCTGGCCGGGCGAGCGGTTCGCCGAGGTGGCGGTCGGCCTCCTCGACGCCGGCGCGTCCGTGCGTCTCATCGGGGACGAAGGCGACCGGCACCTGTGCGCCGCGATCGCGCGGCGGATCGAGGCCGAGCGCCCCGCGAGCGCCGCCGACATCACCGTGCTCGCCGGGGCGCTCGAGCTCGGCGACACGGCGGCGCTGCTCGCCGAGGCGGATGTCGTGGTCGCGAACGACAGCGGACCCCGTCACCTCGCGCAGGCCGTGGGCGCTCCGACGGTCGGCATCTTCTGGTTCGGCAACGTGGTCAATGCCGCTCCGTTCTCTCGCGCTCGCCACCGCGTGCACATGTCGTTCGTCGTGAGCTGTCCGACCTGCGGCGTCGACGTCACGCAGGTGGGCTGGACCGCCGAGCGCTGCCCCCACGACGACTCGCTCGTCACGGGAGTGGATGCGGCATCCGTGCTCGAGGATGCCCTTCAGCTCATGGCCACGAGCTCTCCTCGGAGTGGCACACGACCAGTTCACGGATCTCGGACCCGTCGGGCTGGCTGAGCGCGAAGACGACGGCCTGGGCGACGTTCGCCGGATCGTTGAGCTTCGCGTCCGCCCCCGGGCGGTACTTCGCGTCGCGATCGTCGAAGAAGTGGGTCGTCATGCCGCCGGGGATGAGCGTCGTGACGCCGAGCCGCCCCTTCGTCTCGTCGGCGAGCGCGCGGGAGAAGCCGAGCACGCCGAACTTCGAGGCGCAATACGCCGTGGCGTCCGACACGCCCTTCAGCGCGAGGGAGGAGGCGACCGTCACGACGCGGCCGTGCGACGCCTCCAGGTGCGGCAGCGCCGCGCGCACCGCGGCGGCCGTGCCGAGCAGGTTCACCTGGATGACGCGTTCCCACTCGACCCCGTCGACGTCGTCCAGGCGGCCGCACCGGTCGATACCGGCTGCGGTCACGACCCCGTCCAGGCCGCCGTGGCGGTCGGCCAGTTCGGAGATCATCCGTTCGAGGGCGCGGGTGTCCGCGACATCCGCCTGATGGGTCTCGTGGCGCGGTTCATCCGGCACCGCCCGGTCGAGCACGATCGGCGTGCCGCCGGCGTCTGCGACGGCATCTGCGACCGCCGCTCCGAGCCCGGAGGCCCCGCCCGTGATGATGATGCGGCCGACGGCCCTGGTCGTGGCGTTCGTCATGTCCGGTCCTTCCTCGCCGCTGGCGCGGCATCCGTTCGATGGGGTGGTGCGTGGGGTGCGTGTCAGCCAAGCGGGGGCCCTTCCGGCCGATCGGAGGGGTCAGCCGACGGCGGCCAGCGCGGCGGCGAGCCTCGAGGTGGATCGCGCGGGGTGATAGGGCACGGTGACCGCCCGCCCGCCCGACTCGGCGAGGACCGCCGACTCGGGGAGGTCGATCTCCGAGTAGTCCCCGCCCTTCACCCAGAGGTCGGGCGCGAGCCTGCGGAGCACCTCCACCGGCGTGTCCTCGTCGAAGACCACGACCGCGTCGACGCACTCGAGGGCGAGGAGCAGGTCCACGCGATCGCGCTCGGCGATGATCGGGCGGTCGCGGCCCTTCAGCCGGCGCACCGAGTCGTCGGAGTTCAGGCACACCACCAGGCAGTCGCCGAGCGCGCGGGCCGCCTGCAGGGTGCGCACGTGCCCCGCGTGCAACAGGTCGAAGCAACCGCCGGTGGCGACGACGGAGCCGCCGGCGGCGCGCGTCGCGGCGGCCAGTCCGAACGCGTCGTGCCCCGATCGCGTGATGGGGCTCGGGGCAGGTGCGTTCCGCAGCGACGCGACACCGCCGGCGCCCAGGTACGCGCTCGCATGTGCGACGCCCCGGCGCAGGGCCTCATGCGTGTCGTGCCCCTCGGCGAGGGCGATGGCAGCGGATGCCGCGAGCCGATCTCCGGCTCCGCACGGATCCGCTGCGTCGACCCGCTCCGCCGGAAGGACCGCGGGCAGGGCCGAATGAGCGGCGAGGACGGCTCCGCGCTCGCCGAGCGTGATGCCGACGGCGCGGGCGCGCCACTGGTCGCGCAGCGTCTCCGCGACCTCCATCGCGTCGCCGACGGTCTCGACGCGGTGCCCGGACAGCGTCCCGGCCTCGCTGCGGTTGGGCGTCGCGAGCGCGACGCCCGGCACCGGCACCGTGCCGCGCGGGTGGGGATCCCACACCACGGGTGCGACCCGCGCCCGTCGGGCGAGGGCGCGTCGGATCCGGATGTCGGCGAGCAGGCCGCGTCCGTAGTCGGCGGCGATCACGACGTCCGCGGCGGCGATGGCCACGAGCTGTCGGCTCGTGACCTCGAACGGCGCGGGGGCGCCGCAGCCCTCGTCCAGGCGCGCGATGGCATGCCCCTCGGCCCGAAGCCGGGTCTTGACGGGCGTCGGCCCGTGCAGGCTCGCATCGAGCAGGCGGACCTCGGCGAGGCAGTCCCGCAGTCGTGCGGCACCCGCGTCCGAGGCGAGCGCCGTGACGAGCGTCACGTCGACGCCGTCGCGAGCCAGCATGGTCGCGACGAGTCCCGCTCCGCCGGCCCGGTGCACGGACTCGGTCACATCGACGACGGGCACCGGTGCATCCGGGCTGAGCCGCGCCGCCGTGCCCCCGAGATCGACATCGAGCAGGCAGTCGCCGACGACGACGACGTTCATCGCTCGACGTCCTCTTCGGTGCCGACCAGCGCGTCGAACGCGACGCAGAGCGCATGCACGGCGACCAGTTCGACCTCCTGGACGTTCGGCGACGAACCGGGCAGGGTGATGGCGTCGTCGCACGTCGAGGCGAGCGGGTTCGGCGCGGGCCCGGTGATGGCCCAGCTCGTGGCACCGCACTCCGCCGCGGCCCGGGCTGCGGTGACGAGGTTGGCGCTCGCGCCGCTCGTGGAGAGCAGGAGCACGATGTCACCCGGGTGCGCGTGGGCCCGGACCTGCCTGGCGAACACCTCGTCGAACCCGTAGTCGTTGCCGATCGCCGTGACGGCGGACGAGTCGCAGTTCAAGGCGATCGCGGCATAGGGCCGCCGGTCGTGGCCGAAGCGCCCGACGAACTCGGCCGACAGGTGTTGCGCCTCCGCAGCCGAGCCGCCGTTGCCGGCGATGAGCAGGCGGCCGCCGGCCTCGAGCTGCGCCGCGAGATGGATGGCCCAGGCGGCCAATCGCGGCGCCTCGGCGTCGAGCGCGGCGAGGACCGCGCCGACGCCTCCGACGTGGGCCGAGACCGCCCGTGCGGCCCACTCGAGCGTGACCGAGCGCGTCGGGGTCGCGTGCATGGTCATCGGGTCGCTCCCCTCGTGCGTCGGATCGCGCCTGGGTCGTGCGAGGACTGGGTCGTCGTTCCCCGCGCCTCGGCGATCGTGGCGAGGTAGGTGCGCTCGGTGTCGGCCGCGATGCGGCTCCACGCATAGCGGCGCGTCATCCGTCGCCGCCCGTTCTCGCCGAGCTGCCGCCGCAACTGGTCGTCCAGCAGGAGTCCGCGGATCGCCGCCGCCACCGCGGCCACGTCACGTGGGGGAACGTGGCGTCCCGTGCCGCCGTCGACCACGCTGTCGATCAGGCCGCCGACGGATGACGCGACCACGGGAACCCCGCACGCCATCGCCTCGAGCGGGACGATCCCGAACGGCTCGTACCAGGGTGCGCACACGACCACGTCGGCCGAGCGGTACACGTCGGGGAGGTCGGACTGGGGCACCTGGCCGCGGAGCTCCACGCGATCGGCGACCCCGGCGAGGGCCGCGATGCGCTCGAGGCGGTCGACCTCGGGATCGGCTCCGCGCGGACCGGCCGCGCCGCCGCCGACCACGACGAGTTCCACGTCGAAACCCTCCGCGGCGACCTCAGCGATCGCCTCGATGACGGTTCCCACGCCCTTGCGCGGCACCAGCCGGCCGACGCTCAGGACTCGATGACGACGGCGACGTTGCTCGCGCTCGCCTCCGGGCGAGAAGTGGTCGAGGTCCACGCCGCAGGGGATGACGCTGATGTTGCGTGGCGGCACGCCGAGCTTCTTGAGCTCGAACGCCTCGTCGGAGCACGTGGCCACGACCCCGGCGACCCGCCGGCCGACGTCGGGCTCCAGCCACTCGCGCTCCGCGGGGCTCGTGTCGTCGGCGCCCTGGTGCCGGCGCTTGACCACGCCGAGGGCGTGGAAGGTGTGCACGAGCGGCGGGGGCGCCGCGAGTCGTCCGGCGGCGTCGAGTGCGGCGACGCCCGACATCCAAAAGTGGCTGTGCACGACGTCGGGCTCCCATTCCAGCCAGTCGGCGGCCATGCCGGCCGCGAGGGCGGGCATGAAGGGCAGCATGTCGTCCTTCGGCACGTGCCCGGCCGGGCCGGCGTCGACGTGCACGACCTCCACGCCCGGCGCCAGCTCGACGCGCTGGGGGAGGTCCGGGTCGTCGCGTCGCGTGTAGACGCGCACGTCGTGTCCGCGGCGGGCGAGCCCCGTCGACAGCGCGGCGACGTGCACGTTCTGCCCGCCCGCGTCGACGCCGCCGAGGGCGGCCAGCGGGCTGGCATGCTCAGAGACCATTGCGATCCGCATCGCTGCTCCTTCCGTAGGTCGTTCCGACGGCGGCCTCCGTCGGGACGCGGCGCCGGGTGCGCCGGTGGTGCTCCTCGATGTCCTCGAGCAGCGTGTCCCAGTCCCGCAGGAATCGTGCGAGGCCGTAGCGCTCGATCGCGGCCTGCCTCGCGACGGCTCCGAGGCTGACCGCGGCATCCGGGTCCTCCAGCAGGAGCCTCGCGGCGGCGACCAGCTCGTTCACGTTCGTGGAGAGGAATCCTGCGCCCGGCGGAACGGCTCGCGCCGCCTCGGTGGCCTGCAGGGCGACCACCGGCATGCCGAGGTGCATCGCCTCCAGGAGGCTGAGCCCGAGCGAGGTCCAGCGCGGAAGATGCAGGTACAGCCGCCGCTGCGGCAGCGCCTCGCGGAGCAGGTCGGGGCGCAGGTCGCCCACGGCGCGGATCGACCCGTCGTGCGCGGCGAGCGCCTCCGGCAACGCGTCGACCCCCATTCCGAAGGCGTCGATGCCCCCGGCGCCCGCGAACCTCGGGAGCAGGTCGGTGCCGGTCACGCGCCACCGACGGACGGGCTCGTTGACCACCACCGCCATCCGCTCGATGGAGCCCGTATACCGGTGACCGGGGTCGGGGATGCCGTGCTCGATCACGACGGTCGGTGCTCGGCCGTTGTCCCACATGAGCTCGTTGAAGTGGGTGACGTGCACGAGCGTGATCTCGTCGCGATCGGCGAGCGGATGCCGCGTCGCGGCGGCATCCGGCTTCGGGGTGTTGTGCTCGAGGAAGATGGCCGGCATGTCCCGACCGAGGCGGCGACCGAGGAGGCGCTCGGCGAGCTCGAACTCCTCGAGCCGCTGGAGGAGGACGAGGTCGACCTCTGCATCGCGAAGGTCCTCGTGGTCGACCTCGACCGCCGTCGCGGGCCAGTCGCGTCCGCCCCGCCCGAGTCCCCAAGGGCCGCGCTGCGCGTCGGTCGGGAACAGGTAGTCGTGGTCGCCGCGGACGAACGCGTCGGTCCATCCGCCGTGCACGTGCCAGAGGAGGATCCTCATGCGACTGCCTCCTCCGGTCGGTGGCCCGCGTCGAGGTCGGCGGGCGTCGAGGCCCGGACGCGATCTCCCCGGAACCTGCCGACTGCGAGGACGGCGTCGACGACCTCGCGGGGCTCGATGTCGGAGAGGCACGGATGGCCCGGTGTCGGGCACTCCCGCGCCCGCGAGGCCGCGCAGGCGGTGTCGGTGCGGCCGAGCAGGATGGTGGGCACCCCGAACGGGCGCCAGCACCGCTCGTCCACGACGGGGGAGAACAGGCTCACGACCGGCGTGCCGACCGCGGCCGCCAGGTGTGCGGCCCCGGTGTTGCCGACGACGACGGCGTCCGCGCCCGCGAGCACAGCCGCGAGGGACGGGAGATCGGTCGCGCCGCCGAGGTCCAGCGCGCTGCGGCCGGCCACCCTCGCGGTCGAGCCGGACTCCGACGCGGACCCGGTCACGACGACCCTGATGCCCGCCTCCACGAGCGCGGCGACGACGGCGACGAGCTGCGCGACCGGCATGGTCCGCGCGGGTGCGGTCGCGCCTGGGTGCACGACGACGTAGGGGGAATCGCCGACCAGCCCGGGTACGGGCGCGGCCGCCCGGACCGCGAGGCGTCCGGTGTCACCCGGCGGGAGTGCGAAGCCGGCCGCCGCGGCGATAGCGAGCGCCCGGGTCGCCTCCGACTGCGACTCCGGGAAGTCCTCCCCGGGCCGAAGCCGCACATCCAGCAGGCTGCCGGGGTAGTCGACGGATGCCCCGGCAATGCGCTCGACCCCGTGCTGCCGGAGCAGGAGGGCGAGCGGGAGCGGGCTCTGGTGGTACGAGGTGAGGATCACGGCCTCCGAGGGCCGTACCGCGTCGAGGAGCGCCATGAGTTCCGCGGTCGCCGCCGCCGTGTCCGCGGCCGGGCGCGGGGGATTGGTGATCCACGGACAGTCCCACACGTGCACGGAGCGCACGCCGGGGAGCAGCCGCCCCGCCGGTGCGCCGGCCGGACCCGCCAGCAGGTGCACCTCCGCGGAGGCGGCGACCGCCCGGATCGCGGGCCCGCACAACAGGACATCCCCGACGCTGTCGAGGCGTGCCACCAGGACCCGGCGCGTCACCGGACCGGCTCCAAGGCGTGGAGCAGGTCCACGGCATCCAGCAGGGTCTCGGCGAGCGCGGGGGCATCGCGCACCTCCGCCTGGCGTGTCGCGGGCGTGGGAATGAGTACGGCGCGGCACCCGGCCGCAGCGGCTGCCGCGACATCCGAGCCGATGTCCCCGATGACCGCGGCGTCGGCGGGACGGACCCCCAGTGCGGCGAGCGCCGAGACGATGAGCCCCGGGGCGGGCTTGCGACATCCGCAGTGGTCGTCGGGCCCGTGCACGCATACGGCCCATACGTCCATCGGTCCGAGGAGTTCGTCGACGCGCCGGTTCACCCGGTCGACGTCGCTCCGGGAGAGCAGCCCGCGCGCCACGCCCGACTGGTTCGTCACCACGCCGACGGCGACATCCCGTTCCCGCAGGGACTGGATCGCCGCATGAGCCGTCGGCATGGCCTCGACCAGGTCGGGGTCGCCGTTGTACGGCACATCGCGGATCAGGGTGCCATCTCGATCGAACAGCACCGTCCGTGGACGCCAGGTCTTCATACGAGGCCGGATACCCACTTCTCCGGGTCGTAAACCTCGCCGCGGCAGTTCTTCCCGCGGCCCTCATCTGCGATGGTGGGGGAGTGCCCAACGACGACACCCGACCGGTCCTGCTGGCCCTGCGCGCCCTGAAGCTCGGCGACCTCCTCGTCGCCGTCCCGGCGCTGGCCGCACTCCGGCGCGGCTTCCCCGAGCACCGCATCGTGCTCGCCACCACGGGTTGGCTGGCCCCGATCGTCGACCTCGTCGACGGTGTCGACGAGTTGCTTCCCACGCCGGGGCTGTCGCGGCCGCTCGATGTGGAACCGGGAACGATCGACATCGCGGTGAACCTGCACGGGCGGGGCCCGGAGAGCGGCGACCTCCTCGATGCCGTGCGACCCCGGCGCCTCATCGCACATGCGCCCGATGCACCCGACGGTCCCGAATGGGTCGATGGCATGCACGAACGGGAGCGGTGGACGCGACTGGTCCGCTCGGCCGGCGTCCCCGCGGATGCCGACGAGGTCGCCATCGCGGTGCCGCCCCGGGCGCCCGTGATCCACGGCGCGGTGGTCGTGCATGTCGGCGCGTTCTACGGAGCACGTCGATGGCCCGCCGACCGATTCGCCGACGTGGCGCGCGCGCTCATCGCGAACGGCCACCGGGTCGTCTTCACCGGCGGTGACGAGGAACGCGATCGAGCCCTCGAGGTCGCCGCGCTCGCCGGATCCCCGGTCGAGGCGGTGCTCGCGGGTCGGGTCGACCTCGCCGGGTTCGCCGCGGTGATCGCGGCCGCCGAGCTCGTCGTCACGGTCGACACGGGCGCGGCGCACCTCGCTTCGGCCTACGGCATCCCGTCCGTCGTCATCTTCGGGCCGGCCCCGCCGGAGAGCTGGGGACCGCCGCAGACGGGGCCGCACATCGTACTCACGGATGCGGCGAAGCGGCGCGGTGACGTGTTCGTGGACGACCCCGACCCGGCGCTGCTCGCCGTGGGCGTCGACGACGTGCTCGCGGCGATCGCGCGCCTGGGCGTCGGCCCGGCGCGGACGCCGCCGGGCTAGGCGCTGCGCCGTTCCGCCTGGGGGATGGCGGCGGCATCCGTCCGGGTTCCCCGGCCGGCGTCACCGAGGTCGTCCAGGTGCTCCTGCAGGCGCCGCAGGATCTGCGCGAGGATGCGGGAGACCTGCATCTGCGTCACCCCGATCTCCTCGGCGATCTCGACCTGGGTCCGCTCCTCGATGAAGCGCAGGTAGACCACGCGGCGTTCGCGCGCGGTCAGGCACTGCAGCGCGATCCGCAGCGACAGGCGGAGGTCCGCCCGCTCGAGCCGCTCGTCGACCACGCCGATGGAGGCGCCGAGCGGCGTGTCGTCGTCGGTCTGGCCGGCGTCCAGTGACACGGGGTGCAGGCTGGTCCGGGTCCCGACCGCCTCGGCGACCGTCTCGGGCGCTGCCTCGAGGTATCCGGCGAGGTCGGCGACGGTGGGCTCGCGGTGCAAGGTCTGGGCGAGTTCGGCCGTCGCCGTGGAGACGGCGAGGCGGAGCTCCTGCATCCGCCGCGGGGGACGGATGAACCATCCGTTGTCGCGCAGGTAGCGCTTGATCTCGCCGGAGATGGTCGGAACGGCGAACGAGATGAAGTTGTCGCCGCGATCGCGATCGAACCGGCGCACGGCGTTGAGCAGGCCGATGCAGCCGACCTGGCGGAGATCGCTCTGGTCGCGGTATCCGCTCGCGAGCCGCCGCACCAGCCCGTCGACGAGGTCCAGGTGACGCAGGACGATCGCGTCCTCCGCCATGCGTCGCCGGCTGCCGCTCAGCGGTTCGAGTTCCGCGAACCTGTCGCTGGTCCAGTGCTGACGGGCCGCCCACTCCGCGGGCCTCGTGTCTGCCGCCGTGCGGTCTCCGACCTGCTCACCCATGTCGCGCCTCCTCCGCCATTCGAGGACGGGTCCGCCGGTCGACGGCCCGTTGCTCGAAGGGAAGCACCGGGGCAGCACTTCTCGATAGACGATTGCCATGGAGGAGAAGAAGCGTTATAACGCTGCTCCGGTCTCGCGACCGGAGCAGCGTCGTCGTCTGCGCCGTGACGCGTCAGGAACGGGCGACCCGGACCGCCGTCACCACGGGCTGGGCGCAGGTGGCGCCACCACCGGAGGCCGGTCATCGCACGTGATCGTGTTCGGGAGCATCCACGGGGCCAGCCAGGCGCCGCCGGCTCCGCCGCCGTCATTGCCGCCCAGGTCGACGAGCGAGAACTCCGAACCGGTCGGCCCGAAGTTGAACGCACCGCAGTTGTTGACCCCGACGGCCCCGACGTTGCGGGCGTCGACGTTCTCGAAGGTCGCGAAGCCGGCGACCCGGGCGCTGACGACCGACGTGCCGGTCCCATCGATCCGGAGGTCCGCGAAATGCACGTTCGTGATCGAGTACAGGTCCTTCACCGGCCAGTCGGCCACGAGCATGATCGCGTTGTAGGTGCTGTCGAGGAAGTGATTCCCGACGACGCGGATGTCGGCGTCGATGGAGCGATCGAGCGCGTAGAGCCAGATGGCGCCCAGCCCGATGTTCCAGTTGAGCTCGTAGGTTCCGGCGCGCACGGTGGTGTTGTCGGTGATCGACAGCCCGCCCGTGAACGGCTCGGCGCCGAAGCGGGACCCGACATGGAGGCCGCTGCCCTCGCGGATCGGATCGGCGATGAGGTTGCCGGACACCGTGTTGTCGGTGCCGCCGTAGATCGCGATGCCGTTGGCGAGGGTGGGCGTCTGCACGGTGTTGCGGGAGAAGGTGTTGTTCGCGTTCGCCTCGTGCTCGGACCACATGGCGAGGCCGTCGTCACCCGAGTTGCGCACGAAGTTGCCGGTCACGGTCGAGTTCGTGACGCCGGTGTGGAAGTTGAGCGCGTCCGCGACCTGGTCGACGATGATGTTGTCCTCGACCACGAGGCCGTCCATCGGCCCGTCGAACCACATGCCGACCTTCGTGTGCCTGATGTGCAGGCCGCGGATGCTCGAGTCGCTCATGGCGCCGCCGACGCCGTTCACCTGATCGGTGTCGATGCGCTCGCGCACGTCGCCCTCGATGGCGAAGCCCGAGAGGTGCACGTTCGTGCTCCCGCCGCTCGCGGCATCCTTTCCGTAGAAGCCGACGCCCGTGTGCACCGAACCATCGGGCGACGGCTCGTCCAGGGCCACCTCCCGGCCGCGGATGACGGTGTACCAGTTGCCGGCGCCCTCGATCGTGACGTCGTCCACGATCAGGTGACGGCTGACGGAGAACACCCCCGGCGGCACGTAGACCGGGAGGTCGCGCTTCTGCGCGAAGGCGATGGCGCGCTCGAACGCTCGGGCCGCGTCGCGCCGCCCCGTGGGGTCGGCTCCGAACAGCAGGACGTTCGCGGCCTTCAGGCGAACGTGCGGCGGCCCGACACGCTCGGTGTCGATGAGGTCGATCGTCGTCAGGGCCGCGGTGGTGCGCTCGGGGGCGGTCAGGCGGATCACGTCGCCGGCCCGGTACGTCTTCGGCAGCAGCATCCGCTGCTCATCGTAGAAGTGCATCGGGCGGAACGGGGTCGCGACCTCGTAGCCCTCGCCTGGCACGCAACCGCATTCGGTGATCCACCAGTCCGGATGCAGCAGGCCGGCGTTCGGGTCGTTCGTGAACGGGTACTGGTTGTAGAGCCAGGAGTACTCGGAGGTCAGTTGCATGGTCCTCGCCCTGCCGCCGTTCACGGACACCTCGAGCGGTGCTCGGATGCCGCCTCCGTCGGGTGCGTCGGGGATGCTGTACCTGACCGTGACCGCGTTGGTGCTGGCCGGGAGCGTGAACTCGACGTACTGGCCGGGCGCCAGTTGCACGGCGCTGCGTCCGGATGCCTCGGCCGGCAGCGTGTACGCGTCGCGGCCCGGCCCGATGCGCGTACCGGTGTGCACGGCGTTCTCGGCCTCCTGCTCGAGGAAGGCGGTGTCCGCGCCGCGGCCCGCGACGAGCGCCGGGTCGAGCGCCGCGCGCGTCACCACCGGTTCCGGGGCGGAGCGCGTGTGCACCTCTCCCGAGACGGCGGTCGTGCCCGTGGCCGCCGACGCGGTCAGCGGGCCGGACACCGCCGTGCTCAGCGCGACGGCGGCGACCAGGAGGACGCCCCGGGTTCGGCGGAGCGGGGACGTTCGGGGATCTCGCGTTCGACTCGCTCGGGCGTCGTGGATCTTGTCACGGGTCTTCATCGACTCGTTCCTCTCGCGTGCGTCGTGCGCCGACGGTCCAGGCCTCGGCGATTGAGGCGAATGTACGTCCGGCCACGTCGTGCTGACAAGGCACACCGCGCAACTGTCGAGGGAATGTCGAGTTCTTGCAGAACCTGGCGCAAGCACGTGCAAGCCGTGCACCTCGGTTCCCCGCCTGGCGCAAGTCCGGGCGCAAGCGTCCGCGGGAGTCCGGGAGGGCGGATGCGGCGCCAAGACGGTGCCCACCACCGCACTACAGTTGAAGGGTTCATCTCAACTCGCAGGGAGTGGTTCACAGTGGCCGACGGTTTCGAGCTCTTCACCGATCGTTCCGTTGTCGCGATGCGCGTCAACGGCGAGCTCAAGGATCTCGCGACGACGGTGAGCGACACCGACGTGGTCGAGCCCGTCACGATCGACTCGGCCGACGGCCTGTCGATCCTCCGGCACTCCGCGGCCCACGTGCTCGCACAGGCGGTGCAGACGGTCAACCCCGAGGCGAAGCTCGGCATCGGCCCGCCCATCACCGACGGGTTCTACTACGACTTCGACGTGGCCGAGGCGTTCAGCACCGATGACCTCAAGGCGCTCGACAAGGAGATGGCCCGCATCATCCGTCAGGGCCAGCGCTTCATGCGCAGGGTCGTGACCGAGGACGAGGCGCGCGCCGAGCTCGCGAACGAGCCCTACAAGCTCGAGCTCATCGGGCTCAAGGGCGCCGCCGGACACGGCAAGGGCTCCGGCGACGACCACGAGGCCGTCGAGGTGGGCGCCGGCGAACTGACGATCTACGACAACGTCGACCCGAAGTCGGGCGACGTCGTCTGGAAGGACCTCTGCCGGGGGCCGCACCTGCCGAACACCCGCATGATCGGCAACGGCTGGGCGCTCCAGCGCGTGGCCGGCGCCTACTGGCGCGGCAGCGAGAAGAACCCGCAGCTGCAGCGCATCTACGGCACCGCGTGGCCGACGAAGGACGAGCTCCGCGCCTACCAGCAGCGACTCGAGGAGGCCGCCAAGCGCGACCACCGCAAGCTCGGCAAGGACCTCGACCTCTTCTCATTCCCCGACGAGATCGGCTCCGGCCTCTCGGTGTGGCACCCGAAGGGCGGGGTCATCCGCGGCGAGATGGAGCAGCACGCCCGTCGGCGACACATCGAGGGCGGCTACACCTACGTCTACACGCCGCACATCTCGAAGGAGGACCTGTTCCTCACCTCGAACCACCTCGTCACGTATCGGGAGGGCATGTTCCCGCCCATCGTGATGGACGAGGAGCGCGATGCCGACGGCAACATCACCAAGGCGGGCCAGGACTACTACCTGAAGCCCATGAACTGCCCGATGCACATCCTCATCTACAAGGAGCGCGCGCGCAGCTACCGGGACCTGCCCATGCGGCTGGCCGAGAACGGCACGGTCTACCGCAACGAGCTCTCGGGCGCACTGCACGGGCTCACCCGAGTGCGCGGCTTCACGCAGGACGACTCGCACCTCTTCGTGACCCCCGAGCAGCTCGAGGAGGAGGCGACCCGCGTGCTCGAGTTCGTCATCTCGATGCTGCGCGACTTCGGCCTCGAGGACTTCGAGCTCGAACTCTCCATGCGAGACGACGAGAAGTCGAAGTGGATCGGGTCCGAGGAGTTCTGGGAGTACTCGACGAACGCACTGCGCAACGTCGCGGTGGCGAGCGGGCTCAAGCTCACCGAGGTCCCGGGCGAGGCGGCGTTCTACGGCCCGAAGATCGACCTGAAGACGCGCGATGCGATCGGCCGCACCTGGCAGCTCTCCACCGTGCAGGTCGATCCGAACCTGCCCGAGCGGTTCGAGCTCGAGTACATGGGTCCCGACGGCGAGAAGCACCGGCCGATCATGATCCACCGTGCACTCTTCGGATCGATCGAGCGATTCTTCGCGATCCTGCTCGAGCACTACGCCGGCGCCTTCCCGGTCTGGCTGGCTCCCGTCCAGGTCGTCGGCATCCCCGTGGCCGAGGAGTTCGCGCCGTACCTCGGCGCGGTCATCGCCCGCCTGCGGGCGTCCGGCGTCCGGGCCGAACTCGACTCGAGCGACGAGCGCATGCAGAAGAAGATCCGCACGCACACCACCCAGAAGGTGCCCGTGCAGCTCATCGCAGGAGAGCAGGACCGCTCCGGTGAGACCGTGTCGTTCCGGTTCCGCGACGGGACCCAGACCAACGGGGTTCCGATCGACGAGGCCGTCGAGTTGATCCTCGGCGCGATCGCCACGAGGAAGCTCGTCAACACGGCCGAGGACCTGGCGTGACCGACCCGTCGTCGGGTCCGGGCGCGAGCGATGCGGTGCCCGGGCTCGTCGACGCGGCGACCCTGCCCGGCGTGCCCGATGGGTTCCAGCGGCTCTGGACGCCCCATCGCATGGCGTACATCACCGCCGGTGCCGACGCGATGCGCGCCACGTGCCCGTTCTGCGCGGCACCCGGGAAGTCGGATGCGGACGGGCTCATCGTGCACCGCGGGCGCACCGCCTACGTGCTGCTGAACCTGTTCCCCTACAACTCCGGTCACCTGCTGGTCTGCCCGTACCGCCATATCGCGACCTATGACCAGGCGACGTCCGAGGAGGTGGCCGAGATCGGCGAGCTGACGCAGGTCGGCATGCGCGTGCTCCGCGAGGTGTCGCGGTGCGACGGCTTCAACATCGGCATGAACCAGGGCGCGGTCGCGGGCGCGGGGGTCGACGAGCACCTCCACCAGCACGTCGTGCCGCGATGGGCCTCCGACGCGAACTTCTTCCCGATCATCGCCAGGACGAAGGCCCTGCCTCAACTGCTCGGCGACGTCCGCGAGGCCGTCGCCGGGGCCTGGCCCGATTCGGCCGCGTAGTCACGCGCCCGGTCGTCGACGGGCAGGGGAGCGGCTGTCCGGCGGTTCCGTTGCGTGTACGACGGCGCGCGACATCCGGCGCTCGAAGGACGAGCGGATGCCGCGGCTCAGCGGACCCGACGCACCGTGAACTGCATCCGCGGGTTCGCGTACGCGTCCTGCGACTCGACGAGCTGCAGCTCGCGCTCGCCCGACTCGTGCGTGCGCTCGAGCAGGTCGAACACGCTGGACGTGGTGCGCGCGAGCGCGTCGGCGGCGTCGCGCGTGCGCAGGTAGTGCGCCGTGAACAGTGCGGCGCTCACGTCGCCCGATCCGTTGGCCTTCATCGGCAGGAGCGGGGTCTGCACGATCCAGGCACCGGCGTCGTCGACCGCGAGCATCTCGATGGTGCCCTCCTCACGATCGGGCCGCTCCACGCTCGTCACGAGCACGGCGGAGGGACCCGTCGCGCGCACGAGGTCCACCGAGGCGAGCGTCGACTCGAGCGTGTCGGGCTCCGTGTCGGTGAGGAAGCCGAGCTCGAACTGGTTGGGCGTGATCAGGTCGGCTGCGGGCACGACGCGGTCGCGGAGCAGGACGGGAATCGCGGGGGCCACGAAGCATCCGGACTTCGCATTGCCCATGACCGGATCGCACGCGTAGATCGCGTCCGGGTTGGCGGCCTTGACCCGGGCCACCGCGTCGAGGATGACGTCGGCGATGCCCTCACCGCCCTGGTAGCCCGACAGCACGGCATCGATCCCGGGGAACGCGCCGCGCTCCTCGATGCCCGTGATGACCTCGCGCACGTCGTCGGGGCTGATCATCGGCCCGCGCCAGGCGCCGTAGCCGGTGTGGTTGGAGAAGTTGACGGTGTAGACCGGCAGCACCTCGACCCCGATGCGCTGGAGGGGGAACACGGCCGCCGAGTTGCCGACGTGCCCGTAGGCCACGGCCGACTGGATCGAGAGAATCTTCACCGATCGATCATCCCACCTTGGACGTCGCGGCTCATCCCGCAGCCCTGGCCGGCTCGGCGTTCGCGCGCACGGCACTGACCGAGGCGACGAGGTCGTCGGAGAGCTTCTGCAGGTCGGCGTCGTCGAGCTCGTGCACGGTGAGCCGGAGACGTTCGGACGGTGCACGCTCGCCGAGCGCGAACTCGTCGCCGGGGCGGGCGAGCCAGCCCCGGCGCATGAGCTGCTCCGACACCGCGCGGGCGGGGGCACCGAGCGGGACCCAGACGTTGAGCCCGTCGCCCGGCCGGGTCGGGATGCCCCCGGCGGTCAGCATGCCGGCGAAGCGTTCGTTGCGGGCCGCGTAGTGCTCGCCCGCGGCGCGGATGCGGGCGGAGACGTCGGGATCGGTCGCGAGCGCGTGCACGAGTCGCTGCAGGAGGTGGCTCACCCACGTGGTGCCCGGCGTGAGCCGCATGGCGAGGCGGTGGGCCGTCTCGGGGTCGGACGCGGTCACGGCGAGGCACATGTCGGGGCCGAGGAACTTGGACACCGAGCGAACGAGCGCCCAGCGTCGGTGATCGGGGTCGATCAGCGAGTGGTAGGGGAGGCGCGACAGCAGGGAGTAGTGATCGTCCTCGATCACCAGGACGTACGGATGCTCCCTGAGCACAGCGCGGAGGTCGGCGGCGCGGCGTGCGGTGAGGCTCGCTCCGGTCGGGTTCTGCGCGCGCGGCGTGCAGATGACCGCACGGACGCCCTGCTCGAGGGCGGCCCGAAGGCCGGCGACGGTCATGCCCTCCTCGTCGACCGGCACGGGCACGGGGCGATACCCCGCGATGCGGACGGTGTGGATGCTCGTGAGGAAGCACGGGTCCTCGAGCGCCACGGCGTCGTCGCGGGTCAGTGCCTGGGCGAGCAGGCGCTCCATCGCGTCGGCGGCCCCGCTCGTGACGGTGAGGCGGGGATCGCAGCCGGCCGGCAGGTCGCCGCCCATCCATGCCTCGGCCCAGGCGGCCAGGTCGGGGTCGATCACGGGCTCGCCGTAGAGCACTGGCCTGCCGGCGACGCGGGCCAGTGCGTTGGAGGGGTCGGGGATCCGGGACGGGTCGGGATTGCCGGTTCCGATGTCGCGGAGGGCGGTGCCCGCCGCGAAGCCCTCCTGTGCGACCGCGGCCGCGCCCGCCACGAGCGTGCCGCCACGGCCGCGCGTGACCACGGCGCCGGCGTTCGTCAGCTGCCGATAGGCGGAGACCGCGGTGTTCCGGTTCACGCCGAGATGCTCGGCGAGGGCGCGGACCGAGGGGAGCGCGTCGCCGGGGCGGAGCGCTCCCCGCTCGATGAGCGTGCGCAGGCTGTCGGCGATCTCGGCGGCCGATCGGCCCTCGATGTCGGTGATCACGTCACACCCCTTCCGGTGGTCTTCGCCCATGCTATCTTTTGGCCTAGGACAATAGTTCTGTTGGTCTGTTCCGATGCGCGACCCCCGCTCGCGCACGTCCGAGAGGATCCCCCTGTGACCGTATCCGAGACGGGTTCGAGCCGCGTGAAGCGCGGTCTCGCCGAGATGCTGAAGGGCGGCGTCATCATGGACGTCGTCACCCCCGAGCAGGCGCGCATCGCCGAGGACGCCGGCGCCGTGGCCGTCATGGCGCTCGAGCGCGTGCCCGCCGACATCCGCTCGCAGGGCGGCGTCGCGCGCATGAGCGACCCCGACCTCATCGACGCGATCATCGCCGAGGTGTCGATCCCCGTCATGGCGAAGGCGCGCATCGGCCACTTCGTCGAGGCGCAGGTGCTGCAGGCCCTCGACGTCGACTACATCGACGAGTCCGAGGTGCTCTCGCCGGCCGACTACGTCAACCACATCGACAAGTGGGCGTTCAACACCCCGTTCGTGTGCGGCGCGACGAACCTCGGTGAGGCGCTCCGCCGAATCAACGAGGGCGCGGCGATGATCCGCTCGAAGGGCGAGGCCGGCACCGGCGACGTGTCCGAGGCCACGAAGCACATCCGCAAGATCTCCTCCGAGATCAACGTGCTCCGCTCGATGACGAAGGACGAGCTCTACGTCGCCGCCAAGGAGCTCCAGGCCCCCTACGAGCTCGTGCTCGAGGTCGCCGAGACCGGCAAGCTCCCGGTCGTCCTCTTCGTCGCCGGAGGCGTCGCGACCCCCGCGGATGCCGCGATGATGATGCAGCTCGGAGCCGACGGCGTCTTCGTCGGCTCGGGCATCTTCAAGTCGGGCAACCCCGAGGCGCGTGCGGCCGCGGTCGTGAAGGCGACCACGTTCTACGACGACCCGTCCGTGATCGCCCAGGTCTCGCGCGGCCTCGGCGAAGCGATGGTGGGCATCAACGTCGCCGACCTCGCGGCACCGCACCGCCTCGCCGAGCGCGGCTGGTGACGACGAACCTTCGAAGCGAGTCGCTCGACGCGGGCGGCCGGCCCTCGGCCGGCCCCCGCGTGGGCGTGCTCGCCCTCCAGGGCGACTTCCGGGAGCATGCGAAGGTGCTCGCGCTGCTCGGTGCCGAGGTCTCGCTCGTGCGCCGCCCCGCTGAGCTCGCCGGCATCGACGGCCTCGTGATCCCCGGAGGGGAGTCGAGCGTGATGGACAAGCTCGCGCGGATGTTCGGGCTCGCCGAGCCGCTGAGGGCGGCCATCGCCGGCGGGCTCCCCGTCTACGGCACCTGCGCGGGCCTCATCATGCTCGCGGACACCGTGCTCGACGCCATCGCCGGCCAGGAGTCGCTGGGCGGGCTCGACGTCGTCGTGCGGCGCAACGCCTTCGGCTCGCAGAACCAGTCGTTCGAGACCGACCTCGCGATTCCCGCGCTCGGCGATGAGCCGGTGCACGCGGTCTTCATCCGCGGCCCGGTGGTCGAATCGGTGGGCGCGTCGGCGACCGCGTTGGCGAGCCTGGAGGACGGGCGCGTCGTGGCCGTCGAGCAGGGCAACCTGCTCGGCACCAGCTTCCACCCCGAGATCACGGGGGAGCACCGGTTCCACGAGTACTTCCTCGGGAAGGTGCGGTCCCGCGCGAACCCGTGATCCGTCGGTTGGTGCGGAGGGCCGCGAGCCGCGGAGTGCAATCACCGCGAGCCGACATTCATGGCGGAGTGGCATCGATGCCCAGCCGGCAATGCGCTCAGGGCATTGATCCTCGACCCGAGGATGGCGACATCGCATCGCTCGCGCCCCTCGCGACCGCCCATCGACTCCACCCGAACTCGACGCACGATCAGCGCCGGCGGTAGCGTCGATCGCGTGACGGAATACATCGCCCTGCTGCGCGGCGTGAACGTCGGCGGCATCACGGTGAGGTCGGCCGACCTCCGCGAGCTGTTCGAGGCCCTGGGCTTCACCTCGGTGCGCACGGTCCTCGCGAGCGGCAACGTCGCGTTCGAGCACGGCGGCCGCGAGGCATCCGCGAAGCTCAAGGCGCGCATCGAGGCCGCGCTCGGCGACCGCTTCGGCTACGAGGCGTGGATCGTCCTGCTCACCCGCGCCCAGTTGGCGGAGGTCGTCGCGGCCTTCCCGTTCGACGAGCATCGCGAGGGGTGGCATCCGTACGTGCTGTTCGGGTCGGATGCCGCGCATCTCGAGGCGCTCGCGGATGCCGCCGGCGAGCTCGATCCGGACGACGACGTGATCGCGACCGGCGCCGACGTCATCTACTGGCACAACCGCCGCGAGCGTGGCGTCGACAGCGCGTTCGCGAAGTCGACCGCGAAGGCCGTGTACAAGCGCACGACGACCAATCGCAATCTCCGCACGTTGCACAAGCTCCTCGGATGAACGGCCCCTGAAGGCCCGCTGACCTAGAATGGTGACGCGCGGGCCGTGAGACGGCCGCACGAGAATTCGATTCAGGAGACGCATGTCCGGGCATTCCAAGTGGGCGACGACCAAGCACAAGAAGGCGATCATCGATTCGCGTCGTGCGAAGTCGTTCGCGAAGCTCATCAAGAACATCGAGGTCGCTGCGAAGATGGGCGGCGCCGACATGTCGGGCAACCCGACCCTCGTCGATGCGGTGCAGAAGGCGAAGAAGACCTCTGTTCCCAATGACAACATCGATCGGGCCATCAAGCGCGGGGCGGGCCTCACCGGTGAGTCCATCGACTACGCGACGATCATGTACGAGGGCTACGGCCCCAACGGCGTCGCGCTGCTCGTCGAGTGCCTCACCGACAACAAGAACCGTGCGGCCGCCGAGGTGCGCACGCTCATGAGCCGCAACGGCGGCACCATGGCCGACCCGGGATCCGTGGCCTACAACTTCGCCCGCAAGGGGGTCATCGTCGTCGCCAAGACCGACGGCCTCACCGAGGACGACGTCCTCGCGGCCGTGCTCGACGCGGGCGCCGAGGAGGTCACCGACGAGGGTGAGACCTTCGAGGTCATCACCGAGGCATCCGACATGGTGGCGGCGCGCACGGCCCTCCAGGAGGCCGGCATCGACTACGACTCGGCCGACGCGGCCTTCGTCCCGTCCCTGAAGGTCGAGATCGACGCCGAGACGGCACGCAAGGTGTTCCGCCTCATCGACGCGCTCGAAGACAGCGATGACGTGCAGAACATCTACAGCAACTTCGATCTCTCGGCCGAGGTCCAGGCCGAGCTCGAGTCCGAGGAGTAGGTCGATCGCCGTGCGCGTGCTCGGCATCGACCCGGGGCTGACACGGTGCGGTGTCGGCGTGGTCGACGTCGAGCCGAACCGCACGGCGAGGCTCGTCGACGTCATCGTGCTGCGGTCGCCCGCCGACCTCGACACCCCGAATCGCCTCGTGCGCATCGCCGACGGACTCGAGGCGATCATCGACGAGCACCGTCCGCAGGCCGTGGCGCTCGAGCGGGTGTTCGCGCGGAGCGACGTCTCGACGATCATGGGCACGGCCCAGATCTCGGGCGTCGCGATGCTCCTCGCAGCGCGGCGGCGCCTGCCGGTCGCCCTCCACACCCCCAGCGAGGTGAAGGCGGCGATCACGGGCTACGGCAGGGCCGACAAGGCCCAGGTGGGCGCGATGGTCGCACGCATCCTCGGCCTCGACGCGGTGCCCAAGCCCGCGGACGCCGCCGATGCCCTCGCCCTCGCGATCTGCCATGCCTGGCGCACCGGGGGCGTCGCCGGAGCGGCCGTGACGGATGCCGCGGCGCCGGCGCCGGCGGGGCGCACGACCACGCCCGCCCAGGAGGCGTGGCTCGCCGCCGAGCGGTCCGCCGCCGTGTCGGGGGCCGCCCGTAGGCTGAGGAAGTGATCTCATCGCTTCGCGGGCCCGTGCTCGCCGCCGCCGGAACGACCCTCGTGATCGACGTCGGGGGAGTCGGGTTCCAGGTGAACACGACCCCCGCGCTCGTGCTCGCCTCGCGCGAAGGCCACGAGGCGCTCGTGCACACGAGCCTCATCGTGCGTGAAGACGCCCTCACGCTGTTCGGGTTCGGCACGCGCGACGAGCTGGAGGTGTTCGAGCTCCTCATCGGCGTCACGGGTGTCGGCCCGAGGTCGGCCCTGGGCGTCCTGTCGGCGATGGCACCGGGTCAGATCGCGGCCGCGATCGCCGGCGACGACGACGCGGCCTTCCGCCAGGTCAGCGGCATCGGGCCCAAGACCGCCAAGCTCATCACGCTCTCCCTTGCCGGCAAGCTCGTCGCCCCTCGCGCGCTCGATGCCGGCACCGAGCCGGTCCCGGTGAGCGCCCGGGGCGTCTCCGAGAGCGTCCTCGCGGCGCTCACCGGACTCGGCTGGACCGAGCGCGCCGCCGCCGAGGCCGTCGACGAGGTGCTGGGCGAGGTGTCCGAGGCCGATGCCGCCTCGGTCCCGGCGGTGCTCCGTCTCTCGCTCGCCCGGCTCGGGCCTGCGCAGAAGACCGGGCGGTCGCGATGACGGGCGACGCCGCCGACGAGGTCGACCTCACCGATCCGGTGCTGGCCTCCGAGGCCGAACTGGCATTCGAAGGCGCGCTGCGGCCGAGGAGCCTCGCGGAGTTCGTCGGGCAGACGCGCGTGCGGGGGCAGCTGCAGCTGTTGCTGACGGCCGCGACGATCCAGCAACGGACGCCCGACCACATCCTCCTCGCCGGCCCTCCCGGACTCGGCAAGACGACGCTCGCGATGATCGTCGCGCACGAGGGCGGGCGTCCCTTGCGCATGTCGAGCGGCCCGGCCATCCAGCATGCCGGCGATCTCGCGGCCATCCTGAGCTCGCTCGTCCCCGGCGAGGTCCTCTTCATCGACGAGATCCACCGGATGGCCCGCTCGGCCGAGGAGATGCTCTACCTCGCCATGGAGGACTTCCGCATCGACATCATGGTGGGCAAAGGCGCGGGTGCGACCTCCGTTCCGCTCGACCTGGCGCCGTTCACGCTGGTCGGGGCCACCACCCGAGCCGGGCTCCTCCCGAATCCGCTCCGCGATCGATTCGGGTTCACGGCCCACCTCGAGTTCTACGACGAGGCCGAACTCGAGCAGGTCCTCGCGCGCGCCGCGACCCTGCTCGGGCTCGACATCGATCGAGAGGCCGTCGCCGAGATCGCCGGCAGATGCCGCGGCACGCCGCGCATCGCGAATCGGCTGCTCCGACGGGTCCGCGACTACGCGCTCGTGCACACCGATCGTGCCGACCTCTCGGCCGTCCGCGCCGCGCTCGACCTCTACGACGTCGACGAACTCGGCCTCGATCGCCTCGACCGGGCCGTGATGCAGATCATCCTCACCCGGTTCGGCGGCGGGCCGGTGGGACTGAACACCCTCGCCGTCTCGGTGGGGGAGGAGTCCGAGACGATCGAGGCCGTCGTCGAGCCCTTCCTCGTGCGCATCGGCCTCATCACCCGCACGCCGCGAGGGCGCGTCGCGACACCGGCCGCCTGGCGGCATTTCGGCCTCGCCTCCGGCGAAACGGCGCTGCCGATCGATGACCTATAATCCATTGAGGCTTCGTCCTCACCGCCGTCGACTTCGTGCGGTACGCCGCACACCGGAAGGTTCTGCCCCCTCATGACGCTTGATCCGTTCACCATCATCATGCTCGCCGTCCTGGCGGTCCTGATCTTCTTCATGTTCCGAAACTCGCGCAAGCGTCAGGCCGAGGCCCAGAAGCTGCAGTCGAGCGTGGTTCCTGGCGCGAAGGTGATGACGAACTCCGGCGTCTTCGGCATCATCCTCTCGATCGACGAAGACGAGAACCAGGTGCTCCTCGAGACGACGCCCGGCACCGTCCTCACGGTGCACCGCCAGACGGTCGCTCGCGTCGTCGAGCCGGTCGCCGTCGACGATGCCGAGGTCGAGGCCGCGCCTGCGCTCGACGCCGAGCCCGAGTTCGGTGAGCGCGTCGAGGAGACGCATGTCGTCGACGCTCCGGCCGACGACGCACCCGATCTCAAGAAGAAGTCGGACGACTAAGACTCCCACCCGAGGCTCGGCCCGCGCGATGTCGCGCGGGCTCCTGCAAAGAAAGCAGAACCCGTGGCTGCATCCTCCAAGCGGTCGTCGCGCCCGACGTCCGTTCGCAAGGCCTGGCGCTCGCTGACCTGGCTCGGCGTGATCATCGTCGGCCTGTTCGCGATCAACGCCGCAGGCGTCATCTGGGGCGGTGCCTCATGGACGCCCAAGCTCGCCCTCGACCTCGAGGGCGGGACGCAGATCATCCTCGAGCCGCAACTCGAGAGCGGTCAGACCGCAACGCAGGAACAACTCGACCAGGCGGTCTCGATCATCCGCCAGCGCGTCGACGCGTCCGGTGTCGCCGAGCCCGAGATCAACACCGAGGGTTCGAACGTGGTCGTCCGCATCCCGGGCGAGCTCGACGACCAGACGCGCGCGCGCATCGAATCGTCGGCGAAGCTCGAGCTGCGAGCCGTGCTCGCGACTGACGCGGCCGCGACCTCGAGCATCAGCCCGACCGATCCGGCGAGTGATCCGGCCGAGGAGCTCTCGGCCACGCCGACGGTCGAGCCGACCGACGGCAGCGACCCGGCCTGGATCACGCCGGCCCTGCAGGAGCAGTTCGACACCTTCGACTGCGCGACGATCGACGATCCCGATGCGAGTGTCGCTCCTGCCGATGAGCCGCTCGTGACGTGCGACCAGACCCGCACGATGAAGTACCTGCTCGGACCGGTCGAGGCGAGCGGCGAGAACATCGTCGATGCCACGAACGGCACCGTCACCACCCAGACCGGCGCGAGCACGGGCACCTGGGCCGTCAACATCCAGTTCGACGACAAGGGCACGAAGGACTTCGCGACGGTCAGCACGCGGCTGTTCGGCCTCTCGGGCCAGGTGCCGCGCGACCAGTTCGCGTTCGTGCTCGACGGCGCGGTCCTGACCGCCCCCTCGATGAACGGCGCGATCACCGACGGCCGTCCGCAGATCACCGGAAACTTCACGCAGGAGTCCTCCAAGGCCCTCGCCGACCAGCTGAAGTTCGGAGCCCTGCCGCTGAGCTTCACCGTCGAGTCGTCCGAGACGATCTCGCCGACGCTCGGCACCTCGCAGCTGCAGGCGGGCCTGCTCGCGGGCCTCATCGGCCTCATCCTGGTCGTCATCTACACGCTGTTCCAATATCGAGCGCTCGGATCGGTGACGATCGCCTCGCTCGTGATCGCGGGCGTGATCACCTACCTGATGATCACGATCCTGTCCTGGCGCGAAGGCTATCGACTCTCGCTCGCCGGCATCGCGGGCCTCATCGTGGCGATCGGCTTCACGGCCGACTCGTTCATCGTGTACTTCGAACGCGTGAGAGACGAACTCCGTGACGGCCGTCCGCTCGTCGGTGCCGTCGAGGCCGGCTGGAAGCGCGCCTTCCGCACGGTGCTGGCCTCGAAGGGCGTGAACCTGCTCGCGGCCGTGGTGCTGTTCGTCCTCGCGGTCGGCAGCGTGAAGGGCTTCGCGTACACGCTGGGCCTCACGACGATCATCGACGTGCTCGTGGTGATCCTGTTCACGCACCCGATGCTCCAGCTCCTCGCGCAGACCAAGTTCTTCTCGAGTGGCAATCCCTGGTCGGGCCTCGATCCGACCGCACTCGGCGCGGTCTACCGCGGCCGGGCGGAGTTCCGCAAGCCGGTCGCCGTTCCGGCAGGCAAGGTCGCGTCCAGTTCCAAGGAAGCGCAGCGTCGACAGACCATCGCCGAGCGCAAGGCGAACGCGGGCGTCGGTGCCGGTTCGAGTGAAGGCAAGGAGTCCTGATGGCGAGCCGTCTGACCACGTTCGGTAACGACCTCTACACGGGCAAGCGCTCGTTCAACTTCGTCGGTGGCCGCAAGAAGTGGTACATCATCGCCGGGGTGCTCATCATCCTGTCGATCCTGATCCCCGCGGTCCGGGGCGTGCACTTCAGCATCGAGTTCCGCGGCGGCTCGCAGTTCCAGATCGCGGATGTCGCCGATCCCGACCCCTCGATCGCGCAGGACGCGGTCGCCGGGGTGGTGCCCGAGGCGACCGTCACGGTGGCCATCGTGGGCGGCGACGGCATCCGAGTGCAGACCGATCAGCTCTCGCAGGCCGATTCCCTCGAGGTGAGCAAGGCCCTCGCCGAGGGGTACGACGTGCCGGAGTCCGAGGTGACGTCCTCGTTCGTCGGACCCAGCTGGGGTGCGGATGTCACGCGCCAGGCGCTCCTCGGTCTCGGCGCGTTCCTCTTGCTCGCGGGCATCATCATGGCGATCTACTTCCGTACCTGGAAGATGTCGCTCGCGGCGATCCTCTCGCTCATCGTCGACCTGATCCTCACCGTCGGCATCTACGCCGCGGTCGGATTCGAGATCAGCCCCGCCGCGACCATCGGCATCCTGACCATCCTGAGTTACTCCCTGTACGACACGGTCGTGGTGTTCGACAAGATCCGGGAGAACACCGCCGAGGACGGCAACGAATCGCGGCGCACGTTCGCGGAGTCGGTGAACCTCGCGGTGAACCAGACCCTCGTCCGTTCGATCAACACGAGCGTGGTCGCAGCCCTGCCGGTCGCCTCGATCCTCTTCATCGGTGCCGGTGCGCTCGGGGCCGACACGCTCCGAGACATCTCGCTCGCGCTGCTCATCGGCATCCTCGTCGGCACGTGGTCGACCGTGTTCCTCGCAGCGCCGATGTACTCGCAGTTGCGGGAGCGGGAGCCGGCCATCCACCGTCATGACCTGAAGGTGCTGAAGGAGCGCGACCGCGCCGCCGAGCCGGCGATCTCGGAGGCTCTGCCCACCGCATGATGTCCGCCCTCGGCGAGATCGGCACGTGCGGCCTCTCGGAGCGACGATAATTGAGTTCCGGAGGTGTGCGCATGACTGAAGCTGGTGCGAACTCGACAGCGTCGCTGCGCCGTCTCGTTCCACGGATCTTCTCGAAGGCGCAGCCGTCGGGCGCGATCGACACCCTCCTTCGCACGGTGCGCATGCACCACCCGAAGGCGGATCTCTCGGTCGTCGAGCGCGCGTACACGGTCGCCGACCGGGCGCATGAGGGCCAGAAGCGCAAGAGCGGCGAGCCCTACATCACGCATCCGGTCGCGGTCGCGCAGATCCTTGCCGATCTCGGCATCGGATCCAAGACCGTCGCCGCGGCGTTGCTGCACGACACCGTCGAGGACACGGCCTACACGCTGGATCAGGTACGCGCCGACTTCGGCGACGAGATCGCGATGCTCGTCGACGGCGTCACGAAGCTCGACAAGGTCAAGTACGGGGACTCGACGCAGGCCGAGACCGTCCGGAAGATGATTGTCGCGATGTCCAAGGACATCCGCGTCCTCATCATCAAGCTCGCCGACCGGCTGCACAACGCCCGCACCTGGGGCTTCGTCCCTGCGGCGTCGGCCACCCGCAAGGCGACCGAGACGCTCGAGATCTACGCCCCGCTCGCGCATCGTCTCGGAATCCAGACGATCAAGTGGGAGCTCGAGGACCTCTCGTTCGCCGTGCTCTACCCGAAGCTGTACGCCGAGATCGAGAGCCTGGTCAGGCAGCGCACGCCCCAGCGCGAGCAGTTCGTGCAGCAGGTCATCGACCTGGTCAACGACGACCTGAAGAGTGCACGCATCCGCGGCAAGGTCATGGGCCGGCCCAAGCAGTACTACTCGATCTACCAGAAGATGATCGTTCGCGGTCGGGACTTCGACGAGATCTACGACCTGGTCGGCATCCGCGTCCTGGTGAACTCCGTGCGCGACTGCTATGCCGTGCTCGGGTCGATCCACGCCAGGTGGACTCCGCTGCCCGGTCGGTTCAAGGACTACATCGCCACCCCGAAGTTCAATCTCTACCAGTCACTGCACACGACGGTGATCGGCCCGAAGGGTCGCGCCGTCGAGATCCAGATCCGCACCCACGACATGCACCAGCGCGCCGAGTACGGCGTGGCGGCGCACTGGAAGTACAAGGAGCGGATGGCCAACGGCCGTACGACGGATGACACGTCGAGCACGCAGGAAACCGACATGGCGTGGCTCGCGCACATCTCCGACTGGCAGGCCGAGACCGCCGACCCGGGGGAGTTCCTGGACTCGCTGCGGTTCGAGATCGGTGCGAAGGAGGTCTACGTCTTCACCCCGAAGGGTCGGGTGATCGGCCTCCCGTCTGGCGCGACCCCGGTGGACTTCGCGTACGCCGTCCACACCGAGGTCGGTCACCGCACCATGGGGGCGAAGGTCAACGGCCGGCTCGTGCCGCTCGAGAGCGAACTCTCCAGTGGCGACGTCGTCGAGGTCTTCACCTCGAAGAACCCCGACTCCGGACCGAGCCAGGACTGGCTCGGCTTCGTGAAGAGCCCCAGGGCCCGCAACAAGATCCGCCAGTGGTTCACCAAGGAGCGGCGCGACGAGGCGATCGAGCAGGGGCGGGATGCGATCGCCCGGGCCATGCGCAAGCAGAACCTCCCGCTCCAGAAGCTGATGAGCCAGGACTCCTTCGCCGAGGTCGCCGCGCAACTCCGGTACGAAGACGTCTCGGCGCTCTACGCGGCCGTCGGCGAAGGCCACGTCTCGACCCAGTCCGTGCTCGAGAAGGTGGTCGCCCTCGTCCGCGACGTCGACGAGGGCGATGAGCCGGACCTGCCCATCCCGGTTCGCGCTCGTTCGATCTCGCGTCACTCCGACTCGGGAGTGCTTGTGCGCGGCGCGCCCGACATCCTCGTGAAGCTCGCGAGGTGCTGCACGCCCGTGCCCGGTGATGCGATCGTCGGCTTCGTCACGCGCGGCGCCGGCGTCTCGGTGCACCAGTCGACCTGCCACAACGTGCAGTCGCTGCTGCGCGAGCCCGAGCGGATGATCGACGTCGAATGGGCGCCGAGCTCGAAGAGCGTCTTCCTCGTGCACATCCAGATCGAGGCGCTCGACCGAGCCGGGCTGCTGTCCGACGTCACGCGAGTGCTCTCGGAGCACCACGTCAACATCCTCTCGGCGAACGTGTCAACCTCGAACGACCGGCTCGCGCTGAGTCGATTCGTCTTCGAGATGGGCGACACGACCCACCTCGACCGCGTGCTGAACGCGGTCCGCCGCATCGACGCCGTCTACGACGTCTACCGCGTGAGCGACGGCTGAGTCCAGCCGCGACAACGCGCGAGCCTTGTGGGGGAGTCGCGCTGCCGACACGAGTCGGTCGCGCACGAGCCGATCGAGCGTGTTCGACTGCTGGAGCATGGCGGCGACCACCGTGATGACCACGGAGTCCATCGTCGTCATATCCCGCAGCAGGTCGAAGGCGGTGCGCACCGGCGTCGTGCAGCGGATGCCGCCGATCGTCTCGATCTCGGAGGGGGTCAGCCGTACCTCCCTGACCTCGAGGGTCGGGTCGGAGATGACAGCGATCCGCGCCGCCATGGGAACGCAGAACTGCGCCGGGCGCGGCGGTGCGTGCAGTGCGCCGTGCACCCAGGCCGCAGACATCCGCTCGACGACGAGCGAGCGGGAGGCGGCCTTGGCGACGACCTGGGCCCGGAATGCGGGCAGGTCCGGCTCGTCGATGGGAACCCAGGCGTCTCCGATGCGGTGGAGTTCGCCGTCGAGTCGGGCGGCGCAGAGCTCGGCGATCGAGAGGTCGTCGGTGCCGAGGGCACTGGGAAGTCTGGTCACCACCCCATGATGGCGGCACCGCAGCGTCGGGAGCCTGCACCGGCCGGGTTGTGGATAACCCGGCCGGACGGGTGGATCAGCCCCCGACGGCCTTGAGCCATGCCCGACGGGCTTCGAGCGCGTCGCGCGCTTCGGCCGCGGCGCGCGCGTCGCCGGCAGCCTCGGCCGCTGCGAGCTCGGCCTCGAGCTTGGCGATCGCGTCGTGCAGCTGGCCGAGCATGCCCTCGGAACGGGCCTTCTTCTCGGGGTCCTCGCGCTGCCAGCGCTCATCCTCGAGGGATCGCACGTGGTTCTCGACCTTGCGGAGACGGTCTTCGACCGGACGCACCTGATCGCGCGGCACGCGGCCGATCTCGTCCCAATCGCGCTGCACCTTGTTGAGGGCCGCGCGAGCCGCCTTGGGGTCCGTCTCGGTGAGGAGCTTCTCCGCGGTCTCGAGCAGTTCGAGCTTCGCGGTGAGGTTCCCGCGGTACTCCTCGTCGTCCCGGGCGTCGACCTCGGCCTTGGCGTGGAAGAGCACGTCTCCGGCGGCCTTGAACTTGGCCCAGAGCGCGTCGTCGAGCTTCTTGCCCGCCCGACCGGCCTGCTTCCAGTCGTCGAGCAGTGCGCGGTAGTCTCCGATCGCGTCGGCCCCACGGGGCGCGAGCGCCTCGGCCCGCTCGATCAGCTGCTGCTTGCGTGTACGGACATCGCGGTGCGCGGCATCCAGCTCGGCGAAGAACGCCTTGCGGTGCGTCTCCACCGTGGACCGGGCCGCTCGGAAGCGCTTCCACAGCTCGTTGGCGTCGTTCTTGGGAAGGCGCGGGCCGTCCTGCTGGTGTCGCTGCCAGCTCGTGAAGAGTGCGTCCAGCTCGGCCGTGGCCTGCTTCCACTGCGTCTTCGCCGGATCCTGTGCGGCGAGCGCCTCGGCCTGCTCGACGATCTTGGTGCGCTCGGCGAGAGCGTCGGCCAGTGCGGCCTTCGCCTCCGCCTGCTGCTGCTCGGTGAGTTCCTTCGTCGTGCCCGACAGCGCCTCGAGGCGTCGTGCGAGCGACTCCAGGTCGCCGACGGCGTGCGCGTCGGCGATCGAGGCGGTCAGCGAGTTCACGGCCTTGGCGATGTCCGTTGCGGGGGCGCCGCGGCGTGCGCGCTGCTCGAGGAGCGTGACCTGACCGGCGAGGTCGGCGTACTTGCGCTCGAAGTAGGCGAGTGCCTCCTCGGGGGTGGCGTCGGGGTACTGCCCGACCTCACGCTCACCGTCGCTGGTGCGAACGAAGACGGTGCCCGTCTCGTCGACGCGGCCCCACGGCTCTTGTGTTGAATCGGTCACGGCCTCACCCTGTCGTGCTCGGATGCCGCCCGAAGGCGGCGTTGACGGTTTCAACCCTATTGCACCGTCGACCGGCGCTGCGGTCGGGGTCACTGCACCTCGACCGAGGTGATCTCGACGGGGACGACGGGGCTTCCATCGGTGCCGCCGTCGACGACGCCTGCGTCGATCACGCCGGTCTGCAGCTGGTCGATGCCGCTGGTGACCCGGCCGACGACCGTGTAGCCGCCCACCTCGGGCTCGGTGGGGAGGGTGGTGTCGTCGTAGACGATGAAGAACTGGCTGCCCTGGCTGTACGCATTCCCGCCCTGGCGCGCCATCGCGATGGTGCCCGCCGGGTAGACGCCGTCCTCCGGGTCGTTCTCGATCGGTCCGTAGCTGTAGCCCGGTCCGCCGGTGCCATCGCCGTTCGGGTCGCCGCATTGCAGGACGAAGATGCCCTCCGTCGTGAGGCGGTGGCAGCTCACGCCGTCGTAGAAGCCGGACTGGATGAGGCTGAGCTCGCTGGAGACCGCCTGCGGTGCGGCCGCGCCGTCGAGCTCGATGCCGAGCGGGATGTCGTTCAGGGTCAGGGTGCCCGTCCAGGTGCGGCCCTCGGCGATGTCGGCGGAGGGGACGTCTCCGGTGTTCTCGCCCGCGGCCTCCGTCGGCGGCGCGGTGGTGGCCTCCGGGCTCGCGACGGGATCGACGGCGCCCGGGCCGCCGTTGAAGTAGAACAGCTGGGCGGCCGTGGCCAGCGCGAGGACGACCACCAGCGCGATGACCGCGATGACATTGTCGCGGGACCGGCGTCGCTGCTTGCCGGCGTGCACCTGCTGTCGTGCCTGATAGGTGCGAAGCCGCGCTCGTTCCTCGCGCGCCTGACGGTCGTTCGATACCACGCATGCTCCTTCTCGGGGACTCCTGCGAGCAGACTCTACGCAAGCGCGGGGGTCCGCACCAATCGCCCCGCCGGGTGCGTGCCGGCCAGCTCCGCGGGGGCCGCCGTGTCGGATGTCGCGGCTACGCTTGAGTGCATGGTGAACACGGCTCAGGGCCTGCGCTCCGGCGCGACGCCGTTGGCCGTCCGCATGCGGCCGACCAGCCTCGACGAGGTGGCCGGCCAGCGGCATCTCCTGACACCCGGCTCTCCGCTCGTGGCACTCGCCGGCGACCGCACGGGGGAGTCCGGCTCGGTCTCGGTCATCCTCTGGGGTCCCCCGGGCACCGGCAAGACGACGCTGGCCCAGGCGATCGCACGCTCGTCGGGACGCAAGTTCGTGGAGCTCTCGGCCGTGTCGGCCGGTGTGCGCGACGTACGGCAGGTCATGGAGGAGGCCAGGTCGAGCCGAGATCTCTACGGGGTGTCGACGGTCCTCTTCCTCGACGAGATCCACCGATTCACGAAGGCGCAGCAGGACGCCCTGCTCCCCGGCGTCGAGAACGGCTGGGTCATCCTCGTCGCGGCCACGACCGAGAACCCGTCGTTCTCGGTCATCTCGCCGCTGCTGTCCAGATCGCTCCTGCTGACGCTCGAGCTCCTCTCCGACGAGGACCTCTCGCTGCTCGTCGACCGCGCGGTGACCGATCCGAGGGGCCTCGCCGACTCCGTCGTGCTCGAGGCCGACGCGCGTGCCGCCATCGTCCGGCTGGCATCCGGCGACGCTCGCCGGGCTCTCACGGCGCTCGAGGCTGCCTCCGTCGCCGCGGCGGGCGTGGCGGTGGAGGCCTCGGCGGCCGCATCAGCCGGGTCGGACGACCCCGACGACGACGATGACGACGACGAATCACCCGAAGCGGATGCCGCGCCGCCGAAGCCCGTGATCACGGCGGAACTCGTGGCGCGGGCCGTCGATCGCGCCCTGCTCCGCTACGACCGCAACGGCGACGAGCACTACGACGTGATCAGCGCCTTCATCAAGTCGGTCAGGGGGAGCGACGTCGACGCGGCGCTGCACTACCTGGCACGCATGATCGAGGCCGGGGAGGACCCGCGCTTCATCGCACGACGCATCATCGTGCTCGCATCGGAGGACATCGGCCTCGCCGATCCGACCGCGCTCGGCGTGGCCGTCGCAGCGGCCGACGCCGTGCAGTACATCGGCATGCCAGAGGGGCGCATCCCGCTGGCGCAGGCGGTCGTGCACCTCGCGACCGCGCCGAAGTCGAACGCGGCCTACCTGGGTATCGACAAGGCCATCGCCGACGTGCGCGCCGGCAAGGCCGGTCGAGTCCCCAAGCACCTCCGCGATGCCCACTACCCGGGCGCGAAGCGCCTCGGCCATGGCAAGGGGTACGTCTATCCCCATGACGATGCGATCGGGGTCGTCGCGCAGGAGTACCTGCCCGATTCCCTCCGAGGAGCCGTCTACTACGAGCCGACCGAGCATGGCAACGAACGAGAGGTGGGCTCGCGTCTCTCGAAGCTGCGGCGCATCGTTCGCGGCGCCCGTTGAGCGTCCGGGCGGCGAGCGGTTGCGACGGGGCATCCGTCGGACGCCGCACTCCGAGTGCAGGGTTCGCAAGGCGCACCGTGGTACGATGTCCTCTGGCCTGAAGCCTGATCCTCGAGCGCGGCTGCGAGAGGGTCACTGGCGAACGGGTGCGATCTGTAGCCGATCCACCCTTGGCGAATCCCTCTGACACAGTTTCCCGGCGCACGATCGCGCCGCGATTTCACTTGAGATTCTTCCGAAAGGACATTCGTGTCGAACCAGTCACGTAGCAAGACCCGCCTCTCCCGCGCCCTCGGTGTCGCCCTGACCCCGAAGGCCGCGCGTTACATGGAGAAGCGCCCCTATGCTCCCGGCGAGCACGGTCGCACCAAGCGCAAGCAGGACAGCGACTACGCCGTTCGTCTGCGCGAGAAGCAGCGTCTGCGCGCCCAGTACGGCATCCGCGAGAAGCAGCTGAAGATCGCCTACGTCGAGGCCAAGCGCAGCGCAGGCCAGACCGGTGAGAACCTCGTCGAGCTGCTCGAGATGCGTCTCGACGCGCTCGTGCTGCGTGCCGGCTTCGCCCGCACCATCACGCAGGCCCGCCAGTTCGTCGTGCACCGTCACATCCTCGTCGACGGCCAGCTCGTCGACCGCCCCTCGTTCCGCGTGAAGCCGGGCCAGCTCGTGCACGTCAAGGCACGTAGCGAGGGCACCGAGCCGTTCCAGGTCGCCGCAGCCGGTGGTCACGTCGACGTGCTCCCCAAGACCCCGGGCTACCTCGAGGTCGAGCTCGACAAGCTCCAGGCGAAGCTCGTCCGTCGTCCGAAGCGCGCCGAGGTCCCCGTGACCTGTGAAGTGCAGCTCGTCGTCGAGTACTACGCCGCTCGCTGATCCACAGCGTTCAGGGCAGGGGCCGCGGAGATTCTCCGCGGCCCCTGTTCCGTCTCCGGCGTCGGATGCCGCCGCTCGGGGCGCCACTAGACTGGTCGGAGCCAAGCGGCAGCGCGCCAGGCGCACCGCGCGACGAGATCGGTCAGAGGGAGCACTTCGTGAAGAGCATTCTGTGGTTCGCAACGGGAATCGTCGCCGGATTCGTGGTGGCGCACCAGGTCAACCAGACCGCGCAGGGGCGTGAGTTCTTCACGAGCGTCGACGCGAAGGCGAAGGCCTTCGGTCGGGCCGTCGCCGACGGCTACCACGAGCGCGAGGCCGAGCTGCGCTCCGCGGCCGACGAGCTGCTCGACTGAGTCGAACGACCCCAACTCGATCCCACCCGGAGCCGCGCTCCGGCAGCAGAACCCAGAACGGAATCATGCAGACCGCAGACATCCGCCAGCGCTGGCTGGACTTCTTCGCACGACGTGGCCACACCGTCGTGCCGTCCGCCCCGCTCGTCTCCGACGACCCGACGCTGCTGTTCACGGTGGCGGGCATGGTGCCGTTCGTGCCGTACCTGACGGGCATCGTGCCCGCGCCGTACCCTCGTGCCACCAGCGTGCAGAAGTGCATCCGCACGAACGACATCGAAGAGGTCGGCAAGACTCCTCGGCATGGCACGTTCTTCCAGATGAACGGCAACTTCTCGTTCGGCGACTACTTCAAGGAAGGCGCGATCACGTTCGCGTGGGAGCTGCTCACGACGCCTGAGGACGACGGCGGATACGGCTTCCGGCCCGAAGACCTCTGGGTCACCGTGTACGAGGAGGACGACGAGGCGATCGACCTCTGGAAGAAGGTCGCGGGCCTGCCCGAGGAGCGCATCCAGCGCCTCGGCAAGGACACCAACTACTGGCACACCGGACAGCCCGGCCCCGCCGGCCCCTGCTCCGAGATCTTCTTCGACCGCGGCCCGGCCTACGGCATCGACGGCGGACCGGCGACCGACGACGATCGCTATGTCGAGATCTGGAACCTCGTCTTCATGCAGTACCTCATCGACGACGTGACGTCCAAGACGGACTTCCGCATCGTGAAGGAGCTGCCCAAGAAGAACATCGACACCGGCATGGGCCTCGAGCGCGTCGCGTTCATCAAGCAGGGCGTCGAGAACATGTACGAGATCGACCAGGTGCGCCCGGTGCTCGACCGCGCGGCCGAGATCTCCGGCCGCGCCTACGGTGCGAACCACGAGGACGACGTGCGCATGCGCGTCATCGCAGACCACGTCCGCTCCTCGCTCATGCTCATGAGCGACGGCGTGAGCCCGTCGAACGAGGGGCGCGGCTACATCCTGCGTCGCCTGCTCCGCCGCAGCATCCGCGCCATGCGCCTGCTCGGCGTCGAGGAGCCGACGTTCCGCGAACTCTTCGCGGCGTCCCGCGATGCGATGAAGGCGGCGTACCCTGAGGTCGCGCGGGACTACGCGCACATCGAACAGCTCGCCGTCGGCGAGGAGGAGACCTTCCTCCGCACGCTCGCGGCCGGCACGTCGATCCTCGACGGCGCCGTCAGCGAGACGAAGGCGGCGGGCAAGGCGCAGCTCGCGGGCAACACCGCGTTCCTGCTGCACGACACCTACGGATTCCCGATCGAGCTCACCCTCGAGATGGCCGACGAGGCCGGCATCACGGTCGACCGCGGCGCGTTCGACGAGCTCATGACGGCGCAGCGCACGCGCGCCAAGGCCGATGCGAAGTCGAAGAAGAAGGTGCTCGCCGACCTCTCCGTCTACGGCGATTTCCGCGCCAAGGGGGAGACGGTCTTCACGGGCTACTCCGAGCTGATGACGGAGTCGAGCGTGCTCGGCATCCTGGTCGACGGCCACCCGGTCGCCGCGGCGATCGCGGGCCAGGTCGCGGAGGTCATCCTCGCCGAGACCTCGCTCTACGCCGAGTCCGGCGGACAGGCGCCCGATCAGGGCCGCATCGTCGGCGACGGCTTCGAACTCGAGGTGCTCGACGTGCAGAAGCCGGTCAAGGGACTGATCAGCCACACGGTCAAGGTGCTCTCGGGCGAGGTCGGCGTCGGCGTGCCGGCGACCAGCGTCGTCGACGAGGAGTACCGCCGCGGGGCCACGCAGGCGCACTCGGGCACGCACCTCGTGCATGCCGCGCTCCGTCAGGTGCTCGGCCCGAACGCGCACCAGTCCGGCTCGTTCAACAAGGCCGGCTACCTGCGCCTCGACTACGGCTGGAACCAGGCGCTCTCGCCCGAGACGCGAAGCGAGATCGAGGAGATCTCCAACAACGCCGTGCGCGACAACCTCGAGGTCGTCACGCGCGAACTGCCGCTCGAGGAGGCCAAGGCGCTCGGTGCCATGGCGCTCTTCGGCGAGAAGTACGGCGACGTCGTGCGCGTCGTCGACATCGGCGGGCCGTGGTCCCGAGAGCTCTGCGCCGGCACGCACGTGCGCTCCAGCGCCGAGGTCGGCATGATCAACATCATCGGCGAGTCCTCGGTCGGCGCATCGAACCGCCGCGTCGAGTCCCTCGTTGGGCTCGATGCCTTCCGCCGGTTCGCCGCCGAGCGCGCGCTCGTGTCCGAGCTCACGTCGAACCTGAAGACCCGGCCCGACCAGCTCGTCGAGCGCGTCGGTGATCTCGTGTCGAGCCTCAAGGCCGCCGAAAAGCGCATCGCGCAGTTCGAGGCCCGGGCGCTGAACGACCGAGTCCCGGCGCTTGCGGCGAACGCCGTCCGCACGGGCGACGTGCTGCTCGTGGCCGAGACCGTCGGCTCGCTGGGCTCGGGCGACGAACTGCGCTCGCTCGCGACCGCGGTTCGGGGCAAGCTCGGCGACGCGGCATCCGTCGTGGCCCTGACGGCCGAGGTCGGCGGCAGGCCGGTCGCGATCGTCGCGACCTCGCCCGCCGCGCGCGAGGCCGGAGCGAACGCGGGTGCGCTCGCGAAGACGATGGCCGGCGTGCTCGGCGGCGGTGGCGGCGGCAAGCCCGACCTGGCACAGGGCGGCGGCAGCGACGTCTCCGCGATCCCTGCTGCGCTCGACGCCGTCCGGCGCCAGTTCGCGTAGGCGCTCGATGCGTTCCGGGGTGCGGCTCGGCATCGACGTCGGCCGTGTGCGCATCGGAGTCGCCCGGAGCGATGCGGGCGGCATGATGGCCGTGCCCATCGAGACCGTTGCGCGTGCGACTGACGGCGATGCCGACATCCGGCGCGTGCTCGAGCTCGCAGCCGAGTACGGGGCGTTCGAGCTCGTGGTGGGGCATCCGCTGTCGATGTCGGGTGCCTCGACGCCGTCGACGGAGGACGCGGTGGGCTTCGCCGAGCAATTGGCGGAGACCGGCGCGGACGTGCGGCTGGTCGACGAACGGCTCTCGACGGTGAGCGCCCAGCAGGCGCTGCGGGCCTCGGGACGGTCGACTCGCACCCAACGTCCGGTCGTCGATCAGGTCGCAGCCGTTATCATTCTGCAACACGCACTCGACAGCGAGCGGACCTCCGGGAACCCTCCCGGACGCGCGCTCCGATCCGACGAAGGGCCCTCCACCCTGTGACTCAGCTCCCCCCAGAGCGCCGAGACCCCACCCCTCAACGTGCAGCCACCGACTGGCATGCGCTGCTCAACGGTGAGGCCCAGGCGGATGCCGCGCGCCGAGCGGCGGCCGCACAGAACCCGCCGCAGCCGGCGGACGCCGTTCCGGCACGTGCCGCGGGAGACCCGGCGAAGCCGATGACACGGCGCGAACTGCGCGAGCTCGAGCAGCGCCAGCAGGCCGAGGAGGAGCAGGCGGAGCGCGCTGCGGCGTCGCCGCCGGAACCGCTCGCATCGCCGTCGGTGCCCGCCCCGCAGGCCGAGCCGTTCGAGCGCCTCGTGCAGCCGGCCGCCGCCGCGGCAGCATCGCCGGCCGGTGCGCCGCCTCCGGCCGAGGCACCGGTCGATCCGTTCGTCGCCTCCCGGGTCGACCGACGTGCGGACGCCTACGACGAATACCACGAGCCGAAGCGCAAGCGGCGCGGTCCGTGGGGCTGCCTCATCGGCCTACTCATCGTCGCCGGGCTCGCCGCCGGTGCGGCGTTCTTCCTGCAGGGACCGATCACGGCCGCGATCGACTACTTCACGCCCGCTGAAGACTACGAGGGCGCCGGGACGGGCGAGGTCACCTTCATGATCCACGAGGGCGATACCGGCTCGGACATCGCCGAGAACCTGGTGGCCGATGACGTGGTCGCCTCGTACGACGCCTTCTACGACCTGCTCCTCGCGCAGAGCCCCGAGCCCGAGTTCCAGCCGGGCGCGTACCGACTGGCGAACCAGATGAGCTCCCAGGCGGCGCTCGACGCGCTCACCGACCCGGCGAACAAGCTCGAGAACACCTTCGTGATCCCCGAGGGCACGGCCCTGCCCGACGTGCTGGTCTCGGCCTCCGAGGGCACCGGCATCCCGCTCGAGGAGTTGCAGGCCGCTGCCGCCGAACCGCCGCAGGACTACGGACTGCCGGCCGAGGCCACCTCGCTCGAGGGGTTCCTGTTCCCCGCGACCTACACGCTGGACCCCGGCGTGGACGCGCGCGGGGTTCTCCAGACGCTCGTCGACCGACAGTTCGAGGCGTTGGACGCCGCCGGGGTTCCCGAGGCGGATCGCTGGAAGACCGTCATCCTCGCCTCGATCGTGCAGCGCGAGGCCGGGTCGAACCAGGCCGACTTCCCGAAGATCGCCCGCGTGTTCCAGAACCGGCTCGACCAGGGCATCAACCTCGAGTCCGATGCGACCGTCGCCTACGGCACGGGCAATCTGCACACGGTCTGGACCACCGACGAGGAGCGCGCCGACGCCGGCAACCCGTACAACACCTACGCGAACCCCGGCCTCCCGGTCGGCCCGATCGGAAACCCCGGGGACGTCGCGATCGCCGCGGCACTTCGTCCGGCCGAGGGCACCTGGCTGTTCTTCGTCCCCGTGAACCTCGAGACCGGCGAGACCGTGTTCTCGACCACGGTCGAGGAGCATGACGCCGCCGTCGCACGCCTGCAGGAGTGGTGCGCCGCGAGCGAGGAGAACGCGGCCTACTGTGAGTGACCGCGCCACCCGGCTCGGGGTGCTCGGTTCCCCGATCGCGCATTCGAAGAGCCCCGGGCTGCATCTCGCCGCGTATCGCCGGCTCGGGCTGGAGTGGTCGTACGAGCGCGTGGAGATGGACGGCGCCGGCGTCGGCGAGTACGTGCGGACCCGTGACGCGACCTGGCGCGGCCTGTCGCTCACGATGCCGTTGAAATACGACGTGGTGCCGGCACTCGACGAGATCGACGTCGTCGCCCGGCTGACGGGCGCGGCGAACACGGTGCTGCTCGATGACGGTCGCCGTCTGGGGTTCAACACCGACGTCGGCGGGATCGTCCGCTCGCTGGCGGAGGCCGGCCTGCACGAGGCCCGCTCGGCGATCATCGTCGGGGGAGGTGCCACGGCGGCGTCCGCCCTGGTTGCCGTCGCCGAGCTCGGGGTCGCGCACGTCCGCCTGCTGCTCCGACGTCCCGAGGCGGGGGAGCCGCTCGTCGAGCTCGGTCGTTCGGTCGGCGTCGTTGTGGAGCCCGAGCACATCGGCGCCCTGGCCGACGCCGCGCCGGTGGACCTGGTCGTCAGCACGCTCCCGGGTGGAACCGATGCCGGCGTCGCGGCATCCGTCGATCTCGTCGGGGGAGCGCTGCTGCTCGACGTCGCGTACGCGCCCTGGCCGACGCCACTCGCCTCGCACTGGATCATCGCCGGCGGTCGCGTCATCGATGGCAGCGGCATGCTCCTGCACCAGGCCCTCCTGCAGGTGCGGATCTTCGTCGGCGGGGATCCCGCCGCGGTGCTGCCGGACGAGGCGGCGGTGCTGGACGTCATGCGCGAATCCCTCCGCTGAGCCTGTGGAAGGATAGACGCCATGCTCCGTTGGCTCACTGCCGGAGAGTCGCACGGCCCTGAGCTCGTCGCGATCCTCGAGGGTCTTCCCGCCGGTATCCCCGTTTCACTCGATGACATCCGTGCCGACCTGGCGCGCCGCAAACTCGGCTACGGCCGGGGCGCGCGCATGAAGTTCGAGCAGGACGAGCTCGCGATCTCCGGCGGCGTGCGCCACGGGCTCAGCCTCGGTGGGCCCGTCGCGCTGCGCATCGGCAACACCGAATGGCCGAAGTGGCAGGAGGTGATGAGCCCCGAGCCCATCGACCCCGCGAGGCTCGGCCGCGGGCGCGGCGCGGCACTGACGCGGCCCCGACCCGGCCATGCCGACCTCGTCGGCATGCAGAAGTACGGCTTCGACGAGGCGCGCCCGGTGCTCGAACGCGCCAGCGCCCGCGAGACGGCCGCACGCGTCGCCCTCGGCGCCGTCGCGCGCAGCTTCCTCGAGGGGCTCGGCATCCGCCTCGTCGCCCACACGATCGCCATCGGTCCCGTTCGCGTGCCGGAGGGCCGGCCGCTGCCGCTGCCCGGCGACGTCGACGTGCTCGACGCTGATCCGCTCCGCTGCTTCGACGAGGAGACGTCGGCGCTCATGGTCGCCGAGGTCGACGCGGCCCACAAGGACGGCGACACGCTCGGCGGGGTCGTCGAGGTGCTCGCCTACGGCGTGCCGCCCGGCCTCGGGTCCCACGTGCACTGGGACCGCCGGCTCGACTCGCAGCTCGCGGCGGCACTCATGGGCATCCAGGCGATCAAGGGCGTCGAGGTCGGCGACGGCTTCGAGACCACGCGACGTCGGGGCTCGGCCGCGCACGACGAACTCCACCTGGCCGACGGTCGCATCGTCCGGGCCAGCGACCGCGCGGGCGGCACCGAGGGCGGCATGTCCACGGGCACCGTGCTGCGCGTGCGCGCCGGCATGAAGCCGATCGCGACGATTCCGCATGCCCTTCCGACGGTCGACGTGGCCACCGGCGAGGCGGCGGCCGCCCACCACCAGCGCTCGGATGTCTGCGCGGTCCCCGCGGCGGGCGTCGTCGCGGAGGCGATGGTGGCGCTGACGCTGGCGAACGCGGTGCTCGAGAAGTTCGGCGGCGACTCCATCGTCGAGACGAGACGCAACCTCGACGGCTACCTCGCGGCGATCCCGGAATCGCTCCGTTCCGAGGTCGCCTCGGCGGAGGCTCCCGACCTCCGTGGGTGACGCCGTGGAGCCACCGACGACGATCGGGCTCCCGGTCGTGCTGATCGGCCCGATGGGCGCCGGCAAGTCGCGCGTGGGCGCACGGCTCGCGGCATCGGTCGGCGCTCCCTTCATCGACACCGATGCGCGGGTCGAAGGACGGTACGGCCCGATCGATCAGATCTTCACGCGCGAGGGCGAGGAGTACTTCCGCATCGTCGAGCGCGAGCTCGTCGCGGAGGCGCTGCACGCCGAGGCCGTGATCTCCCTCGGCGGCGGCGCGGTCCTGCACGCGGACACGCGGCGCGACCTCGCCGACCTCCCGGTGGTCTGGCTGCAGGTGTCCGCGGACGCCGTGGCGGCGCGCCTGGCGGGCGGCAACCGGCCCCTGCTCGCCGGCGGCGGCCTGACCAGGTGGACCGCGATCCAGGAGGAGCGGGCCCCGGTCTACGCGTCGCTCGCCGACCTCACGATCGACACCTCGCGCCGCTCGGTCGCACGCATCGTCGAACAGATCACAGAGCACTTCGGAGGAACACGATGACGGCACCCGATTCGACCACGACCATCCGCGTCGGCGGAGACGAGGGGTACGACGTCGTCATCGGCGACGGCGTCCTCGCCGGCCTCGGCGACGCGCTCGGGCCGGCGGTGAAGAAGGTGCTGGTCGTGCACCCGTCCACGCTCGGTGCTCGCGCCGCAGCGTTGCGCGAGTCGCTCCAGGATCGCTTCGAGGTCCTGCTCGCCGAGATCCCCGACGCCGAGGCGGGCAAGCGCATCGAGGTCGCGGCGTTCTGCTGGCAGGTGCTCGGCCAGGCCGACTTCACGCGCACCGACGCCGTCGTCGGCATCGGCGGCGGCGCCGTCACCGACCTCGCCGGCTTCGTCGCCGCGACGTGGCTTCGCGGCGTGCGCGTCGTCCAGGTGCCGACGACCGTGCTCGGCATGGTCGACGCGGCCGTCGGCGGCAAGACCGGCATCAACACGAACGAGGGCAAGAACCTCGTCGGCGCGTTCCATCCGCCCGCCGCGGTGCTCTGCGACCTGGACCTGCTCGACACCCTTCCGCGCAACGAGATCCTCGCCGGGTTCGCCGAGATCGTGAAGGCCGGCTTCATCCGCTACCCCGAGATCCTCGACATCATCGAAGCCGACCCGGATGCCGCGACCGACCCCGCCAGCCCGCAGTTCCGCCGCGTGGTCGAGCTCGCGATCCGGATGAAGGCCGACGTCGTCTCCGAGGACCTCACCGAGCAGGGCCTGCGCGAGATCCTGAACTACGGGCACACCCTCGGACACGCGGTCGAGCACGCCGAGCGCTACCAGTGGCGCCACGGTGCGGCGATCTCGGTGGGCATGGCCTTCGCCGCCGAGCTCGGCCGGTTGTCGGGGCGGCTCTCCGACGAGGTCGCCGACCGGCATCGCAGCATCCTCGAGCTCCTCGGCCTGCCGACGACGTATCCGGCGGGCCGTTGGCCGACGCTCCTCGCGACCATGCAGCGCGACAAGAAGTCCCGCGCGGGCCAGCTGCGCTTCATCGTGCTCGACGACCTCGCCAAGCCCACGGTGATGCTCGCGCCCGACCAGTCGCTGCTCTTCGCGGCGTACCAGGAGATCGCATCCTGACCCCGATCGGGCCTGCCGCGAGGCGACCGGCGAGCGGATGCCGCGCCGATAGGCTTGCCGCATGACGACGATCCTCGTGCTGAACGGCCCGAACCTCGGACGCCTCGGCACCCGGGAGCCCGAGGTCTACGGCAGCGAGAGCCTCGCCGACATCGAGGCGCAGCTCGCGGCATCCGTGCCGGAGGGCGTCGAGATCGACCTGCGGCAGACCGACGACGAGGCCGAGCTGGTCGGGTGGATCCACGAGGCCGTCGACCGCCGGGTGCCCGTCGTGCTGAACCCTGCCGCCTTCACGCACTACAGCTACGCGCTTCGCGATGCCGCCGCGCAGCTCAAGCAGGCGGGCGTCCCGCTGATCGAGGTGCACCTCTCGAACCCGCATGCCCGCGAGACGTTCCGGCACACGAGCGTCATCTCGGGCATCGCGACGGGCGTCATCGCCGGCTTCGGGTCGGGCTCGTACCGGCTCGCGGTCGACGCCGTCCTGCGTTCGCTCGGGTGAGTCGACTACACTCGATCAGTCGCATGCCTTCGCCGTGCGCCCGCAACTTTCCTCGAATCGAACGGAATCACCTCCATGGCAAGCACCGCTGACATCAAGAACGGCGTCGTCCTCTCCATCGACGGCCAGCTCTGGAGCGTCATCGAGTTCCAGCACGTCAAGCCGGGCAAGGGCGGTGCGTTCGTGCGCACCAAGCTCAAGAACGTGGTGTCGGGCAAGGTCGTCGACCGCACGTACAACGCGGGCGCCAAGATCGAGGTCGAGAACGTCGACCGCCGGGACTTCACGTACCTCTACGCCGACGGCGACGGCTTCGTGTTCATGGACACCTCCGACTACGACCAGATCACGGTCCCCGGCACGGTCGTCGGCGACGCCGCGAACTTCATGCTCGAGAACCAGTCGGTCACGGTCGCGCTGAACAACGGCAACCCGCTCTACGTCGAGCTGCCCGCATCCGTCGTGCTCGAGATCACGTACACCGAGCCCGGCCTGCAGGGCGACCGCTCGACCGGCGGCACGAAGCCCGCGACCGTCGAGACCGGCTACGAGATCCAGGTCCCGCTGTTCCTCGAGACCGGCACGAAGGTCAAGGTCGACACTCGCACGGGCGACTACCTCGGGCGCGTGAACGACTAGTGAGCGCACGTACGAAGGCGCGCAAGCGCGCCCTCGACCTGCTGTACTCCGCGGACATGCGGCAGGTCCCCGTCGAGCAACTGCTCGTGGTCGAGGCCGAGCGCGCCGCGGGGGAGCCCGAGCGCCAGACGTCCTGGCTCTACGCGCGCGAGATCGTCGACGGCGTCGTCGACCATCGTGAGGAGATCGACGAGCTGATCACGACGCACTCGCGGGGGTGGACCCTCGAGCGCATGCCCGCCGTCGACCGGGCGCTGCTCCGCATCGGGGCGTGGGAGATCCTCTACAACGACCAGGTGCCCGATCCCGTCGCGATCTCCGAGGCGGTCGAAGCCGCCACCGTCCTCTCGACCGACGATTCGGCGGGCTTCGTCAACGGGCTCCTCGCCGCGATCTCGCACTCGAAGGCCTGATCCGCCGCCCCTGATCCGTCCTCGAAGGCCGGGTGCCGCGCGTCCCACGACGCGTCGCACCCGGCCTTCCGCGTCGTCACCGCGGAGTCTCGTGGGGGGCTCCCGCGGGCCCGGGCTCGGTGGCTGCCCGGAGGGGAGGCCAGCGACGCCCCTGACGGACGTTCAGCGATGGCCCCGACGCACGACGTCGCTGCTCGCGATGGGATTGGCCTCGGCGCCGATTCACGGCTGCCGCCTCCGATCCCATCGCCTCCGAAAGGCCCCTCCATGTCCAGCACCACCCTCGCCAGCGGCCGCACGTCGACCGCGCAGACCCTCGACTCCATCCTCGATCGCGCGGACGCCGCCCAGGCGGTGGTGCAGCGCTTCCTCGCCCGGACCGCCGAGCCGGCGCTCCGCATCAGCCTCGGGCTCGTCTTCCTCGTCTTCGGCGTCCTCAAGTTCTTCCCGGGCGTGAGCCCCGTCGAGGGCCTCGTCGGTCGTACGTGGAACGCGCTCTCGTTCGGCGTCATCGACGGGTCCGCGGCGATGATCCTCACCGGGGCGCTCGAGACCTTCGTCGGCCTCGCACTCGTGACCGGGCTGCTCCTGCGGATCGGCCTGCTCGTGCTGGCCGGCACGTTCATCGGGATCTTCTCGCCCCTCGTTTTGTTCGGCTCCGAGGCCTTCGGCGCCACCGGGCCGACCCTCACCGGGCAGTACATCCTGAAGGACGTGGTGCTGGTCGCCGCCGCGATGGTCGTCGCCGCCGCGGCGCTGAAGCGGCCGATCCGTCGGTGATCGCGCCCGCGCGCCTCCGGACTAACCGCCGCAGCGCGGCCCCGTATCGTGCGGGGCCGCGCTGCGTCGCGTGTCCCGGGGCCGGGCACTGGTAGGCTCGGAGGACTGGCAACCTTGAAGACCGTCCCGTGAGGCGGAGAAGGGAGTCGCTTCCGTGCGCATCGTGCTCACCCAAGCTGACGTTCAACGGGCGTTGACCCGCATCGCACATGAGATCCTCGAGTCCAATCGAGGCGCCGAGAATCTCCTCCTCCTCGGCATCCCGACGCGGGGCACCGTGCTCGCGAAGCGCATCGCCGCCGTCATCCACCGCATCGAGCCGTCGGCGCCCGCCGAACTCGCCGGGTCCCTCGACGTGACGATGTACCGCGACGACCTCTCGCGCAGCGGCATCCGCATGCCCTCGCCGACCGAGATCCCGGCGTCCATCGACGGCCGCACCGTCGTGCTCGTCGACGACGTGCTCTACTCCGGTCGCACCATCCGCTCGGCGTTCGACGCGCTGAGCGACCTCGGGCGTGCCCGGGCCGTCCGCCTCGCGGTCCTGGTGGATCGCGGCCACCGGGAGTTCCCGATCCGAGCTGACTTCGTCGGCAAGAACCTGCCGAGCGCCGCGAGCGAGCGCATCAACGTGCGCCTCTCCGAGACCGACGGCGTCGAGGACCACGTCTCGATCGAGGGAGGCGTCGAATGAGGCACCTGCTCAGTACGCGGGAGCTGGCCCGCGACGAGGCCATCGCCCTGCTCGACATCGCCGAGGACATGGCCGCCGTGCAGCACCGCGAGGTCAAGAAGCTGCCGACGCTCCGCGGCAAGACCGTCGTGAACCTCTTCTTCGAGGACTCCACGCGCACGCGCATCTCGTTCGAGGCGGCCGCCAAGCGGCTTTCGGCCGATGTCATCAACTTCAGCGCGAAGGGATCGAGCGTCTCGAAGGGCGAGAGCCTGAAGGACACCGCGCAGACGCTGCAGGCCATGGGCGCCGACGGCGTCGTCATCCGCCATCCCTCCTCGGGGGCTCCATACACCCTCGCGACGAGCGGGTGGATCGACGCCGGCGTCGTGAACGCCGGCGACGGCACCCACGAGCACCCCACCCAGGCGTTGCTCGACGCCTTCACGATGCGCAGCCGGCTGCACGGCGCGGCGAGCAGGGGCCGCGGCCTCGACGGCGTGCGCGTCGTCATCGTCGGCGACATCCTGCACTCGCGCGTGGCCCGCTCGAACGTCTGGCTGCTGGCGACGCTCGGCGCCGAGGTGACCCTCGTCGCGCCCCCGACGCTCGTGCCGGTCGACACCGGGGGCTGGCCGGCATCCGTCGTCTTCGACCTCGACGAGGCGCTCGCGAGCGGACCCGACGTGGTCATGATGCTCCGCATCCAGGCGGAGCGGATGCACGGCGCGTTCTTCCCGAACAGCCGCGAATACGCACGAACCTGGGGGCTGGACGATGCCAGGTTCTCCCAGTTGCCCACGGCTACGATGGTCATGCATCCCGGACCGATGAACCGAGGGCTGGAGATCTCCGCCCTCGCGGCGGACTCCGCGCAGTCCACGGTCAGGGAGCAGGTCGCGAACGGAGTATCAGTGAGAATGGCCGCCCTGTACCTTCTGCTCTCGAGCGAACGAGGTGAGGCCTGATGGGCGAATCGTTCGTCATCACCGGCGCGACCCTCCCGACGGGTGAGCGCGCCGACATCCGGCTCGACGGCGGCATCATCGCCGAGGTCGGGAGCATCGCGGATGCCGCGGGGGCGACGGTCATCGACGCCGACGGCCTCATCGCGCTTCCCGGCCTCGTCGACCTGCACACGCATCTCCGCGAGCCGGGCTACGAGCAGTCCGAGACGGTGCTCACGGGCACGCAGGCCGCCGCGGCGGGCGGATTCACCGCGGTGTTCGCGATGGCGAACACCTCGCCGGTCGCCGACACCGCGGGCGTCGTCGAGCAGGAGGCGAGCCTCGGGCTCTCGGCCGGCTACGCCACCGTGCAGCCGATCGGCGCCGTCACCGTCGGCCTCAAGGGCGAACTGCTCGCCGAACTCGGCGCCATGGCGAGGTCCCGCGCGAACGTGCGCGTCTTCAGCGACGACGGGTTCTGCGTCTTCGACCCGCTGCTCATGCGTCGCGCCCTCGAGTACGTCAAGGCCTTCGACGGCGTGATCGCCCAGCATTCGCAGGAACCGCGTCTCACGCAGGGCGCCCAGATGAACGAGGGCGCGCTCTCGGGCGAACTCGGGCTCGCGGGCTGGCCGGCCGTCGCCGAGGAGTCGATCATCGCCCGTGACGTGCTCCTCGCGGAGCACGTGGGCAGCCGCCTGCACGTGTGCCACGTGTCCACCGCCGGTTCCGTCGAGGTCATCCGCTGGGCCAAGGCCCGCGGCATCGACGTGACCGCAGAGGTCACGCCCCACCACCTGCTGCTGACCGAGGACCTCGTCTCGAGCTACGACCCGCGCTACAAGGTGAACCCCCCGCTGCGCCGCGCCGAGGACGTCGAGGCGCTGCGCACCGCCCTCGCCGACGGCACGATCGACATCGTCGCGACCGACCACGCGCCGCATCCGGTCGAGGCCAAGCAGAGCGAATGGGATGCCGCGGCCAACGGCATGGTCGGGCTCGAGTCCGCGCTCTCGGTCGTGCATGCGTCGGTGGTCGAGACGGGCCTGCTCGACTGGGCCGACGTGGCGCGCGTGCTCTCCTCGGCGCCGGCCCGCATCGGCCGCCTCCGCGGGCAGGGCGAGGCCATCGAGGTCGGCGCGGCTCCGGAACTCACGCTCTACGACCCGGCGGCGGCATCCGAGTTCGGACTCGACCGGTTGGCCGGGCGGAGCGTGAACTCCCCGTACCTCGGGCGCCTGCTCCCGGGCCGCGTGGTCGCGACCTTCCACTCGGGCTACGCCACGCTCCTCGACGGCATCGTGCAGCCCGCCGACGAGGTCGCTCGGCTGGCGACGGCGAGTACCGGGGGTGCCCGTGGATAAGTGGATCGGTGCCGTCGTCGCCATCGTCGTCGTCGCCGTCGTGGTGTGGCTCGGGTACCGCGCCTGGCGGCGCCGGGTCGTCCGCGACGAGACGCTCTCCGCGTACCCGCTGCCGGCGTCCATCGGCCCGGTGCGCTACGAGACCGAGGTGCTCTACGTCGCGACGACGCCCGTCGGGTCGCCGCTCGAGCGCCTCGCCGTCGAGGGGCTCGCGTTCCGCGGGTCCGGTCGCGTCGAGGTCCTCGCCGAGGGCCTCGTCCTGCGCATCGCCGGCGAGCGCCCCTCCTTCGTCCCGGCCGATCGGCTCGTGGCCGCGGGGGAGGCGACCTACGCGATCGACCGGGGCGTCGAGCCCGGCGGTCTCGTCGCGATCAGCTGGATCGTGAACCTCGACGAGCCGGCCCCCGACCGCGTGGCGCCGTACGTCGACAGCTACCTCAGGGCCCGGCATCCGGGCGACTCGGCTCGGATCATCGACGCCGTCAACGACATCGCTGCAGCGCGCCCCGTGCTGCAGCCCCACCAGGAGAGCGAGGCCTCGGATGACTGAGACCACCACCCGACTGCACGAGCCGGCCGTGCTCGTGCTCGAAGACGGCACCCGGTTCGAGGGCCGTGCCTACGGCGCCCGCGGACGCACGCTCGGCGAGGCCGTGTTCGCGACCGGCATGACGGGCTACCAGGAGACGCTGACCGACCCCTCGTACGCAGGGCAGATCGTCATGATGACCGCACCGCACATCGGCAACACGGGCATGAACGACGAGGACATGGAGTCGGCCCGCATCTGGGTCGCCGGCTTCGTGGTGCGGGACCCCTCCCGAGTCGTCTCGAACTTCCGCTCGCAGCGGAGCCTCGACGACGACCTCCAGGCGGCCGGCGTGGTCGGCATCAGCGGCATCGACACGCGTGCGCTGACGCGCCACCTGCGCTCCGCGGGCGCCATGCGTTCCGGCATCTTCTCGGGGGAGGCCGCCGCGCTCACGCACGGCGAGCAGCTCGAGCTCGTGCAGAGCACCATCGAGATGACCGGCCGCAACCTGTCGGACTCGGTCTCGACGGCCGAGCGGTACGAGCTCCCCGCCAAGGGCGAACGCGTCGGATCCGTCGCGGTGCTCGACCTCGGCGTCAAGACGTCGACCCTGAACTTCCTCGCGGAGCGCGGTTTCGACGTGAAGGTCCTCCCGCAGTCCGTCACGGCCGAGGAGGTGCTCGCCGAACGCCCCGACGCGCTGTTCTTCTCGAACGGGCCCGGGGACCCCGCGGCATCCGATCGCCATGTCGAGATCCTCCGGAGCTCGCTTCGCGCCGGCGTGCCGTACTTCGGCATCTGCTTCGGCAACCAGCTGCTCGGGCGCGCGCTCGGCTACGGCACGTACAAGCTGCCCTTCGGCCACCGCGGCATCAACCAGCCCGTCGTCGACAAGGCGACCGGCCGCGTCGAGATCACCGCGCACAACCACGGCTTCGCCGTCGACGCTCCGATCGACCGCATCAGCGAGTCGAGTGAGGGCTTCGGCCGTGTCGAGGTCAGCCACGTCGACCTGAACGACGACGTCGTCGAGGGGCTCAACTGCCTCGACATCCCCGCCTTCTCGGTGCAGTACCACCCGGAGTCCGCGGCCGGTCCGCACGACGCCAACTACCTCTTCGACCGGTTCCGCGACATGGTCATCGCGAGCAAGGAGAACCAGGCCTGATGCCCAAGCGCGACGACATCAACAGCGTCCTCGTCATCGGATCCGGTCCGATCGTCATCGGACAGGCGGCGGAGTTCGACTACTCCGGCACCCAGGCGTGCCGGGTCCTCCGCGCCGAGGGGGTGCGCGTCATCCTCGTGAACCCGAACCCCGCGACGATCATGACGGATCCCGACTTCGCCGACGCGACGTACATCGAGCCCATCACGCCCGAGATCATCGAGTCGATCATCATCAAGGAGCGCCCGGATGCGGTGCTGCCGACGCTCGGAGGCCAGACGGCGCTGAACGCGGCGATCGCGCTGCACGACGCCGGCATCCTGCAGAAGCACGGCGTCGAGCTCATCGGCGCCAAGGTGGAGGCCATCCGCAAGGGCGAGGACCGCCAGCTGTTCAAGGACCTCGTCATCGAGGCCGGCGCCGGCGTCGCCCGATCGCACGTGGCCAAGACGCTCGATGATGCGAAGACCTTCGCCGAAGACCTCGGCTACCCGTTGGTCGTGCGTCCGTCGTTCACGATGGGCGGCCTCGGGTCGGGCTTCGCGTACACCGAGGAGGACCTCGTGCGCATCGTCACGCAGGGCCTGCACGACTCGCCGACCACCGAGGTGCTCCTCGAGGAGTCGATCCTCGGCTGGAAGGAGTACGAGCTCGAGCTCATGCGCGACACGGCCGACAACACGGTCGTCGTCTGCTCGATCGAGAACGTCGACCCCGTCGGCGTGCACACGGGCGACTCGATCACCGTGGCGCCGGCGCTCACCCTCACCGACCGCGAGTACCAGCACCTCCGCGACATCGGCATCGAGATCATCCGGCGCGTGGGCGTGGACACCGGCGGCTGCAACATCCAGTTCGCCATCGACCCCGCCGACGGGCGCGTCATCGTCATCGAGATGAACCCGCGCGTCTCCCGGTCGTCGGCCCTCGCCTCCAAGGCCACGGGCTTCCCGATCGCGAAGATCGCCGCGAAGCTCGCCATCGGCTACCGGCTCGACGAGATCCCGAACGACATCACGCGCGTCACGCCGGCCAGCTTCGAGCCGACGCTCGACTACGTCGTGGTCAAGGTGCCGCGGTTCGCGTTCGAGAAGTTCCCGGCCGCCGACCCCACCCTCACGACCACCATGAAGTCGGTCGGCGAGGCCATGGCGATCGGGCGCAACTACGCGACCGCCCTCCAGAAGGCGCTGCGCTCGCTCGAGAAGCGCGGATCCTCCTTCCACTGGGGCGAGGAGCCCCGCACGGCCGAGGAGCTCCTCGAGGAGTCGCGCATCCCGACCGACGGGCGCATCGTGCTCGTGCAGCAGGCGCTCCGCAAGGGCGCGTCGATCGAGCAGGCTTTCGAGGCCACGAAGATCGACCCGTGGTTCCTCGACCAGATCGTGCTCATCAACGAGGTCGCCGAGCAGGTCGCGGCAGCCGAGAACCTCGACACCGACCTGCTGCTGCTCGCGAAGGACCACGGGTTCTCCGACGCGCAGATCGGCCAGCTCCGCGGGTTCGGCGAGGCCGACGCCCGCGAGGTGCGGCACATCCTCGGCATCCGTCCGGTCTTCAAGACCGTCGACACGTGCGCGGGGGAGTTCCCGGCGCTCACGCCGTACCACTACTCGAGCTACGACTTCGAGACCGAGGTCGCACCGTCCGACCGCCGCAAGGTCGTCATCCTCGGTTCCGGCCCGAACCGCATCGGCCAGGGCGTCGAGTTCGACTACTCGTGCGTGCACGCCTCGTTCGCACTGTCGGCCGCGGGCTTCGAGACGATCATGATCAACTGCAACCCCGAGACGGTCTCCACCGACTACGACACGAGCGACCGGCTCTACTTCGAGCCGCTCACGCTCGAGGACGTGCTCGAGGTCATCCACGCGGAGTCGCAGTCGGGCGAGCTCGTCGGCGTCGTCGTGCAGCTCGGCGGCCAGACCGCGCTCGGACTCGCCAAGGGCCTCGAGGCGGCCGGGGTCCCCATCCTCGGCACCACCCCCGACGCGATCGACCTCGCCGAGGAGCGAGGCCTCTTCTCGGGTATCCTCGACCAGGCGGGCCTCCTGGCGCCGCGCAACGGCACCGCGACCGACCTCGCCGGCGCCGTGCAGATCGCCGAGGGCATCGGGTATCCCGTGCTCGTGCGGCCGAGCTACGTGCTCGGCGGCCGCGGCATGGAGATCGTCTACGACTCCCCGTCGCTCGCCGACTACTTCGCCCGCATCGAGGGCCAGGGCATCGTCGGACCGACGCATCCGCTGCTCGTCGACCGGTTCCTCGACGACGCGATCGAGATCGACGTCGACGCGCTCTACGACGGCACCGACCTCTACATCGGCGGCGTCATGGAGCACATCGAGGAGGCCGGCATCCACTCGGGCGACTCGAGCTGCACGCTGCCCCCCGTCACGCTCGGCCGTGCCGAGATCGATCGGGTCCGCGAGGCGACGCGTTCGATCGCCGCGGGCATCGGCGTGAAGGGCCTGCTGAACGTCCAGTTCGCGATCGGCGCGGGCGTGCTCTACGTGCTCGAGGCGAACCCGCGCGCGAGCCGCACGGTGCCGTTCGTCTCCAAGGCGCTCGGCATCCCGCTCGCGAAGGCCGCCTCGCGCATCATGGTGGGCGCCACCGTGGCCGAGCTCATCGCCGAGGGCATGCTCCCCGCATCCGACGGCTCCCGCGTGCCGCTCGACGCACCGGTCGCCGTGAAGGAGGCCGTGCTGCCGTTCCACCGGTTCCGCACGAAGGAAGGGCTCATCGTCGACTCGGTGCTCGGCCCCGAGATGCGCTCGACCGGAGAGGTCATGGGCATCGACCGCGACTTCCCGCGTGCGTTCGCGAAGAGCCAGCTCGCCGCGTACGGCGGCATGCCGACCGGTGGCACCGTGTTCGTGTCGGTGTCCGACGGCGACAAGCGCGCCATCATCCTGCCGATCCTCCGCCTGCACCAGCTCGGCTTCGAGATCGCCGCGACGGAGGGCACCGCCGAGGTGCTGCGCCGCAACGGCATCGCCGCGCGAGAGGTGACGAAGTACAGCGAGAAGGCGAACGAGGACGCGGTCTCCGTGGTGGAGCTCATCCACCGCGGCGAGGTCGCGCTCGTCGTGAACACGCCGAGCGGCCGTTCGGCGCGTGCCGACGGCTACGAGATCCGCGCCGCGGCGGTGTCCTCCGACATCCCGCTCTTCACGACGATCGCCGAGCTCGCGGCCGCCGTCGCCTCGATCGACGCGAGCGGTGAGCCCTTCGAGGTGACGAGCCTGCAGGAGTACGCGCTCCGTCGCGGGGCCACCGCATGAGCGCGCCCGGCACCGTGATCCCCTTCGGCGAGCGGCTCGAGGCCGTCTTCGCCGCGTACGGCCGGCTCTGCGTCGGCCTCGACCCGCACGCCTCGCTCCTCGACCAGTGGGGGCAGCCCGATTCCGCGGAGGGCCTCCGGGAGTTCGGCCTGCGCGTGATCGAGGCCGCCGCGGACCGCGTCGGCATCCTGAAACCCCAGATCGCCTTCTTCGAGCGCCACGGCGCCGCCGGGTACGCCGTGCTCGAGCGACTCCTCGCGGAGGCCCGCGATGCCGGGATGCTCGTGATCGCCGACGTGAAGCGCGGCGACATCGGGTCGACCGTCGAGGCGTACGGCGAGGCCTGGCTGCGTCGCGGGTCGAGCCTCGAGGCCGACGCCATGACCATCAGCGCCTACCAGGGGCTCGGGTCGATCGAGCAGGTCATGCTCGCGGCCGAGGCCGGCGGCAAGGGCCTGTTCGTGCTCGCCGCGACCTCGAACCCCGAGGCATCCGCGATCCAGCGGGCCGTGCTGCAGCAGTCCAGTCGCGCCGGTCACACCGTCGCCGGCGCGATCACGCAGGGAGTCATCGGCTGGAACCAGTCGCGGTCGGATGCCGCGAGCCGGGCGCTCGGCTCCGTCGGCGTCGTCTTCGGCGCCACGACCGACCTGCGCGCCGCGGGGATCCCGACCGACGTCGAGCCGCCGCGGCCCGGGCTCCCCGTGCTCGCGCCCGGGTTCGGCCACCAGGGCGCCGAGCCCGGCGATCTCCGGGCGCGTTTCGGGGCGTACGCCGCCGGGGTGATCGCGAACGAGTCGCGCTCGCTCCTCTCGGCCGGCCCCGACGGCATCGGCGACGCGATCGCGCGCCGTGCCGACGAGTACGGAGCCGTCGGTGCCTGAGGCCGTGCACAGGTCGACGCCCCCCGAGGTCGACCGCGTCGCCGCCTCGCGCGCGGCGGTCGCCGCCCGGCGCGCCCGGGCGTCCGTGAAGGCCGCCATCGCGGCGGGGGAGCGGAGCCCGCTCGACGTGCTCCGGGTCGCGTTCGAGGACGCGGAATCGCCCGAGGGCCGACTGCGCGTGACCGAGTACCTGACCTCGATCCCGGCGATCGGCGTGACGAAGAGCGCCCGCATCCTCGAGGACCTCGAGATCTCCAGCGCCAAGCGCCTCGGTGGGCTCGGCCGGCTCCAGCGACGCCGGCTCCGGGAGTTCGTCGCAGCCTGGATCTCCTCGCACGGCGGCACGGGCGACCGCCTCGTCGTCCTGGCGGGCCCGACCGCCGTCGGCAAGGGCACCGTCGCGTCGTACATCAGACGGCACCATCCCGAGGTCCGGCTGTCCGTGTCGGCGACGACCCGGGCGCCGCGCCCCGGCGAGGTCGAGGGCGAGAGCTACTTCTTCGTCGACGATGCGGAGTTCGACCGCCTCATCGAGGCCGACGAACTCCTCGAGTGGGCGACGGTCCACAACGCGTACCGGTACGGCACGCCGAAGGCTCCGGTCGAGGCCGCGATCGCCGCAGGCGACAGCGTGCTGCTCGAGATCGACATCCAGGGCGCACGCGCGGTCCGTCGCGCGATGCCCGAGGCGACGCTCGTCTTCCTGCTCCCGCCGTCCTGGGACGAACTGGTGCGCCGGCTCGTCGGCCGCGGCACCGAGAGCCCGGCCGAGCAGCAGCGCCGTCTCGAGACCGCGAAGGTGGAGCTCGCGGCCGTCGACGAGTTCGATCACCAGGTCGTCAACCACGACGTGCCCGAGGCCGCGCAAAAGGTCGTAGACTTGATGCGACCCCGTTCAGGGCGGCGTTGAGCTGCCCGGGTCACGGTTTTCCGGCGCACGCGAGGTGCGCATGTTCGTTTCGAAGGAGTATCTCCATGGCTGAGAAGCTGTCCGGCATCATCGACCCGCCCATCGACGACCTGCTCTCCAAGGTCGACTCGAAGTACCAGCTGGTGATCTTCGCGTCCAAGCGCGCCCGTCAGATCAACGACTACTACGCCGACCTCCACGAGGGAAGCCTCTTCGACAACGTGGGTCCGCTGGTCGACTCGTCGATCGACGACAAGCCGCTCTCGGTGGCGATGCACGAGATCAACGAGGACAAGCTGGTGCTCCGCCCCCTCGGCGAGTAAGCACGGCAAGGATGTCGCGGCTCAACATCGTCGTCGGCATCACGGGCGGCATCGCGGCGTACAAGGCCGTCGGCGTCGTACGTGCGCTGGTGCTCGCCGGGCATGACGTCCACGTCGTGCCGACCGAGGGAGCCCTGCGCTTCGTCGGTCGACCGACCCTCGAGGCGATCTCCCGCAACCCCGTGCACGTCGATCTCTACGAGGGGGTCTCCGAGGTGCGGCACGTGGCGATCGGCCAGGCCGCCGACCTCATCGTGATCGCACCGGCGACCGCGAACACGATCGCCAAGCTCGCCGCCGGCCTCGCCGACGACCTCCTCGGCAACACGGTCCTCGCGAGCGAGGCGCCCATCGTCATCGCCCCGGCGATGCACACCGAGATGTGGGCGAACCCCGCGACCCGCACGAACGTCGCCACGCTCCGCGAGCGCGGCGTGACGGTCGTCGGCCCCGCGGTCGGCCAGCTCACGGGCGCCGACAGCGGCCCCGGACGCATGGAGGAGCCCGACGTCATCGTCGAGGCGGCGCTCGCACGCGTGGGGGCGTCCGCTCGTCGCGACCTCGCGGGGCGGCGCGTCGTGGTCACCGCGGGCGGCACGCGCGAACCGCTCGATCCCGTGCGCTTCCTCGGCAACCGCTCCAGCGGCAAGCAGGGCGTGGCCCTCGCGGAAGCCGCGCGGGCGCGAGGAGCCGAGGTCACCCTGATCGCGGCGAACCTCGAGGTCGCCGATCCCGTCGGTTGCGGCATCCGCCCGGTCTCGACGGCCGCCGAGCTGCAAGCCGCGGTCATCGAGGAGGCGCTCGGCGCCGATGTCGTGGTGATGGCGGCCGCTGTGGCCGACTACCGTCCCGCCACGGTGAGCGAATCCAAGATCAAGAAGCAGCCGGGCGAGGACGGACTGACGCTCGAACTCGTCCGCAACCCCGACATCCTCGCCGAACTCGGGCATGCGCCGCACGACGGCACGCTGCTCGTGGGGTTCGCCGCCGAGACCGAGCCCGACGACGAGCGCCTCGTCGCGCTCGGAGCCGCGAAGCTCGAGGCGAAGGGCGCCGACCTGCTCGTCGTCAACCGCGTGGGGTGGACCGAGGGCTTCGCCCGAGACGAGAATCGCGTCGTCATCCTCGGCGCGGGCGGGGCGGTCCTCGATCGCAGCGCCGGCAGCAAGATGTCGGTGGCCGACGCCATCCTCGATGTCGTGGCACGTCATCTGGGCGGCGAGCCCGATGGCGCGGCAGATACGCTGGGCGCGTCGGACCCGGTGCCCGCCGCCTCGGCGGTGCGTGCCGACACCCGTTCTCGCTCCTGACGAAAGTAGACCGCGCCCATGAGCCAGCTCCGCCTCTTCACCTCCGAGTCGGTCACCGAGGGTCACCCCGACAAGATCTGCGACCAGATCTCGGACTCGATCCTCGACGCCCTGCTCCGCGAGGATCCGAAGAGCCGTGTCGCCGTCGAGACGCTGGTCACGACCGGGCTCGTGCACGTCGCCGGAGAGGTCAGCACGTCGGGGTACGTCGAGATCCCGGCGATCGTGCGCGAGCGCGTCACGTCCATCGGCTACGACTCGTCCGATGTCTGGTTCGACGGCCGCTCGTGCGGCGTCTCCGTGTCGATCGGGGGCCAGTCGCCCGATATCGCCCAGGGCGTCGACGATGCGTTCGAGTCGCGGGAGCGCTCGAGCGAGGACGCCCTCGACAAGCAGGGCGCCGGCGACCAGGGCATCATGTTCGGGTACGCCACGCGTGAGACGCCGCAGTTGATGCCCGTGCCGATCTGGATCGCGCACCGACTCGCCGAGCGGCTGACCGAGGTGCGCAAGCGTGGAGAGCTCGACTATCTCCGTCCCGATGGCAAGACGCAGGTGACGATCGGCTACGAGGGGCAGGTCCCGCGCACCATCGAGACCGTCGTGCTCTCCACGCAGCACTCGCCGAAGGTGTCGACCGAGCGGCTGCGCGCCGAGGTCGAGGAGCTCGTCATCACCCCGGTGCTCGAGCAGGTCGAGCTGGCCCGTCCCGAGCTCGCGGTCCTCATCAACCCGACCGGCCGGTTCGAGATCGGCGGGCCGCAGGGCGACGCCGGGCTCACCGGCCGCAAGATCATCATCGACACGTACGGCGGCGCGAGCCGCCACGGCGGCGGCGCGTTCAGCGGCAAGGACCCGTCGAAGGTCGACCGCTCGGCGGCGTACGCCATGCGCTGGGTCGCGAAGAACGCCGTCGCCGCCGGCCTCGCCGACCGGCTCGAGGTGCAGGTCGCCTACGCCATCGGCAAGGCGGCCCCGGTCGGCCTCTACGTCGAGACGTTCGGCACCGCGCACGTCCCCGAGGACCGCCTCATCGAGGCGATCCGGGAGGTGTTCGACCTGCGTCCGGCGGCCATCATCCGGGACCTCGACCTCCTGCGGCCCATCTACGCGCAGACGGCCGCCTACGGGCACTTCGGTCGGGAGCTCCCCGACTTCACGTGGGAGCGACTCGACCGGGTCGACGATCTTCGCGCCTCCGCCGGACTCTGACGTGACGGGCGGCTCCGTCGCCAGGGTGCTCGTCGATTCCCCGCTCCCGCAACTCGATCAGCTCTTCGACTACCGGGTCCCCGACCGGCTGCGGGATGCGGCCAAGCCGGGGGTCCGCGTTCGCGTGCCGCTCCGTTCGGGCGGCCGCATCGCCAACGGGTGGCTCGTCGAGCTGGTGGCGTCGAGCGAGTTCGAGGGACGCCTCAGCGACCTCGAGGACGTCGTGTCCGAGGTGCCGCTGCTCACCCCCGAGGTCTGGGCGCTCGCGCGCGCCGCGGCCGACCGGGCCGCGGGCAACGCCAGCGACGTGCTCAGGCTCGCGGTCCCGTCGCGCTACGTCCGGGTCGAGCGCGCCTGGGCGGGCGCCGAGCCCGACGCCGGGCCGCTGCCGAGCACACCTCCCCCAGTCCACGGCGCTGCCGAAGGACGCATCGAAGCGGGTCTCCGTTCGGGGGAGCGCATGTGGTTCGCGGCCGATCCCCGGCCCGTCCGACTCGAGACGGGAGCCTGGGTCGGGGCATGGGCGGTGACGATGGCGCAGGCTGCGGCGCACGTGCTCGCCGACGATCGATCCAGCCTGCTCATCGTTCCCGACTATCGCGACCAGGAGCAGCTGCAGGCCGCGCTCGAGGCGCACCTCGATGCCCGGCGCATCATCCGCACGGACGCGAGGCAGAGCGGCGGCGCCCGCTTCCGGTCCTTCCTCGACGCGACCGGCGCCGATGCGCGCGTGGTCATCGGCAATCGGTCGACGGTCTACGCGCCCGCGGCACGACTCGGCCTGATCGCCATGTGGGACGACGGCGACTCGCTCATGAACGAGCAGCTCGCTCCGGGCGTCCATCCGCGCGATGCCGCGCTCATCCGGCAGGAGCAGTCCGGTGCGGCGCTCCTCTTCGTCGCCCACTCGCCGAGCGTCGAGCTGGCCCGTCTCGTGGAGATCGGCTGGGTGCGCGAGATCCCGGGCGCCAGGAACGCACGCCCGCGCGTGATCCCCACCGAGCACCAGGCCGCGCACGAGCCGGGGTCGGCCCGCATCCCGTCCGCCGCGTGGCGGCAGGCGCAGGAGGCGGTTCGCGAGGGTCCGGTCCTCGTGCAGGTGGCCAGGCCGGGCAACGCCCCGCTGCTGGCGTGCGACCGCTGCCGCGAGCCCGCGCGGTGCGCGACCTGCGGCGGCGGCCTGGCGATCCCGCGCGAGGGCGGGGTGGCGAGGTGCGTGCTCTGCGGCACCACCGCCAACGGTTGGGCCTGCCCCACCTGCGAGGGCACACGCCTCCGCGCCGTGACCATCGGCGCGAGCCGGACGGCCGAAGAGCTCGGCCGGGCATTCCCGAACACCCGGGTCGTGCTCTCCGACGGCGAGAAGCCGGTGCTCCGCGTCGGCGCCGAGTCGGCACTGGTGGTCGCCACCAGGGGCGCCGAGCCCATCGCCGACGGCGGCTACCGCGCGGTCCTCCTGCTCGACGGGGAGCGGATGCTGCTGCGCGAGTCGTTGCGCGTCGCCGAGGACTGCCTGCGCTGGTGGTCGAATGCCGCGGCGCTCGTCGCTCCGGGGTCGCCGGTCTTCCTGGTCGGCGTTGGCGGCGCCCTCGCCACGGCGCTCACGACCTGGCGGCAGGGCGACTGGGCCTCGGCCGAACTGGCGTCGAGGCGCGCCCTTCGATTCCCGCCGGCGGTGCGCGTCGCGAGCGTCACGGCGTCGACGGCGAACGTGGCCAGGGCGGTGGATGCCGCGAAGGCGATCGACGGCGTCGACGTGCTCGGCCCCACGCCCGTCGACGAGTCGCTCGCTCGGGCGCTCGTCCGATTCGACTACGCGGCCGGCGCGAAGGTCGCCCGGGAACTGCGCTCGGAGATGATCCGGGTGGCGACCGAGCGTCGCAGGCCCGTCGCGGGGCGGCCGGTACGACGTCCGGCCGTCCTGCGAGTGCGGTTCGATGACCCGGAAGTGCCCTGAGGGCTTGACGGGCCGAGGGGCCACGGTCGACCGGGCGGCGCCGTCATCGGACCCCTCCGACCGTCGTTCGTCCGACAGCGGGCCGGGCACGCCCCGCTGGTCGGCGACAATGGAGTGTGCAGAAGCTCCGTCTCGTGTTCGCCGGTACGCCGGCCGCCGCTGTCCCCTCGCTCGAACGGCTCGCCGCGAGCGGCCACGAGATCGTCGCGGTGGTCACCCGTCCGGCGGCTCCGATCGGCCGGAAGCGCGTGCTCACGCCCTCTCCAGTCGCTCGAGCGGCCGAGCGGCTGGGCCTCGAGGTGATCGAGGCCGCGAGGCTCGACGACGAGGCCACCACCCGTCTCGCGGCATCCGCGCCCGACCTCGGCGTGATCGTCGCGTACGGCGGCCTGGTGCGCGAGCCGCTCCTGTCGACGCCCGTGCACGGCTGGATCAACCTGCACTTCTCGTTGCTTCCGGCCTGGCGGGGTGCCGCGCCCGTGCAGCATGCCCTCATCAACGATGACCCCGCGACCGGCGCCGCCGTGTTCCAGCTCGTGGCCGAGCTCGATGCCGGGGACGTCTTCGCGGAGCTCTCGCACCGGATCGAGCCGGGTGACACCGCAGGCAGCCTGCTCGAGACCCTCGCCGAACGCGGGGGAGCGTTGCTCTCCGACGTGGTCGACGGCATCGCCGAGGGCACCGCGCGGGCGATCCCGCAGGCGGGCGAGCCGTCCTTCGCCCCGAAGCTCCGCATCGACGACGCCCGCATCGACTGGAACGAACCCGCACGATCGGTCCTCGCGCGCTATCGGGGCGTGACCCCCGAACCCGGCGCGTGGACGACCCTCGACGGCGCGAGGCTCAAGCTCCTCGGCCTCGCCGCCGCGCCCACTCCCACGGATCTGGGGGTCGAGGCGCTTCCGACCCTCGCCGTCGGCGAACTCGCCGCGGTCGGACGACGCCTGCTCATCGGCACGGCCGACGTGCCCGTCGAGGTCGTGCAGGTCCAGCCGGCCGGCCGGACGGCGATGCCGGCCGCCGACTGGTGGCGCGGGGCAGGCCGCGTCGGGGCGGTGGCCGCATGAACGCGCAGGGCGGCGACCGCGGTGCGCCCCGCCGGCACCAGCCTCCCCGTGGGCCGAAGGTGTCCCCGGCGCGCACGGTCGCGTTCGACGTGCTCGAGGCCGTTCGCCGAGACGAGGCCTACGCCAACCTCCTCCTGCCCGCGCGCATCCGTCGCGCCCGCCTCAGCACCGCGGATGCCGCGTTCGCGACCGAGCTGACGTACGGGACCCTGCGCAGGCAGGGCTACTACGACCAGGTGCTCGCGATCGCGGCGGGTCGCCCGGCGGAGGCGATCGATCCGGCCGTGCTCGACGTGCTGCGCCTTGGGACTCATCAGCTGCTCGCGACGCGGGTGCCGACCCACGCGGCCGTGAACGAGCAGGTGGACCTCGTGCGCCGCGTCGCGCCGAAGGCCGCCGGCTTCGTCAACGCCGTGCTGCGGACGGTCTCACGCACCGACGCCGAGGCCTGGCGCGCACTCGTGGCCGAGGGTGCGCCGAACGAGGACGAACGCCTGGCGCGGCTCGAGAGCCACCCCGTGTGGGTCGTCCGGGCGCTGCGCGCGGCACTCGCGCGCGAGGGTCGTGCCGACGAACTCGAGGCGCTGCTCCAGGCCGACAACTCCTCGCCGCGGGTGAACCTCGCGGTCCTGCCCGGCATCGGCGACGGTGCCGACGAGCTCGGCGCGATCGACGGCTTCGCGCCCGACCGGTACTCGCCGATCGGTGGCACGGCCGAGAACCCGATCGCGGTCGTCGAGGCGGCCGGGGGTCGCATCCGCGTGCAGGACGAGGGTTCGCAACTCGCGGCGCTCGCACTCAGCCGGGCCGTGCCCGTGCGAGCCGGCGAGCGCTGGCTCGACCTCTGCTCGGGCCCAGGCGGCAAGACGGCCGTGCTCGCGGCCGAGGCGCTCGCGGGCGGAGCCGTGCTCGCCGCGAACGAGGTAGTCCCGGCGCGGGCCGACCTCGTGCGTGCGGCGATCGCCGGCGTGCCGACGCAGGTCGACGTGCGTGTGGGCGATGGGCGCTCCCTCGACCCGGCCGCGTACGGAGCCCCCGACGGGTTCGACCGGATCCTGCTCGACGCGCCCTGCACGGGCCTCGGCGCGCTTCGGCGACGCCCGGAGGCACGCTGGCGCAAGCGACCCGAGGACGTCGCGGAGCTCACGCTGCTCCAGGGCCAGCTCCTCGATTCCGCGTTCGCCGCGCTGGCCCCGGGAGGCGTGCTCGCGTACGTGACCTGTTCGCCGCACACGGGGGAGACGCACGGCACATTGGGCGCGGCGCTCGCCCGGTGGGGGTCGATGGCCGAGCAGCTCGACACGGCCGCGATCGTGCAAGACCTGTCGCGGCATCCGCTCGACCTCGCGTCCGATCCGGCCACGGTGCAGCTCTGGCCGCACCGACACGGCACGGACGCCATGTTCATCGCCCTGGTGCGTCGGGTTGCGGCATCCGCCGATCGCCCGGGCGGCGACCGCACGCCTGCTCGATAAGGTTGCAGCATGACGACGCGGATCAACCCGAGCATCCTCGCTGCCGACTTCGTGAACCTGCAGGCCGAGCTCGCGCGCATCGCGACCGCCGACCTCGTGCACGTGGACGTCATGGACAACCACTTCGTCCCGAACCTGACCTTCGGTCCGCAGATGGTCGGACGCATCCAGGACGTCAGTCCCATCCCGCTCGACGTGCACCTCATGATCTCCGACGTCGATCGGTGGGCACCCGGGTACGCGGAGCTCGGCGCCTACTCCGTCACGTTCCACGCCGAGGCGACCGACGAGCCGGTCGCCCTCGCCAGGCGGCTGCGCGCGATCGGCGCCCGTGCCGGCATCGCCCTCAAGCCGGGAACGGATGCCGAGCCCTACCTGGAACTGCTCTCCGAGTTCGACCAGGTGCTCGTCATGACCGTCGAGCCCGGATTCGGCGGCCAGTCCTTCATGCACGAGACGATGCCGAAGCTGCGTTCCGTCGCCGACGCGGTCCGTGCCGCTGGTCTGGACGTCTGGCTGCAGGTCGACGGCGGGATCTCGACCGACACGATCGGCATCGCCGCAGAGGCCGGGGCCGATACGTTCGTGGCCGGCTCGGCAGTGTTCGGCGCCGACGTGCCGGCCGAGCGCATCGCGGCGCTGCGTGACCTCGCGGCGTCGCACCGCCACGAGGGCGCGCACGGCCCGGGTAGTCTGAAGTCGTGAAGACATTCGACGAACTCTTCGTCGAGCTCAGCGAGAAGGCCCGCACCCGTCCAGAGGGTTCCGGCACCGTGCGCGAGCTCGATGCGGGCGTGCATGCCATCGGGAAGAAGATCGTCGAGGAGGCGGCCGAGGTGTGGATGGCCGCCGAGTACCAGACCGACGATGAGGCTGCCGAGGAGATCTCGCAGCTGCTCTACCACCTTCAGGTGATGATGATCGCGAAGGGGCTCTCGCCCGCCGACGTGTACCGACATCTCTGATCGCGCTCCCGTCCGTCAGAACCGTCGAAACGATCGTGCATCCCGCACAAGAAGGCCAGAACATGCTTCGAATCGCCGTGCCCAACAAGGGCTCGCTCTCAGAGACCGCCGCCCAGATGCTCTGGGAGGCCGGGTACACGGGTCGCCGGGACCCGCGCGACCTGCACACCGCCGATCCACGCAACGGCGTCGAGTTCTTCTACCTGCGACCGCGTGACATCGCGACCTACGTCGGGTCGGGGGCGCTCGACGTCGGCATCACCGGCCGCGACCTCCTCCTCGACTCGGGCTCCGACGCGGTCGAGATCGCGCCGCTCGGGTTCGGCGACTCGACCTTCCGGTTCGCGGGCCCCGCCGGAGCCTTCACCGACCTGGCCGGCCTCCAGGACGTCCGCGTCGCGACGAGCTATCCGGGCCTCGTGGGCGCATTCCTCGCCGGCCATGGCGTCACGTCGACGCTCGTGAAGCTCGACGGGGCGGTCGAATCGGCCGTCCGTCTGGGCGTCGCCGACGCCGTCGCCGACGTCGTCTCCACCGGGTCGACCCTGCGCCAGGCCGGGCTGGAGATCTTCGGCCCCGTGATCCTGGACTCCGAGGCCGTCCTCATCGGTTCGGGCGTCGAGCGCTCGGGGGCCGACACGCTGCTCCGCCGCCTCCAGGGCGTGCTCGTCGCGCGGCAGTACGTGCTGCTCGACTACGACGTGCCGGTCGAGCACCTCGAGGCCGCGACCGCCGCGGCGCCCGGGTTCGAGTCGCCGACCGTCTCACCGCTGCACGACCCCGAGTGGGTCGCCGTGCGCGTCATGATCCCGCGGGGCGACATGAACCAGGTGATGGACGAGCTGTACTCGCTCGGTGCCCGGGCGATCCTCGTGAGCGCGATCCACGCCGCACGGCTGTAGGCCCCGATGCCAGTCGCGATCAGGGTCATCCCGTGCCTCGACGTCGCCGCGGGGCGCGTCGTCAAGGGCGTCAACTTCGAGAACCTGCGGGATGCCGGCGACCCGGTCGAGCTCGCCGCGCGCTATGGGGAGCAGGGCGCCGACGAGCTCACCTTCCTCGACGTCACCGCGACGGTCGACGACCGGTCCACCACCTACGAGATGGTCCAGCGCGTCGCCGAGCAGGTCTTCATCCCGCTCACGGTGGGAGGCGGTGTGCGCTCCGCGGAGGACGTGGCCCGACTGCTCGGCCACGGCGCCGACAAGGTGGGCGTCAACAGCGCCGCCATCGCGCGCCCGGCCCTCCTCGGCGAGATCGCCGACCGCTTCGGCGCGCAGGTGCTCGTCCTCTCGCTCGACGTGAAGCGGTCGGAGCGCACGGCGTCGGGTTTCGTGGTGACCACGCACGGCGGCCGCACCGAGACCGACCTCGACGCCCTCGACTGGGCGAGGCGGGCCATCGAGCTCGGCGCGGGCGAGCTGCTCGTCAACTCGATCGATGCCGACGGGACGAAACGCGGCTTCGACCTGGAGCTCACCGCGCTGATGCGCGAACGATCGAGCGTTCCCGTCATCGCCTCGGGCGGCGCCGGCGCGGTGGAGCACTTCGCGCCCGCGGTCGCCGCGGGCGCTGACGCCGTGCTCGCGGCATCCGTGTTCCACAATGGGGAGATGACCATCGCCGAAGTGAAGGCCGCCCTGGCCGCCGACGGGCGGATCGTCCGATGAGCGCCGCCGTCGACGCTGCGCTCGACCGGGCGGCGTTCAATGCCGACGGCCTGCTGCCGGCCGTCATCCAGCAGGAGGGCACCGGCGAGGTCCTGATGCTCGGCTGGATGGACCGCGAAGCCATGCGGCGCACGCTCACCGAGGGGCGCGTGACGTTCTGGTCTCGGTCGCGGCAGGAGTACTGGCGCAAGGGCGACACGTCGGGCCATGCGCAGTACGTGCGGCAGGCCGCGCTCGACTGCGACGCCGACACCCTGCTCGTGACCGTCGAGCAGGTCGGCGTGGCATGCCACACCGGCACGAGGACCTGTTTCGTGGGCGACCCGCTCGAGGTCGTCCAGGGCTTCCCGCCCGCCGACTGACGAGGAGCGCGCGTGCCCGCCACCACCACCTTCGACGAGTTCACCTCGCTGCTTCCCGGCAGGCGCGTCGTCCCCGTCGCGCGCGAGCTCTTCGCCGACGGCGAGACGCCGGTCGGCATCTACCGCAAGCTCGCCCACGGCAAGCCGGGCACGTTCCTGCTCGAGTCGGCGGAGCAGGGCGGCATCTGGTCGCGATACTCCTTCGTCGGCGTCGCGTCCTACGGCGTGCTCACGGAGCACGAGGGGCGCGTCCGATGGCAGGACCACGGGCTCGACGAGGCCAGGGCCCTCGGCGACGCCGGTTCCCTCGCACCGCTCGCAGCGCTCGAGGCGCTCTACGAACGGTGGCGTTCCGACGACGTCCCCGGCGCGCCGCCGCTCACCGGCGGGCTGGTCGGCTTCATCGGCTGGGAGGCGATCCGGCAGATCGAGCACCTGCCGAACCGGCCACCGGCGGACTTCGAGGTTCCCGGCCAGGCGTTCTGCTTCGTCGCCGAACTGGTCGTGATCGATCACCGCACGGGCACCGTGCAACTCGTGGCATCCGTGCTCAACGACGGCGTCGACGCGCCCGATGCGATGTGGGTCGGTGCGCAGGAGCGACTCGACCGGATGCAGCGCGATCTCGCCCGACCTGCCGAGGCGTGGCTGGCCGAGATCGACCTCACGACACCGACGACGCCCACTCACCGCACCGAGAAGACCGACTTCCTGGCGGCGGTCGAGCGATCGCGCGAGTACATCCGCGACGGCGACGTCTTCCAGGTGGTCGTCTCCCAGCGCTTCGAGCAGGAGGCGAGCGCCGACCCCGTCGACGTCTACCGCGTCCTGCGCGCCCTGAACCCGAGCCCGTACATGTACTTCCTGCACCTCGCGGATGCCGCGGGCGAGCCGTTCCACATCGTCGGGTCCTCACCGGAGGCCCTCGTCAAGGTCGCCCAGGGCAGGGTGTTCACGCATCCGATCGCCGGGTCGAAGCCGCGCGGCGACACGCCCGAGGCCGACGCCGACTACGAGGCGGAGCTCATCGCGGACCCGAAGGAGCAGGCGGAGCACCTCATGCTCGTCGACCTCGCCCGCAACGACCTCGCCAAGGTCTGCATCGCGGGCTCCGTCGAGGTGACGGAGTTCATGCGCGTCGAGCGCTTCAGCCACATCATGCACCTCGTCTCCTCCGTCGAGGGTGATCTCGCGGCCGGCGCGAACGCCGTCGACGTGTTCCGCGCCACCTTCCCCGCCGGCACGCTTTCGGGAGCGCCGAAGCCCCGCGCGCTCGAGATCATCGACGAGCTCGAGCCGGCCCAGCGCGGCGTGTACGGCGGCGTCGTCGGCTACTTCGGGTTCGGCGGCGACGCCGACCTCGCGATCGCGATCCGGACGGCGACGATCGCGGGCGGCGTCGCGCACGTCCAGGCCGGAGCGGGGCTCGTGGCCGACTCCGTTGCCGAGTCGGAGTACGAGGAGTCGCAGAACAAGGCCGCCGCACCCCTCCGGGCCGTGGCCATCGCCAACGCGATGCGGCGGGTTCCGTGAACGGCGCGCGCGCCAAGTCGCTCGCACTCCTCGCGGGCGTGGCGGGTGCCGGACTGACGCTCCTGGCCTGGAGCCAGACCTGGTTCGAGCTCCGACTGCTCGGGCAGGCGGGCATCGGGACCGCGGATGTCATCGCCGTCGGCGGGGGAGTCGCGTCCCCGGCGCTCGCGGCGCTCGGCCTCGCCGGCCTCGCCCTCGTCGCGGCGATCGCGATCGCCGGACCGGTGCTGCGCGTCGTGCTCGCGGTCATCCAGGCCCTCCTGGGGGGATCGATCATCCTCGCGAGCTCCCTCGCCATCGGCGATCCGGTCGGCGCCGTCGCACCGGCCGTGACGGAGGCCACGGGCGTGGCCGGCACCGGGCCGACCGCCGAGCTCGTGGCATCCGCGAGCGCGACCTTCTGGCCGACGGCCGCGATGCTCGGGGGAGCCCTCGTCGTCATCGCCGGCCTCGTCGCGCTGTCCACGACGCGGCAGTGGCCAGGCTCCTCCCGCCGCTACTCGTCCGCGCGCGTGACGGATGCCGCCACCGGTGAGCCCACGACGCTCGCCGCCGCCCAGGTGCCGCAGATGGACGCCCGCCGACGGGCCTCAGATCGAGCCGTCGATGCCTGGGATGAACTCAGCCGCGGCGACGACCCGACCGAGGCCGGGATGCCTGGCCCCGGCTCCGGTATCGGAGATGACGTGCCGCACGCCGAGGGCGAAGGCCCCACCGACCCCAGCCGCTAGACTTGCGACGACCCCTGAACGCTACGAAGGAGCAACATGAGCACTGAGACCGCAGACCCCGGCCACGGACACTCGCCCGCGGCATGGACGGCCGTCGTCATCATGCTCGTCGGCTTCGCGGTGGGGACGCTCGCATTCTGGTTCGAGATCGTGTGGCTCGTGTGGGCGTCCGCCGGCATCGTCCTGATCGGCCTGCTCGTGGGCTGGTTCCTCGGCCGGGCCGGCTACGGCGTCGGCGGCGACAAGGTCGCCGCGAAGGCGCACTGACGCGTGCTCGCCGACCTGACGGCCAACTCGGTCGCCGACGCACTCGCGCGCCGTGAGGTCCGCCCGCTCGACGTGGTCGAGCGTGCGGCCCTCGATCGCGCTCCCGCGCTGGACGCGCTCCACGCACTGCGGCCGGCCGCCCGGGTGAAGGTCATCGCCGAGATCAAGCGGGCGAGCCCATCCCGCGGGGCCCTGGCGAGCATCGACGACCCGGCCGAGCTGGCGCGCCTCTACGAGCTCGGCGGGGCCAGCGCCATCAGCGTGCTCACCGAGTCGCGCAAGTTCAAGGGCTCGCTCGCCGACCTCGATGCCGTTCGCGCCGCGGTGGCCCTCCCGGTGCTGCGCAAGGACTTCATCGCCACGCCCTACCAGGTGTTCGAGGCGCGAGCGGCCGGTGCCGACCTCGTGCTCCTCATCGTGGCGGCCCTCGACGACCGCACACTGCTCGAGTTGTACGAGCTCATCACCTCGCTGGGCATGACGGCGCTCGTCGAGACGCACTCCGGCGAGGAGCTGGAGCGAGCTTCGGCGATCGGCGCGCGCCTCATCGGCGTGAACGCGCGCGACCTGTCGAGCTTCGAACTCGATCGCGACCTCTTCGGCCGGCTCGCCGACCGATTCCCCTCAGATGCCATCCGCGTCGCCGAGTCGGCGGTGCTCTCAGCCGCGGATGTCGCGCACTACCGTGCGGCGGGCGCCGATGCCGTGCTCGTCGGCGAAGCGCTCGTCACGGGCGACCCGATGGCCAACCTCTCAGCTTTCCTGGCGGTGTGACATGGCGCTCAGAGCGCAGACCGGTCCGTACTTCGGCGACTTCGGCGGGCGCTTCGTGCCCGAATCCCTGATCGCCGCCCTCGACGAGCTCGGTGAGGCGTACTCCCTCGCCAAGCTCGATCCCGCGTTCGCGGAGGAGCTCGCCGAACTCGGGCGCAGCTACACCGGGCGCCCCTCGATCATCACCGAGGTGCCGCGGTTCGCTGCCCACGCCGGCGGCGCCCGCATCATCCTGAAGCGCGAGGACCTCAACCACACGGGGTCCCACAAGATCAACAACGTGCTCGGCCAGGCGCTGCTCACCAAGCGCATCGGCAAGACGCGCGTCATCGCCGAGACCGGAGCCGGCCAGCACGGCGTCGCCACCGCGACCGCCGCGGCCCTGTTCGACCTCGACTGCACGATCTACATGGGCGAGGTCGACACCGAGCGCCAGGCGTTGAACGTGGCCCGCATGCGTCTGCTCGGCGCCGAGGTGATCGCGGTCACGAGCGGTTCTCGCACCCTGAAGGACGCCATCAACGACGCGATGCGCGACTGGGTCACGAACGTCGAGACGACCAACTACATCTTCGGCACGGTCGCCGGGCCGCATCCGTTCCCCGAGATGGTGCGCGACTTCCAGAAGATCATCGGCGAGGAGGCACGCCAGCAGGTCCTCGACCTGACCGGTGCACTGCCCACCGCCGTCGCGGCGTGCGTCGGCGGCGGCTCCAACGCCATCGGGCTCTTCCACGCGTTCCTCGACGACGCCGACGTGAGGATCTACGGCTTCGAGGCCGGCGGCGAGGGCGCGGAGACGCCGCGGCACGCGGCGACGATCACGAAGGGCCGGCCCGGCGTGCTGCACGGCGCCCGCAGCTTCATGCTCCAGGACGAGGACGGCCAGACCATCGAGTCGCACTCGATCTCCGCCGGCCTCGACTATCCGGGTGTGGGCCCCGAGCACTCCTGGCTCGCCGACATCGGCCGAGCCGAGTACCGTCCCGTGACCGACGACGAGGCCATGCAGGCGCTCCGCCTGCTGACCCGCACGGAGGGCATCATCCCGGCCATCGAGTCGGCCCACGCCCTCGCGGGCGCACTCGAGCTCGCGCGGGAGCTGGGGCCCGACGCGACCATCCTCGTGAACCTCTCGGGTCGTGGCGACAAGGACATGGACACGGCCGCGAAGTACTTCGAGCTCTACGACGAGGAGAACGCCAAGTGAGAACGGTCGCTCCCGTCATCGCCCGCCGCAACGACGAGGCCGACGGGGCGCTCATCGGCTACCTCCCGGTCGGGTTCCCGACGCTCGACGAGAGCGTCGAGGCCGCCGTCGCGCTGGTCGAGAACGGCGTCGACATCCTCGAGCTCGGGCTGCCCTACTCCGATCCGGTCATGGACGGTCCGGTCATCCAGGCCGCGACGCAGCAGGCGCTCGCGAACGGGTTCCGACTCTCGCACGGCTTCGAGGCCGTCCGCCGCATCACGGAGCGCGTCGCCGCTCCCGTCCTGATCATGACCTACTGGAACCCCGTCGTGCAGTACGGCGTCGACCGCTTCGCCGACGATCTCGCGGCGGCCGGGGGAGCGGGCCTCATCACGCCCGACCTGATCCCCGACGAGGGGGCCGACTGGATCGCGGCGTCGGATCGCACGGGCCTCGACCGCGTCTTCCTGGCGGCCCCGACCTCGACGGATCCCCGGCTGGCGCAGACGATCGACGCGAGCCGCGGCTTCGTGTACGCCGTCTCGACGATGGGCATCACCGGCGCTCGTGCCGATCTCGACGAGGCCGCGCGCACGCTGGTCGGGCGGCTCCAGGCCGCGGGCGCCGAAGCGAGCTGCGTCGGCGTGGGCATCTCGACGGCCGCCCAGGTGGCCGAGGTGCTGGGGTACGCGCAGGGCGCGATCGTCGGCTCAGCCCTCGTGCGGGCGCTGGCCGAGGGCGGGGTCCAGGCAGCAGGCTCGCTCGCGGCGGAGCTCGCGCGCGGCACGCGTTCCGAGTGAAGTACGCTGACTGAGGCCCGAGTGGCCGAAGCCCCCGAAGAAAGGCAGCAGTTCGCGTGATCGCACCGCTGAGCATCCCGAGCCCGAACCCCGAGTGGCAGTCGTTCCAGATCCCGATGCCGTGGGGCGTGCTGACGATCCACGCCTACGCGCTCTGCATCCTCGTGGGCATCATCCTGGCGGTCATCGTCACGTCGCGCCGGCTCACGAAGCGCGGCGCGGAGCCCGGCATCGTGATCGACATCGCCCTGTGGGCCGTGCCGCTCGGCATCATCGGTGCGCGGTTCTACCACGTGTTCACGCACCCGAACGACTACTTCTTCGAGGGCGCGAACATCTGGAACCCGTTCGAGCCCGGCGCCATCTGGAACATCTGGGAGGGCGGCAACGCGATCTACGGCGCGCTCCTCGGTGGGGCCGTGGGCGTGCTCATCGGATGCCGGTTGACCGGCATCCGGTTCCTCTCGTTCGCTGACGCGCTGGCGCCCGGACTCCTGCTCGCGCAGGCGGCCGGACGCCTCGGCAACTGGTTCAACCACGAACTCTTCGGTGCTCCGACGGACCTGCCCTGGGGCCTCGAGATCCCGTCGGACAACCCAGCGTTCCCTGCGGGCCTCGCCGACGGCACGCTCTTCCACCCGACCTTCCTCTACGAGATCGTCTGGAACCTGGCGGGCGTCGCCGCGATCCTGCTCCTCGAGCGTCACTTCAACCTGCGGTGGGGGCGCGCCTTCGCCGTCTACCTCATCTGGTACGGCACCGGCCGGGCCTTCCTCGAGTCGATCCGAGTCGATCCGAGCGAGATGTTCCTCGGCGTCCGCGTGAACGTCTGGGCCTCATTCGCCGCCATCCTCGTCGGCGTGATCATGCTGTTCGTCCTGCGCCGACGGCACACGGGTTCCGAGCCGACGCCCTATGTTCCCGGGCGTGAATGGAAGGGCCCCGACGCTGCGCTAGACTCGGACGAAACTGAGTCTGACTCCGACTCTCTCGACAACGAGGTCGAGAGTGAGAACATCGAGGGCGAGACCGCGGCCACAAGCTCGCGCGGGTCCACCACTTCCTGAGGCCCTCACCTCGTTCTCCGACGCGGCGCCGCACCTTGCGCCGCGACTCTCTCCGCTGGGCCGACGTCGTCCCCCGCTGCCACCTAGTAGATGAGGACGGTCACACGTGTCGCTCACTCCACCCTTCGCGAGGTTCGGTTCGATCCCCGCCGCCCACGGCATGTACGACCCTGCCGCCGAGAAGGACGCCTGCGGCCTCGCGATGGTCGCGACCCTGCGCGGCACCGCCGGTCACGACATCATCGCGACCGCGCTCGATGCGCTGCGCCACCTCGAGCACCGCGGTGCGGTCGGCTCCGACGCGGGCACCGGCGACGGTGCGGGCATCATCACGCAGATCCCCGACGAGTTCCTTCGTGCCGTGGTCGACGTCGAACTGCCGGCCGCCGGATCGTACGCGGTCGGCAACGCCTTCCTTCCGTTGGACCCCAGCCTCCGCAGCACCATCAAGCGCCAGCTCCGGCAGATCGCCGAGTCCGAGGGCCTGCAGGTCATCGCGTGGCGCGAGGTGCCGGTGCGTCCCGAGGAGCTCGGAACGCTCGCCCGCGCGGCGATGCCGGCCGTGCACCAGCTCTTCGTGCAATCGGCAGCGACGACCGACGACGGCGAGCGCCTCGCCGGCATCGCGCTCGACCGGCTGACGTTCCGCCTGCGCAAGCGGGCCGAGCGCGAGCTCGAGCTCTACTTCATGTCGCTCTCCAGTCGCACCATGGTCTACAAGGGCATGGTCACCACGCTGCAGCTGGAGCCGTTCTACCCCGACCTCTCCGATGAGCGGTTCGCATCCAAGCTCGCCCTCGTGCACTCGCGCTACTCCACGAACACGTTCCCGTCGTGGCCGTTGGCGCAGCCGTTCCGGATGATCGCCCACAACGGTGAGATCAACACCATCCAGGGCAACCGGAACTGGATGCGCGCGCGCCAGTCGCAGCTCGCATCGGAGGTGCTCGGCGACCTCGACCCGATCCTGCCGATCGTCACCCCCGGCGCGAGCGACTCGGCGTCGTTCGACGAGGTCGTCGAGTTGCTCACGCTCGCGGGCCGCAGCCTGCCGCACGCCGTCATGATGATGGTGCCCGAGGCGTGGGAGAACCAGACCGAGATCTCCCCGGAGCGTCGCGCGTTCTACGAGTACCACTCGATGCTCATGGAGCCGTGGGACGGTCCCGCCGCGATCGTGTTCACCGACGGCTCACTCGTCGGGGCCACGCTCGACCGCAACGGCCTGCGGCCGGGGCGGTACGTCGTGACCGACGACGGCCTCGTGGTCCTCGCGAGCGAGATCGGCGTGCTCGAGGTCGCGCCATCGCGCGTCGTCCGGAAGGGCAGACTGCAGCCCGGGCGCATGTTCCTCGTGGACACCGAGGCCGGCCGCCTCATCGAGGACGACGAGATCAAGTCCGAGCTCGCGGCATCCGAGCCCTGGGGCGACTGGCTCGACGAGGGCCGCATCCGCCTCGCCGAGCTTCCGGAGCGCGAGCACATCGTGCACCCGCCGGCCTCGATCACGCGCCGCCAGCGCACCTTCGGCTACACCGAGGAGGAGGTCAAGATCCTCCTCGCGCCCATGGCGCGCACCGGTCAGGAGCCGCTCGGCGCGATGGGCTCCGACACCCCGATCGCGGTGCTCTCCCAGCGCCCGCGCCTGCTCTTCGACTACTTCACGCAGCAGTTCGCGCAGGTCACCAACCCGCCGTTGGACTCCATCCGCGAGGCGGTCGTGACCTCGCTCGGCACGTCGATCGGCCCCGAGGGCAACCTGCTGACGGCCACGCCCGGCCACGCGCGTCAGGTCGCGCTCGACTTCCCGGTCATCGACAACGACGAGCTCGCCAAGATCGTGCACATCGACCCGCGCACCGGCGGTGCGCGCACGACCAAGACGCTGAAGGGCCTCTACCGCGTCGACGACGGCCCCGAGGCCATGCGCGCACGTCTCGACGAGCTGTGCCAGGAGGTCGACCAGGCGATCGAGGAGGGCGCTCGCTTCGTCGTGCTGAGCGACCGCGACTCCACCGCGGACCTCGCGCCCATCCCGTCGCTCATCATGCTGTCAGCGGTGCACCACCACCTCATCCGCTCCGAGACCCGGATGAAGGTCGGGCTCGTCGTCGAGGCGGGCGACGTGCGCGAGGTGCACCACGTCGCGCTCCTCATCGGCTACGGCGCATCCGCGGTGAACCCGTACCTGGCGATGGAGACCTGCGAGTCGCTCGTGCGGTCCGGGGTCATCACCGGCGTGTCACCCGAGCAGGCCGTGCACAACGTCATCAAGGCGCTCGGCAAGGGCGTGCTGAAGATCATGTCGAAGATGGGCATCTCGACGATCTCCTCGTACGCGGGAGCACAGGCGTTCGAGGCGGTCGGCCTCGCCCAGGACTTCATCGACGAGTACTTCACCGGCACCGTCTCCAAGCTCGGCGGCATCGGCATCGACGTGATCGCCGCCGAGAACCTGGCGCGTCACCGCGTCGCGTACCCGCAGGATGTCGCCGTGCGTGCGCACGAGCGTCTCGCGACGGGCGGCGAGTACCAGTGGCGCCGCGACGGGTCCCCGCACCTGTTCAACCCCGAGACGGTGTTCCGCCTCCAGCACTCCACGCGAAACCGTCGGTACGACGTCTTCCGCGAGTACACCTCGATGGTGGACTCGCAGGCCGAGGAGCTCATGACGCTGCGCGGGCTCTTCGCGCTGCGCACCGGCACGCGTCCCGCCGTCCCCATCGACGAGGTCGAGTCCGTCGCGTCGATCGTGAAGCGGTTCTCGACGGGAGCGATGAGCTACGGCTCGATCTCGAAGGAGGCGCACGAGTCGCTCGCGATCGCCATGAACCGCCTCGGGGCGAAGTCGAACACGGGCGAGGGCGGCGAAGACCTCGACCGTCTGCTCGACCCCGAGCGGCGCAGCGCGATCAAGCAGGTGGCGTCCGGCCGGTTCGGCGTGACGAGCATGTACCTCACGCACGCCGACGACATCCAGATCAAGCTCGCTCAAGGTGCCAAACCGGGTGAAGGCGGCCAGTTGCCGCCGACCAAGGTCTACCCGTGGGTCGCTCGCACGCGGCACGCGACGGCCGGAGTCGGACTCATCTCCCCGCCACCGCACCACGACATCTACTCGATCGAAGACCTCAAGCAGCTGATCTTCGACCTCAAGCGCGCCAATCCCAAGGCGCGTGTGCACGTCAAGCTCGTGAGTCAATCCGGCATCGGTGCCGTCGCGGCCGGAACGGCGAAGGCCCTCGCCGACGTCATCCTGGTCTCGGGGCACGACGGCGGCACGGGCGCCAGCCCGCTGAACTCGCTGAAGCACGCGGGCACGCCCTGGGAGCTCGGCCTCGCCGAGACCCAGCAGACGCTGATGCTGAACGGCATGCGCGACCGCGTGGTCGTCCAGGTCGACGGTCAGCTGAAGACCGGCCGTGACGTGGTCATCGGCGCTCTGCTGGGCGCCGAGGAATTCGGCTTCGCGACCGCGCCGCTCGTGGTGCAGGGGTGCGTCATGATGCGCGTCTGCCACCTCGACACCTGCCCGGTCGGCGTCGCGACGCAGAACCCCGTGCTGCGCGAGCGCTTCACCGGGAAGCCCGAGTTCGTCGTGAACTTCTTCGAGTTCATCGCGCAGGAGGTGCGCGAGTACCTCGCCGAGCTCGGCTACCGCTCGCTCGACGAGGTCATCGGGCGCCGCGAGCTCCTCGACATCGACCGGGCGGTCGACCACTGGAAGTCGTCGGGCCTCGACCTGACGCCGGTGCTCGTCGGACCCGACTTCTCGGACTCGGAGCCACGTCGCAACCTGCGCGAGCAGGACCACGAGCTCGAGCAGCACTTCGACAACGAGTTGATCCGCCGCAGCGCGGTCGTGCTCGAGGACGGCGGCACGATCAGCATCGACCTGCCGGTCAGGAACACCGAGCGCGCGGTCGGCACGATGCTCGGCCACGAGGTCACCGTGCGCCGCGGCGAGCACGGCCTGCCCGCCGGGTCGATCGACATCACGCTCACGGGGTCTGCCGGGCAGAGCCTCGGCGCGTTCCTGCCGAGCGGGATCACGCTCCGGCTCGAGGGCGACTCCAACGACTACGTCGGCAAGGGCCTCTCCGGTGGCCAGATCGTGCTCCGCCCCTCCAGGGAGAGCACGTTCGCCGCCGAGCGCAACGTCATCGCGGGCAACGTCATCGGCTACGGCGCCACACGGGGCAGCATGTTCCTGCGGGGCATCGTCGGCGAACGGTTCCTGGTCCGCAACTCCGGCGCCTCTGCGGTCGTCGAGGGCGTGGGCGACCACGCACTCGAGTACATGACGGGCGGCCTCGCGCTGATCCTCGGAGAGACCGGTCGCAACCTCGGAGCCGGCATGTCGGGCGGCACCGCCTACGTGCTCGGCCTCCGCGAGGAGCGCGTCAACCGCGAATCCCTCAGCTCGGGCGAACTCGAGCTGCTCCCGCTCGGCAGCGCCGACCGCGAGATCGTCCGCGACCTGCTCGAGCAGCACGTCGCGAACACCGATTCGACCGTCGCCGCCGATCTGCTCGCTGCAGGCGACGGCGCGTTCGAGCGTTTCACCAAGGTGCTGCCGCGCGACTACGCGGCAGTGCTCCGCACCCGCCAGAGCGCGGTCGACGAGGGGCTCGACCCCGACGGCGACGTGGTCTGGACCCGAATCCTGGAGGTGACGGGTGGCTGACACCGAGATGGTCTGGACCCGAGCTGTGCTCACGAACTGCGTGGAGGTGACGGGTGGCTGACACCGAGATGGTCTGGACCCGAGCTGTGCTCACGAACTGCGTGGAGGTGACGGGTGGCTGACACCGAGATGGTCTGGACCCGAGCTGTGCTCACGAACTGCCTGGAGGTGACGGGTGGCTGACACCGAGATGGTCTGGACCCGAGCTGTGCTCACGAACTGCGTGGAGGTGACGGGTGGCTGACACCGAGATGGTCTGGACCCGAGCTGTGCTCACGAACTGCGTGGAGGTGACGGGTGGCTGACCCGAAGGGCTTTCTGAAGGTCACCGAGCGCGAGCTGCCCAAGCGGCGTCCCGTGCCGGTGCGCATCATGGACTGGAAAGAGGTCTACGAGCAGGGCGACCCCGCACAGCTCCGCCGACAGGCCGGTCGGTGCATGGACTGCGGCATCCCGTTCTGCCATCAGGGCTGCCCGCTCGGCAACCTGATCCCCGAGTGGAACGACCTGATGTACCGCGGCGAGGGACGCGCGGCCGCCGAGCGGCTCCACGCCACGAACAACTTCCCCGAGTTCACGGGCCGGCTCTGCCCGGCACCGTGCGAGTCGTCGTGCGTGCTCGGCATCAACCAGCCGGCCGTGACCATCAAGCAGGTCGAGGTCTCGATCATCGACCAGGCCTTCGGCAGCGGATGGGTGCAGCCGCAGCCGCCGGCGCGCCTCACCGGCAAGACGGTCGCGGTCGTCGGCTCCGGTCCGGCCGGTCTCGCCGCGGCCCAGCAGCTGACGCGCGCGGGCCACACGGTGGCCGTGTACGAACGTGACGACCGCATCGGCGGCCTGCTCCGCTACGGCATCCCCGACTTCAAGATGGAGAAGAAGCACATCGACCTGCGCATCGCGCAGATGACCGCCGAGGGCACCCGTTTCCGTGCGGGGGTCGACATCGGCGTGGACATCACATGGGACCAGCTGCGCGAGCGCTACGACGCCGTCGTGGTCGCCACCGGTGCGATGGTGCCGCGCGACCTGCCGATTCCCGGACGCGACCTGCCCGGCGTGCACTTCGCCATGGAGTACCTCACCCAGTCCAACCACCACGTGGCCGGCGACGAGGTGTTCGACCAGATCACGGCCGAGGGCAAGCACGTCGTCGTCCTCGGCGGCGGCGACACGGGTGCCGACTGCATCGGCACCGCGCACCGCCAGGGCGCCCTCTCGGTGACGAACCTCGCCATCGGCAAGCAGCCCGGCGACGCGCGTCCCGAGCACCAGCCGTGGCCGCTGCACCCGACCGTGTTCGAGGTGCAGAGCGCGCACGAGGAGGGCGGCGAGCGCGAGTACCTCGTCTCCACGGTCGAGTTCCTGTCCAACGAGAACGGCGAGCTCCGTGCGATCCGCGTCGCGGAGACGGAGTTCCTCGACGGACGGCGCGTCCCGAAGGCCGGGACCGAGCGCGAGATCCCCGCGGACCTCGTGCTCCTCGCCCTCGGCTTCACGGGGCCCGAGACCGACCTGATCGACGACCAGATCCAGCTTCCGGTCGATGCGCGCGGCAACTTCGCGCGCAGCGCCGACTACGCGACCTCGCACCCCGGCGTCTACGTCGCGGGCGACGCCGGACGCGGGCAGTCGCTCATCGTCTGGGCGATCGCCGAGGGCCGTGCTGCGGCATCCGCCGTCGACCGGTACCTTGAAGGCGAGACCGATCTCCCGAGCCCCGTGGCGGCGACGGCACGCGCGTTCGCCATCTGACCACGGTGCGCCGACGGCGTACCACCCGATAACAACCCCGCGTTCCCGCGCGGAGACAGCTTGGAGCACAACCACATGAGACGAGCGAAGATCGTCGCCACCCTCGGGCCGGCGACATCGAGCTACGAGCAGATCCGCGCGATCATCGATGCGGGCGTCGACGTGGCGAGGATGAACCTCAGCCACGGCAGCTACGACGTGCACGAGGGCGTCTACCAGAACGTCCGGAAGGCCGCGAACGACAGCGGCAAGGCGGTCGCCGTGCTGGTCGACCTGCAGGGCCCGAAGATCCGCCTCGGCAAGTTCGCCGACGGCCCCCACGAGCTCGCCGAGGGTGACATCTTCAAGATCACCACCGAAGAGGTCGAGGGCACGAAGGAGCTCGTCGGAACCACGTTCAAGGGCCTGCCCCAGGACGTCAAGCCCGGCGACTTCCTGCTCATCGACGACGGCAAGGTGCGCGTCGAGGTCATCGAGACCGATGGCGTCGTGGTCACCACGAAGGTCGTCGTCGCCGGTCCAGTCTCGAACAACAAGGGCATCAACCTTCCCGGCGTCGCGGTCAACGTGCCCGCGCTCTCCGACAAGGACGAGGCCGACCTGCGTTGGGGCCTCGAGCTCGGCGCCGACATCATCGCCCTCTCCTTCGTGCGCAACGCCGAGGACATCGTGCGCGTGCACGAGATCATGGACGAGGTCGGGCGTCGGGTGCCCGTCGTGGCCAAGATCGAGAAGCCGCAGGCCGTCGACCACCTCGAGGAGATCATCGAGGCGTTCGACGCCGTCATGGTGGCACGTGGCGACCTCGGCGTCGAGCTCCCGCTCGAGGCCGTGCCGATCGTGCAGAAGCGCACCGTCGAGATCGCCCGCCGTCTCGCGAAGCCCGTCATCGTGGCCACGCAGATGCTCGAGTCGATGATCCACAGTCCTGTTCCGACGCGTGCGGAGACCTCGGATGTCGCGAACGCCATCCTCGACGGCGCCGACGCGGTCATGCTCTCGGGCGAGACCAGCGTGGGGGAGTACCCCGTCATCACGGTCCAGACCATGGCCCGCATCGTCGAGTCGACCGAGAAGCACGGTCTCGAGCGCATCCCGGCCCTCGGCACCAAGCCGCGCACGCAGGCCGGCGCCATCACGCTCGCGGCGGTCGAGGTGGCCGACTTCGTCGAGGCGAAGTACCTCTGCGTCTTCACCGAGTCCGGCGAGACCGTGCGCCGGATGTCCCGCCTCCGTCACGACATCCCGATCCTCGCGTTCACGCCCGACCCGGCCATCCGCCGTCGCATGGCGCTGAACTGGGGCGTCGAGTCGTTCGTCGTCGATCGCGTGACCCACACCGACCAGATGGTCGGCCAGGTCGACGAGGCACTTGCCCGCATGGGCCGCGCTGCGAAGGGCGAGAAGGTCGTCATCATCTCGGGTTCCCCTCCCGGAATCCCGGGCACCACCAACGACGTCCGCGTGCACGTCGTCGGCGAGGTGCTCTAGCAGGTCGAACCGACGGCCCGGCGCTCCACGGAGTGACCGGGCCGTCGTCGTCCGCGCAGCCCTGACGCCCGCGGGGCGACGGCGCCGGCCACGGCACGGCGAAGAGATCGTGTGGGTCGCGGCTGCGCCGGGCGATCCCGCGTGCCAGAATTCGAGCATGGCCGCCGGGCGGAGCGCGAACCGGTGGAACGCAGGCGGGAGGGCACGGATGTCGACGGGAACGAGCGGGTCGAGGCGCCGAGCGCGCCGCACGTCGAAGCGTCCCTCGACGACGCTCGCCGAGCGCTGGACCGTCGTCGACGGCGTCGACGTGTTCTATCGCGAGTCGCCCCACCCGCCGTCCGGTGCCGCGGCGATGATGCACGTGCACGGCTTCGGGCTGTCTGGCAGGTATCTGCTGCCTACGGCCGAGCGGCTTGCCGACGACTTCCACACGCTCGTGCCCGACCTTCCGGGCTTCGGCCGGAGCGGGAAGGCACCGGGCGCCCTCGACGTGCCGGACCTCGCGCACGCGGCCGCGCGCTTCCTCGACGACCGTGGAATCGAGCGCGTGACCCTGGTCGGCAACTCGATGGGCTGTCCCGTCATCTGCGAGTTCGCCCATCTCTACCCCGACCGGCTCGACCGGGCCGTGCTCGTGTCCCCGGCGGGCGGTATCTACAACCAGCCGCTCCGGCGCGCGATGGGGCAGATCAGCCGTGACGGCACACGGGAGCCGGCTCGACTCATGCGGGTCGTCACGCCCGACTACCTGCGATTCGGGGTGCCGAGCACGGTGCGCATGTTCAAGGCGCTCACGCAGTACCCGTCACTCGAGCGGATGCTCGCCCTGCACATCCCGACGCTCGCGGTGCTGGGCGACCGGGATCCGCTGATGCCCGGGGCGGAGCGCGTCCAGGAGGTCGCCGGGCAGACCGACAACCACGTGCTCATCGCGAAGATCGAGGGCGCCGCGCACGCCATCAACTTCAGCCACTCGGGTGAGCTGGCGCACATGATCCGGTTGTTCATGGCCGACCGGCCGATCGTCGACGACCCGGACTCGCCCGGTCACGCACGCCTGTACGAGATCCACCGCGGCTCGCAGCATCCGCCGGCTCGGGAAGACTGAGACGGCCGGCTCGAAGCCGGCCCGATGGTGCCGGTGGTGGGGGTCGAACCCACACGCCCTTTCGGGCAAAGCATTTTGAGTGCTCCGCGTCTGCCATTCCGCCACACCGGCCAGAGGCCTCGCTCAGAATACCGTAGGCTTTGCTGCGTGACTGACACCGAAAACACCCAGCCGGCACCGCGCCGCGTCGTCGTGGCGGAGGATGAGTCGCTCATCCGCCTCGACATCGTCGAGATCCTGCGCGACAACGGCTACGAGGTCGTCGGAGAGGCGGGTGACGGTGAGACCGCGGTCGCGCTGGCCACCGAGCTTCGTCCCGACCTCGTCATCATGGACGTGAAGATGCCGCAGCTCGACGGCATCTCGGCCGCCGAGCGCCTCTCGAAGGGCCACATCGCCCCGGTGGTGCTGCTCACGGCGTTCAGCCAGAAGGAGCTCGTCGAGCGAGCGAGCGAAGCCGGTGCGCTCGCGTACGTCGTGAAGCCGTTCACGCCGAACGACCTGCTGCCCGCGATCGAGATCGCGCTCGCCCGATACGCGCAGATCATCGCGCTGGAGGCCGAGGTCGGCGACCTCGTCGAGCGCTTCGAGACGCGCAAGCTCGTCGACCGGGCCAAGGGCCTGCTCAACGAGAAGATGGGCCTCTCCGAGCCCGAGGCGTTCCGATGGATCCAGAAGGCCTCGATGGACCGCCGCCTCACAATGAAGGACGTCTCCCAGGCGATCATCGAACAGCTGGCCGCCAAGAAGTAGCCCCGAACGAACGACGGATGCCGCGACGAGACCACTCGTCGCGGCATCCGTCGTCTGAGCGGGGTGGCCGAGGAACGGCGGTGATCGGCTGTCGGCGGCCGCTTGTAGGCTTGGCGAGTGCCAGACGCTGACAAGCCCACCCTCCTCGTGATCGACGGCCATTCGCTGGCGTTCCGCGCCTTCTACGCCCTGCCGGTCGACAGCTTCTCGACGCGCGACGGGCAGCACACGAACGCCATCCACGGCTTCCTGTCGATGTTGCTCCTGCTGCTCGCGAACGAGAAGCCGACCCACCTCGCGGTGGCGTTCGACATGTCGCGTGCCTCGTTCCGCACGCGTGAGTACCCCGAGTACAAGGGCACCCGCGGCGAGACCCCGGCGGAGTTCAAGGGCCAGGTGCCGCTGCTGCAGGAGGCGCTGAAGGCGATGGGCATCGTGACCCTCGAGAAGGAGGACTTCGAGGCCGATGACATCCTCGCGACGCTCGCCGAGCGAGGCCGTGCCGGCGGGTACCGGGTCCTCCTGGTCTCGGGTGACCGCGACACGATCCAGCTGGTGAATGACGATGTCACGCTGCTGTACCCCAACACCCAGGGCGTCTCGCAGCTCAAGCGCTACGACCCGGCCGCGGTCACCGAGCGCTACGGCATCCGGCCCGAGCAGTACCCCGACATCGCCGCGCTCGTGGGGGAGTCGAGCGACAACCTGATCGGCATCTCGAAGGTCGGCGAGAAGACCGCGGTCAAGTGGCTGGGCCTCTACGGCGACCTCGACGGCATCCTCGAGCACGCCGACGAGATCAAGGGCGTGGTCGGGCAGAACCTGCGCGACCAGCGCGAGAACGCGATCCGCAACCGCCGCCTCAACCGTCTCGTCACCGATGTCGAGCTTGACGTCGAGCTCGACCAGCTCGAGGCGCGGGAGATCGACCTCGACGAGGTGCGGCCGATCTTCGAACGGCTCGAGTTCCGGACGCTGCTCGAGCGCCTCACGAAGCTCGTGGCCGAGGCCGCCGGCACCGCGGTCGATGCCGGCGGCGGCAGCCCTCAGCCTCCGGCCGACGTTCCGGCCGTCGATGCGCCCATCGCGCCGGTTGCGGCCGACCTCTCCGGCGACGCGCTCGGCGCCTGGCTCGACGCCGCGAAGGCGGCCGAGCCGGCGGGCCTCGGGCTCAGCCTCGAGATCCTCGACGGCCGGGTGATCGGAGCCGGCATCGCCACCGCGACCGAGACCGTGCGCCATTCGTTCCGGGCCGAGTCCGCGGAGTCGACGTCCTTCGCAGCGTGGCTCGCGGGCGACGCGCCGAAGGTGATGACCGACGCGAAGGGGCAGCTGAAGGCGGCGGCCCGCTCGGGCCTCGCGGTCGGCGGACTCGTGCTCGACACGCTCGTCGCCGGCTGGCTGCTGCGACCCAATCTCACCGAGAAGACGCTGGCCGACCTCGTCGACCGTCACCTCGGCGAGACCCTGCCGCAGGGTGACCCCTCGCTGCTCGTTCCCGAGGAGGGCTCCGACGCCGGTGCGCCCGAGTTCGCGTGGTACACGCTCCGGCTCGCGCCCGTGGTGCTGAGCGCCCTGCCCGAGAGCACCCGGCAGCTGCTCGCCGACGTCGAGATGCCGCTCGTCCCGGTGCTCGCCGCCATGGAACTGCGCGGAGTCACCGTCGACCACGGCGAGCTCGCGAGCCTCTCGTCCGAACTCGGTGATCGTGCTGCGGCCCTCGCCGCCGCCGCCTATGCCGAGATCGGTCGAGAGGTGAACCTCGGTTCGCCAAAGCAGTTGCAGGAGGTGCTCTTCGACCAGCTCGCCATGCCGAAGACGCGGGCGACGAAGACCGGCTACACGACCGATGCGAGCGCCCTCGCCGACCTGCAGGAGTCGAACCCACACCCGTTCCTCGGGTTCCTCCTCGAGCACCGCGACGCGACCAAACTCCGTCAGATCGTGGAATCCCTCGACAAGTCCATCGCGGCAGACGGGCGCATCCACACGTCCTACGGGCAGATCGGCGCGGCGACCGGGCGCATGTCGTCGAACGACCCGAACCTGCAGAACATCCCCATCCGCACCGACGACGGTCGGCGCATCCGGAAGGCGTTCCGTCACGGCCCCGAGTACGTCGAACTCCTCACGGCCGACTACTCGCAGATCGAGATGCGCATCATGGCGCACCTGTCGGGCGACCCCGGGCTCATCGAGGCGTTCAACGCCGGCGAGGACCTGCACCGATTCGTCGGCGCCCGCGTGTTCTCGGTCGACCCGGCCGACGTCACGCCGCTCATGCGAACCAAGGTCAAGGCCATGTCCTACGGACTCGCCTACGGCCTCAGCGCATTCGGCCTGTCCAAGCAGCTGCGCATCGACCGCGCCGAGGCCACGCAGCTCATGAAGGAGTACTTCGAGCGCTTCGGAGCCGTCCGCGACTACCTGCGCGGGGTCGTCGAGCAGGCGAGGATCGACGGGTACACCGAGACCATTTTCGGTCGGCGACGGCCGTTCCCCGATCTCACGAGCCCGAACCGCGTGCATCGCGAGAACGCGGAGCGGGCGGCGCTCAACTCGCCGATCCAGGGCTCGGCCGCCGACATCATGAAGCTCGCCATGACGACGGTCGAGGCCGAGATCGCGGCGCGTGGGCTGTCCAGTCGCATGCTCCTGACCGTCCACGACGAGCTCATCTTCGAGGTGGCGCCGGGGGAGTCCGACGTCCTCGAGACCGTGGTCCGCGATCGCATGGCCAACGCGGCCGAACTCCTCGTCCCGCTCGAAGTTCAGGTCGGCCGCGGGAGCGACTGGGAGGATGCCGCGCACTGACCGGTCGGCCCGGCCGATGTGCTGCACCCATCGCGATCGCGGCTGTCTCGGCCGTCCTCGGCTGGCCTAGGCTCGACGCATGGCCTCGAGTGAACGCATCCCGACCGACGTCGACCGTATCGCCGAGGAGTGGGTGGACTCCCTCGTCGAGCTCCAGCCGGTGCTGGGCACCTACATCGGCAGGGCCGACGCCGATGGCAGGTTCGGCGACTACTCGCCGGAGGGGCTCGACGGGCAGGCAGAGGCCGCGCGGCGGGTCATCTCCCAGCTGGACGCAGCCGCGCCGGTCGACGAGGTCGACGCCGTGACGGTGGCCGACCTGCGCGGCGAGCTCGCGCTCGAACTCGAGGCGCACGCCCTGGGCCTCCCACTGCGCGACCTGAACGTGATCGCGAGTCCCGCCCAGGAGATCCGCGAGGTGTTCGACCTCATGTCGGCCGACAGCACGGACGACTGGGCGACCATCGCCACGCGCCTCGAGGCGCTTCCGGGAGCCCTCGACGGATACATCCGAACGCTTCGCCTGGGTCGCGAACGGGGATCCGTTCCGGCCAAGCGCCAGGTGCGCGAGGTCGCGAAGCAGGCTCGCAAGCTCGAACGTGCCGACGGCTTCTTCGGCGACTTCGTCGGCGGCGCGCCCGACTCCGTGCCCTCCACGCTTCGAGGCGATCTGGTGCGGCGCGCGGCCGGCGCGGGCGAGGCGTACGGCCGGCTCGCCGAGTTCCTCGAGGCCGAACTCCTTCCAGCGGCAGGTGAGGCCGACGCCGTCGGTCGTGAGATCTATGCGCTCCGCTCCCGGCACTTCCTGGGGGCAGTCGTCGACCTCGACGAGACGTACGAGTGGGGCATCGAGGAGCTGGCCCGCATGGTCGCCGAGCAGGAGGCGATCGCCGATGAGATCCTCCCCGGGGCATCCGTTCACGAGGCGATCGCGTTCCTCGACGGCGACGACACCCGGAAGCTGCACGGGACCGACGCCCTGCAGCGGTGGATGCAGGAGGTGAGCGACCGTGCCGTCGCGGAACTCGGCGCCACGCAGTTCGAGATCCCCGACGAGATCCGCACGCTCGAGTGCATGATCGCGCCGACCCAGTCGGGCGGCATCTACTACACGGGCCCGACCGACGACTTCAGCCGTCCCGGCCGGATGTGGTGGTCCGTGCCGGAAGGCGTCACCGAGTTCGACACGTGGCGCGAACTCACGACCGTCTACCACGAGGGCGTGCCCGGCCATCACCTGCAGATCGGCCAGGCCGTCGTGAACCGCGGGACCCTCAACACCTGGCGTCGCCAGCTCGCCGGCACCTCCGGGCATGCGGAGGGGTGGGCGCTCTACGCGGAACGCCTCATGCAGGACCTCGGCTACCTCGACGACCTCGCCGATCGCCTCGGGATGCTCGACGGCCAGCGCATGCGCGCCGCTCGGGTCGTTCTGGACATCGGCGTGCATCTCGGCAAGCCGCGGCCGGACGGCCAGGGCGCATGGACGGGGGAGTACGCCTTCCAGTTCCTGGGGGAGAACGTCAACATGAACCAGGGCTTCGTCGACTTCGAGGTGAATCGGTACCTCGGCTGGCCGGGCCAGGCGCCCTCGTACAAGGTCGGCCAGCGGATCTGGGAGCAATTGCGAGACGACGCCGAGCGGCGCGAGGGCGACTCGTTCGACATCAAGGCCTTCCACCGGCGTGCGCTCGACCTCGGCGGCGTGGGGCTGGATACGCTCCGCTCCGCGCTGCTCTCCTGAGGTGTTCCCGTCGGCACGTGCGGATGACTCGCCCGGGTTGCCCTCGCGGGCCACGGTCGGCTAGGATTGAATGTCACTTCTGTGACGATCCTGTCCGCATGCCCATCGCGGAAACAACACATATCGCTCTCCCTCGCGATGGGCTCGATTCTGTCCTTTACGGAGCATTCACTACATGACAACCGCAACGACCAAGGCACCCAAGCAGGTCGCTATCAACGACATCGGATCTGCTGACGATTTCCTCGCCGCGGTCGAGAAGACTTTGAAGTTCTTCAACGACGGCGACCTCATCGAGGGCACCGTCGTGAAGATCGACCGCGACGAGGTGCTCCTCGACGTCGGCTACAAGACCGAGGGTGTCATCCCCTCGCGTGAGCTTTCCATCAAGCACGATGTCGACCCCAGCGAGGTCGTCGGCGTCGGCGACACCGTCGAGGCGCTCGTTCTCCAGAAGGAGGACAAGGAAGGCCGCCTCATCCTGTCGAAGAAGCGTGCGCAGTACGAGCGCGCGTGGGGCGACGTGGAGAAGATCAAGGAAGCCGATGGCGTCGTGACCGGTACGGTCATCGAGGTCGTCAAGGGCGGCCTGATCGTCGACATCGGCCTCCGCGGCTTCCTCCCGGCGTCGCTCATCGAGCTCCGCCGCGTGCGCGACCTCACGCCGTACCTCGGCCAGGAGATCGAGGCGAAGATCCTCGAGCTCGACAAGAACCGCAACAACGTGGTTCTCTCGCGCCGCGCGCTGCTCGAGCAGACGCAGTCCGAGTCGCGTTCGACCTTCCTCGCCAACCTGCACCCGGGCCAGATCCGCAAGGGCGTCATCTCGTCGATCGTCAACTTCGGTGCGTTCGTCGACCTCGGTGGCGTCGATGGTCTCGTCCACGTCTCCGAGCTCTCCTGGAAGCACATCGAGCACGCCAGCGAGGTCGTCGAGGTCGGCCAGGAGGTCACCGTCGAGGTGCTCTCCGTCGAGCTCGACCGCGAGCGCGTCTCCCTGTCGCTCAAGGCGACGCAGGAAGACCCGTGGCAGGTGTTCGCGCGTACGCACGCGATCGGCCAGGTCGCACCGGGCAAGGTCACGAAGCTCGTCCCGTTCGGCGCGTTCGTTCGCGTCGCCGACGGCATCGAGGGCCTCGTGCACATCTCGGAGCTGTCGGGCAAGCACGTCGAGCTCGCAGAGCAGGTCGTGTCGGTCGGCGAAGAGGTCTTCGTCAAGGTCATCGACATCGACCTCGAGCGTCGCCGCATCTCCCTCTCGCTGAAGCAGGCGAACGAGGGCGTGGACCCCGAGGGCACCGAGTTCGACCCGGCGCTCTACGGCATGCTCACCGAGTACGACGAGCAGGGCAACTACAAGTACCCTGAGGGCTTCGACCCCGAGACCAACGAATGGCGCGAGGGCTTCGAGGCCCAGCGCGAGAAGTGGGAGCAGGACTACGCTGCCGCCCAGGAGCGTTGGGAAGCCCACAAGAAGCAGGTCGCTCAGGCGAGCGTCGCGGCTGCCGCCGACGACTCGTTCGGCGCTGCCGCCGCATCGTACTCGAGCGACACGGCCGGTGCCGGCACGCTCGCAGACGACGCGTCGCTCGCCGCGCTTCGCGAGAAGCTGTCGAGCAACTAGTCCGGATTCGATCCGCACACGGAAGGCCGGTCCCCCTCGGGGGCCGGCCTTCCGGCGTATCCCCGTTCCGCACGTCCGACCTTCGCCTGTGCGTTCAAGGCCGCCGGATGCGTGGACGCACACGCCCTCGCCGTCATGGCTAGAGTGGGGTCGTGTATCTGATCGGCCTCACCGGCGGCATCGCGTCCGGAAAGTCCACCGTCGCCCGGCGGCTCTACGAGCACGGCGCCGTCCACATCGACGCCGACCATCTGGCGCGTCGTGCGGTCGAGCCGGGCAGCGCCGCCCTCGAGCAGATCGTCGCCGAGTTCGGCCCAGGCGTGCTGCATGGCGATGGCACCCTCGATCGGGCGAAGCTCGGCGAGATCATCTTCAGCGACGAGGCGGCCCGTGAACGGCTCAACTCGATCGTGCACCCCGCGGTGCGCCGGTTGGCCGCCGAGCAGTTCGCGAAGGCCGAGCGCGCCGACCCCCACGCGATCGTCGTCTACGACGTCCCGTTGCTCGTCGAGGCATCCGTCGATCACCCGTTCGATCTCATCGTCGTGACGAGCGCGCCCCGGCGCACGCAGGTCAGGCGTCTCGTCGAGGAGCGCGGGCTCGATCCGGTCCAGGCCGCCGCGCGGGTCGACGCCCAGGTCGAGAACACCCAGCGCCTCGCCGTCGCGGACGTGGTCATCGACACGGACGGCACCCTCGGGCACACCATGAGCCAGGCGGACGCGCTCTGGGTCCGCATCGCGCAGGAGGCCGCCGCACGCCGGCACGACGGCTCCGACTGATCCGCTTCCCGTCGGTCTCCGGCGAGACGGTTCTCCGGCGATGAGGGCCTCGTGTCGGTGGTCGAACCTAGACTGGAAGCATGCAGGCCACCCGATCCGTTCGCCCATTCGAGGTCGTCAGCGAGTACGTGCCGAGCGGCGATCAGCCCGCGGCCATCGCCGAGCTCGCCGGCCGAATCAACGCCGGAGAGACCGACGTCGTCCTCCTCGGTGCGACCGGCACCGGCAAGTCCGCCACGACCGCCTGGCTCATCGAGCAGGTGCAGCGGCCGACGCTCGTGCTGGCTCACAACAAGACCCTCGCGGCCCAGCTCGCGACGGAGTTCCGCGACCTGATGCCGAACAACGCGATCGAGTACTTCGTCTCGTACTACGACTACTACCAGCCCGAAGCGTACGTCCCGCAGACCGACACCTTCATCGAGAAGGACTCCTCGGTCAACGCCGAGGTCGAACGGCTGCGCCACTCCACCACGAACTCGCTGCTGAGCCGCCGCGACGTCGTGGTCGTCTCCACTGTCTCCTGCATCTACGGCCTTGGCACGCCCGAGGAGTACCTCAAGGCCATGATGCCGTTGCAAGTGGGGCAGCGGGTCGACCGCGACTGGCTCATCCGCAAGTTCGTGTCCATGCAGTACCAGCGCAACGACGTCGAGTTCTCACGCGGCACGTTCCGGGTGCGGGGCGACACGATCGAGATCATCCCGGTCTACGAGGAGCTCGCCATCCGCATCGAGATGTTCGGCGACGAGGTCGAGGCGCTGTACAGCCTGCATCCGCTCACCGGTCAGGTCGTCGCGAAGCTCGACGCCGTGCCCGTGTTCCCGGGCTCGCACTATGTCGCGAGCACCGACGTGATGCAGCGGGCCATCGGCACCATCCGCATCGAGCTCGAGGAGCGGCTGGCCGAGCTCGAGCGGGAGGGCAAGCTGCTCGAGGCGCAACGCCTCCGCATGCGCACGACATTCGACCTCGAGATGATGGAGCAGATCGGGTTCTGCTCGGGCATCGAGAACTACTCGAGGCATATCGACGGGCGGGCGCCGGGGGAGGCCCCGCACTGCCTGCTCGACTACTTCGCCGACGACTTCCTCGTCGTCATCGACGAGTCGCACGTGACCGTGCCGCAGATCGGCGCGATGTACGAGGGCGACTCCTCACGGAAGCGCACGCTCGTCGAGCACGGCTTCCGCCTGCCGAGCGCCCTCGACAACCGGCCGCTCAAGTGGGACGAGTTCACCAACAGGGTCGGCCAGAAGGTCTACCTGTCGGCGACTCCCGGTCGCTACGAGATGGGCATCGCCGACGGCGTGGTCGAGCAGATCATCCGCCCGACCGGACTCGTCGACCCGCAGATCGTCGTGAAGCCGTCGAAGGGACAGATCGACGACCTGCTCGAGGAGATCCGCCTGCGCGCCGAGCGCGACGAGCGCGTGCTCGTCACCACGCTCACCAAGCGCATGGCCGAAGAGCTGACCGACTACCTGACCGAGGCCGGCGTGCGGGTGCGGTACCTCCACTCCGACGTCGACACCCTGCGACGCGTCGAGCTGCTCACCGAGCTCAGGGCCGGCGTGTACGACGTCCTCGTCGGCATCAACCTGCTACGAGAGGGCCTCGACCTTCCCGAGGTCTCCCTCGTCGCCATCCTCGACGCAGACAAGGAGGGCTTCCTCCGCTCGTCGACCTCGCTCATCCAGACGATCGGGCGCGCGGCGCGCAACGTCTCCGGCGAGGTCCACATGTACGCCGACGTCCTCACCGATTCGATGAAGTCCGCCATCGACGAGACCGAGCGACGTCGCGAACGCCAGCTCGAGTACAACCGCGTCAACGGCATCGACCCGACGCCCCTGCGCAAGCGCATCGCGGACATCACCGACGTCCTCGCGCGAGAGGAGGCGGACACGGCGGCCCTGCTCGCAGGGCGCGATGCGCGCAAGAAGTCTCCCGTGCCGAACCTGCGTCGCGAGGGCATCGCCGCCGAGGGCGCCAACGACCTCGAGGAACTGATCCGCGACCTGAACGACCAGATGCTCGTCGCAGCCGGCGAGCTCAAGTTCGAGCTCGCCGCCCGGCTTCGCGACGAGGTCTCCGAACTCAAGCGCGAACTTCGGCAGATGGAGAAGGCGGGGCACCTGGGCTGACGCCCCACCGGTTCATCGAACATATGTTCGCTGAGAGCACGTGCCCTCACGGCATTCGTGTCGGTGGTCGTCTTTAGACTCGTAGGGTGCCAGTTTCACGTCTCGATGCCCATTCGCGCCTGAGTGTCCGCGGAGCCCGCGTGCACAACCTCCAAGACGTCGACGTCGAGATCCCGCGCGACGCCATGGTCGTGTTCACGGGCCTTTCAGGCTCGGGCAAGTCCTCGCTCGCGTTCGACACGATCTTCGCAGAGGGGCAGCGGCGCTACGTCGAATCGCTCTCGGCCTACGCCCGACAGTTCCTCGGACAGGTCGACCGTCCCGACGTCGACTTCATCGAGGGACTGAGCCCCGCCGTCTCGATCGACCAGAAGTCGACGAACCGGAACCCCCGTTCCACCGTCGGCACGATCACCGAGATCTACGACTACATGCGGCTCCTGTGGGCTCGCATCGGCGTGCCGCACTGTCCGGTCTGCGGTGAGCGCATCCAGCGGCAGACGGTGCAGCAGATCGCCGATCAGTTGATGAAGCTCGAGCAGGGCACGCGGTTCCAGGTGCTGAGCCCCGTCGTCTCGCAGAAGAAGGGCGAGTTCGTCGACCTCTTCACCGAGCTCGCGGCCGGCGGCTACTCCCGCGCCGTCGTCGACGGCGAGCTGATCCGCCTCGACGAGCCGCCCAAGCTCAAGAAGCAGGTCAAGCACGACATCTCGGTCGTCGTCGACCGACTCGTCGCCAGCCCCGACGGGCTCGGACGTCTCACCGACTCACTCGAGACGGCGTTGCGTCTCACCGACGGCCTCGTGCAGATCAACTACGTCGACGCGAGCGGTCCCGAGGCGTGGGACACCTTCTCCGAGAAGCTCTCGTGCCCGAACCAGCACCCCATCCAGCTCACCGAGATCGAGCCCCGCACGTTCTCCTTCAACGCGCCGTTCGGCGCCTGCCCCGAGTGCTCGGGCCTCGGCACCCGAATGGCCGTCGATGAAGACCTCCTGCTCGGCGACCCCGCCCTCAGCATCGCCGAGGGCGTCATCATCCCCTGGACCTCGCAGGGCAAGAGCCTCTACAACTACTACGAGAAGCTCCTCCAGGGGCTCGCGCGCGACCTCGGCTTCTCGCTGGACACCCCATGGCAGGACCTCGATCCCGAAGCCCGCGGGGCCGTGCTGCGCGGCGATAACTTCGAGGTCAAGGTCAAGTGGCGCAACCGCTACGGCCGTGAGATGAGCTACACCTCCGGTTTCGAGGGCGTCGTCCCCTACATCGAGCGGCAGTACCTCCAGGCCGAGACCGACGCGCAGCGCGTGCGGTGGTCCGAGTACCTCCGCGAGGTGCCCTGCTCGGTGTGCGGCGGCAAGCGGCTCAAGCCCGAGGTGCTCTCCGTGCTGATCCACGATGCGAGCATCGCCGATGTCGGACTCCTCAGCCTGACCGATGCCCGGGCGTTCATGGACCGGCTGGAGCTCACCGATCGCGAGCAGGCGATCGCCGCCCAGGTCCTTCGGGAGATCAAGCTGCGCCTGGACTTCCTGATCCGCGTGGGGCTCAGCTACCTCGACCTGGCGCGCGCGGCGGCCACCCTCTCGGGCGGCGAGGCGCAGCGCATCCGGCTCGCGACCCAGATCGGTTCGGGCCTCACCGGCGTGCTGTACGTGCTCGACGAGCCCAGCATCGGACTCCACCAGCGCGACAACCGCCGCCTCATCGACACCCTCGTGGCACTCCGCGACCTCGGCAACACCCTGATCGTCGTGGAGCACGACGAGGACACCATCCGCACCGCCGACTGGATCGTCGACATCGGTCCGGGCGCCGGCGTGAACGGCGGCACGGTGGTCCACTCCGGCAGTTACGAGGACCTGCTCGCGAACACGCGGTCCCTCACCGGTGACTACCTCTCCGGCCGCAAGGAGATCTCGATCCCCGAATCGCGGCGCCAGATCGATCGTGAACGCGTCATCTCGGTGCACGGCGCGGCGGCCAACAACCTCCGCGGCGTCGATGTGGACTTCCCGCTCGGCGTGTTCACGGCCGTGACCGGCGTCAGCGGGTCGGGCAAGTCCTCCCTCGTGAACGACATCCTCTACCGCGTGCTCGCGAACCGGCTCAACGGTGCGCGCAAGCTCCCGGGCAAGCACCGGCGCGTCACGGGCCTCGACCAGCTCGACAAGGTCGTGCACGTCGACCAGGCTCCCATCGGGCGCACGCCGCGCTCGAATCCCGCGACCTACACCGGCGTCTTCGATCGCATCCGGACGCTCTTCTCCGAGACGACCGAGGCGAAGGCCCGAGGGTACCTTCCCGGCCGGTTCAGCTTCAACGTCAAGGGCGGCCGATGCGAGGCCTGCTCGGGTGACGGCACGATCAAGATCGAGATGAACTTCCTGCCCGACGTGTACGTGGCGTGCGAGGTCTGCGGCGGACAGCGGTACAACCGCGAGACGCTCCAGGTCCACTACAAGGGCAAGAACATCGCCGAGGTGCTCGAGATGCCGATCAGCGAGGCGGCCGAGTTCTTCGAGCCGATCTCGGCGATCCACCGCTACCTGAAGACGCTCGTCGACGTCGGCCTCGGCTACGTGCAGCTCGGCCAGAGCGCGACCACGCTGTCCGGCGGCGAGGCGCAGCGCGTGAAGCTCGCGACCGAACTCCAGCGCCGCTCGAACGGGCGGAGCGTGTACGTGCTCGACGAACCGACGACTGGGCTGCACTTCGAAGACGTCCGCAAGTTGCTGAAGGTGCTCGGCAAGCTCGTCGACAAGGGCAACACCGTGATCGTCATCGAACACAGCCTCGACGTCATCAAGTCGGCCGACTGGGTCATCGACCTCGGACCGGAGGGCGGCTCCGGCGGTGGCCAGATCGTCGCCACCGGCACTCCCGAGGACATCGCGGCGGTCAGGGAGAGCCACACCGGCACGTTCCTCCGCGAGATCTTCGATGCCGCCACGACGCGGGTCGACGTCGCCAGCTGACTCGATGAGCGACGCGCTGCCGTACCGTCCGAAGGCGGGGGAGATCCCGACCGATCCGGGCGTCTACCGATTCCGCGACGCCGATCGTCGCGTGCTGTACGTGGGCAAGGCCAAGAACCTCCGCGCCCGCCTGTCGAACTACTTCGCGCCTCTTCGCACCCTCCATGAGCGGACCCGTCGGATGGTCACGACGGCCTCCTCGGTCGAGTGGACCGTGGTCGGCAACGACGTCGAGGCCCTTCAGCTCGAGTACACCTGGATCAAGGAGTTCGATCCGCCGTTCAACGTCAAGTACCGCGACGACAAGTCGTATCCGTACCTCGCCGTGACCTTGGCGGACGAAGCCCCCCGGGCGATCGTCACGCGGCGGAGCGGCATCCCGGGGGCGCGGTACTTCGGGCCGTATCCCAAGGTGTGGGCGGTGAACGAGACCCTCGACCTCATGTTGAAGCTCTTCCCGATCCGCACCTGCAAGGACTCCGACTACCGGCGCGCGATGGCCTCGGGGCGGCCGTGTTTCGCCGGCCAGATCGGGCGCTGCTTCGGTCCCTGCTCCGGCTCGGTGACGATCGAGGAGCACCGTGCGAACGTCGAGCGGTTCGTCTCGTTCATGACGAACCAGGATCGCCGCATCGTCGATGAGCTGTCGAACCAGATGCTCGAGGCATCCGCCCGCCTGGAGTTCGAGACCGCCGCCCGCCGTCGCGACCAGTTGCAGGCCGCGACGCAGTTCTTCGAGAAGAGCGCCGTCGTGCTGCGCGACGACGTCGACGTCGACGTGTTCGGCATCGAGCACGACGAGCTGGCCGCGGCCGTCCAGATGTTCATCGTCCGCGGTGGGCGGGTCCGCGGCGTCCACTCGTGGACCGTCGACAAGGAGCTCGACGTCCCGCTCGGCGAGCTCGTCGACTCGGTCGTCCAGAACGCCTACGGAGGCGACCTGCGTCCAGGCCGCGAGGTGATCGTGGCCGAGCTTCCCGACGACGCCGTCGCGCTGCAGGCGTGGCTGACCGATCGGGCAGCACGGAAGGTGCGTCTCAAGGCGGCGCAGCGCGGCGACAAGGCGGCACTGCTGGCGACCGCGACGCAGAACGCCAGGCAGTCGCTCATGCTCTACAAGACTCGGCGGAGCGCCGACTTCACGACGAGATCTCGCGCACTGGAGGACATCCAGGAGGCGCTCGGCATGGCCGACGCCCCGTTGCGCATCGAGTGCTTCGACGTGTCGCACCTCAGCGGCACCAACATCGTCGCATCGATGGTCGTCTTCGAGGACGGGCTGCCCCGGAAGGACGAGTACCGGCGGTTCACGATCGCCGAGTCCACCGACGACACCGACTCGATCCACCAGGTGCTCACCCGCCGGCTCGCCTACCTCTCCGGCGGGGGAACGGGGGATGACGCCACGGCACCGGATGCGACGGCGTCAACGGACTCGGAGGCCGTCGACGCCGGCGCGAACCGGAGATCGAAGTTCTCGTACCGACCCAACCTGCTGGTCGTCGACGGTGGTCAACCGCAGGTCGAAGCGGCCGCCCGCGCGCTCGAGGAGTCCGGTGTCGAGGGCATCTACCTCTGCGGCATCGCGAAACGACTCGAGGAGATCTGGACGCCCGATGCCGACTACCCGGTGATCCTGCCGAGGAACAGCGACGCCCTGTTCCTCTTCCAGCGGGTCCGTGACGAGGCTCACCGATTCGCGATCACGCATCAGCGCCAACGCCGCAAGCGCGACATCTCCTCGATCCTCGCCGAGGTGCCGGGACTCGGCCCGACGCGCATCAAAATCCTGCTGCGCCACTTCGGGTCGGTCAAGCGCCTGCGCGAGGCATCCGTCGACGAGATCTCGAGCGTGGACGGGTTCGGTGCGACGCTCGCCTCCGTGGTGCACGGCCACCTTCGCTCCGGAGCCGGATCACAACCCGGGTAGGCTGGGATCTCGACGTGCGCGGAAGGGGAACCGAAACGATGGCGACCGATTTCGAGCACCAGGAGATGCTGATCGTCACCGGCATGTCCGGAGCCGGGCGCTCCACCGTCGGCAACGCACTCGAGGATCTCGGCTGGTACGTCGTCGACAACCTCCCGCCGCAGATGCTGCGTCCGCTCGTCGAACTCGTGGAGCGGGCAGGCGCCTCGCTGCCGCGCATCGCCGCCGTCGTCGACATCCGAGGCCGGGACTTCTTCCCGGAGCTGCGCGAGATCATCCAGGCCCTTCGAACCGGCGTGAACGTCCGGGTGGTGTTCCTCGATGCGACCGATGCGGTGCTCGTCCGAAGGTTCGAGGCCGTGCGTCGCCCCCACCCCCTGCAGGGCACGGGCACGCTCCTCGACGGCATCGGCGCGGAGCGTGCCCGTCTGGCCGAGCTGCGCGAAGCCGCGGACCTCGTCATCGACACCTCCGAGCTGAACATCCACCAGCTCGCGAACGTCATCACCGACACCTTCGCCGAGGCCGGCCGGGCCGGGGTGCAGGTCACGCTGCTCAGCTTCGGCTTCAAGTACGGGTTGCCGACCGATGCCGACCTCGTCGCCGACGCGCGCTTCCTGCCGAATCCGTTCTGGGTCTCGGAGTTGCGCAGCCTCACCGGCGAGGACGCGACGGTCTCCGACTACGTGCTCGCGCAGGAGGGCGCGCGCGAGTTCATCGACGCGTACGTCACGGCATTGACGCCGGTCCTCGCCGGCTACCAGCGCGAGAACAAGGGCCACGCCACGATCGCGGTCGGATGCACGGGAGGAAAGCATCGCTCCGTCGCCGTCATCCGTGAACTCGCGCAGCGGCTGGCCGAGGTGCCGGACATCGCCGTCAGCGTGCGGCACCGCGACCTCGGCCGCGAATGAGCGGCGGCGCGCGTGAACAGCAGAACTCGGGGCGAGCGCCCCACCCACCCACAGGAAGGATCACGAGGTGGCATTGACCGCGGATGTGAAAGAAGAACTCGCGCGTGTCGAGGTGTCCAAGACCAGCGTCCGGGCGGCCGAGCTCGCATCGGTGCTGCGCTTCGCCGGCGGCCTGCACATCATCTCGGGTCGCATCGCGATCGAGGCTGAGCTCGATTCCCCGACCACGGCCAAGCGCGTCACCCGCGACCTCGGCGAGCTCTACGGCGTCCGACCGGATGTCTCGGTCATCGCGCCGTCCGGAATCCGGCGCACGAACCAATTCCTGCTGCGCGTGCTCGACGGCGGGGAGACGCTCGCCCGCCAGACCGGCCTGCTGGACGCCCGCCGCCGACCCGTGCGCGGCCTCCCGAACAAGCTGACCACCGGTTCGCGCGACGAGGTCGCGGCGGTCTGGCGCGGCGCGTTCCTCGCGCATGGCAGCCTGACCGATCCCGGCCGATCGGCCGCCCTCGAGATCACCTGCCCCGGCAACGAGACCGCGATGGCGCTCGTCGGGGCGGCCGGACGGCTCGGCATCTCCGCGAAGGCCCGCGAGGTCAGGGGAGTCCACCGGGTGGTGATCCGCGACGGCGAGGCCATCAGCGCGATGCTCTCGCTCATGGGCGCGAGCACGACCGTCCGCAACTGGGAGGAGCTCCGACAGCGCCGCGAGGTGCGCGCGACGGCCAACCGTCTCGTGAACTTCGACGATGCGAACCTGCGCCGATCGGCGCAGGCCGCCGTGGCCGCCTGCGCTCGCGTCCAGCGTGCGATGGAGCTGCTCGGCGACGACATCCCCGACCACCTCAAGTACGCCGGGGAACTCCGCCTGGCCCACAGGGACGCCAGCCTCGACGAGCTCGGCCACCACGCCGACCCGCCCATGACGAAGGACGCCGTCGCAGGCCGCATCCGCCGCCTCCTCGCCATGGCCGACACCCGCGCGGCCGCGCTCGGGGTGCCGGGCACCGAGGCCAGCCTTCCCGCGGACCTCGACGACGTCTGAGTCGTTCGAGGGCCACGAGCGGATCAGCGAGACGGATGCCCCGGCATCCGTCTCGTCGCGATGCCCTTCGGCAGGCGTCATCGGGCGTCAACCCCCGACCGGGTCGACCGGCGCCGGGCATAGACTCGAATGCGCAGCCGCGGAACACCGGGCAGAGGCCCGGAACGCCCGGCATCTGACAAGGAGAAGCAATGGCTGACTACACCCTCCCCGATCTCGCCTACGACTACGCGGCACTCGAGCCGGCGATCAGCGGCACGATCATGGAGCTGCACCACTCGAAGCACCACCAGGCGTACGTGACGGGCGCGAACACCGCGCTCGCGCAGCTCGCCGAGGCGCGCGAGACGGGCAACCTCGCCAACGTGAACAAGCTCGAGAAGGACCTCGCGTTCAACCTCGGCGGTCACGTGAACCACTCGATCTTCTGGACGAACCTCTCGCCCGACGGCGGCGACAAGCCCACCGGCGACCTCGCATCGGCGATCGACGACGAGTTCGGTTCCTTCGACAAGTTCCAGGCGCACTTCACGGCCACCGCACTCGGCGTGCAGGGTTCCGGCTGGGCCGTCCTCGCCTGGGATTCCCTCGGCCAGCGCCTGATCATCGTGCAGTTCTTCGACCAGCAGGGCAACCTCCCCGCCGGCATCGTGCCGCTGCTCATGCTCGACGTCTGGGAGCACGCGTACTACCTCGATTACCGCAACGTGCGCGCCGATTACGTGAAGGCGTTCTGGAGCATCGCGAACTGGGACAACGTGCAGAAGCGCTTCGCCGCAGCAAACGAGAAGACCTCAGGGCTGCTGCTACTGTCGTAATCGTTGGCGGTGTCCTCGGGCCCCGCCCGGGGACACCGTCGTCCGATCATTCCCAAAAACCGCGCTCGTCGCGCACCGTCAATTCAGGAGACATCCGTGTCTGTAAAGATCGGCATCAACGGCTTCGGTCGTATCGGCCGCAACTACTTCCGCGCCGCACTCGCTCAGGGAGCGGACCTCGAGATCGTCGCGGTCAACGACCTCACCGACAACAAGACGCTCGCGCACCTGCTCAAGTACGACTCCATCACGGGCCGGCTCGACGCTACCGTCGACTACGACGACGACAACATCATCGTCAACGGCACCGCGATCAAGGCGTTCGCGGAGCGCGACCCCGCGAACCTCCCGTGGGGCGAGCTGGGCGTCGACATCGTCATCGAGTCCACCGGCTTCTTCACCAAGGCAGCGGACGCCCGCAAGCACATCGAGGCCGGCGCGAAGAAGGTCCTCATCTCGGCACCCGCGACCGACGAGGACGCCACCTTCGTCATGGGCGTCAACGAGCACGAGTACGACCCCGCGTCGCACCACATCATCTCCAACGCGTCGTGCACGACGAACTGCCTCGCGCCCCTCGCGAAGGTGTTCAACGACACCTTCGGCATCGAGCACGGCCTCATGACGACGGTCCACGCCTACACGGCCGACCAAAACCTGCAGGACGGCCCCCACAAGGACCTTCGCCGTGCGCGCGCCGCCGCCATCAACATCGTGCCGACCTCGACCGGTGCCGCCAAGGCGATCGGCCTCGTGCTGCCCGAGCTCATCGGCAAGCTCGACGGCTTCGCGCTGCGCGTTCCGGTGCCCACCGGCTCGATCACCGACCTCACCGTGACCACGAAGAACCCGGTCACGGTCGACGAGATCAAGGCTGCGTACAAGGCGGCCGCCGAGGGCCCCATGAAGGGCATCCTCAAGTACACCGAGGACGACATCGTCTCCAGCGACATCGTCACCGACCCGCACTCGTCGATCTTCGACGCGGGCCTCGTGCGCGTCATCGGCAACCAGGTGAAGCTCTCGAGCTGGTACGACAACGAGTGGGGTTACTCCAACCGCCTCGTCGACCTGACCGAGTACGTCGCCGAACGTCTCTGAATCGAGTCACCGTGACCCTGCGAACGATCGAAAGCCTCGGTTCGCTCGCCGGAACACGCATCGTCGTCCGTTGTGACCTCAACGTTCCTCTCAAGGGCGGGGTCATCACGGACGACGGTCGTGTTCGGGCGTCGCTGCCGACACTCACCGCGCTGACCGATCAGGGCGCCAAGGTGGTCGTGGTCTCGCACCTCGGCCGCCCCGACGGCGCACCCGACGCCAAGTACAGCCTCGCGCCGGTCGCGGCCCGCCTCGGCGAACTCGTCGACGTGCCGGTCGCCTTCGCGACCGACACCGTCGGGCCGGACGCGACGGCCAAGGTCGACGCACTCGGCGACGGCGAGATCCTCGTCCTCGAGAACCTCCGGTTCAACCCGGGGGAGACCTCCAAGAACGAGGCCGAGCGCACCGCGTTCGCCGGTGAGCTCGCCGCCTTCGCCGACAAGGTCGTCTCCGACGGCTTCGGCGTCGTGCACCGCAAGCAGGCCAGCGTGTTCGAGCTCGAGGAGCTCCGACCGAGCGCCGCGGGCCTGCTCATCGCGTCCGAGCTCGACGTGCTCGACCGACTGACCGAGAAGCCCGAGCGACCGTATGCGGTCGTGCTCGGGGGCTCGAAGGTCTCCGACAAGCTCGGCGTCATCGCGCATCTCCTCCCGCGCGTGGACACCCTGCTGATCGGCGGAGGCATGCTCTTCACCTTCCTCGCGGCCCAGGGCCACAAGGTGGGATCGAGCCTGCTCGAGGCCGACCAGATCGAGACCGTGAAGGGCTACCTCGCCGAGGCGGCCGAGCGCGGGGTCACGATCGTCCTCCCGACCGACGTCGTCGTCGCGGCCTCGTTCTCGGCCGAGGGCGAGCACGTGGTCACGGCGGCCGACGCGATCGAGGAGACTCCGTTCGGGGCCTCCGGCCTCGGCCTGGACATCGGCCCCGACACCGCGGCCGCCTTCGCGGAGCACATCCGTTCGTCGAAGACGGTCTTCTGGAACGGACCGATGGGCGTGTTCGAGCTCGAGCCGTTCGCGGCGGGCACGCGGGCGGTCGCACAGGCGCTCACCGAGGTCGACGGTCTCAGTGTCGTCGGCGGCGGCGACTCCGCCGCAGCCGTGCGCCAGCTCGGATTCGACGACGACCGGTTCGGGCACATCTCGACCGGTGGCGGCGCAAGCCTCGAATTCCTCGAGGGCAAGAAACTCCCCGGACTGGAGGTCCTCGGTTGGCAGTGAAGCGTACCCCGTTCATCGCGGGTAACTGGAAGATGAACCTCGACCACCTGCAGGCGATCGCATTCGTGCAGAAGCTCGCATGGTCGCTGGCCGATGCCAAGCACGATCCGGCAGACGCCGAGGTCGCCGTGTTCCCGCCCTTCACCGACATCCGCTCGGTGCAGACGCTCGTATCGGCCGATTCGCTCCCCGTCGCCTATGGTGCGCAGGACGTCTCGGCTCACGATTCCGGCGCGTACACCGGTGAGATCTCCGGTGCCTTCCTGGCCAAGCTCGACTGCGCGTACGTCATCGTCGGCCACTCCGAGCGGCGGACGCTGCATGGCGAGACCGACGCGGACATCAACGCGAAGGTCCTCGCCGCGCACCGTCACGGCATCGTGCCGGTGCTCTGCGTCGGCGAGACGGCGGAGGACCTCGAGGCCCACGGGCCGAGTGCGGTCCCCGTCGCGCAGCTGAAGGCGGCGCTCGAGGGCGTCGACGGGTCGAAGGGCCTCGTCGTCGCCTACGAGCCCGTCTGGGCTATCGGGTCCGGCCAGGCGGCCACGCCGCAGCAGGCCGAGCAGGTCTGCGAGGCGCTTCGCGTCGTGCTCCGCGAGCAGTTCGGCGACGAGGTCGCCGAGGCGACGCGCGTGCTCTACGGCGGTTCGGTGAAGGCCGCGAACATCGCGTCCTTCCTGCGCGAGCCGAACGTCGACGGAGCCCTGGTCGGTGGCGCGAGCCTGGACATCGACGAGTTCTCCAGCATCGTCCGGTTCAAGAAGCACGTCGGGGCCTGAACGACTCGGCGGAGCCGGAAGCGTGTGCTTCCGGCTTCGCCGCGTTCGTCCCGCTATACTCGATTGTCGGCACCGACCCCCTCTGTCGTGCCCGGAAAGGTTCACCGTGGAGATTCTCCAGGTCGTCCTGCAGGTGCTGCTCGGTATCACGAGCCTCCTGCTGACGCTGCTCATCCTGCTGCACAAGGGTCGCGGCGGCGGTCTCTCCGACATGTTCGGCGGCGGCGTCACGTCCAGCCTCGGCGCGTCAGGGGTGGCCGAGCGCAACCTCAACCGCATCACCGTGATCCTCGGACTCGTGTGGGTGACCTGCATCGTGGTGCTCGGTCTCATCACCAAGTTCGACAGCGGACTCTGACGGAGGCGTCATGGCATCAGGAAACAGCGCCATCCGTGGTTCGCGCGTCGGCGCGGGCCCCATGGGCGAACAGGACCGAGGCTTCCACGCCGACCGCGTCGCGGTGAGCTACTGGGACGCCCAGGGCAACGAGACCGTGCGGTACTTCGCCGCGAATCTCCCCGAGGAGGAGATTCCCGACACGATCGACAGCCCCTCCACCGGCCTGCCCGCAGGCCGCGACAAGGAGAATCCGCCGTCGGTCAACAAGCTCGAACCGTACAAGACGCATCTCGCATACGTGAAGGAGCGCCGCTCCGACGAGGAAGCCGCGGCACTCCTCGATGAGGCCCTCACCCAGTTGCGCGCACGTCGCGGGCAGGCGCCGAAGAACTGACCTCTCGCGTCCTCCGGCTCCGGAGGACGCAGGACGACGAAGGGGGCGAGCCGTTCGGCTCGCCCCCTTCGTCGTACTCGCCGGCGATTCAGTAGTCGCGGGCGATGAGCTCCTCGGGAACCTCTGCCGCGGCATCCGAGTCGACGAAGAACACCGTGCGACGACGACCCTTGATGCCGGCCACCGGAACCTCGTCGCGACTGGCCCCGGCCAGCGCCAGCCCCAGGGCGGACGCCTTGTCGGCGCCGGCCAGGACGAGCCAGATGCGCTGGGACGCATTGATGACCGGGCGGGTCAGGCTCAGGCGCTCGGGCGGCGGCTTGGGAGAGTTGCGGACGGCGATCACCGATCGATCGGTGACCTGGATACCGGAGCGATGCGGGAACAGCGAGGCGATGTGCCCGTCGGGTCCGACCCCCAGGAACGTGATGTCGAACGCGGGAGCCTCCGCACCATCGCCGTGGGCCGCGAGTTCCTCCGCATAGGCGACCGCCGCCTCGTCCAGGGACAGGCCGGCGTCGGAGGTCGCGAACCGGTGCACGTTGGCGGCCGGCAGGTCGAGGTCGTCGAGCAGCGCGTCATCGGCCACGCGGTCGTTGCGCTCGGCGTCGCCGGCCGGCAGCCATCGCTCGTCGCCCCACCAGAAGTGCACCCGCGCCCAGTCGATGCTGGTGCGCGCAGGCGAGGCCGCGACCGAGGCCAGGACGGCGCCGGCCATCGAACCGCCGGTGAGCACGACGTGCGCCACCGGCTGGTCGTCGAGGATGTCGAGCATCTTGGTGATGAACCTCGCGGCCACCGAACTCGCGAGTGCCCCCTTGTCGGGATGCACGAGCACGCGTCGTTCGTTGGTCATGTGTGGACTCCTTCAGCCTCGCTCGCGCCGAGCAGCGCCAGGCCGCTCCCGATCACCTCACCGTACAGCTCATCGGGGTCGAGTCGTCGCAACTCGTCTGCGAGGCAGTCGCGGAGGTTCCGGCGGGGAAGGGCCACGTCGTGCTGCGGCTGACCGGGCTGGCGGAGCGTCGCGATGCCCGGGACGTCGCGAATCAGTTCGACGTCGCCGCTCGCACGCTCGAGCCGGACGCCGTGGATGCCGTGCGAGCCCTCCTCGACGCTCGTGAGCTCGTACTCGGTCGGCGTGTCGAGCTGCAGGCGCAGCCACGCGGCGAGCAGGGTCGTCGAGGGGGAGTCCACCGCGCCGGTGACGCTGACCCTCGTGATCGGCTCGTACGGCGGCTGGTCGAGCACTGCGGCGAGCTGCGCGCGCCACAGGGTCAGCCGGGTCCACGCGAAGTCCGCATCGCCGGGCGTGTAGCTCGTGGCGAGCGCCTTGAGCGCGCCCTGGGGATCGGGCTGCGCCGAGGCATCCGTGATGCGGCGCTGCGCGATGCGGCCGAGGGCCGACGTGCCGGGAACATCGGGGGCCGAACCCGGCCACCAGGTGACCACCGGGGCATCGGGCAGGAGGAGCGCCATGACCAGGCTCTCCTCGTCGCGTGCGACCGGGCCGTGCGCGCGCAACACGATGACCTCGCTGGCCCCGGCATCTCCGCCGACGCGGATCTCCGCGTCGAGTCGCGGCGCCGTGTCATCCGGCTCGTCGGGATCGGTCGCCACGACGATGACGCGCATCGGGTGCTCCCGCGACGCGTCGTTCGCGGCCTCGATCGCCTCCTCCTCGATGCCGGGGGTCGTCGCGATGACGAGCGTCAGGACGCGACCGAGCGCGACGACGCCGTTCTCCTCGCGGATCTTCACGAGTGACTTCGACACCTTGCTGGTGGTCGTGTCGGGCAGGTCGACGATCACGGGCGCCTCCAGGTTCGTCCGTCGCGGGCGAGCAGGGCGTCGGCGGATGCCGGGCCCCACGTTCCGGGTCGGTACTGCTCGGGCTGGCCCTGCGTGGACCAGAACTCCTCGATCGGGTCGAGGATCTTCCAGGAGAGTTCGACCTCCTCCTGGCGGGGGAACAGCGGCGGCTCGCCGAGCAGCACGTCGAGGATCAGGCGCTCGTAGGCCTCGGGGCTGGCCTCGGTGAACGCGTGGCCGTAGCCGAAGTCCATCGTGACGTCGCGCACCTGCATGCCGGCACCTGGAACCTTGGATCCGAACCGGATCGTGACGCCCTCGTCGGGCTGGACCCGGATGACGAGCGCGTTCTCGCCCAGCTGGGAGGTCTGGCTGTCGGCGAAGAGCTGCTGCGGCGCACGCTTGAACACCACGGCGATCTCGGTGACGCGCCGGCCGAGGCGTTTGCCAGCTCGCAGGTAGAACGGGACTCCCGCCCACCGGCGGGTGCCGATCGTCAGCTTCATGGCCGCGTACGTCTCGGTGAGCGACTCGGGGTTCATGCCGTCCTCGTCGAGGAACCCGACGACCTCCTCACCGCCCTGCCAGCCCCCGGCGTACTGCCCGCGGGCGGTGCCCTCGGCGAGGTTCCCGGGCAGGCGCACGGCCGCGAGGATCTTCTCCTTCTCGGCACGCAGGTCGGCGGCGTCGAACGAGATCGGCTCCTCCATCGCGGTGAGCGCGAGCAACTGGAGGAGGTGGTTCTGGATCACGTCCCGCGCCGCGCCGATGCCGTCGTAGTACCCGGCCCGACCGCCGACGCCGATGTCCTCGGCCATGGTGATCTGCACGTGGTCGACGAAGTTCGCGTTCCAGATGGGTTCGTAGAGCTGGTTCGCGAACCGCAGCGCCAGGATGTTCTGAACCGTCTCCTTGCCGAGGTAGTGGTCGATGCGGAAGACCGCGTCGGGCGGGAACACCGAGGCCACGACGTCGTTCAGCTCGCGGGCGGTCTTCAGGTCGGAGCCGAACGGCTTCTCGATGACGACCCGTCGCCACTGGGTATCGTGCTGCTCGGTCAGGCCGGAGCGCTTCAGCTGCTCGGTGACGAGCGGGAACGACTTCGGCGGGATCGAGAGGTAGAACGCGTGGTTGCCCATCGTCCCGCGCTCGGTGTCGAGGGACTCGACGACCTTGCGCAGGCGGTCGAACGCGTCGTCGTCGTCGAAGTCGCCCTGCACGAAGCGGATGCCGCGCGCGAGCTGCTTCCAGACGTCCTCCCGGAACTCGGTGCGGGCGTACTGCCGCACCGAGTCGTGGACGACGCGCTCGAAGTCCTCGTCCTCCCAGTCGCGTCGCGCGAAGCCGACCAGCGCGAATCCGGGCGGAAGCAGTCCGCGGTTGGCGAGGTCGTACACCGCAGGCATCAGCTTCTTGCGGGACAGGTCGCCAGTCACCCCGAAGATGATGAGGCTGGAGGGACCTGCGATGCGATTGAGCCGGTAGTCCTTGGGGGACCGCAGCGGGTTCTCCGTTGCGGAGATGTGTGCCGGAGGCATGTGGACCCTTCCTGGATCAGCCGATGGCGTCGAACAGCGCCGCGAGGTCGGTCGCGGGGTCCGTCAGCGTGAGCGTGAGCACGGGCCGGCCGTGCTCGGCCAGCACGCTCGAGTCGCCGGAGGCCTGGGCCGCGATGAGCTCGCCGAACGTGAACGGGCGATCGGGGATCGAGAGGTCCTCCGCGACGGCCTGCGTGATCTGCAGGAAGACGCCGACCGCGGGACCGCCCTTGTGGAACTGTCCGGTCGAGTGCAGGAACCGGGGTCCCCAGCCGAACGTGACGGGCCGGCCGGACTTCGCCGCGAGGCGGGCCCGGAGCTGTTCGAGCTCGGGGTGGGCCACGCGGTCGACATACGCCTGCACCGAGAGGTAGCCGTCGGCCGGAAGCTCCTCGAGGAGCACCTCGATGGCGGAGGCCAGGTCGCTCGACGCGCCGATGACCTCCGGCGTTCCGCGGACCTCGATGCCGGCTTCGACGAAGGCGGCCGGCGTGGGCTCGGGGCGTGCGTCGAGGAGGCCTCGAGCCGCGATCTTCGCCGATTCCACGTCGGGCTGGTCGAACGGGTTGATGCCGAGGATCCGACCGGCGACGGCCGTCGCGTACTCCCAGACGAGGAGCTGCGCGCCGAGCGTGCCCGAGACCCGGATCTCGTCGGTCCCATCGGCGGCGAAGAGCTCCGTTCCGGCGTCGTCGACGACGCGCACCACCTGCACGTCGGCGAGGCCGGCGTTCAGCTCGGGTGCGCTCGTCTCGAGGACGACGGGGAGGATGCCGGTGCCCTCCTTGCCCGTGGACTCGGCGATGAGCTGCTCGGCCCAGTCGGCGAAGCCGACGATGTGCGTGCCGTCGGCGACGATGGCGAGCTTGTCGCGTCGAGGCGACGTCGCGGCGATGGCGGCTCCGAGCACGAGGCCCGGGTTCTCCTCGGTGTCCACGGCGAGCGGGAGCTCGATGCTCTCGGCCTCGTCGAGGATCTCGGCGATGTCCACGCCCGCGAGACCGGACGGCACGAGGCCGAACGCGGTGAGCGCGGAGTACCGGCCCCCCACATCGGGATCCGCGTTGAAGACGCGGTATCCGGCCGCGCGCGCCGACTCGTCGAGTGGGGAGCCGGGGTCCGTCACGATGACGATGCGCGAGACGGGGTCGATGCCGGCGTCGCGGAAGGCCTGCTCGTATACCCGGCGCTGGCTGTCGGTCTCGACTGTCGATCCGGACTTCGAGGAGACGACGAGCGCGGTCTCCGCCAGGCGGTCGGCGAGGGCGGCACGCACCTGGCCCGGCTCCGTCGAGTCGAGCACGGTGAGCTCGACGCCCGCCGTGCGCGTGATGACCTCGGGGGCCAGCGAGGAGCCGCCCATGCCGGCGAGGGCGATGTGCGTCACGCCGGCGGCCTCGAGTTCCGCACGGAGCTGCTCGATCTCGGGCACGAGCGTGCGGGAGACGGCGACGGCCTCGGTCCAGCCGAGTCGCTTCGTCGCCTCCTCTTCGGCGGCAGGGCCCCACAGGGCCCCGTCCTGCGCGGTGATGCCGCTCGCGACGAGGTCGGCCACGAGCGCGGGAACCGTGGAGCGGACGGCGTCGGCCGCGGCACCGCTGACGGCGATGCGGAAGCTCATCGCGCGGACTCCAGTGCGGCGCGGACGGTGTCGAGCAGTTCGTTCCAGGACACGATGAACTTCTCGACGCCCTCGCGTTCGAGGAGCGCCGTGACGTCGTCGTAGTCGACGCCGACGGCCGCGAGCGCCTCGAGGACGGCCGCCGCGTCGGCGTAGGCGCCGGTGACGGTGTCGCCGTCGATTACGCCGTGGTCGAAGGTCGCCTCGAGCGTCTTCTCGGGCATCGTGTTGACGACGCCCTTCGCGACGAGCTCGGTCACGTAGAGCGTGTCGGGCAGGGCCGGGTCCTTCACGCCGGTCGAGGCCCACAGCGGCCGCTGGCGGTTGGCGCCGGCCTCGAGGAGCGCGGTGGCGCGGGCGCCGCCGAACTCCTGCTCGAAGAGCTCGTAGGCGAGCTGGGCGTTGGCGATGCCGGCCTTGCTCTTCAGGCCGAGCGCCTCGTCGGTGCCGATCGCCGTCAGGCGCTTGTCGATCTCGGTGTCGACGCGGGAGACGAAGAACGACGCGACCGAGTGGATGGTGCCGAGGTCGATGCCGGCGGCCTTCGCCTGCTCGAGTCCGGTGAGGTACGCGTCGATGACCGCCCGGTAGCGCTCGAGGCTGAAGATCAGGGTGACGTTGACGCTGATGCCGGCCCCGATGGCGGCCGTGATCGCGGCGAGGCCCTCGACGGTCGCGGGGATCTTGATCATCGCGTTCGGGCGGTCGACCTTGGCCCACAGCGCCTTGGCCTGCTCGATCGTGCCGTCGGTGTCGTGCGCGAGGTCGGGTGCGACCTCGATCGACACGCGTCCGTCGTACCCGTTGCTCGCGTCGTAGACCGGACGGAACACGTCGGACGCGTCGCGCACGTCGTCGGTCGTGATCTCGAAGACGGCCGTGTCGACGTCGGCGCCGGCCGCGGCGAGGGTCGAGACCTGCTCGGCGTAGGCCGCGCCGTTGGCGAGGGCGCCGGCGAAGATGGTCGGGTTGGTGGTGACGCCGACGACGTCGCGGTCGGCGATCAGCTTCTCGAGGCCGCCCGAGGCGATGCGCTCGCGCGACAGGTCGTCGAGCCAGATGCTGACACCGACGGCGGAGAGGTCGGCGGTGGGGGTGGTCGTGCTCATGGTTCTCAGATCTCCTTCGTGTTCGCGTCAGGCCGACGCGAGCGATTCCTTGGCTGCGGCGACGACGGCTTCGGTCGTGATGCCGAACTCGCGGAAGAGCGTCTTGTAGTCGGCGGACGCGCCGAAGTGCTCGATGGACACGCTGCGGCCGCGGTCGCCGACGTAGCGACCCCAGCTGAGCGACACGCCGGCCTCGACCGACACGCGGGCGGTGACGGCGGCGGGGAGGACGGACTCGCGGTAGGCGGCATCCTGCTCCTCGAACCACTCGAGGCTCGGGGCGGACACGACGCGCGCCTGGACGCCGTCGGCGGCGAGCTGCTCGCGCGCGGCGACGGCGAGCTGCACCTCGGAACCCGTGGCGATGAGGATCACGTCTGGCGTGCCGGACGGGGCATCCGCGAGCACGTACGCGCCCTTGGCGACGCCCGCCGTCGACGCGAACTCGTCGCCGGATGCCGCGCCCTCGCCTCGAGCGAAGACCGGGATGTTCTGCCGGGTGAGCGCGATGCCGACGGGCGCGTCGCGGCGCTTCAGGATCTCCAGCCACGCCGCGGCGGTCTCGTTGGCGTCGGCGGGGCGCACGACCGAGAAGCCCGGGATCGCCCGCAGGGTCGCGAGCTGCTCGATGGGCTGGTGCGTCGGGCCGTCCTCGCCGAGCGCGACCGAGTCATGGGTCCACACGAAGATCGAGGGGACCTGCATGAGCGCGGCCAGGCGCACGGCGGGGCGCATGTAGTCGCTGAAGATGAGGAACGTGCCGCCGAAGGGGCGCGTCTTGCCGTGCAGGACGATGCCGTTGACGATGGCGCCCATGGCGTGCTCGCGGATGCCGAAGTGCAGGACGCGCCCGTAGGGATTCCCGGAGAACTCGTGCGTCGACCACTCCGACGGGATGAACGAGGCGGCGCCGTTGATGGTGGTCAGGTTCGACTCGGCGAGGTCGGCCGATCCGCCCCAGAACTCGGGCAGCTGGGCCGCGAGCGCGTTGATGACCTTGCCGCTCGCGGCTCGGGTCGACACCTCGGTGCCGTCCTCGAACGCCGGCAGGACCGATTCCAGCCCGTCGGGCAGCTCGCCCGCCTCGAGCCGGTCGAGCAGCTGCTTGCGCTCGGGGTTCGCCTCGGCCCAGGCGTCGAAGGAGGTCTGCCATTCCGCCTTCGCCGCCGCACCGCGCTCGAGCGCGCCGCGGGTGTGCGAGATGACGTCCTCGGCGACGACGAAGGTCTGCTCGGGGTCGAAGCCGAGCACCTCCTTCGTCGCGGCGAGCTCGGACGCGCCGAGCGCCGACCCGTGGATCTTGCCCGAGTTCTGCTTGCCGGGGGAGGGCCAGCCGATGATGGTCTTCAGGATGATGATCGAGGGCTTGGAGCTCTCGCCCTTCGCGGCCTCGATGGCCGCGTGGAGTTCGGCGACGTCCTCGACGTATTCGCCGGTCTTCTTCCAGTCGACCGTCTGCACGTGCCAGCCGTAGGCGTCGTAGCGCTTGGCGACGTCCTCGGTGAAGGCGATGTTCGTGTCGTCCTCGATGGAGATCTGGTTCGAGTCGTAGATCACGACGAGGTTGCCGAGCTGCTGGTGGCCGGCGAGCGAGGAGGCCTCGCTCGTGATGCCCTCCTGCAGGTCGCCGTCGCCGGCGACCACGTACACGAAGTGGTCGAACGGGCTCGTGCCTGCCGCGGCATCCGGGTCGAACAGGCCGCGCTCGAAGCGGGACGCGTACGCGAAGCCGACGGCCGAGGCGAGTCCCTGGCCGAGCGGGCCGGTGGTGATCTCGACGCCGTCGGTGTGGCCGTACTCGGGATGGCCGGGGGTCTTCGAGCCCCACGTGCGGAGCGACTTCAGATCGTCGAGCTCGAGGCCGTCGCCGGCGAGGAAGAGCTGCACGTACTGCGTCAGCGAGCTGTGGCCCGCAGAAAGGATGAAGCGGTCGCGGCCGAGCCACCGGTGGTCGGCCGGGTCACGGCGCATGACCTTCTGGAAGAGCAGGTACGCCGCGGGGGCCAGGCTCATCGCGGTGCCGGGGTGGCCGTTGCCGACCTTCTCGACGGCGTCGGCCGCGAGGATCCGAGCGGTGTCGACGGCGCGGTCGTCGATGGGCTCCCAGTTCAGGTGAGTCACGAGTGGGGTGTTCCTTCCGGGTGAGGGCGGCCGTGACATTGTCTTCGGCCCTGGAAATCACTGCGGCGACGTTGCCTTCGGCGTGCGCGAACGGATCACCTTCAAGTGTGGATCGCGAACAACGCGGGGAGGCCCGCATGCTCAAAGTATATGGAAAGGCTCAGTTTCACGGGCGTGACGGCGAGTTCACGCGGCATCCGATCCGATGTGAGGTGCCGGATCGGCGGGCTCGTGCGGCGGGCGCCGTGCCCATGGCGATGACGTTGCATGACGTAGAATCTGTTGCGGGCCGCGTTCTCTTCGTCGCGCCCACGCGGAAGAGGAGCGATGCAGGCAGCAGTTGAGACGCGGCAAGCCGGCCAGGAGTCGACCCTGAAGCGCAAGCTCGCGGCGTACCTGGCCCTCACGAAGCCGCGGGTGATCGAACTCCTGCTGGTCGTGACGGCGCCCACGATGATCCTGGCGCAGAACGGCCTGCCCAGCCTGTGGCTGCTCATCGCCACCCTGATCGGCGGCGCCATGAGCGCGGGCTCGGCCGGGGCGTTCAACTGCTACATCGATCGCGACATCGATCGCCTCATGAAGCGCACGCAGGGGCGGCCGCTCGTGACGGGAGAGCTGTCCGACCGCGAGGCGCTCGTCTTCGCCTACGGACTCGGTGCGGCGTCGATCGTCTGGCTCGGCGTCTTCACGAACTGGCTGGCCGCGGCGCTCTCGCTCGGCGCGATCCTGCTGTACGTCGTGTTCTACAGCCTCATCCTGAAGCGCCGCACCGCCCAGAACATCGTCTGGGGCGGCGTCGCCGGATGCATGCCCGTGCTCATCGGCTGGGCTGCCGTCACGGGCGACCTGAGCTGGCCGCCGATCATCCTCTTCCTGATCATCTTCCTCTGGACGCCGCCGCACTACTGGCCGCTCTCGATGAAGTACAAGGACGACTACGCCGCCGCGGGCGTGCCGATGCTGGCCGTCGTGCGCGGGCGCGCACAGGTCGGGCTGCAGGTGATCCTCTACGCGTGGGCGACCGTGGCGTGCTCGCTCCTGCTCATCCCGATCGCCGGCATGGGCCTGCTCTACTCGAGCGTCGCGCTCGTGACGGGCGTCTGGTTCATCTACGAGACGCACCGCCTCTACAACCTCGCCATCCGCCACGTGAACGTGTCGCCCATGCGCGTGTTCCACGGCTCGATCGCGTACCTGTCGCTGCTGTTCATCGCGATCGGCGTGGACCCGCTGTTGCCGTTCTGAGGCCCGTCGCGCCGACAGGGCGCAGGATCTCGATGGCCGGATGCCACGCCGGACCGCCGCGCCGGCCGATCAGCCGGGCCGTCAATCGCGACGGAGGATCTCGTCCTGGTCGTGCGCCGCGTAGAACGCCGACTGCCGTCGCATGATCTCGGCCATCCCGGCGTCGCGGTCGACGCCGTAGACGGTGCCCGGGAAGTCCAGCGTCCGCTGGACGGCCCAGATCTCCTCGTGCCGGTCGGGGCTGAACAGTTGTGCGGGCGCACCGACGGCGACCCACCCGATCGGGACGACGCCCCCCGGCTCGATCACGGTGTTCACCTGCACGACGGCGTTCACGCGCACCTCCGCGCCGGCGCCGATGACGGCACCCGGGAAGACGGCGGCCCCCGTCGCGATGAAGGACCCGTCGTGGACGATGGCGCCGTTCACGTGCGCATGCGGCCCGATCATGACCCGCGCCCCGATGACCGCCGGATGCCCCGCGCGACCGCGCACCAGGGCGTGCTCGAGGATCACCGTCTCCGCGCCGACGCGGATCTGGCCGTCCTCCGCGCTGAGCACGACGCCGTGCAGGATGCGGGCGCCGCCCTCGACCGCGACGTCGCCCGAGATCACCGCACCCGGTGCGACCGTCGCATCGGGGGAGATGCGGGGCTCGTGGCCCCGGTGACGCACGAGCATCAGCGGGCGGATGCCTCGACGGGCGACGGCTCGGGGGCGACGTCCTGCGCGACGACGCGGCGCTCGAGGTGCAGGAGGACGGCGGTCATGGCGGCGACGAGCGCGACCGCGAGCACCATGTGGATGTTGACCAGGACGATCGGCAGGCCGGTCCGTGCCTGCCAGAGCCCGACGGCGATCTGCACGAACTCCACGGCGAGGAGGATGCCGACCCAACGGCGCAGGTCCAGCGACGGCGACGTGCGGAAGGCGCCCGCCATCAGCAGCACGGACAGCGCGAAGGTGAGGTATCCGGGCCAGGCGTGGATGTGCTGCCACAGGATCGGATCGAGCCCGTTGCGAGCCGCCGCCTCGTCTCCGGCATGCGGCCCCGAACCGGTGAGGAGGACCCCGATGGCGACCGTCACGGCCACGGAGGCGGCGGTCGCCCAGGCGAGGCCGGCGTAGCCGCGGGAGACCCCCGACTCCCGCGGTCCCTGACCGGCGTAGACGCGATGGGCGAACACGGTGGCGAGGACCACGAGCGCGGCGGAGAGCAGGAAGTGGAACCCGACGATGCTCGGGTGGAGGTGGAGCCAGACTGTCACGCCGCCGACCACGGCCTGCACGATGATGCCGACGCCGATCGCGAAGGAGAGCCGGACGAGATCGGGCCGGCGCGGCTGGAGGCGGAGGACCGAGAGGAACGCGAGTGCCGCGACGACGACGAGGACGCCCGTCAGCGTGCGGTTGCCGAACTCGATGAGTCCGTGGATCCCGAGTTCCGGGGTCGGGATGAGCGAGTCGGCGGTGCAGTACGGCCAGGTCTCGCATCCCATCCCCGAACCGGTCAGGCGCACGAGGCCGCCCGTTCCCACGATGCCGATGTTGACGACGACCGAGAGCCAGGCCACGGTGCGAACCCATCGGGTGATGGACGTGGGCAGCAGGGTCGCATACGCGCGGCTCCGACGGATGCGTTCGATGAACCTGGCGGCAGAGCGGTGCACGAGGGACGTTTCCTCACTCGGGCCGGGCTGTGACGGCGCCGTGAGTCCGGCGCCGCTGGTCGCGCGACCCTGTAGTCTTGATGGGTTGGGAATACCGCGAGGCGCGCGAGAACGCGCGATGCGGGTACCCACACATCTTAGGTTCGCATTGACGCCACCCGCACATCATCACCATCTCGAAGAGCGCCTCGACTCGCGAAGGGCGATGGGCCGGACTGATAGCCGGTTGCACGGGAGGAGAAGAGGGAGAGCATGACGGACGTACTGATCGATCGCCCGGAACTGGAAGGACTCGGCACCTACGAGTTCGGCTGGGCCGACTCCGACAGCGCCGGGGCATCCGCCCGACGCGGTATCTCGCCGGAGGTCGTCGCCGACATCTCCGCGCTGAAGGCAGAGCCCGAATGGATGCTCCAGCGACGCCAGCGCGCGCTGCAGCTCTTCGAGCGCAAGCCCATGCCCACCTGGGGCGCCGACCTGTCGGAGATCGACTTCGACAACATCAAGTACTTCGTCCGGTCGACCGAGAAGCAGGCCCAGACCTGGGAGGACCTGCCCGAGGACATCAAGAACACCTACGAGAAGCTCGGCATCCCCGAGGCCGAGCGCCAGCGGCTGGTGGCCGGCGTCGCCGCTCAGTACGAGTCCGAGGTGGTCTACCACCAGATCAACGAAGAGCTCGAACGCCAGGGCGTCATCTTCATGGACACCGACACCGCGCTCAAGGAGCACCCCGAGTTCTTCGAGGAGTACTTCGGCACGGTGATCCCCGCAGGCGACAACAAGTTCGCCGCGTTGAACACGGCGGTCTGGTCCGGCGGCTCGTTCGTCTACGTGCCGCCCGGCGTGCACGTCGAAATCCCGTTGCAGGCCTACTTCCGCATCAACACCGAGAACATGGGCCAGTTCGAGCGCACGCTGATCATCGCCGACGAGGGCAGCTACGTGCACTACATCGAGGGCTGCACGGCGCCGATCTACAAGAGCGACTCGCTGCACTCGGCCGTCGTCGAGATCATCGTGAAGAAGAACGCCCGCGTTCGGTACACGACGATCCAGAACTGGTCGAACAACGTCTACAACCTCGTCACGAAGCGGGCCACGGCCGCCGAGGGCGCCACCATGGAGTGGGTCGACGGCAACATCGGCTCGAAGGTGACGATGAAGTACCCGTCGATCTTCCTCATGGGCGAGCACGCCAAGGGCGAGACGCTCTCGGTCGCCTTCGCGGGCCCCGGACAGCACCAGGACGCCGGCGCGAAGATGATCCACATGGCGCCGTACACGCAGTCCTCGATCGTCTCGAAGTCGATCGCCCGCGGCGGCGGTCGCGCCGGTTACCGCGGCGAGGTGCGCATCGACGCGAACGCGCATCACTCGGCGAACAGCGTCGTGTGCGACGCCCTGCTCGTCGACACGATCTCGCGGTCCGACACCTACCCGGCCATCGACATCCGCGTCGACGACGTGAAGCTCGGCCACGAGGCGACGGTCTCGAAGGTCAGCGAGGAGCAGCTCTTCTACCTGATGAGCCGCGGCATCGACGAGACCGAGGCCATGTCGATGATCGTGCGCGGCTTCATCGAGCCGATCGCCCGCGAGCTCCCGATGGAGTACGCCATGGAACTCAACAAGCTCATCGAGATGGGCATGGAAGGATCGGTGGGCTAGCAGTGACCGCCCAGATGACCAGCACAGCCATGCCCACGGCCGGGCAGCACGGCCTCGTCGCCCACTCCGACGGTGCCTTCGTGCCCGTGCAGACCCGCTCGGAGCGGTTCCGCTCGGTGAACGTCGAGGACTTCGCTCCCGTCAACGGTCGCGAGCACGAGTGGAAGCTCTCCCCGGTCGCCGCCTTCGCGGACCTCACCGCCGGTGAGCTCGACGGTTCCACCCTCCCCATCGAGACGACGGAGGTCGCGGGCATCGCGGTCTCCCGCATCTCGCGCGACGACGCCCGCATCGGCGCCGCCGGCACGCCCGAGGACCGTGCGAGTGCGAACGCCTGGTCGACCTTCGGCGAGGCCCTCCTCATCTCCGTCACCGGCGAAGACGAGAAGATCGCCGTGGTCACCCGCACCGGCCTCGGCGACGCGCCGCGCGCCGCGCACACCGTCATCGAGGCGGCGCCGAACAGTCGCGGCCTCGTGGTGCTCGCCGGTTCCGGCAGCGCACGGCTCAGCGAGAACGTCGAGATCCTCGTCGGCGAGGGTGCACAGCTCACCGTCGTCTCGCTGCAGGAGTGGGACGACGAGGCCGTGCACCTCTCGAGCCAGTTCGCCCGATTGGGCCGCGACTCGTTCCTCAAGCACATCGTCGTCTCGCTCGGCGGCAAGGTCGTCCGGGTCAATCCCTCGACGCATCTCGCCGAGCAGGGCGCGGACATCGAGTCCCTCGGCCTGTACTTCGCCGATGCGGGGCAGCACCTGGAGCAGCAGGTGTTCGTGCACCACGACGCCCCGCACACCCGGAGCCGCGTGACCTACAAGGGTGCGCTGCAGGGAGCGGGCGCGCGCAGCGTCTGGATCGGCGACGTGCTGATCGCGCAGACCGCGCCGGGCACCGACAGCTACGAGCAGAACCGCAACCTCGTGCTCACCGACGGCACCCGTGCCGACTCGGTCCCGAACCTCGAGATCGAGACGGGTGACATCGAAGGGGCCGGCCACGCCAGCGCGACCGGTCGCTTCGACGACGAGCAGCTGTTCTACCTCATGGCCCGCGGCATCACCGAGGGCGAGGCCCGCCGACTCGTCGTGCGAGGCTTCCTGACCGAGATCGTCCAGAAGATCGGTTCGCCCGACCTCGAGGCGCGGCTCACGGCCGCCGTCGAAGCAGAGCTGGAAGGTCGCTGACGTGGCATCCGTACGAGTCTGCTCGGTCGATGAGCTCGCAGAGAACGAGGCCTCGCGCTTCGTGCTCGAGGGCGTGCCCATCGCGGTCGTCAAGGACTCCGCCGGGGCGGTCTTCGCCATCGGCGACACCTGCACCCACGGGGACATCTCGCTCGCCGAGGGATTCGTCGAGGACGACACGCTCGAGTGCTGGGCGCATGGGTCGAAGTTCTCGCTGAAGACCGGCAAGCCGCTGACGCTCCCCGCCTACGAACCCGTGCCCGTCTACCAGGTGGAGATCACCGACGGCGACGTGCACATCGACCCCGCGGTCACCCTGGCCGTCTGAATCAGTTTCCGGCCCGCGCGGCCGACAATCGAAAGAGAACCCCCATCACCATGTCCGTGCTCGAGATCAAGAACCTGCACGTCAACGTCGAGACCGACCAGGGAACCCGCGAGATCCTCCGCGGCGTCGACCTGGTCATCAACGAGGGCGAGATCCACGCCATCATGGGCCCCAACGGCTCCGGCAAGTCGACCCTCGCCTACACCATCGCCGGCCATCCGAAGTACACCGTGGTCGGCGGCGAGATCCTGCTCGACGGCGAGAACGTGCTCGAGATGAGCGTCGACGAGCGCGCGCGCGTCGGCCTGTTCCTCGCCATGCAGTACCCGGTGGAGATCCCCGGCGTCACCGTCACGAACTTCCTCCGCACCGCCAAGACCGCGATCGACGGCGAGGCGCCGTCGGTCCGCACCTGGGTCAAGGACGTGCGCGAGTCGATGAAGAACCTCAAGATGGACTCGGCCTTCGCCGAGCGCAACGTCAACGAGGGCTTCTCGGGCGGCGAGAAGAAGCGCAACGAGATCCTCCAGCTCGAGCTGCTCAAGCCGAAGTTCGCGGTGCTCGACGAGACCGACTCCGGCCTCGACGTCGACGCGCTGAAGATCGTGTCCGAGGGCGTGAACCGCGCGAAGGCCAACACCGGGCTCGGCATCCTCCTCATCACGCACTACACGCGCATCCTCCGGTACATCAAGCCCGACTTCGTGCACGTGTTCGTGGCGGGCCGCATCGCCGAGCAGGGTGGGCCCGAGCTCGCCGACCGGCTCGAAGAGGAGGGCTACGACCGCTACCAGGTCGCCGAGTCGGCAGCCGAGTAGCGCGAGTAGAATCCCGATCATGGCCACCTCACTCGCACCCGAGCGCTACGACGAGGTCGAAGAGGCGCTGAAGGACGTCGTCGACCCCGAGCTGGGCGTCAACGTCGTCGACCTCGGACTCATCTACGACCTCGGTTGGGACGACGAGAACAACGCGCTCATCATCCACATGACGCTCACGAGCGCCGGCTGTCCGCTGACCGACGTGCTCGAGGAGCAGACGGCCGAGGCACTCGACGGCGTCGTCGAGGCCTTCCGCATCAACTGGGTGTGGATGCCGCCGTGGGGCCCCGAGCGCATCACCGACGACGGCCGCGACATGATGCGCGCGCTCGGCTTCGCCATCTGACGCGCACCGAGTCCTCCGGATGCCCCGTGCAGAACATCTGCGCGGGGCATCCGTGCGTCTACGACAGGCCGCGACGGGCGAGCAGGGCGTCGATCCTGGGTTCCCGGCCGAGGAATGCGCGAATCGACTCGCCCGGGTCCCGCGAACCGCCGGGCTCGAGGATCTCGCGCCGGAACCGCTCGCCGTTCGCCCGCGTCGCACCGCCGTGCTCTTCGAACCAGGCCATGATGTCGGCGCCCGGCACCTCGCTCCAGATGTACGAGTAGTAGCCGGCGTCGTAGCCGCCCGCGAACACGTGGGCGAAGTAGGTGCTCGCGTACCTGGGTGGGACGAGGGGATGGGCGAGGCCCGCGGCCGCCAACGCACCGGCCTCGAACGCGGCGACCTCGGTGGGCTCGGAGGGCCCTCCCTCGCCCGAGGCCGCCGAGACCCGGTGCCAGGCCAGGTCGAGCGCCGCCGCGGCCAGGTACTCGACCGTGGCGAAGCCCGACTCGGTGCCGCTCGACGCGAGCAGTCGTTCCGCCACCTGCGGCGGCATCCGCTCGCCGGTCTCGTGGTGGACGGCGAAGTTGGACAGGACCTCGGGCCGGAGCAGCCACAGCTCGTTCACCTGGCTCGGCAGCTCGACGAAATCACGGAAGACCCGGGTTCCCGCCTGCGAGGGGAACCGGGTCCGAGCGAGCAGTCCGTGCAACGCGTGGCCGAACTCGTGGAACAGCGTCTCGGCCTCGTCGAAGGTCAACAGCGTCGGGTCGCCCGCCGCCGGCCTCGGGATGTTGAGGTTGTTGACCACGATCGGGCGGTCGCCCGTCACCTCGGACTGCTCCATCAGCGAGGTCATCCACGCTCCGCCCCGCTTGGAGTCGCGCGTGTACGGATCGAGCAGGTAGAGGCCGACCGGAGCGCCGTCGGCCTCGAAGACCTCGTACACGCGCGTCTCGGGGTGATAGCCGACGAGGTCTGGCCGAGCCGTGATGCGGAGCCCGTAGAGCAGGTGGGCCGCGTGGAAGACGCCGTCGACGAGGACACGTTCGAGTTCGAGGTAGGGTCGCACCTCGGCGGCGTCGAATGCGTCGCCCTCGGCGCGTCGCCGCGCCTCCAGGCGCGGCCAGTCGGCCGGTGTCGGGATCCGGTCGCCGTTCACCTCTGCGAGGGTTCTGAGCGCGGCGTGCTCGGCGCGTACGTTGCGCATCGCCGGCCCGGTGAGCTCGCGGAGCAGTGCGGCGACGGCCTCGGGAGTTCCGGCCGTCTGTCCCGCGGTGACCGCCGCCGCGTGGTTCGGGAACCCGAGGAGCGCCGCGCGTTCGGCGCGCAGGCGCACGATCTCGAGCAGGGTGGACCGGGTGTCGTGGGTTCCGCCGCGGCATCCGCGTGAACGGGACGCTGCGAGGAGGGCGTCGCGGGTTCCGGGGTCCGCGAGGTCGGTCAGGGCCGGCTGCATCGTCGGGAGCACGAGCGTCAGGAGCCAGCCGTCGAGGTCTCGAGCCGCGGCCGCCGCCCGAGCGGCCGAGCGCGCGCCGGCGTCGAGGCCGGCGACGGCGCCCTCGTCGGTGAGGTGCACGGCGAGGTCGTTCGTGTCCGCGAGCAACGACTGCTGGAACGAGGTCGTGAGCGTCGAGAGCCGCTCGTTCACCATCGAGAGGCGGGTACGGGCCGCCTCGTCCAGCGCGGCCCCGGCGAGCTGCGCCCGGTGGTGGGCGCGCTCGATGAGGTACACGGCGTCGGGCTCGAGCCCGAGGTCGTGCCTGCGCACGAAGAGGTCGTGCACGCGGGCGAACAGGCGCTGGTCGAGCACGATGGCGTCCGCGTGAGCCGTCAGCCGGGGCGCGAAGGTCCGATCGATCTCCTCGAGGTCCGCGCTCGCGTCGGCCGAGCTCGCGTTCTCGAACACGGCGAGCACTCGCCCGAGCAGGGCGCCCGAGCGTTCGAGCGGCAGCATGGTGTTCTCGAAGGTGGCATCCTCGGCAGCGCCGGCGATGCCCTCGACGGCGTCGCGCTGCTGCCGCATGCCCGCTTCGAGCGCCTCCGGGTAGTGCTCGGGCCGGATGAGCGCGAACAACGGCAAGCCGTAGGGGAGGGGGCTCGCTTCGAGCAGCGGATTCGTCACGTCGGCCATCCGCCGACCCTATCGGCCTAGGCTCGGATCATGACCGAGAATGCACCGGATCCCGCAGCCGATCGCGATGTCTACACGCACGGGCACCATCCCAGCGTCCTGAGCTCGCACACCTGGCGCACGGTCGCCAACTCGGCGGCCTACCTCGAGCCGCACCTCACGGCGGGCCTCGACGTCCTCGACGTGGGCAGCGGACCGGGCACGATCACGATCGACCTCGCGCGACGTGTGCGCCCCGGCCACGTCATCGGCGTCGACGCCTCCGCCGAGATCGTCGACGAGGCGACCGGCCTCGCAACCAGCTCGGGCGTCGACAACGTCGAGTTCCGGGTCGGCGACGCGTACGCCCTCGAGTTCGCCGACGACTCGTTCGACGTCGTCCACGCGCACCAGGTGCTGCAGCATCTCCGTCACCCGGTCGACGCGTTGCGGGAGTTCCGGCGCGTCCTCCGCCCCGGCGGCGTACTCGCCGTGCGCGAGGTCGACTACGGCGGCGTCCTCACGACGCCGGCGACGGCGGAGCTCACGCGCTGGCTCGAGCTGTACCACGACGTGCACCGCTGGAACGGCGGCGAACCGGATGCCGGGCGGCACCTCAAGCACTGGGTTCGGAGCGCCGGGTTCCACGACGTCACCGCGCTCGGGTCGGTCTGGGTGTTCGCATCGGACGCGGAGCGCGAGTGGTGGGGCACGTCGTGGGCGCAGCGCGCCCTGGAGTCCGCGTTCGCGGTGCACGCCATCGAGTCCGGTCACGCGGACCCGGCCGAGCTCCAGCGCATCTCCCAGGGCTGGCTCGACTGGACGGCGGACGCCGACGGGTGGATGCTCATGCCCCACGGCGAGATCATCGCCAGGGCCTGAGGTTCGGCGGCGGACGGGTTGACGGCGACGGGTCGTCGCTCAGGTGACCCGGCCCGCCGTCGTCACCAGTCGTCGTCGCTGCGCGCCTCGCCCGGCGCCGTTGTGCCCTCGAGCGTCACGCGGGTGCCGTCGTCGAGCTCGGCGATCGGCCGCCCCTCGAGCCAGGTGAGGGTCCAGTGGCCCTCCTCGCCGGGGCGCGCTCCCTCGGCCTCGGCGACGCGCGCCGCGAGGTCCGCCGGCACCGAGGCCGGGGGCCGGTCGCCGAACGCCCACCGCGTGCCGAGCTGCATCAGGCGCCCATCTCGTACGTCACCCAGCTCGTCCGGGCGGCCAGCGCGTCGTAGAGACGCTGGGCCGACTCGTTGTCGGCCGCGGTGATCCAGGAGACCCCGCCGGTGCCGACCTCCGCGGCGCGCTCGTGCACGTACCGGATGAGCGCCGTGCCCACGCCGGCGCCGCGCACCGCCTCGTCGACGTACAGGTCGTCGAGGTGCATCCCGCGCGTTGCCGACAGGCTGTCGGGCACCACGCGGTAGTGGGCGAGCCCGACCGGCCTGTCCTCCTCATCGACCGCCAGCGCGGCCTGCAGCGGGTCCTGCTCGTCGCTGATCCAGTTCCAGACGATGAGCGCCTTGGCATCATCGAGCTCGGTCTCGTAGAAGCGGCAGTACGCCTCGAACAGCGGCAGCCAGCCGAAGAAGTCGTCTTCGCTCGCGCGTCGGATCTCGTATGTCATCGGCTCCCCTAAGCCTCGGGTGTTTCCAGTTCGATGTCGCGGACCTCGAAGTCCTCGGCCTCGGCGAACTCCAGTCGTGCGATGCGCCCCACCGCACGCAGGTCGGATGCCACGGCCTCGAGCAGCGCGATCGTCGCTGCGGGCGCGGCGATGACCGCTCGGGTCACCGGCGTCTTCTGCGAGGCCTTCGCACCCGTCTTGGCCCGGCGGATGCCGGTCAGCGCCAAGCTCGCGAGCTCGAGGAGCTCGGGTCCGGCCTCGCCGCGCGCGGCGAGCTCGTCGAGCGAGGGCCATGCCGCGTGGTGCACGGAACCCTCGTTCGACCAACTCCAGACCTCTTCGGTCGCGAACGGGATCACCGGCGCGAAGAGGCGGAGCAGCACGCTGAGCGCGGTCTTGAGGGCGGCGACGGCGGACGCCTGCTCCGAGCTGGGCTCGCCGTAGGCGCGTTCCTTGACCAGTTCGAGGTAGTCGTCGCAGAAGGTCCAGAAGAAGGTCTCCGCGAGTTCGAGCGCCCTGGCGTGGTCGTAGGACTCGAGCGCCCTGGTGGACTTCGTGACGACCTCGGCGAGTTCGGCCAGCATGCTCCGGTCGACGGCGACCGTGACCGCGGCATCCGCACCGCCCTCGAAGCCGAGGATGAACTTCGCGGCATTCAGGACCTTGATGGCCAGGCGCCGGCCGATCTTGACCTGCGTCGGGTTCTGCGGGTCGAACGCGGCGTCGGTGCCGAGACGCGAGGATGCCGCCCAGTAGCGCACGGCGTCGGAGCCGTGCTGCTCGAGCAGGCCGGCGGGCGTCACGACGTTGCCCTTCGACTTGGACATCTTCTTGCGGTCGGGGTCGACGATGAAGCCGGAGATGGATGCGTCGCTCCACGGGGCGGTGCCGTGCTCGAGCTCCGCCCGGAGCGTCGAGGAGAAGAGCCACGTCCGGATGATGTCCTGGCCCTGCGGGCGCAGCGAATACGGGAAGACGAGGTCGAAGAGCTCGGGGTCCCGCTCCCAGCCGCCCGCGAGCTGCGGGGTGAGCGAGGAGGTGGCCCAGGTGTCCATGACGTCGTGCTCGCCGATGAAGCCGCCAGGCATGCCGCGCTGCGCCTCGTCGAAGCCGGGTGCCGGCGCGGAGGACGGGTCAACGGGGAGGAGCTCGCGCGTCGCCACGATGGGCTCGTCGAACCGGGGGTCGCCGGCCTCGTCGAGCGGGTACCACACGGGGATCGGGACGCCGAAGAAGCGCTGGCGGGAGACGAGCCAGTCGCCGGACAGGCCGCCGACCCAGTTCTCGTAGCGCACGCGCATGAAGTCGGGGTGCCAGTCGATCGAGCGGCCGTGCTCGAGCAGGCGCTCCTTCAGGCCGGCGTCACGGGCACCGTTGCTGATGTACCACTGACGCGTGGAGACGATCTCGAGTGGGCGGTCGCCCTTCTCGAAGAACTTCACGGGGTGGGTGATGGCCTTGGGCTCGCCGAGCAGGTCGCCCGAGGCGCGAAGCAGGTCGACGACGGCCTGCTTCGCCGAGAAGGCCGTCTTGCCGGCGATCTCGGCGAACGCCGCACGGCCGGCCTCGGAGGTGATCGCCTCGGGCGTCTCCGCGATGATGCGGCCGTCGAAGCCCATGATCGCGCGGTTGGGCAGGTCGAGCTCGCGCCACCAGACCACGTCGGTCACGTCGCCGAAGGTGCAGATCATCGCGATGCCGGTGCCCTTGTCCTTCTGGGCGAGGTGATGGGCGAGCACGGGCACCTCGACACCGAACACCGGGCTCGTCACCGTGGTGCCGAAGAGCGGCTGGTAGCGCTCGTCGTCGGGGTGGGCGACGAGGGCGACGCACGCCGCGATGAGCTCGGGCCGGCTCGTCTCGATCTCGACCGTGCCGCCGTCGGGGCGGTGGAACGAGACGCGGTGGTAGTGACCGGGCTGCTCGCGGTCCTCGAGTTCGGCCTGGGCGACGGCGGTTCGGAACGTCACGTCCCACAGGGTCGGAGCGAGCGCCTGGTAGGCCTCGCCGCGCTCGACGTTGCGCACGAACGCGAGCTGCGAGGTGAAGATCGCCTCGTCGGCGATGGTGCGGTAGCTCTGCTTCCAGTCGACCGAGAGGCCGAGGGTGCGCCAGAGCGCCTCGAACTGCTGCTCGTCCTCGACGGTGAGGCGCTCGCACAGCTCGATGAAGTTGCGCCGGCTGATCGGCTTCTGGTCGGCGGCCTTGGTCGACTTGCCGTCGCCGCCCTCGAAGGGCGGCACGAACCCGGCCTCGTAGGGCAGCGTCGGGTCGCAGCGGACCCCGTAGTAGTTCTGCACGCGCCGCTCGGTGGGCAGGCCGTTGTCGTCCCAGCCCATCGGGTAGAAGACGTGACGGCCGCGCATGCGCTGGAACCTGGCCATGACGTCGGTGTGCGTGTACGAGAAGACGTGCCCGATGTGCAGCGAACCCGACGCCGTCGGCGGGGGAGTGTCGATCGAGAAGATCGTCTCGCGGGTCGCCTGCTCCCGGGGGAAGGCGTACACCCCGTCTCGCTCCCAGGCTTCGGACCAGACCGTCTCGAGCCCTTCGAGGGCGGGCTTGTCGGGAATGCGCGACGTGTCGGTCATGATGCTCCGGTTCGATATCGGCGGCACCGAGTCAGTGGTGAGGTGCCTGAATGTTGACGCTCAAGCCTAGCGGTTCGATCCTGGACCACGGATGACGAGCCGCGGCGAATCCCTGATGAGCGCCGCCGTGGCCTCGTGCTCCGGGGCGGTGAAGACCCGCTCGGCGTCGCCCTGCTCGATGATGCGGCCGCTGCGCATGACCGCGATCGTGTCGCTCATGTGCCGGATCACGCCGAGGTCGTGCGAGATGAAGAGCATCGCGAGCCCGCGCTCGCGCTGGATCTCGTCGAGCAGGTCGAGCACGCGCGCCTGCACCGTCGCATCGAGCGCCGAGACGGGTTCGTCGCAGACGAGCACGTCGGGCGAGCCGGCCAGGGCTCGTGCGATCGCCACCCGCTGGCGCTGGCCGCCCGAGAGCGCGAGCGGATGCTGCGCCGAGACGCCGGGAGCGAGGCGGACCTGGTCGAGGAGCACGGCGACGGCGGCGTCCGACGTCTCCGCGCCCGCCGCCGCGAGCGCGTCGCGGAGGATGCGCCGGACGCTCCACCGCGGGTCGAACGAACCGAACGCATCCTGGTAGACGGCGCCGAGCCGCCGTCGCAGCGGTCGTCGCCCGCGCTCCGGGAGGGTCGTCCACGGACCGCCGTCGAGCCGGACCTCGCCCGCGTCGGGTGCCGTGAGGCCGAGGACGAGCCGGGCGAGCGTGCTCTTGCCCGAGCCCGACTCACCCACGAGCCCCAGGGTCCGGCCCGGCTCGATCCGGAACGACGCGTCCTGCACGGCGAGCACGCGGGTGGGGCCGCTGCCGAACGACTTCGTGAGCCCGAGGCCCTCGAGGATCGGCGGCCGGGTGGCCGTCACGGGCGCGCCCGGCGGGCCCGACGAGGGCAGGCCCGGTGCGGACGTCGCTGCGGGAGCCGGGCCGGGCGGACGATCGGCGGTCGCGGCATCCGCTCCGTGAGGGGCGAGCGAGAGCGGCGCGCCCCTCGGCACCTCGGTCGGCACGGCGGCGATGAGGGCCCTGGTGATCGGATGCCGCGGGTCGCCGAGGAGCTCGGCGGTCGGCCCCTGCTCGACCACGCGCCCGTCGTGCAGCACCACCACGCGGTCCGCCATACGGGAGACCACGGCCAGGTCGTGGCTGATCAGCAGCACCGCGGTGCCTCGGTCCCGCGCGGCCTCGAGCAGCCCGAGCACGCGCGCCTGCACGCCCACGTCGAGCGCGGTCGTGGGCTCGTCGGCGATCAGCAGGGGCGGGTCCAGGGCGAGGGCTGCGGCGATGAGCGCACGCTGGCGCATCCCTCCGGACAGCTCTCCGGAGCGGCGGTCGACGGTCAGCGCGGGATGCGGCATGCCGACGAGCTCGAGCAGTTCGAGCGCGCGCGAACGGGCGGCGGCCGGCGGCATCCGCAGGTGGAGACGGAGCGGGTCGCCGATCTCGCGCCCGATGGTGCGCAACGGGTCGAGGGAGACGAGGGCGTCCTGCAGCACCAACCCGGCGCGCGCGCCGCGCATCCGCCGCCAGTCGCGTTCGTCGGCGCGACGGAGGTCTGCGCCGGCCACGTCGAGGCGATCGGCGCGGACCCGCGCGCCCGCTCCGGCGAGGCCGAGCACGGCCCTGGCCGTGACGCTCTTGCCCGAGCCGGACTCGCCGACGACGGCCACGCACGTGCCGGCCGCGACGGAGAGGTCCAGGCCGTGCACGACCTCGCGCCACCCGCGGCCGTCGCGGAAGGCGACCGAGAGGCCCGCGACGTCGAGCACGGGGGCGTCGGGTGCGGTGACCGGGCCCGGGTCCGGACGCACCGGCTCGCCGCCGCTCATCGCCGTGATCCGTCGCGCGCGGCCAGCGTGCGGCCGAGCATGGTGGTCGTGATGGTCGTGACCACGATCATCAGGCCGGGGAACACGGTCAACCACCAGGCGGTCGTGATGTAGATGCGACCCGCGGAGAGCATCGCGCCCCACTCGGCGGCGGGCGGTTGCGCGCCGAGGCCGAGGTAGCTGAGGGCCGATGCCCAGACGACGGCCTGCCCGATGCCGAGGGTCGCCAGCACGACGAGGGGCGCCAGGGCATTGGGCAGGATGTGCCGCACGAGCACCCGGGCCCGGCCGTGCCCGAGCACCCGCGCCGCCTCCACGTACGAGGAGGTGCGCACCCGCACGAGCTCGCCGCGGATGATCCGCGCGTATCCGGGCGCCGTCGACAGGCCGACGGCGATCGTGGCGGTGACCGGACCAGGACCCCACAGCACGATGATGAGCAGCGCCAGCAGGATCCCGGGGAAGGCGAAGAGCACCTCGTTGACACGGCCGACGGCGAAATCGAGCACGCGACCGCCGAGCCCGGCGAGCCCGCCGAGCAGCAGCCCGAGTGCGAGCCCGATCGCGGTGGCGCTGACCCCGATCAGGAGCGACGCGGCCGTGCCCTCGACGACCCGGCTGTAGACGTCGCGTCCGGACTCGTCGGTGCCGAACCAGTGCGCCCACGAGGGCGGCTCGAACGCGTCGCGAGGAGCGATCGCATCCGGATCGGTGGTCTGCAGGAGGCCGGGCGCGAAGGTCGCGACGGCGAGGAACGCGACGAAGGCGAGCGCGAGCACGGTGCCGATGCGCGGCGGCCTCGGCAACGACCGGCCGGCGACCGCGCGGTTCGAGAGTTCGAGGTCGCTCATGCGGGGGCCTCCTCGCGGGCGATGCGCGGGTCGGCGAACCGCGAGACCACGTCGGTGGCGAGCGTCATGAGCACGTAGACGAGCGCGACGACGAGCACCACGCCGACGACGACCGGCACGTCGCGGAGTTCGGTCGCCCGCAGGAGCGTGCGCCCGAGACCGGGCCGGGCGAAGATCGTCTCCACGACCACGGCGCCCGAGATGAGGTAGCCGACCGCCCAGCCGGAGAGGTTGATCGCCGGAAGCGCGGCGTGGCGCAGCGCGTGCCGGAGCCGGAGACCCGCCGCGGTCTCGCCGCGTGCGGCCGCCGAGACCGCGAACGGCTGTTCGAGCGCCTCCAGCATCCGCTCGCGCATGAGCTGCGCGAGGAATCCGGCGAGCGGGACGGCGAGGGTGATGACGGGCAGCACGAGACCGGATGCCGCGTCGTTCGAGACGGGCGGCAGCCAGCCGAGCGAAGTCGAGAACACCGCGATGAGCACCGTCGCCAGCCAGAAGTGGGGCAGCGCCGCGGCCGTCAACTCGAGTCCGCCCGCGATCGCGCGACCGATGCGCCCCGCCGACGTCGACCAGAGCGCGAGCCCCACGGCGAGCACCCACGCCACGACGAGCGCGAGCGCCGCGAGCGCGAGGGTGCCGAGGATCTGGCCGCCGATGAGCTCGGCCACCGGGGTCTTCAGCGCGTACGAGTCGCCGAGATCGCCGGTGACGAGCCGCCCGAGCATCGCGCCGTACTGCACGACGAGCGGCTGGTCGAGTCCGTAGTCGGCGCGCACCTCGTCGAGTGCCTCCTGCGAGGCCTGCGAGCCGGGCCCGCCCAGGATCGCCTGCGCCGGATCGCCGGGCACCAGGTGGATCGCGAAGAAGGTCAGCGTCGCGACGGCCCACAGCACGAACGCCGCTCCGGCGAGTCGCAGTGCGACCCGCCGGAGGACGCGGCTTCGTGGCATCCGCTCAGTCTGCCAGCCAGGCGTCGGCGAAGGTCGGCGTCGACACCGTCGGCATGGCGCGCACGCCCTCGAGCCCGGGGGAGTGGAGGAAGTGGTTCTGCTGGTCGTAGAGGGGCAGGGCGTAGAACCCGCCGAGGATGATCTGCTGCGCCTGCTCGTACAGGTCGGCCCGCTCGTCGGGGTCGGACTCCGACGCCGCGGCTGTCAGCAGCGCGTCGAGGTCGGCGTCGTCGAGCTGCGCGAGGTTCGCGAAGTAGCCGCTGGGCGCGGGCGTGATGCTGTCGGAGTGGTACAGGATGCGCAGCACGTCGGGCCCGACCTTCGTGTACGGGGCGCTCACGAGCTCGTACTCGTGCGCGGCGAGTGCGCCGTACCAGCTCGACAGGTCGACGGGGGAGAGCTGCACGTCGAACCCGGCCTCCTTCGCGGTGGCCTGCACCTGCTCGAAGAGCGACTGCTCGGCCGGGATGGACTGGTTCGTCGACACCGGGAAGCGGAGCGTCAGCGGGACGCCGTCCTTCGAGCGGATGCCGCGGCTGTCGCGTTCGGTCCAGCCCGCCTCGTCGAGCAGGGCGTTCGCCTCGTCGAGGTCGGTGTCGAAGAGGGAGTCGTCGGAGTAGGCGAGCTGCTCCACGCTGGAGAGCACCGAGTACGAGCGGTCGGCGGTGCCGAAGAAGAGCGAGTCGATGCCGTCGTTCACGTCGGCCGCGCGGATGAACGCCTCGCGCACGCGGATGTCGTCGAAGGGCGGCTGGCCGGAGTTCAGCTCGAGCCGGTTCGCCGCTCCGGGCCGCGGGGCGTCGATCTCGACGAGCGTCCCGGACTTCGAGGCCTGGTCCAGGGTGTCGGGCTGGGCGTTGTCGATGATGTCCACCTCGCCCGCCTGAAGTGCGGCGTAGCGCGAGGCGGAATCGGGGATGAAGCGCCACGTGATGCCGTCGAGGTACGCGGCTCCGTCGTGCGCACGGTCGGCCGGACCGGTCGTGTAGTCGTCGTTGCGCACGAGCGACACGTGGTCTTGGGGGATCCACTCGTCGACGATGAAGGGGCCCGTGCCGACCGGTGCGACGCAGTTCTCGTCCATGCCGCGGGCGATGCCGGTGGGCGACTCGATGGCGGTCCACGGTTGCGAGAGCGATTCGAGCAGTGCGCTGTCGGGCACGCTGAGGTGGAAGCGCGCGACCGTGTCGCTCACGACCTCGACCGTGTCGACCTTGCCGAGCGCGAGATACCCCGTGGAGGACTGCGTGGCGGGGTCCTTGAGGTGCTCGACGTTGGCCTTGACCGCTTCGGCGTCGAAGGGCGTGCCGTCGGTGAAGCTCACGTCCTCGCGGAGGGTGAAGTCCCAGGTCAGCCCGTCCTCGCTCGTCGTCCACTCGGTTGCGAGCCACGGGATGACCTCACCGGACTCGTCGAGGGAGACGAGCGATTCCAGGAATTGGCCGGCGATCAGCGCCTGCGGGTAGTTGCCGCCGACGTGCGGGTCGAGGCAGCTCGGCTCGGCGTCGCCCGAGGCGTAGACCAGGGTCCCGCCCGTGACGGGGTCGCCCGTCGCCGCGGCGTCGCCGTCCGCGGGCGTGCACCCGGCCAGCACGATCGCGCCGGCGGCGACGAGCGCGACGGCTGGGAGTGAGCGGAAGATGCGACGCGACGTCATGCGGGCGTGACTCCTGTGGGTTCGAGTTGGGGGAGCTGGCGAGTTTGTGTACTCAGTCCATAATCATTGTATGACCGATTTCGGAGACGCCGGCACGGATGGCGCGGACGGCGGTCCCAGCCGTCCCGGCCGCGGCGGCGGCCGCCCCCGCGCCTCCTCGCGACGAACCCTCGAAGACGCCGCGAGCGAGCTCTTCCTCGAGCAGGGCTACGCCCAGACGACGATCGAGCACATCACCCAGCGCGCAGGGGTGGGTCGCAACACGTTCTTCAACTACTTCTCGGCGAAGTCCGACCTGCTCTGGCTCGACGTCGACGAGACGCTCTCGGCGTTGCCGTCGATCCTCGACGACGCGCCGGTCGGCCTTCCACCGTCCGAGGCGCTCGCCCAGGTGCTCGGCGACCTCGCGGCGCGGCATCCGCATCGGTCGGTGCCCATCGCGCTGAGCCAGCGCGAGCCGATGGCCACCCACGACGAGTTCCTCTCGGCCGGGCTCGGACGCTTCCTCCGGGTCGCGCATGAACTCGCCGGCTTCCTCGCCGCGCGCGCGCCCGGGGTCGACGACGGCCTCGTCCGGGCCGCGGCGAACGCCGCCACCGCGGCCGCGGCCACCGGCGCCGGAACCTGGGCACTGGCCGGCGTCGAGCGCGGCGACCTGAGCGCCGAGGTGCTCCGGGCCGTCGCACCGGTGTGCCGGGGTTTCGCACCGGTGCTCGACCCGGCGGGCCCGTGACCGCGCCCGATCGACGCCCGCCGGCCCTCGTCCGCGCGGCCGGTGCACCGCGCCGCCCCGGCCGGAATGGGCTGGAGTCGCCGCCGTCGACGCGTACAATCGAGAGCACAGGCGTCGATCCGGCCATCACCGGGGAGCCTTCGGAAGAACACGGGCGGATGCCGCAGGCTCCCGCCCGCCAGTAGAACCGAACGGGCCGGCCCGTCACAGCCGTGCAAGAGGGGTTGCGCTCCGGCGCGGCAAGCGAGGTGGTACCGCGGCGGCGGCTCGAAGGGCAACCGCCGTCCTCGCGGAAGCATTCGTTGATCGAAGGAGCCCGCGTGTACCCGCGCACCCCCGACGAGCACGGCGTCGCGCCGTCACCCGACTTCCCCGCAGGCGAGCGGGAGGTGCTCGCCTACTGGAACGCCGACGGCACCTTCCAGGCCTCCATCGACCAGCGCGAGGGCGCACCCGAATGGGTGTTCTACGACGGACCGCCGTTCGCGAACGGTCTGCCGCACTACGGGCACCTGCTCACGGGGTATGCGAAGGACGTCTTCCCGCGCTTCCAGACCATGCGCGGCAAGCAGGTGCACCGCCGGTTCGGCTGGGACACCCACGGGCTGCCCGCCGAGCTCGAGGCCGAGCGGCAGCTCGGCATCACCGACAAGGTGCAGATCGAGGAGATGGGGATCGCGGCCTTCAACGAGGCCGCGCGCTCGTCCGTGCTCCGCTACACGAAGGAGTGGCAGGAGTACGTCACGCGGATGGCGCGCTGGGTCGACTTCGAGAACGACTACAAGACGCTCGACACCACGTACATGGAGTCGGTCATCTGGGCCTTCAAGCAGCTGCACGAGAAGGGCCTGGCCTACGAGGGCCACCGCGTGCTGCCCTACTGCTGGCGCGACCAGACGCCCCTGTCCAACCACGAGCTGCGCATGGACGACGACGTCTACAAGATGCGGCAGGACCAGACCGTCACGGTCACGTTCCCGCTCACGGGCGCCAAGGCCGAGTCGCTCGGCCTCACGGCGGTGCGCGCCCTCGCATGGACGACGACGCCCTGGACCCTCCCGACGAACTTCGCGCTCGCGGTCGGCCCCGACATCCGGTACGCCGTCGTGCCCGCCGGGCCCAACGGCACGCCCGACGCGACCGTGCTGCGCGAGGAGGCCGGCGACCGCGCATCCGACACCAAGGTGCTCGGCGCGGAGTACCTGATCGCGCTCGACCTCCTGGGCAACTACGCGAAGGACCTCGGCTACGAGTCGGCCGACGACGCCCGTGCGGCGGTCTCCCGCACGGTCCTCGGCGCCGAACTCGACGGGGTCACCTACGACCGCCTCTTCGACTACTACGCCGACGTCGAGGCCCACGGCCTCGAGCACGCGTGGCAGGTCCTCGTCGCCGACTACGTCACCACCGAGGACGGCACGGGCATCGTGCACCAGGCTCCCGCCTACGGCGAGGAGGACCAGCGCATCGGCGAAGCGGCGGGTATCCCCGTCATCATCTCGCTCGACGAGGGCGGCCGCTTCAAGCCCGAGGTCACGGATGTCGCGGGCCAGCTGTGGAGCGACGCGAACAAGCCGCTCACGCAACTGCTGAAGGCTGAGGGCCGCCTCCTCCGTCAGGCGAGCTACGAGCACTCGTACCCGCACTGCTGGCGCTGCCGGAATCCGCTCATCTACAAGGCGGTCTCGAGCTGGTTCATCCGCGTCCCCGAGTTCCGCGACCGCATGGGCGAGCTCAACCAGGACATCTCGTGGGTGCCCGAGAACGTGAAGGACGGCCAGTTCGGCAAGTGGGTCGCCGGCGCCCGGGACTGGTCGGTCAGCCGCAACCGGTACTTCGGCTCGCCGATCCCGGTGTGGAAGAGCGACGACCCCGACCACCCGCGCGTCGACGTCTACGGCTCGCTCGAGGAGATCGAGCGCGACTTCGGGCGCCTGCCGCGCAACGGCGCCGGCGAGCCCGACCTGCACCGGCCCTACATCGACGACCTCACGCGCCCGAACCCCGACGACCCCACCGGTGCCAGCACGATGCGTCGGATCCCCGACGTGCTCGACGTCTGGTTCGACTCGGGCTCCATGCCGTTCGCCCAGGTGCACTACCCGTTCGAGAACCGCGAGTGGTTCGACACGCATCACCCCGCCGACTTCATCGTCGAGTACATCGGGCAGACCCGCGGATGGTTCTACGTGATGCACGTGCTCTCGACCGCGCTGTTCGACCGACCCGCATACAAGAACGTGATCAGCCACGGCATCGTGCTCGGCAACGACGGGCAGAAGATGTCCAAGTCGCTGCGCAACTATCCCGACGTCTCCGAGGTCTTCGACCGCGACGGCGCCGACGCCATGCGCTGGTTCCTGATGGCGAGCCCGGTGCTCCGCGGCGGCAACCTCATCGTCACCGAGGAGGGCATCCGCGAGGGCGTCAGGCAGGTCATGCTGCCGCTCTGGAGCACGTGGTACTTCTTCTCGCTCTACGCCAACACGGCGCGCGAGGGCGGGTACGAGGCATCCGCGAGCACCGGCTCGACCGACGTGCTCGACCGCTACCTGTTCGCGAAGCTCCGCGATCTCGTCACGGCCGTGACCCAGGACCTTGAGAACCTCGACTCGACGATGGCCGCAGCAAAGCTGCGCGACTTCGCCGACGTGCTCACGAACTGGTACGTGCGCCGCTCGCGCGACCGGTTCTGGGCCGGCGTGGCCGACGACGGCGCGGGCAGCGAGGCGTTCGACACGCTCTACACCGTGCTCGAGACGTTCACGCGCCTCGCGGCCCCGCTCCTGCCCCTCACCACCGAGCAGGTCTGGCGCGGCCTGACGGGCGGCCGCAGCGTGCACCTCGTCGACTGGCCCGAGGCGGCCGAGTTCCCCGCGGACGAGCCGCTCGTCGCGGCCATGGACGCGGTGCGCGAGATCAGCGGGTCCGTCCTCGCGCTCCGCAAGCAGGCCGGTCGTCGCGTGCGGCTTCCGCTCGCCTCGCTCACGGTCGTGACGAGGGATGCCGCGGCGCTCGCGCCGTTCGAGGGGATCCTCCGCGACGAGCTCAACGTGAAGGCGGTCGACCTCGTCGAACTCGACGCCGCGAGCGCCGAGACCTACGGCGTGACGAAGCGACTGAGCGTCAACGCCCGCGCCGCGGGACCGCGCCTCGGAAAGACCGTGCAGCAGGCGATCCAGGCCGCCCGCTCCGGCGACTGGGGTCTGGATGGCGACACGGTCGTCGCCGGCGGCATCGCCCTTCAGGACGGCGAGTACGACCTCGTGCTCGAGGCCGGGGGAGCCGGCGGCTCCCGCGCCCTCGCGCTCCTCGCCGACGGCGGCTTCGCGATCCTCGAGACCGAGACCACACCGGAGCTCGAGGCCGAGGGCGTGGCGCGAGACCTCGTTCGCGCCGTGCAGGAGGCGCGCAAGGCGGCCGGGTTGGAGGTGGGCGACCGCATCTCGCTCACCCTCTCGGTCGACGCGGCATCCCTGCCCGCCGTCGAGGCGCACCGCGCCCTCATCACGGGGGAGACGCTCGCGGTGTCCCTCGCAGCCCATGAGCTCGACGAGGCGACCGCGGCGGTCACGCAGCCGCTCGCCGGCGGCACCCGCGTGCACATCGGATTGGAGCAGGCATGAGCGACGCGCCCGACGCAACGCCCGAAGACTTCGGCGAAGCCGAGGCCGAGGCACGGGAGGCCGCCGACGCGGTGTACGCGAGCCTCATCGCGCGCGTCGGCGAGGGATCGCCGCGTCCTCGCCTCGCCCCGACACGGCGCGCCGTGGAACTGCTCGGCGACCCGCATCATTCGGCGCCGGTCATCCACCTCACCGGCACGAACGGCAAGACATCGACGAGCCGCATGATCGAGAGCCTGCTCCGGGCGTCCGGACTCCGCACGGGCCTGCTCACGAGCCCGCACCTCGAGCGCTTCACCGAGCGCATCCGCATCGACGGTGCCTCGATCGACGACGAGGCGCTGGCCCGCAACTGGTTCGAGATCGAGCCGTTCATCGCGATCGTCGACGCCGAGCTCGAAGGCGCCGGAGAGGCGCCGCTGACCTTCTTCGAGGTCTTCACGGCCCTCGCCTTCGCGTGCTTCGCCGACGCGCCCGTCGACGTCATGGTGCTCGAGGTGGGCATGGGCGGCGAGTGGGACTCCACGAACGTCGCCGACGGGCAGGTCGCGGTCATCACGCCGATCGACCTCGACCACCAGACCCGCCTCGGCAACGACATCGTCGAGATCGCGCGCACGAAGTCGGGCATCATCAAGCCCGCGGCATCCGTGGTGACGGCCAGGCAGGCCGACGAGGTCATGCAGGTCCTCGAGAACGCGGCCGACCTCACCGAGTCGACCCTCGCGGTCGAGGACGACGCGTTCGCGGTGCTCAGCACGAAGGTCGCCGTCGGCGGGCAGCTCGTCTCGATCCGCGGACTCGCGGGGGAGTACCACGACGTGGCGCTGCCGCTCTTCGGCAGCCACCAGGCGCAGAACGCGGCCGTCGCCGTCGCCGCCGTCGAGGCCTTCATCGGGGCGGGCAGCGTGCGCCTCGCCGACGAGGTCGTCGAGATCGGGCTGGGATCGGTGACCTCCCCGGGTCGGCTACAGATCATCGGTGCCGACCCGACGGTGATCGTCGACGCCGCCCACAACCCGCACGGCGCCAGGTCGCTGGTCGCCGCGCTCGGCGAGGCGTTCGACTTCGACGAGGTCGCGATCGTCTTCGGCGTGCTCGGCGACAAGGATGCCGCGGGCATCCTCGATGCGCTCCTCGACCTCGATGCGCGGTACCTCGTGACGGTGCCCGACTCCGACCGGGCGACCGATGCGGCAGAGCTCGCCGAGCTCGTCGCCGGCAAGGTCGGGGGCGACCGGGTCGCGGTCCAGCCGCGCCTCGACGACGCGCTCGAGGAGGCCCGCCGCTGGGCGGCCGAAGGCACGAAGCGGGCCGTCATCGTCACCGGGTCGGTCCTGCTCGCCGGCGAGGCCATGCGCATCGCCGCCGACCGAGGCTGGAGCGCACGATGACCGGCACGAACGAACCGCAGCCCGACACGGGCGTGGCGCCGCGGGCGACGGCACCGCGGTCGGTGCGCGCGAGCCTCGCGTCGATCGTGCTCGGCTTCGAGCTCATCGTCGTGTTCCTCGCCGCGCTCATGATCTGGGGCCTGACCCCCGAGGACGGTGGCATGTTCGGCCTGCCCCGGTGGGCCGCGCTCGTCGCCGGCGGCGTCGTGATCCTCGTCATGATCGCCACGATCGGCCTCCTCCGGTTCCGCTGGGCGTACGCGCTGGGCTGGGCCGTGCAGGTGCTGATCCTCGCCGCGGGCTTCATCCACCCCGCGATGTTCTTCATCGGCGCGCTCTTCGGCGGCATCTGGACGTACTGCATGATCGCCGGTGAACGCATCGACCGAGAGAAGGCGGCGACGTTCGCCGCCCACCGAAAGGAACAGGAATGACCACCCCCATCGAAGAGACCCTCGTCCTCGTCAAGCCCGACGGCGTGGCCCGCAACCTGACCGGCGAGATCCTGCGCCGCATCGAGGCGAAGGGGTACTCGCTCGTCGACATCCGCCTCGTGCAGGCCGACCGTGAACTCCTCGCGAAGCACTACGCCGAGCACGAGGGCAAGCCGTTCTACGAGCCGCTCGTCGAGTTCATGGAGTCCGGACCGGTCGTCGCGATCCGCGTCGCCGGGAACCGCGTCATCGAGGGCTTCCGCTCGCTCGCCGGCACCACCGACCCGACGACGGCGGCTCCCGGCACCATCCGCGGCGACTTCGGTCGCGACTGGGGCCTCAAGGTGCAGCAGAACCTCGTGCACGGCTCCGACTCGGTCGAGTCGGCCGATCGCGAGCTCGCGCTCTGGTTCGCCTGAGCATCATCAGGACGGCGGATGCCCCGTCGACGCCGAGCGCGTCGACGGGGCATCCGTCACTTCCAGGGCCAGTCATGCCACGGCCCTCGCTCCGCGGCGGTCCGCTCAGCGCCAGAGATTCTGGAGGTCGATCATGACGCGCGGGATCGCGTTCATCTGCGCCTGGGCGAGCAGGACGATGACGGCATAGCAGACCACCGTGATCACGGGGATCCAGCCGTACCAGGCGGCTGCCAGCCGTCGCACACGTTCCGACGTGGGAATATGTCCCGAGCGGAGGTTGTGCAGCGTCACGATCCAGAACACGGGGATGGTGACCGCCCACGTGAGCATGCACCAGGGGCACAGCACGTCGAGCACGTAGATACTCTGGTAGATCAGCCAGCCGACGAACCCGAGCGCGCCCGCGACGCCGACGTTGAGCCCGAGCCAGAACCAGCGCGAGAAGGCGGCTCCCGCGAGGATCGCGACGCCGATCGTGATCACCACCGGCCACGCCATCATGCCGATGAACGGGTTCGGGAACCCGAACGCCGAGCCCTGCCAGGATGCGAGGTTGGTGCTGCACCCGACCAGGACGCCCACGTTGCAGTTCGGGACGTGCTCGGGATCCATCAGCGTGAGGACCTTCTCCAGGGAGAGCTCGTACGCGGCGAGCAGGCCCAGCGCGCCGAGCACGATGAGGGAGATGGCGAGGCCGACGGGTCTCGGGCGAGCTGGGGCATCCGACATGTCTCGATTGTGGCATGCGCAATCGGACGGTTCCCCGCCGGTCGTGCGATAATCGAGGAAGTCGACCGGGCCGCGCCCGGACCGGCGCCAATGAAGGCTTCACGGATGCACCGCATCCGCATGGGCGGTGAGCACACCGCAAGACGTGGCGACAAGGCAACCGGCCGGTCGCAGTAGGTGAGAATTGGCGGTCCTGCGTACCACGCAGTACCGCTCGAGAGAGTACGGAGAGGGTGGCGCGGCCACCCCGACCGGCGTAGGAGTGCACCAGAGATGGTGGAAGGCAACGAGCACCAGAGCAACCAATCCGATTCCAAAGGCGCGCCCAAGCGGCGCGGCGGCCTCTTCGGCGGCCGGCGCGGTCGCGGGCGTGGTCAGCAGGACGCGCCGCCGCAGGCCCAGCAGGTCGACGTCGCGCCTGAGGAGGTCGTGACCGATCCCGCGCCCACGGAGGGCGTCGCGACCGCACAGGCCGAGCCCGCCGCCGTGGCCGACGCGCCGACGGGCGACTCCCAGCAGGAGCCCGCACGCCCCGACCCCGAGGATGCGCCCCACGGCCGACACGTGGCCGAGGGGGGTGACGAGCCGGCCGCCGAGGCGCCGGCCGCCGTGTCGCCGATCCCGGCGAACCTCACGACGACGTCGCTGATCTTCCACGCACCTCCCGTGCTCGTGGTCCCCGACGAGCCGACGCGGCCCGACCGGGGCGAACGCGCCGAGCGCAGCGATCGCGACGGGTCCGATCGCGGCGGCCGCGACACGTCCGATCGCGGCGGCCGTGACGACGACGAGGCCTCGAGCGTGCGTCGCCGCACCCGTCGCCGGAGCGGCGAGGAGCCGCGCGGCAACGGCGACCAGCCTGCGAACACGGTCGTCAAGGTGCGCACGCCCCGCGAGCCCGAGCTCATCACGGAGCCGCAGCGCGTCAAGGGATCCACCCGACTCGAGGCCAAGAAACAGCGCAGGCGCGACGGCCGCGATGCCGGACGCCGCCGCACCATCATCACGGAGTCGGAGTTCCTCGCCCGCCGCGAGTCCGTCGACCGGTCGATGATCGTGCGCGAGAAGGGCGGCCGCATCCAGATCGGCGTGCTCGAGGACGGCGTGCTCGTCGAGCACTACGTCGCGCGCAACCAGGAGGCCTCGCTCATCGGCAACGTCTACCTCGGCCGAGTGCAGAACGTGCTGCCGAGCATGGAGGCGGCCTTCGTCGACATCGGTCGCGGACGCAATGCCGTCCTCTACTCGGGCGAGGTCGACTGGGACGCCGCCGCCGAGAACGGCGAGAAGAACCAGCCGCGGCGCATCGAGCTCGCGCTCAAGCCCGGCGACCGCGTCCTCGTGCAGGTCACGAAGGACCCCGTCGGCCACAAGGGCGCCCGCCTGACGAGCCAGGTCTCACTTCCCGGACGCTACCTCGTGTACGTGCCCAACGGCTCGATGAACGGCATCAGCCGGAAGCTGCCCGACACCGAGCGTGCGCGCCTGAAGAAGATCCTCAAGGAGGTGCTGCCCGAGAACCAGGGCGTGATCGTGCGCACCGCCGCCGAGGGCGCCACCGAGGAGCAACTGACGCTCGACGTCAACCGCCTCATCGCGCAGTGGGCCGACATCTCAGCCCAGCTCGAGAAGGTGCAGGCTCCGGCGCTGCTCCACTCGGAGCCCGACCTGCTCATCAAGATCGTTCGCGACGTCTTCAACGAGGACTTCCAGAAGATGATCATCGAGGGCGACGAGGCGCGCGGCACGATCGAGCGCTACCTCCGTGCGGTGGCACCCGACCTGCTCGAGCGCATCGAGGCCTACGCCGGCGACCGCGACTCGTTCGACGAGTTCCGCATCAGCGAGCAGATCGAGAAGGCGCTCGACCGCAAGGTCTTCCTGCCGTCGGGAGGATCGCTCGTCATCGATCGGACCGAGGCGATGACGGTCGTCGACGTGAACACGGGAAAGTTCGTCGGCTCAGGCGGAAACCTCGAGGAGACGGTCACCAAGAACAACCTCGAGGCGGCGGAGGAGATCGTCCGCCAGCTCCGGCTCCGCGACATCGGCGGCATCATCGTCGTCGACTTCATCGACATGGTGCTCGAGTCCAATCGCGACCTCGTGCTGCGCCGGCTGATCGAGTGTCTCTCGCGCGACCGCACCAAGCACCAGGTCGCCGAGGTCACCTCGCTCGGGCTCGTGCAGATGACCCGCAAGAAGCTCGGCCTCGGCCTGCTCGAGACGTTCAGCGAGCCGTGCGAGGTCTGCGCGGGCCGCGGCATCGTCGTCCACCACGAGCCGGTGCTGAAGCATCGCGCACCGCAGCAGCCCGAACGCCGACGCAACAACGGCCGCGGCGGCAACTCCTCGGGTGCACCTGCCCAGCCGCAGCACGTCGTCGCCGAGCCGAAGGCGCACACCGGCACGCACGCGATCACCGAGGACGTCAAGCACGCCCTCGCCCAGATCGCCGCGTCGACCATCCCGCACTCCGAGCACCGCGACGAGCAGGCCTCGGCGGGTTCCGATGCGCCGGCCGCCACGGAGGCCGGGGAGAAGCCGGCCGACGAGCAGGGCACGCGCTCGGGCCGTCGCCGTGGGCGGGGCCGTCGCGCCTCGCGCGAGCAGACGACTGCGAACACCCCGGCTGAGGAGGATGTCCCGACGTCGACCTCGCCCGAGGAGCCCGCGGATGCCGCGGATGCCGCGGATGCCGCGACGATCGACGCCGCTCCGGCGCCGTCCGTCGGCGAGGACGAGGCACCTGCCGGCGAATTCGACATCGCGGATGCCGCTGCCGGGTCGCAGGAGTCCGCGGAGGCTCGGGCCGAGGCACTGCCCGACGTGGCGGCCATCCTCGACCTGCCCGTCGTCACGACGCCGCGCGCACGGCCCGAGACCGCGGCCACCGCCGAACTCCTCGACTCCGTGCTGGACGCGCTGCCTGCCCCGAAGAAGGCCGGCGAGGGTCGCTCCCGGAGCCGTCGCGTGTCGACCGCGGCGCTGTCACCGGCGGGCGGTGCCCCGGTGATCACCCGCGCGGGCGCTGCGAACGCCGACGACGCCGTGCACGGGGCATCCGAGTCCGACTGAGTCGGTGCGCATCGCGATCGGGCCCCGAGCGACGTCAGTCGGACGGGGCCCCATCGCGTTCGCGTCGCTCCCGCCGTTCGCGGGGCGAGACGCGGAGTCCGCTGGCGGCGAGGCGCCGCACGAGCTCGCGCGGCGCCACGGGCTCGGCCCCGGCTGCGACGAGCTCGTCGTAGCGTTCGACGGGAACGTCGTAGTGGTCGAGGTCGAACGCACGGGCCGGGAGGCCGGCGCGATCGGCGAACGCACGGAGCTCGGCGATCGACTCGTCGCTCACGAGGTGGGACCACGTGGTGCCGTGCTTCGGCCACAGCGGCGTGTCGATGAGCACGGTCATGGCACGATCCTAGGCCGCCCGACTCGCGACGCGCCGATGGCCCGCGTTTGACCCACCCAGATCCATCCGGTAAACTCGACCGTTGGTGCCGCCGCTTATCCCGGTATGCCCCACTGCAGGCTCCTCCCATGGAGAACCGCCTGCACCATCGTTTTCTGGCAGTGACGACCCTCCTTCCCGCTGGGGTCCCGCGCAGTGACACCCCATCAGACAGTCGGAATCCCCGTGGTTCCCCAGAGATAGGTACGAGTAGTGGTTTACGCAGTAGTGCGCGCCGGCGGTCGGCAGGAGAAGGTCGAAGTCGGCACCATCGTGACGACCGACCGCATCAAGGGCGACAAGGACGGCAACGTCCAGCTCGTCCCGGTCCTCCTCGTCGACGGCGACAACATCACCTCCGACGCCAAGTCGCTCGCGAAGGTCACGGTCACGGCAGAGGTCCTCAACGACCTCCGCGGTCCGAAGATCGTGATCCAGAAGTTCAAGAACAAGACCGGCTACAAGAAGCGCCAGGGCCACCGTCAGGAGCTCACGCGCCTCAAGGTCACCGGCATCAAGTAGCAGCAGCGGCTCGCAAGGAGAATCAGACATGGCACACAAAAAGGGAGCGAGCTCCACTCGCAACGGTCGTGACTCGAACGCCCAGCGCCTCGGCGTGAAGCGCTTCGGCGGCCAGGTCGTCAGCGCGGGCGAGATCCTCGTCCGCCAGCGCGGCACCCACTTCCACCCGGGTGCGGGCGTCGGTCGCGGTGGCGACGACACGCTCTTCGCGCTCGAGGCCGGCTCGGTGCAGTTCGGCACCAAGGGCGGCCGCAAGGTGGTCAACATCGTGGCGGCCGGCGAATAGCCGACCGACAGGTTTTCGTGAGGGCGGGCTTCGGCTCGCCCTCACGTGTTTCCAGAGTAGAAAGGCAGGGCGCATGGTCAGCTTCGTCGACGAGGTGACGCTGTTCGTGCGCGCCGGGCACGGGGGCAACGGGTGCGTCTCGGTGCGCCGGGAGAAGTTCAAGCCCCTCGCGGGCCCCGACGGCGGCAACGGCGGCAGCGGCGGCGACATCGTGCTCGTCGCCGACCCCCAGGTCACGACGCTCCTCGCGTACCACGGGCGTCCGCACCGCAGTTCCGGCAACGGCCAGCCCGGCATGGGCGACAACCGGTCGGGCGCGGCCGGTGAGCCGCTCGAACTGCCCGTCCCCGTGGGCACGGTCGTCAAGGACGCCGACGGCGACGAGCTCATCGACATGACCGAGCCCGGCATGCGCTACGTCGTGGCCCCTGGTGGTCAGGGCGGCCTCGGCAATGCCGCGCTCGCGTCGACCAAGCGCAAGGCCCCGGGCTTCGCACTGCTCGGCACGCTCGGTTACGAGGGCGAGGTCAAGCTCGTCCTGAAGTCCATCGCCGACGTCGCGCTCGTCGGCTACCCCTCGGCCGGCAAGTCGAGCCTCATCGCGGCCATGTCCGCGGCGCGGCCGAAGATCGCCGACTACCCCTTCACCACGCTGCACCCGAACCTCGGCGTCGTCGAGGCCGGCGACCACCGGTTCACCGTGGCCGACGTGCCCGGGCTCATCGAGGGCGCGAGCGAGGGCAAGGGCCTCGGCCTCGAGTTCCTCCGGCACGTCGAGCGATGCTCCGCCCTGCTCCACGTCCTCGACTGCGCGACGTTGGAACCCGGTCGCGACCCGATCAGCGATCTCGACGTGATCCTCGGCGAACTCGCCGCATATCCCGTGCCCGAGGGGCAGACGCCGCTCCTCGAGCGCCCCCAGCTCATCGCCCTGAACAAGATCGACGTGCCCGAGGCACGCGAGCTCGCCGAGATGGTCAAGCCCGAGTTCGAGGCCCGCGGCTTCACGGTCTTCGAGATCTCCACCGTCAGCCACGAGGGCCTGCGCCAGCTCGGCTTCGCCCTCGGCGCGCTCGTCGACGAGGAGCGCAAGGCCGCGGCCGCGGCCATCGAGGCCGGCGGGCCGCGCATCGTGATCCGCCCGAAGGCCGTCAACGAGGTCGACTACGTCGTCAAGGCCGAGGGCGGTTCGTACGGCACCATCTACCGCATCCTCGGCGGCAAGCCCGAACGCTGGGTGCAGCAGACCGACTTCGCGAACGACGAGGCCGTCGGCTTCCTTGCCGATCGCCTCGCGCGTCTCGGGGTCGAGGACGCGCTCGTCCGCGCGGGCGCCGTCGCGGGATCGACCGTCGTGATCGGCCCGGGCACCGGAGTCATCTTCGACTGGGAGCCGACGCTCACCTCGACGGCCGAGCTCATCACCGCGCCTCGCGGCACGGATGTGCGCCTCGACGAGAACCGGCGTGCCACGCGTGCCGAGCGTCGGAGCGACTACCACGAGCGCATGGACGCCAAGGCCGAAGCACGCGCGGAGCTCGATCGCGAGCGCGAGGCCGGGATGTGGGCCGATGAACCCGGCGCGGAGGCCGCACCGGCCGCTGCGACGGCGGAGGCCGAGGACGAGCGATGACGATGCGCAGCCGCGCCGACGTCGTCGACGCGAAGCGCATCGTCGTGAAGGTCGGCTCGTCCTCGATCAGCGGGGAGAACGCCGCGCAGATCGAGCCGCTCGTCGACGCACTCGCGGCGGTCCATGGCCGGGGGGCCGAGATCATCCTGGTCTCCTCCGGCGCCATCGCGACCGCGATCCCGTTCCTGTCGCTCGACGGGCGCCCCGATGACCTCGCGACCCAGCAGGCGGCTGCCGCGGTCGGGCAGAACGTGCTGATGTGGCGCTATCAGACGAGCCTCGACCGGTACGGCATCATCGCGGGCCAGGTCCTGCTGACCGCCGGCGACCTCGAGAACGCCACGCCGCGCTCGAATGCGCAACGTGCGATGGACCGACTGCTCGCGCTCCGGGTCCTTCCGATCGTCAACGAGAACGACACCGTCGCCACGCATGAGATCCGCTTCGGCGACAACGACCGCCTCGCGGCGCTCGTCGCCCAGCTCGTCGGCGCCGACCTGCTCGTCCTGCTCTCCGACGTCGATGCGCTCTACACGAAGCCCCCGCATCTCGACGGCGCGGAGCGCATCGCGCATGTGCCGTTCGGCGACGAGCTGGCCGGCATCGAGATCGGATCCGCGGGGCGCGCCGGCGTCGGCACCGGGGGAGCGGAGACGAAGGTGTCGGCCGCGCGCATCGCCGCAGCCGCCGGCACGGCGGTGCTGATCACCGCGACGACCCTCGTCGCGGAGGCCCTCGAGGGAGCCCCGATCGGCACCTGGTTCGATGCCGCAGCCGAGCGTCACACTGGCCAGGCAGAGGCGGCGCTCGCCTAGGCTGAAGCCATGCTGCAGCCCGACTTCGACTCGACGGTGATCGACGCGCGGCTCGCCGCCGCGAAAGAGGCCTCCTACCGCCTCGCGCGCGCGACGACCGCCGAGAAGGACGCCGCGCTGGAGCGCATCGCGTCCGACCTCCGCGCCCGCGCCGACGAGGTCATCGCGGCGAACCGCCTCGATCTCGAGGCCGGCCGCTCCTCAGGTCTCACGACCGGACTGCTCGACCGGCTCGCGCTCGACGAGGGGCGCATCGATGCCCTCGCGGCGGCCGTGCTCGAGGTCATCTCGCTGACAGATCCGGTCGGCGAGACCCTCACCGGACGCACCCTCCCGAGCGGGGTCCGGATCGACCAGATCAGAGTGCCGCTGGGTGTCGTGGGCGCGATCTACGAGGCGCGCCCCAACGTGACGATCGACATCGCGGTGCTCGCGCTGAAGAGCGGCAACGCCGTGGTCCTGCGCGGGGGCTCGGCCGCCGAGCAGACCAACCGGGTCCTCGTCGACGTCCTCCGCGGCGCGATCGACGCCGTCGGGCTGCCGGCCGGCGCCGTCCAGACCGTCGACGACTACGGCCGGGCCGGCGCCCGTCACCTCATGCAGGCGCGCGACTACGTCGACGTGCTGATCCCGCGGGGGAGCGCCGGGCTCATCCGCGCCGTCGTCGACGAGGCGCGGGTTCCGGTCATCGAGACGGGCGCGGGCGTGGTGCACATGTTCCTGGACGCGAGCGCACCGGAGCAGTGGGCGGTCGAACTCGTGCACAACGCCAAGGTGCAGCGTCCGAGCGTCTGCAACGCCCTCGAGACCTTGCTGGTGCATCGTGACGCGGTCGATCGGGTCCTCCCGGCCGTGCTCGATCGGCTGGAGGCATCCGGGGTCACCATCCACGCGGACGAGCGGGTCCGTGCCCTGCGGCCGGAGGCGCTCCCGGTGACCGACGAGGACTTCGCGACGGAGCACATGAGCCTCGACCTGTCGGTGGCGGTCGTGGACTCCATCGATGACGCGCTGGCGCACATCCGCACGTTCTCGACGAGGCACACCGAGTCGATCGTCACCAACGACCTCGCCAATGCCGAGCGCTTCCTCAACGAGGTCGACTCGGCTGCCGTCATGGTCAACGCCTCGACGCGATTCACGGACGGCGCCGAGTTCGGCTTCGGCGCCGAGGTCGGCATCTCGACCCAGAAGCTCCACGCCCGCGGTCCCATGGGACTGCCGGAACTCACCAGCACGAAGTGGATCGTGCGCGGCGCCGGTCACGTGCGCGCCTGACGTCGCTAGACTGTCTCGAGCACCACTGAAGTCTTCGAAAGGAAACGGCGCATGAGCCTCTCCAGCACGGTCCTGACCGGCATCCTCACGTCCGAGTCGGTGAACGCGCGCGAGCTGCCCATGGACTCCTGGGTCTTCGGGCTCATCGCGCTCGTGATCTTCGCCGCGCTGGCATTCGTCACCGCCTCCTACCGCGACGTGGCCAACCGTCACCGGGCCAAGGCCGAGGCGTTCGCCGCGCGCCACGGAGCCGACCACGGCGAGCACGGCGGTCACTGAGCCGGTTCGCCATCGTGACCACCGGTGAGACGCGTCGACCTCGGGTCGGCGTCATGGGCGGAACGTTCGACCCGATCCACCATGGTCACCTCGTCGCCGCGAGCGAGGTCGCGCAGTCGCTCGACCTCGACGAGGTCGTCTTCGTGCCGACGGGGCAGCCGAGCTACAAGACGAACGTCACGGAGGCCGAGCACCGGTACCTGATGACCGTGATCGCGACGGCGTCGAATCCGCGCTTCACCGTGAGCCGGGTCGACGTCGACCGCGCGAAGCCGACGTTCACCATCGACACGCTGCGCGACCTGCGCCGCGAGCGCGCCGACGCCGACCTGTTCTTCATCACGGGGGCCGACGCCATCGCGCAGATCCTCTCCTGGAAGGACGTCGCGGAGCTCTGGGAACTGGCGCACTTCGTGGCTGTGAGTCGACCGGGACATGTGCTCTCCATTCACGGATTGCCGGAGCAGGACGTAAGCTTGTTGGAGGTCCCGGCCTTGGCGATTTCATCGACCGATTGCCGAGACAGGGTGCGCCGGGGTTTCCCGGTGTGGTACTTGGTCCCCGATGGGGTCGTCCAGTACATCTCGAAGCACCACCTCTATCGGAGTGTCGAATGACGTCGTCGCAGGAACCACAGCTGACGCGCCGCGAGATGCGCGAGCGCGAACGCCTGCAGCAGCAGGCGACTTCGCCGACCCCGAATGACGCTCCGGCGGCCCTCCCGCCCGTGACTCCCGTCGTACAGCAGCCGATCGCACCACCGGCCCCCGTGCCCGCGTACGCCGCTCCCACGCCCGCGGGCCAGGGTTCCGCGAACGGCATCGCCGTACCGCGCCAGGCGCCCCCGGCCTCGCCCTACGGACAGCCTTCGCAGGTCCCGGCGCCGTACCCGAACACGGGCACGGCGGCGCCGGTGCCCGCCCCCCTCCCGCCTGCGGCCGCCGCGCCCGTGAGCTTCGCGCCGACGCCCGCGACGCCCGCTCCTGCGGCCCCGCCCGCGCCGTCCGCACGCACGCCCGAGCGCACCCTGACGCGTCGCGAGCTCCGGGCGATGCTCGGCGACGCGGCGACCGACCACGATGACCTCGACGACGTCGACGTCGACGAGGTCGCGGGTGCGACCGCGATGGACGCGCCACGCGCGCCGGCATCCGCAGCATACCCATCGGTCTCGCCGGTTCCGACGACGGCGTCCGGAGATCTGTATCCGCCCACCGGCATGCACCCGAACGCAGGCGTGCCGCGGCAGCCGATTCCGCATCAGGAGTCGGCCGCAGCCGCCGCTGAGCAGCCGCTCGCGACGCCGAAGCCCGTGGGCCACTGGACTTCGCAACTGGATGCCCCGGTCGAGCCGCAGCCCTACGACCAGGTGCTCTCCCGTGGCGGCGTCGGTCGCGGCGTGCCGACCACCACCAACGCGCTCATCCTTCCGTCGCTGCCCGATCACACGGGCATCCCCGCACCGCTCGCCGACAACGGCGAGATCATCGTGACGGGCTCGATCGACCTCCCGCGCAGTTACGGCGCCACCGGCGTGCATCCGAGCCAGATCGATTCGGCCGATGTCGACCGGCTGTTCGACCAGGTCGAGGACGGCGCCAGCGCGGGCGCCCCGGTCTCCGCCACGAGGGCCATCAGCACGCAGAGTGCGGCGAAGGCCGTCATGACGCCCCCGTCGAAAGAGGGCATGAACGTGCCCCTCGTCCTCGCCGTGACCGCGGGCGTCCTGGCGCTCGGCGTCGTCGCCACGCTCGTCATCGGCGCCCTCACCGGGCTCTTCTGAGTCCCGGCTCCTCCAGCCATCCATTCCAGACCGGAAACGAGCGTATGACCGCATCCGACCACGCCCTCGACTCACTCGCCATCGCGGCGCGCGCAGCAGACTCGAAGGGCGGCGACGACCTCGTCGCACTCGACGTGTCGCAGCCGCTTCCGTTCGCCGACATCTTCCTCCTCGTGACCGGAACGTCGGAGCGGAACGTCATCGCGATCGCCGACGAGATCGAGGACGTCCTCCGCGACGCCGGGACGAAGACCCTCCGCCGCGAGGGGCACAGCACCGGCCGTTGGATCCTGCTCGATTTCGGCGACCTCGTCGTGCACGTCTTCCACCCTGAGGACCGCATGTACTACGGCCTCGAGCGGCTGTGGCTCGACTGCCCGGCAGTGCCGCTGGAGCCGCTCCTGGCCGGCTGACGAAGCGGGCGATCAGCCGAGCATCCCTCGATTTCGTTCAGGGCGTGAGGCTGGTGTAAGCTCAATTCGTTGCCTCAAGCGAGGCAGAACGGGTCTGTGGCGCAGCTGGTAGCGCACCTGCATGGCATGCAGGGGGTCAGGGGTTCGAGTCCCCTCAGATCCACCAAATCACGGATGACCGGCACTTTCGAGTGCCGGTCATTTTCGTTTCAGCTCGGTTCCGACTGGGCACTGACTCTCGGTTCCGACTGGGCACCGAGTCGCCGGCGAACCGGATTCGTGGCGATCCATGATGACGTCGGGCGAACGGGTCCTGCACCCAGCCGATAGCGTGGGACATCCGAAGACCGAGGGCGACTGACGACCCCGGTCGGCGTGGCCGCACGGGATTCCGGGGGAGACAGGATGGCACGCACCGAACGCGGACTCGACCGCCTCGTGAACTTCTCCGACGCGACCGTCGCGATCGCCATCACGATCCTGATCCTGCCGCTCGTCGATCTCGCCGGTGACATCGGCGACCAGCACTTCGGCGAGTTCTTCGCCGCGAACGTGGGCTCGTTCGTCGCATTCGTCGTCACCTTCGCGGTCATCGGGAGGTTCTGGGTCATCCACCATCGAGTGTTCGAGCTGGTGCGCGACTACTCGCCCGGACTCGTCTGGGCGAACATGCTCTGGCTGGCCAGCATCGTGTTCCTCCCGTTCGCGGCGAACGCCGTCTCGACGCGCGAGAGCGTGGACGGCAGCTTCGACGCCGCCTACATCGGCACGATGATCGTGACGACGACCGCCATGCTCATCATCGACCTGACCCTCCGGCGGGAGCCCGCGCTGCTCGTCGACGGCGCAGTGGGCGCCATCGATCCGAGCCGCTCGATCAGCGTGCTCGTCGCGCTGCTCGTCGCTGGCCTGCTGGCCTTTCTCGTGCCCGCGATCGGCATGTTGTGGGTGCTGCTCCTGTTCGCTGCGCCGCTGGTCGCGAGGGCGCTCCGCGCCCTCGTTCCCAGCATCCACCGCGCCTAGGCGGGCGGTTGCCGCCGTACGGCGCGGTTCCTTGACCCCCTTCCGGGTGGAGAACACAATTGGGTGTCAGCAACGCATGGGAAGCAGGGAGAGCATGAGCGACGCGAGCACTCGTCCGGTCTACAGCCAGGGAGCCTCGAGCGAGCCGGCGGTGACGCGGGCCGAGCCGGGTCTGCCCGACGACGGATTCCCCGAGCTCCAGGACGGCACCACGTCGGCGGAGGTCGCTCCCGAGAAGGCGACGAGCGGCCGCGTCTGGAGCCGCGACCTGCGGTTCATGCTGGTCGTCCTGGTCGCCATCGCGGCGCTCTTCCTGGCGTTCGCACTGCTCATCGCGTTCAGCCCCACGGGCGCCGCGATCAGCGCCCTCGCGATCATCGCGGCGCCGATCGCGACCATGGTGGCGGCGTATTACGGCATCTCGCTGGCGCTGCGCCAGGTGAGCGAGGCCAGGCATGCGGCCGAGGCGGCGGAGGCTCGCGCGCGTGCCGCCGAGACGAGCGCCCGGGAGTCCGACGCCTGGGCCGCCCAGATGGAGTCCGGCCTCCGGGTCGCCGTCGCGAAGCTCAAGGGCGCCTCCGTCGACACGCGCGACGTCGAGCGGGCGGCCGGCACCCCCGACGAGTTCTTCTGATCCGTCCGAATGGAACGGCCCGGTCCTCGAGAGGGGACCGGGCCGTTCCGTCGTCGTGGCGAGATCAGAGGTCGGCCAGGACCGAGACGGGTCGTTCGATCGAGCGCGCGACCTCGGTCAGGAAGGCGGCGGCCTCCGCCCCGTCGCAGACGCGATGGTCGAACGACACGGTCAACTCCGTGACGCGGCGAACGGCCAGTGCTCCGTCGACGACCCACGGGCGCTCGACGATGCGACCGATGCCGAGCATCGCCGCCTGCGGATGGTTGATGATGGCGGCCGACCCGTCGACCCCCAGCGTGCCGTAGTTGTTCAGCGTGAAGGTCCCGCCGGACAGGGCCGAGGGCGGGAACCGTCCCGACGACGCCTGTTCGGTGCGTTCCGCGATCGCGTCGCGCAACACGCGGAGCGACATGCGGCCGGCGCCGTGCACGACCGGCACGACGAGCCCGCGCGGCGTCTGGGCGGCCATGCCGAGGTGCACGTCGTCGTGGAACACGATCTCGTCCCGCTCGGCATCGAAGGCCGCGTTCAACGACGGATGCCGCACCAGGGCCGCGACCGTGAACCTGGCCACGAGCGCGGTGATGCCGAAGCTCTCGCCGGTCGCCGCGAGCAGATCCCGACGGGCCTCGAAGAGGCCTGTCGCGTCGACGTCCATCCAGACCGTGGCATCCGGGATCTCTCGGCGCGAGCGCGTGAACTGGGCGGCGGCGGCCTTCTGCAAGCGATCGAGCGGAACCCGCCGTTCGCCGCTCGTGCGCCCGGGCTCCGCAGCGTCGGCCTCGGCGTCGCGATGGCCCGATGGCGCGGCCGACGCATCGGCGGCGGGAGCCGGCGCTGCGGCAGGAGCCGGCACCGCGATGGGGCCGTCACCGCGACGGGCGATGAAGGACTCGACGTCGCGGCGGACCACGAGGTGCTGCGGTCCGCTGCCCTCGAGCCGGCTCGCATCGAACCCGTGTTCGCGGGCGAGACGGCGCACGAGCGGCGACACGACGGGGGACCGGCGCGCGGGATCCAGCTCGAGGATCGCCGTTGCCGTCGAGGCAGGCCCCTCGCCATCGGGGGATCCGGCCGGTTCCGCCGGGCCCGATCCGCGTCCACGACCGAAGCGGGACGGCGCCGACGAGGATCGAACGGTCGGGGCACTCGCCCTGGTCCCGTATCCGATCAGTACGGCGCCGGACTCCTCCGCCGGCGCCGACTCCGCCACGACGATGCCGGGCTCTGCCGGCTGGGCGGTCGCGGGCGACTCGGCACCCGAGTTCGTTCCGCCGCCGGTGCCGGCCTGCGCAGTCGGGGCCGCGTTCGGTTCGGCCGCATCCGCGGCTTCCGGCTGCGCAAGGCTCAGGAGCACCTGGCCGGCGTGCAGCACCTGGCCCACCTCGCCCCCGAGCGCGGCGACGACGCCGGCGAACGGGGTCGGCAGTTGCACGACCGACTTCGCCGACTCAAGTTCGACGACCGGTTGGTCGATGCGCACCTCGTCGCCGGGCTGGACGAGCCAGGCGACGACCTCGGCCTCGGTCAGTCCCTCGCCCAGGTCGGGGAGGATGAAGTCCCGGTTCATGCGAGGTCCCATTCCCACGTGGCGAGCGCGGCGAGCACGCGATCGGGCGTCGGGAGGTGGAACTCCTCGAGCTTCGGCGACGGGTAGGGGATGTCGAAGCCGGTGATGCGGAGCACGGGCGCCGCGAGGTGGTGGAAGTTGCGCTCGGTCACGCGTGCGGCGACCTCGGCACCGTATCCGCCGAACTGCGCGGCCTCGTGGATCACCGCGGCTCGCGAGGTCTTGCGCACGGAGGCGGACACGGTCTCATCATCGAAGGGCGAGAGGCTCCGCAGGTCGACGACCTCGATCGAGAGCCCCTCGGCAACTGCGGCATCCGCTGCCTCGAGCGCGGTGCGAACGGTGGGTCCGTAGGCCAGCAGCGTCACGTCGGCGCCCTCGCGCACGACGACGGCCCGGTCCATCGGCGCCGTGCGCACCGGAAGCTCGAGCGCATCCTTGGCCCAGTACCGGCTCTTCGGCTCCATGAAGACGACGGGGTCCTCGCTCTCGATGGCCTCGCGCAGCATCGAGTACGCGTCGGCGGGGTTCGAGGGCATGACCACGGTGAGGCCCGGCGTCGCCGTCCAGTAGGCCTCGGACGAATCCGAGTGGTGCTCGACCCCGCCGATCGCGCCGGCGCACGGGATGCGCACGACCATCGGCAGCGGCATCCGCCCCTTCGTCCGATTGCGCATCTTCGCCACGTGCGAGACCATCTGCTCGAACGCGGGATAGCTGAACGCGTCGAACTGCATCTCGACGACGGGTCGCATGCCGTACATCGCCATGCCGATGGCCGTTCCGACGATGCCGGACTCGGCCAGCGGTGAGTCCCAGATGCGGTCCTCGCCGAACGTGGACTGCAGGCCGTCGGTCACGCGGAAGACGCCGCCGAGGGGCCCGACGTCCTCGCCGTAGACGACGACGCGGTCGTCGGCGGCCATGGCGTCGCGGAGCGCCGCGTTCAGCGCGCCCGCCATCGTGAGCGTCGCGGGTGCGGATGCCGCGGGCTCGGGTCGTGCGTCGGTGCGGGTCGCGCTCATCGGGCGGCCCCGGCGTGTGCGGCGGGGGTGCTCCCGGATGCCGCGGCTTCGGCGAGCTCGGCCGCGAGGCGTCCGCGTTGCTCGAGGAGCGCGGCGCGGGGATTCGCGTAGACGTGGTCGAAGAGCTCGAGCGGGTCGATCGTCGCCTCCGCGGTCATGACCTGCCGCGTGTCGGCGGCGACCTGCTCCGCGGCATCCGCGATCTCGGTGCGCACGTCCTCGGGGAGGGCGCCCTCCGATACGAGATATCGCTCGAGTCGTTCGATGGGGTCCCGACGCTTCCAGTGCTCGACGTCGCGCGCCGCGCGGTATCGCGTGGGGTCGTCGGAGTTCGTGTGCGCCTCGATGCGGTACGTGAGGCCCTCGATGAGGGTCGGCCCTCCGCCCGACCGCGCGCGCTCGATCGCCGCGCGCGTGACGGCGAACATCGCGGCGACGTCGTTCCCATCGACATGGAACCCGGGCATGCCGTAGCCGACGGCCTTGTCGGCGAGCGTGGCCGCCCGCGTCTGCCTCGAGAGCGGGACGCTGATGGCGAACTGGTTGTTCTGGACGATGAAGACGGTGGGCGTCTGCCAGACCGCCGCGAAGTTGAATGCCTCGTGGGCGTCGCCCTCGCTCGTCGCGCCGTCGCCGAGCATCGTGAGCGCGACGATCGGATCGTTGCGGAGGCGTGCGGCATGGCTCAGCCCGACGGCGTGCAGCGCCTGGGTGGCCAACGGCGTCGCCTGCGAGGCGGTGCGGTGCGCGTGCTGGTCGTAGCCGTTGTGCCAGTCGCCGCGGAACGAGGCGAGGATGTCGCCCGGCTCGATGCCGCGGGTGAGCAGCGCGACGCTGTCGCGGTAGGTCGGGAAGAACCAGTCACACGCCTCGAGCGCCGAGATGGCACCGATCTCGCAGGCCTCCTGGCCCAGCGCCGACGGGTAGGTCGCGAGCCGACCCTGCCTGGTGAGCGCCGTCACCTGGACGTCGAAGCGGCGTGCGACGACCATGCGGCGATAGAGATCGAGGAGCGTCGCCGGGTCGGGCAGGTCGAACCCGCCGGTGGCGCTGCCATGCACGGCATGACCGGCGTTGTCGAGGAGCCGGATGGGCTTCTGGGACGGTAGGGACCGGGTATCGGGTCGCTCGACGCTGAGACTCATGGCTCCATCGTGGAACGAGGGGATGCCGCCGATCAGCGCTTTCCCGAAAGCGTGAACGATCGGCATCCACGCGGCGCAACGCAGGCCGTTCGTCCCGGCGGGAACGCCTCAGGGGCGCCAGATGTCCAGCGACTGCGCTGGCGGTCGACCGTCGATCTCGGCGAGGATGAGGTGCGACCTCGTCGAGACGACCCCGGGCAGGTCGTGGATGTCGCGGAGGATCGCCTGGCTCAACTGCTCGTGGTCGGGAGCACTGACCGTGAGCATGATGTCGATGTCGCCCGACACGGCCTGCACCTTCTCGACGAACGGGAGCGTCGCGAGCTTCGCGGCGATCGCCTCCCAGGACGCGTCGCCGCCGATGCGGACGACGACGAGGGCCGAGATGTTCAGGCCGATCGCCTTGCGATCGATCTGGGCCCCGAACCCGGTGATGACGCCGCGGGCCATGAGGTGCTGCACGCGGTTGTGGGCGGCGGTGCGGGAGATGTGCACGCGCTCCGCCAGGGTGCGCACCGAGAGACGTCCGTCGCGGCTCAGCTCCGCGACGATGCGACGATCGATGCTGTCGATCGGTTCGGCATGGCGGTTGTGCTCGGTCATCATCGTCCTTGTCGCTCACGCTCAGCGTACCGGCGACGGGCACGACGGAGCGAGTGCCGCATCGGCGCATCGCGGACGCGCCGGGGGAGTCGTGGCCAGAGCCAGGCGACACCGCCGAGCCAGGCCTCGGCGGCACGGGCCGCTCGCGGGGTCCACCGGAACCCGAACGCGTCGCGGATCGCGGGAGGCAGCAGGGCCGCGGTCATGAGTCGCACCGGTGGCAGCAGGAGGCCCACGCCCGGAGGAAGGGCCGAGGATGCCCCGAGCAGCGTGCGTGCGACCGATCGCGCCTGCTCGCCCACGCGAAGCGTCGCGAGCCGGGCCTCCCACCATGCGTCGAACTCCGCCCTCGTCGTCGGCCATCCCTGCCGAGCGCCCTGCAGGCTGAACCCGAGGGGGGCGTACCCGCGCACGATGGCGTCGGCACGGACGGCGTCCAACGGGCCCCAGACCCGCTCGTGGACCTCCAGGGCCACGGCGAGGAGCGTCGACGCGACCCAGCGCTGGGCGTCGGCGTCGAAGGCGCTGTACCGGACGGCGTCGTCGGCGGCCTCCTGCACCCGGTCCGAAGAGGCCGGAGTGGAGGCGGGCGCATCCAGCATGCCCCGTACGGGCACGTGCCGGGCGTTCACGCGACGGACCGCTTCGTCCGCGATATCCGCATCCCCGAACCCGATCGCGTAGACGTAGTCGAGGGTGCCGAACAGCCGGTCGAAGGGCCGCTCGGCGAAGTCGCTATGCCGGGCGACCCCGTGCGCGACGCGGGCGTCGGCGAGCTGGAGGAGGATCGCGGCGCCGCCCCCGAGCAGGAGGACGCCTTCGGCGGCATGGGCGCGGAACACCGCGCGTTCGTCGAGGTCGGCCATGACCCATCAGTACCAGTTCACGGCCTCCGAGTGCGCCCACGCGGCGCACGGGGACCCGTACCTGGAGGAGATGTAGGACAGGCCCCATTCGATCTGCGTGGCCGGGTTCGTACGCCAGTCGGCGCCCGCACTGGCCATCTTGCTCCCAGGCAGCGACTGCGGGATGCCGTACGCCCCGCTCGAGGTGTTGTACGCGTCGGCCCGCCAGCTCGACTCGCGCATCCAGAGCGAGTACAGGCACTGGAACTGGCCGTCGTCCCAGCCGTACCTCGCGACGGCGGATGCCGCGTAGGCCTGCGCGCTTCCCGGGTCGACCACGATGCCGGGCGGTGGCGCCTCGGTGTCGGCGCCCCCGCCGCCCCCGCCGCCCCCAGCGCCGCCGCCGGCCGCTGCAGCCGCTGCCGCCGCGGCTGCAGCGGCAG
>NZ_WBIR01000010.1 GCF_009749395.1 Agromyces salentinus
GTCGTCGTGCGGCTCGCGGGCGTCGATCGTGCGCGGGGCGCGCCGGCGCGCGACGCGCAGCAGGGCTAGCACCGTCGTCGAGCGCGGGTCGGCGTGGTACCCAGGTACCACGCCGACCCGCCCTCGACCATTCGCACGGCGGATGTCCCCCGAGCCGCCGGTGCGTAGCGTTGCAGGCATGATCACGGCAGAAGGGCTCGTCAAGCGCTATGGCGCGAAGACCGCCGTCAACGACATCAGTTTCACCGTCCGCCCGGGGCAGGTCACGGGCTTCCTCGGGCCGAACGGCGCGGGCAAGTCCACCACGATGCGCATGATCGTGGGGCTCGACCGCCCGACCGAAGGACGCGTGAGCGTCAACGGCAGGCCGTACGCCGAGCACCGGGCTCCCCTGCACGAGGTCGGGGCCCTCCTCGATGCGAAGGCCGTGCACACCGGCCGCAGCGCCTACAACCACCTCCTCGCGATGGCTGCCACGCACGGCATCGGCGCGAGCCGGGTCCGCGAGGTGATCGAGCTCACCGGGCTCGAGTCCGTCGCCCGCAAGCGCGTGGGCGGCTTCTCGCTCGGCATGGGCCAGCGGCTCGGCATCGCCGCGGCCATGCTCGGCGACCCGGCGACGCTCATCCTCGACGAGCCCGTCAACGGCCTCGACCCCGAGGGCGTGCTGTGGGTGCGCCAGTTCGTGCGGCACCTCGCGTCCGAGGGACGGACGATCTTCCTCTCCTCGCACCTGATGAGCGAGATGGCCCTCACCGCCGACCACCTCATCGTGCTCGGACGAGGCGAGATCATCGCCGACGCCCCGGTCGCCGACATCATCGCGGGCGGGACGCGCACCCGCGTCCTGGTCAAGTCGCCGCAGGCGTCCCAACTCGCAGACCTCCTCGCCGCCCCCGAGGTCGCGGTGATCCGCTCCGAAGCGGGCACGCTCGAGGTCACCGGCCTCGCCGCGGCCGGCATCGGCGACCTCGCGGCCACGCACGGGCTCGCCATCCACGAACTCACCCCGCTCAGCGCGTCGTTGGAGGAGGCCTACATGGCGCTCACCGCCGACGCCGTCGAATACCGCACGGAGGCCGTCCGATGACCACGATCACCCAGCCCACGACGCATCCGTCCCAGCGTGCGCGTGCGACCACGCTGACCTTCGGCGGCGTCCTCCGCTCCGAGTGGATCAAGCTCAGGAGCCTCCGCTCGACGACCTGGTCGTACGTCATCGTCATCGCGATCTCGCTCGGGATGGCGTTCATCATGTCGTTGAGCATGGCGAGCGGCATGAACGGCGGAGGCGACGCCGGCCGCGCTCCGGCCGATCAGCAGGCGCAATTGGTGCTGCAGGCCTCGGTGTTCGGCGTCTACTTCGGCCAACTCGTGGCCGGCGTGCTCGGCGTGCTCGTCATCAGCGGCGAGTACACGACCGGCATGATCCGCTCGACCCTCACGGCCGTGCCCAAGCGCCTCCCCGCGCTCGCGGCGAAGGGCGTCGTGCTCTTCGCCGCGACGTTCGTCGTCGGCCTCGTCGCCAACCTCCTCGCCTTCGTGGTCTCATCCGTGGTCTTCGCGGACACGGGCGTCTCGGCGAGCCTGGCCGAACCGGCGGTGTTCCTCCCGCTGCTCGGCGGCGCGCTCTACCTCGCCCTCGTCGCCGTCTTCGCCCTCGGGGTCGGCACGATGCTCCGAAGCAGCGCCGGCGGCATCGCCGCGGTGCTCGGACTCCTCCTCCTGCTGCCGACGGTCATCGCGATGATCCCGGCCGAGTGGGCAGCGGACCTCATCCCGTACCTCCTCCCGAGCGCGGGCATGAACATGTTCACGTCGACCACCGCGGGCCCCTCCGGCGACGCGCTCGGCGTCTGGCTCAACCTGTTCATCGTGCTCGGCTGGGTCGCGGCATCCGTCGTCGGGGCAGCCGTGCTCCTGAAGCGGCGCGACGCGTAGAGTCCAGTCCATGACGGAAGCACCACTCTCCCCCGGCCACCCGCGTGCGGCGGCCGGGGGAGAACTGCGTCTGCCGAAGCCGCCGGGCGTCGTCCGGCAGTTCTGGGCACGGCATCCGTGGCTCACCGACTCGCTGATCACCGCCGTCTACCTCGTGCCGACCCTCGTCGGGACGGCGACCACCGAGACCACGGCGACTCCCCTGCAGCCCTGGATCCTCGTCGCGCAGCCGGCTGCCATCCTCGCGGCCGCGGCGGCGATCCTGCTGTTCCGGCGACGCCGGCCATGGATACTGCTCCTCGTGGCCTGGCTCACCTGCCTGGTCGCCGCCCCGTTCGGCCCGGCGGACGTGGTTCCCACCCTGTTCGGGCTCTACGCGCTCGCCGTGTACCGGTCCACGCGCTCCGCCTGGGTCGGGTTCGCGGGCTCGGTGATCGTGGCGACGCTCGCCTCCTACCTCGCCGTGTGGGCCGGCGACGACACGGTCTCCCCGTTCGGCGCCGACGCCCCGGCCTCGGCGACGCAGTTCACCGTGCTCCTGCTCATCGGGACGCTCATCGGCGTGACGGTCGGCAATCGGCGGCGCTACCTCGATGCGCTCATCGCACGAGCCCACGACCTCGCGCGCGAACGGGACCAGCAGGCGCGGCTCGCGACGGCGCTCGAACGCTCCCGCATCGCCCGGGAGATGCACGACATCGTGTCCCACAGCCTCACCGTGATGGTGACCCTCGCCGACGGATCGTCGGCGACCGCGAGCCGCGACCCGGAACGCGCCTCCGAGGCGATGCGCCACGTCGCCGAGACGGGCCGCTCGGCGCTCGCCGACATGCGCCGGATGCTCGGGGTGCTCGCCGAACCGGGCACCGGCGACGACGACCTGGCGCCGCAGCCCGACGCCGCCGCGATCCCCGCCCTCGTCGACCGGTTCCGCGCCGCCGGGCTGCCTGCGCGACTGACGACCGTCGGAGCGCCGGTCGAGGACCCCAACCTGCAGTTGACGATCTACCGCATCGTGCAGGAGGGCCTGACGAACGCGCTCCGGCATGCGGCCGCGGCGCACGCGGTCGAGGTCACGGTCGAGCATGCCGAGGGCCTGGTACGGGTCGACGTCGTCGACGACGCGCCGACCCCGATGGGCCGACAGAGCCCCGGCGGCGGCCACGGCCTCGTGGGCATGCGCGAACGCGTCGCCCTGTACGGCGGTACCCTCGAGGCGGGACCGGGCGCCGTGCGAGGCTGGCACCTCAGGGCCGTCCTGCGTTCCGCGGACGCCGCCGACGCCGCCGGATCGACGGCACCCTCCGACGCCGAGGAGGCGACATGAGCCCCGACCGCGCTCCGATCCGAGTGGCCATCGCCGACGACCAGTCGCTGGTCCGCACCGGCCTCCGCATGGTGCTCGAGGCGGAGCCCGACCTGGAGGTCGTCGGCGAGGCGGCCGATGGAGGAGCGGCCGCCGAGCTGGTCGACTCGCACGAGGTCGACGTGATCCTGATGGACGTCCGGATGCCGGGCGTCGACGGCATCGCCGCGACCGAGGCCATCGTGCGCGGCGGGCGCCCGACGCGGGTGCTCGTGCTGACGACCTTCGACCTCGACGAGTACGCCTTCGCGGCGATCCGCGCGGGGGCGAGCGGATTCCTGCTCAAGGATTCGCGCCCCGCCGACCTGGTCGGCGCGATCCGCACGGTGCACGCCGGCGAGGCCGCCCTCGCACCGCGGGTGATCCGTCGCATGATCGAGTTGTTCGGGCGCGAACTGCCCCGTGCCGGCGACGACGCCCCGCCCGGCCTGTCCGACCTCACGGCCCGCGAGCGGGAGGTCCTGATCGCCGTCGCAGAGGGCGGCAGCAACGCGGAGATCGCGGCACGGTTCTTCCTGTCCGAGTCCACGGTCAAGACGCACGTCGGCAGGGTGCTCCTGAAGCTGGACGCCCGCGACCGCGTGCAACTGGTGATCTACGCCTACCAGCACGGCCTGCTCCCCTCCGCCGGCGGCGCGCACTGAGTCAGTAGGCTGGGCTGGCCCGTCCACGACCCTCCGGAGGCCCCCGCCCATGCCCGCTGCCGATCTGACCCGCATCGAAGCCGAGGAACGCGCGGCGATCGTCGCCGACGTGTCGTACGAGGTCGAGCTCGACCTGACGGGCGACGGCTCCACGTTCGCCTCCACCACGGTGGTGCGGTTCCGTGCGACCGAGGGCGCCGCGACCTTCATCGAGGCGACCACCGTCGACGTGCACGAGGTCACCCTCAACGGCCGGGCCATCGACCCGACCGCGGCATCCGACGGCGGCCGCATCCGACTCGACGACCTGGCGGCCGAGAACGAGCTGCGCATCGTGAGCACCTGCGCGTACACGAACACCGGCGAGGGCCTCCACCGGTTCGTCGACCCGGTCGACGACGCCGTGTACCTCTACACGGAGTTCGCGGTCGCCGAGGCCAACCGCGTCTACGCCGTCTTCGACCAGCCCGACCTCAAGGCCTCCGTGCGGTTCACGATCACCGCGCCCGCCGAGTGGGTCGTGCTGAGCAACGCGCCCACGCCCGAGGCGGTCCCCACGGGCGACGGCGCGGATGCCGCGGTGTGGGCGTTCGAGACCGGCCCGGTGATCTCGAGCTACATCGTCGCGATCGTGGCCGGCGCCTACGCGCACTGGCACGGCTCGGCCACGAGCACCGACGGCCGGGAGATCCCCCTCGGGGTCTTCACCCGGGCCTCGCTCGCGGAGCACGCCGAACCCGACGTCATGTTCGACACGGTGCAGGCGGGTCTCGAGTTCTACGAGCGGGCCTTCGGCGTGCCCTACCCGTTCGGCAAGTACGACCAGATCTTCGTCCCCGAGTACAACTGGGGCGCCATGGAGAACGTCGGCGCGGTCACCTTCAACGAGAACTACCTCTTCCGTTCGCGGGTCTCCGATGCCCGGCGCGAGCAGCGGGCCATCGTCGTGCTGCACGAACTGTCGCACATGTGGTTCGGCGACTCGGTCACGATGCGCTGGTGGAACGACCTCTGGCTCAACGAGTCGTTCGCGACGTGGGCCTCGACGCTCGCGACCTCGCAGGTGACCGAGTTCACGGGAGTCTGGGCCACCTTCGCGAGCGACGAGAAGACGTACGCCGCCGAGCAGGACCAGCTTCCCTCGACCCATCCGATCGTGGCGCCGATCGAATCGCTCGGCGACGTCGAGGTCAACTTCGACGCGATCACCTACGACAAGGGCGCCTCCGTGCTCAAGCAGCTCGTCGCGTGGGTCGGGCTCGAGGCGTTCCAGCGCGGCGTCGGCGCGTACCTCACCGCCAACGCCGGCGGCAACGCGACGCTCCGAGACCTCCTCGACGAGCTCGAACGTGCGAGCGGACGAGAACTCACCGAGTGGTCGGCGCTCTGGCTCGAGACCGCAGGCGTGAACACGCTCCGCGCCGTCATCGAGGCGGATGCCGCGGGCACGATCACGCGGGCCGCGATCGAGCAGACCGCGGCAGCGGCGCACCCGACCCTCCGCCCCCACCGGGTCGCCCTCGGCTGCTACGCGAGCGACGCGGACGGCGCGCTCGTCCGCACGCACCGCATCGAGATCGACGTCGACGGCGCCTCGACCGAGGTGCCCGAGCTCGTCGGCCTCCCCCGACCCGAGTTGCTGCTCGTGAACGACGACGACCTCACCTATGCGAAGGTCCGCCTCGACGATGTGTCGTACGCGACCGCCCTCGAGCGCCTCGCGGACCTCGCCGACCCGGTGTCCCGTGCGGTGGTCCTCGGCTCCGCGTGGGACGCCGTGCGCGATGCCGAGTTGCCGGCAAGAGCCTTCGTGCGCCTCGTACTCGGCAGCATCGGGCGCGAGACGCAGTCCTCGGCACGTGGCCTCGCGCTGACGCGGCTCGAGACGGCGCTGGGGCGGTACCTCGCCGATGAGCACCGGGAGCGCGTCGCCGCCGAGGCGGGAGACGGCGTCTGGGCGCTCGCCGAACTCGCCGACGCCGGTTCCGACGCGCAGCTGCAGTTCGTGAAGGCGTTCACGCAGCTGGCCAGCTCGCAGGCTCACGCCGACGTGCTCGGGAGCCTCCTCGACGGGTCGATCCGCCTCGACGGCCTCGAGATCGACCTCGACCTTCGATGGGAGCTCGTCATCGCCCGGGCCGCCCTGCTCGCGGCATCCGACGACGAGATCGACGGGGAGATCGCAGCGGCGCTCGCCCTCGACGACACCGCGAAGGGGCACCGGCTCGCCGAGACCGCCCGCGCCGCGCGGCCCGACCAGGCCGTGAAGGACGCTGCATGGCACCGGGTCGCGACCGATGCGGGGCTCTCCAACGACGTCGCGCGCGCCATCGCCGACGGATGGCGTCGCACCTCCGACCCGACGCTGCTCGCCTCGACCGTCGACGACTACTTCGACGTGCTGCAGGACGTCTGGGCCGAACGGAGCTTCACGATGGCCTCGCTCATCGTGAAGCGGCTGTTCCCCGCACCACTCGTCACGAGCGAGGTCGCCGATTCCGCACGAACCTGGCTCGCGGCGAACCCGTCGCCCGCGCCGCTGCACCGCCTCGTGTCGGAGCAGCTCGACGAACTCGAGCGGGCGCTGCGCGCGCGTCGCTGCGATGCGGAGTCGCTCGGCTGACTCCCACGCGGCCCTCAGTAGACTCGCTTCGATGTTCGACCAGACACCGACCCGACCCCGAACCGACCTGCGAGCGGAGGCGACCCAGTGACCGACCTCTGGACGAATCTCATCGTGTGGTGGAACGACACCTGGCCCGTGTTCCTCGGCACGCTGATCCAGGTCTTCGTGATCGTCGTCGGGGCGCTAATCGTGCGCTGGGTGCTGCTGAGCGTCATCGATCGCGTCGTCGACCAGATCGTCTCGGGGGTCAAGCGCAAGCAGGACGTCACCGACACCCAGGCCCTGCAGGCGTCGCCCCTGGCAGCCGTCCGCGTCGTGCAACGTACCCGGACGCTCGGGTCCGTGTTCCGCAACGTCATCAACGTGACCCTGTTCATCATCACGACGCTGCTCGTGGTGAACGCGATCAACTCCGACGTGCTCGGCTCCTTCGCCCTGCTGTCGGCCGCGATCGGCGCGGGGCTCGGCTTCGGCGCCCAGAACATCGTCAAGGATGCCCTGAACGGCATCTTCATGGTGATCGAGGACCAGCTGGGCGTGGGCGACGTCGTCGACCTCGGGCCCGCGACGGGCATCGTCGAGGAGGTGCAGATCCGCATCACCAAGGTCCGCGACGTGAACGGCACGCTCTGGTTCGTGCGCAACGGCGAGATCCTGCGCGTCGGCAACATGTCGCAGGGCTGGGCCCGCGTCATCGTCGACCTCGCCGTGCCCTACGAGGCCGACGTCGAAGCGGTCGAGGCCGAGCTGCTGAAGACGGCCGGCGAGCTCGCGCACTCCACGAAGTGGCGTTCGCGGGTGCTCGAGCGTCCCGAGATCTGGGGCCTCGAGTCGATCTCCGACGATGCCGTCGTGCTCCGTGTCGTCATGAAGGTCCGCACATCGTCGAAGGACGACGTGGCACGCGAACTCCGCATGCGGCTCAAGCGCACGGTCGACGAGATGGGCCTGAAGCTCCCGAGCCTCGCATCGGTGGTGCTCACCGGGTTCGACGGCGCCACCCGGGTCAAGGGTGCCAAGCCGCCGAAGACCGCCTCCAACGCCGTGCTCGCGAATGAGGGCGCGAAGGCCGCGACGGCGAAGGCGAAGGTTAAGCGCACCCTCCGTCCGAAGGCCTCCTCCCCCATCTCTCCGTCCGAACCGCCTCGAACCGACCCGCCGACCTCCGGAGACCGCACGTGACCGATGAGACCCCTGCCGCGGCATCCGCGGAGCCGACCACGCCCGTGATCCCGATCGCGGCCGTGCCGCCGGCATCCGTGCCCCTCCGCGGCAGCGAGCACGGCTCCGCCCTCGGCGCCTCGTTCTACGAGACCGTCGGCGGGCGTCCGACCTTCGAGCGCCTCGTGCACGAGTTCTACCGGGGCGTCGCCACCGACCCCGTCCTGAAGCCCATGTACCCCGAGGAGGATCTCGGGCCGGCCGAGGAACGGCTCCTGCTCTTCCTGGAGCAGTACTGGGGCGGGCCGGGAACGTACAGCGAGCAGCGCGGGCACCCAAGGCTGCGCATGCGGCACGCCGGCTTCAAGGTCAACCCCGATGCGCGCGACCGCTGGCTGGCGCACATGCGCACGGCGGTCGACGCGCTCGAGCTGCCGCCGCTCGCCGAGGAGACCCTGTGGGACTATCTTCAACGTGCGGCGTTCGCGATGGTGAACACCTTCGAGGACTGACCCGGACCTCGAGATCCAGCCGCACCCGTGAGACGAAGGAGTCCCCTGTGCCCGCAACCCCCGACGCGCACGCCCGTCCCGCCGCGATCATCGTCGGGGCCGGCCTGTCCGGTCTCGTCGCCGCCGCCGAACTCGTGGACGCCGGCAAGCGCGTCCTGATCCTCGATCAGGAGCCCCCGGCGAGCCTCGGCGGGCAGGCGCACTGGTCGTTCGGCGGGCTGTTCCTCATCGACTCGCCCGAGCAGCGCCGCATGGGCGTCAAGGACTCGCTCGACCTGGCCAGGCAGGACTGGGACGGCACCGCGGGGTTCGACCGCGACGAGGACGAATGGGGCCGGCGCTGGGCCGAGGCCTACCTCGACTTCGCCGCCGGCGAGAAGCGGGCCTGGCTGCACCAGAAGGGCGTCCGCTTCTTCCCGATCGTCGGATGGGCCGAACGCGGCGGGTACAACGCCATCGGGCACGGCAACTCGGTGCCGCGATTCCACATCACCTGGGGCACCGGTCCGGGCGTGCTCGCGCCGTTCATCGCGCGCGTCAAGGCGGGCGAGGCCGCCGGCCTCGTCGAGTTCCGGCACCGCCACCGCGTGGATGAGCTGATCGTCGAGGGCGGCGCGGTCGTGGGCGCCCGCGGGTCGGTGCTCGCCCCCGACACCGCCGGGCGCGGCGAATCCAGCAACCGCGACGCCATCGGCGACTTCGAGGTGCGTGCGCCGGCCGTCGTCGTGGCCTCGGGCGGCATCGGCGGCAACCACGAACTCGTGCGCGAGTTCTGGCCCGAACGGCTCGGCACGCCGCCCGAGCACATGCTCTCGGGGGTCCCGGCGCACGTCGACGGCCGCATGCTGCCGATCTCGGAGCGGGCGGGCGCGCGGCTCGTGAACGGCGACCGCATGTGGCACTACACCGAGGGCATCACCAACTGGGACCCGGTGTGGCCCATGCACGGCATCCGGATCCTCCCCGGCCCGTCCTCGCTCTGGTTCGATGCCGAGGGGCGTCGGATGCCGGTACCGCTGTTCCCCGGATTCGATACGCTCGGCACGCTCGAGCACATCCAGAAGACCGGGTACGAGCACACGTGGTTCGTGCTGACCCAGAAGATCATCGAGAAGGAGTTTGCCCTGTCCGGGAGCGAGCAGAACCCCGACCTCACCGGCAAGGACGTGAGGCTCCTCGCCGAGCGGCTCGGCTCGGGCGCGACCGGTCCCGTCGAGGCGTTCAAGGAGCACGGCGTCGACTTCGTCGTCGCCGACACCCTCGACGAGCTGCTCTCGGGCATGCGCGCACTCTCCACCGAGGTCGAGCTCGACACGGAGAACGTCGAGCGGGAGATCCTCGCGCGCGACCGGGAGGTCGCGAACGAGTTCTCGAAGGACCTCCAGCTGACCGCGGTCCGCGGCGCCCGCAAGTACCGCGGCGACAAGCTCATCCGCGTCGCGACCCCGCACCGCATCCTCGACCCGAAGGCGGGGCCGCTCATCGCGGTGAAGCTGCACATCCTCACCCGTAAGAGCCTCGGTGGCATCCAGACCGACCTCGACGCGCGCGCCCTCGCCGCGGACGGCACGCCGGTGTCGGGCCTGTACGCCGTCGGCGAGGCCGCCGGGTTCGGCGGCGGCGGGGTGCACGGCTACCGCGCGCTCGAGGGCACGTTCCTCGGCGGATGCCTCTTCACCGGGCGAACCGCGGGGCGGGCGATCGCGCGCACGTCGACGGAGTAGTCCGCTGGGGTTCCGGGCGCGTCCGGTGTCAGGCCTCGAGCGTCAGGCCTCGAGCGTCAGGCCTCGAGCGTCAGGCCTTGAGCGTCAGGCCTTGAGCGTCCAGGGCTTGCGTCGCACGAGCACGTGGCCACGGCGGGAGCTCAGGCGCGTCCACGGCCCGGTCTCGAACAGGCGGACCGGGTCCTCGCCCAGGAACCCGAGGCTGAACGCCGCGAAGGCCGCGCCCGTGGGGATGTACTCGACGCCCTCGACGCCGCGGCCCCAGACCTCGGACCGCACGCGCTGGACGAGCTGCTCCCCCGTGCCGGCCGGAATGGCCTCGGCCACTTCGTCGATGCCGGCCCGAGCGGCGGCCTCGAGCGTCGCGGCATCCGTCTCGCCCAGCGGGCGCCATCCGCCCCGTGGCGGCGAGATGCCCGCCCAGGTCACGGTGTTGACCTCCGGCGGACGGGACATCGACACCGGGCGTGACTCGTCGTCCTCGCCGAGCTCGCCACGGGCACGGACGATGCGTTCGACGAGCGAGCGCATCGGCACGACGGAATCGAAGTCGTCGGTGTCCTCGAGGGCGAACGTGCGGAGGCCCAGGACGGTCGGCGACTCGTCGAGGATGCCGCGCGGGTACAGGATCGCCGTATACACGGCAAGGATGCCCGAGCCGGCGATGAGTCGTACCGACCCGTCTTCGACCCGGCCCGCGCGTTGCAGGTAGGTGTGCAGATCGCCGAGCGAGAGGCTGTCGGCAAGCGTGATTTGAGAGACCATCTGCTGTCTAAACTACCAATTGCGCGGCCGCGTGCGGTTCGACCGCGCTCATCGGTCGCCGCGGCCTGTCCCCGACCGACATCGGAGTGAACATGAACGGACCCATCGACGGCCTGTTGAGCACGCTACGGCTCACCGACACCGGCGCGCGAACCAGCGAGGACATCTTCACCGGCCCGTCGCAGTGGATGCCGCTCGGGCGCGTCTTCGGCGGCCAGGTGCTCGCGCAGTCGCTCATCGCCGCGATGCACACCGTCGACGAGGACCGCATCCTCCACTCGATGCACGGCTACTTCCTGCGACCGGGCGACGTCGATCATCCGATCACGTTCTCGGTCGACCGCCTCCATGACGGCCGGTCCTTCTCCACGCGTCGTACACACGCATACCAGAAGGGCGAACCGATCCTCTCGCTCATCGCCTCGTTCCAGACCGAGGACGAGGGCGTGGAGCACCAGCTCGATATGCCGAGCGACCTGCCGGACCCCGAGTCGTTGCCGTCGACCGCCGACCTCATCGGCCACCTCGACCACGCGATGGCGCAGTTCTGGGCGAACGCCCGTGCATTCGACGTGCGCCACATCCCCTCGCCCATCTACCTCAGCGTCGAAGGAGACCGGGTGCCGCGGCAGGCCGTGTGGATGCGCGCGGTCGGGCGCCTGCCCGACGACCCCAAGCAGCACCGCGCCGCGCTCGCCTACGCGAGCGACTACTCGATCCTGGAGCCGGTCCTGCGCGCACACGGGGTTCCGTGGGCGACTCGCGGGCTTCGCGTCGCAAGCCTCGACCACGCCATGTGGTGGCACCGCGACGCGAGGGTCGACGAATGGCTCCTCTACGTGCAGGAGTCACCCGCCTCGCAGGGGGGCCGAGGCCTCTCCATCGGTCGCATCTACACGCGCGACGGCCTGCTCGTGGCGAGCGTCGCCCAGGAGGGCATGATCCGCGTTCCCGCGCCGTCACCGGGCGCGCCCGCCTGACGGCCTCGGCGCACTGGCGCCGACCCGCACTCTCGTTCGAGAATGGCGCAACGGCGCAGGTGCGTCCGTCCCTCGAGCGGAGAGTGGGCAGGATCATGGCGGATGTCGCAGAACCCAGCAGGCGCGCAGTACTCGCCCTCGGTTCGACCGGCCTCGTGAGCGGTGCGCTGGTCCTCGCAGGCTGCGCACCGGCCGGGGAGGCGCCGAGCGGCTCGGGCCCCGCATCCACGCCGCCGGAAGGGGAGCCGACACTGGAGAACCCGAGCGAGTCGAACGCCGCCGACGAGCCGCCCACCGGGGAGGACGTCGCTGCGCTCGCCGACGTGCCGGTCGGCGGGAGCATCGCCGCGACGATCGCCGGCGCGTCCGCCTTGGTCGCCCAACCGACGGCGGGGCAGGTGGTCGCCTTCAGCGCCATCTGCACGCATCAGGGATGCACGGTCGCGGCGGCCGGCGGCGAGTTGGACTGCCCGTGCCACGGCTCGAAGTTCGATTCGGCGACCGGCGCGGTGATCAACGGCCCTGCGCAGGAACCGTTGCGCGCCATTCCGGTGTCGATCTCGGGCGACCGCATCGTGGCCGCGTCCTGACCACGAGGGTCGACGACAGGGGTCCTGCACTACCCGCGGGGCGTGCCGTCGGCCCAGGCCGTCGTGGTGCCGTCAACGGCGCCGAAAGCTCAACGGCTCCTCGAGGTAGGGCGTCCACGCCTCGCGCTCGACGTCGGTGATGCGCCTAGGCCGACCGGAGGCGGCGTCGACGAGCACGATCGTCGTCGACGCGCGGGTGTGGAGTTCGCGGGGCAGGACGCCCTCGGGCGAGTACACCTCGTACGACACCTCGATGCTGGCGCCTCCGAGATGCCCGATCCAGAGCTCGACGTCCAGCGGCTGGCGCCGATACGGGATCGGCGCCAGGTACTCGACCTCCTGGCGCGCGATGAGCGTCAGCGTGCTCGACCCCGGGGTGGCGTCGATGACCGCAGTGGTGGCGCCCACCGCGTGCTCGGGGGTGTCCTCGTTCATCCAGAACGCCTGGATGCGAGCCTCTTCGAGCAGGCTCAGCATCCGGGCGTTGTTGACGTGCCCGTACGCGTCGAGGTCGGACCATCGCAGCGGCGTCGGGACGTGGAGGCGCATGCCTAGTCCCTGGTGAGCTTGCGGTACGCCGACCGATGCGGCTTCGCGGCGTCGGGTCCGAGCCGCTCGACCTTGTTCGCCTCGTACGACTCGAAGTTGCCCTCGAACCAGTGCCAGTAGGACGGGTTCTCCTCGGTGCCCTCGTAGGCGAGGATGTGCGTCGCGATGCGGTCGAGGAACCAGCGGTCGTGGGTGATGACCACGGCGCAGCCAGGGAACTCGAGCAAGGCGTTCTCGAGGCTCGACAGGGTCTCGACGTCGAGGTCGTTCGTCGGTTCGTCCAGGAGCAGGAGGTTTCCGCCCTGCTTGAGGGTCAGGGCCAGATTGAGTCGGTTGCGCTCTCCACCCGAGAGGATGCCGGCCCGCTTCTGCTGGTCGGGACCCTTGAAGCCGAACGTCGAGACGTAGGCGCGGCTCGGCACCTCGGTCTTGCCGACCTGGATGTAGTCGAGGCCGTCGGACACGACCTCCCAGAGCGACTTGTTGGGGTCGATGCCGCCACGCGACTGGTCGACGTAGGAGATCTTGACGGTCTCGCCGATCTTGACGTCGCCGCCGTCGCGCGGCTCGAGGCCGACGATCGTCTTGAACAGCGTGGTCTTGCCGACGCCGTTCGGGCCGATGATGCCCACGATGCCGTTGCGCGGCAGGGTGAAGCTGAGGCCCTCGATGAGCGTTCGGTCGCCGAAGCCCTTCTTGAGGTTCTTCACCTCGAGCACGATGTCGCCGAGGCGAGGGCCGGCCGGGATCTGGATCTCCTCGAAGTCGAGCTTGCGCGTGCGCTCGGCCTCGGTCGCCATCTCCTCGTAGCGCGCAAGACGGGCCTTGGACTTCGCCTGGCGGCCCTTCGCGTTGGAGCGGACCCAGTCGAGCTCCTCGGCGAGGCGCTTGGCGAGCTTCGCGTCCTTCTTGCCCTGGACGGTCAAACGCTCCTGCTTCTTCTCGAGGTACGTCGAGTAGTTGCCCTCGTAGGGGTAGAGGCGACCACGGTCGACCTCGCAGATCCATTCCGCGACGTGGTCGAGGAAGTACCGGTCGTGGGTGACCGCGAGCACCGCGCCGGGGTACTTGGCGAGATGCTGCTCGAGCCACAGCACGCTCTCGGCGTCGAGGTGGTTGGTGGGCTCGTCGAGCAGGAGGAGATCGGGCTTCTGCAGCAGGAGCTTGCAGAGGGCGACACGTCGCTTCTCACCGCCGGACAGTACGGAGACCTGCTCATCGCCCGGCGGACAGCGCAGTGCGTCCATCGCCTGCTCGAGCTGCGAGTCGAGGTCCCACGCGTCGGCCGCGTCGATGGCCTCCTGCAGGGTGCCCATCTCGGCGAGCAGCGCGTCGAAGTCCGCGTCGGGCTCCGCCATCGCGAGCGAGATCTCGTTGAACCGGTCGAGCTTGGCCTTGATGGGGCCGACGCCCTCCTGGACGTTCTCCAGCACCGTCTTGCTCTCGTCGAGCACGGGCTCCTGCATCAGGATGCCGACCGAATAGCCGGGGGTGAGCTTCGCCTCGCCGTTGGACGGCTGGTCGAGCCCGGCCATGATCTTCAGGATCGTGGATTTTCCGGCCCCGTTCGGGCCCACGACGCCGATCTTGGCTCCTGGGAGGAACGCCATCGTGACGTCGTCGAGAATGACCTTGTCGCCGACCGCTTTGCGGGCGCGCACCATCGAGTAAATGTAATCCGCCATGTCGCCTACCAGTCTATGGGTCGGGTCTGCCCGATGAGACAGCCCCCCGTGCCGAGCACGGGCTGCACGGCACCGTGGTAGCCACCCGACTTCGGCCCGTACTGGCCCACCAGGCACTCGTCGTTGAACGAGACCGCGAACTGCACCGAATCCGCAGGCTCGCCGAGGCTCGTCTGGTCGGAGGTGACCTGCATCGCGGCCTTGTCGAACCCCGCCGCGACGAGTGCGTCGATGAAGTCGCGCCCCTGCGCGCCCGCGTTCGCCGCCACGACGGACTGGTTCACCTGATCGAAGTACGGCAGGTTGTCGGCGGCCGGGAGATCGGGCCGGAGCCCGACCGGGGCGCTCGTCTCCTGATCGCTGGGCGTCGGCCGCGAGGACGCCGATGCGCTCGGTGTCGGAGCTGGGGGCTCCAGCAGGGAACAGCCGGCCAGGAGCACGACGGACAACGCGGCCCCGGCGATCGCCAGGGCCGCGGAAGAGCCGGTGTGCCGTGCCATGAGACCCCCGTCCGAGCGCGCTGCATGCGCTTCGAAGCGAGTCTAGGTGCAGGCCGACGGCCGTCGCCGATCAGAACGGCACGTGCGCGTGCTCGAGGCCGGCCTCGGCTCCGTCCTCCGCCGCATCGGCGTCCAGCCCCTCGTCGCCGGACTCGTCGACGACATCGGAACGCTCGGGAGAGCCCTCGCGGCCGTCGTCGTCGACCCCGAGCGGCGTCGCCCACCCCGTCGGCACGCCCTCGGCCGACGGGAGCCCGGTCGCGGCCTCGGCCGGCGACTCCGTCGCTCCACCGCTGTTCTTCGTCAGCGACGTCGTGCCCCAGCTCAGGTCGTGGCCGACCGAGTCGGCCTCGATCTCGATCGCGGTCCCGTTCCGCTCCCCGCTCTCCCATGCCCGCAGGCGCAGCCGGCCGTGCACGACGACGCGGTCGCCGCGCCGCACCGACACCGCCGCGTTCTTCGCGAGCTGCCGGAACGCCGAGACCGTGTACCAGTTGGTCTCGCCGTTCTCCCATGTGCCCTTGGCCCGGTCGAAGAACCGTCTCGTCGACGCGAGCCGGAAGGACGTGATCGGGAGTCCCTGGTTGGTCACGTGCACGCGCGGATCGCCTCCGACGACGCCGATCACCGTGATGTTGTCGGTCATGTCTGCTCCTCATTCTCGATGTGGTCGCCGCCGTGGTCGGCGGCGGCCGCGGCATCCGGAAGCCTCGTGCCGATTCAGGTTCCGGATGCCGCGTGACCCAAGACTCGCTCCGTCCGGCTGGATGGGTCCGACGATGCGCGCGATCGTGGATCGCCCGTCCCCTTCGCTGTCGGTGGAGGACGGGTCGCCGCTCGGATCGGCGCAGGCGCATCGTGTCGGTCGACCGCCATAGAGTGATCGCATGAGCTACGAGGCGAATCCGGCACGATACGACACCATGCGCTACAACCGAGTGGGCCGGAGCGGCCTCAAGCTCCCCGCCCTCTCACTCGGGCTCTGGCACAACTTCGGCCACGACCGCCCCTGGCAGACGCAGCGCGAGATCGTGCGTCGCGCCTTCGACCTCGGCATCACGCACTTCGACCTCGCGAACAACTACGGCCCCCCGTACGGCAGTGCCGAGGAGAACTTCGGCCGCATCCTCAGCGCCGACCTGCGCCCCTATCGCGACGAGATCATCATCTCGTCCAAGGCCGGCTACGACATGTGGCCCGGGCCGTACGGCGATCACGGGTCACGCAAGTACCTGCTCGCCTCCCTCGACCAGAGCCTCGGCCGGCTCGGCCTCGACTACGTCGACATCTTCTACTCGCACCGCCCCGACCCCGAGACGCCCATCGAGGAGACGATGGGCGCCCTGGCGAGCGCCGTCCGCCAGGGCAAGGCGCTCTACGTCGGCATCTCCAACTACTCGCCCGAGCAGACCATCGCCGCAGCGGCCGCGCTCGCCGAGGAGGGGGTCCCGCTCCTGATCCACCAGCCTCGCTACTCGATGTTCGACCGCCACATCGAAGACGGCCTGTTCCCGGCCCTCGAGGAGGTCGGGGCCGCGAGCATCGTCTTCTCCCCGCTCGCCCAGGGCCTGCTGACCGATCGCTACCTGTCGGGCGAGATCCCGTCGGACTCCCGGGCCGCGACCAGCCGGTTCCTCTCCCCCGACCGCATCAGCGATGACTACCTCACCCGGATCCGCGGCCTCGCCGAGGTCGCCGAGTCGCGCGGCCAGAGCATCGCCCAGCTGGCCCTCTCGTGGGTGCTGCGCGAGCGACTCGTCGCCAGCGCGATCATCGGCGCATCCAGCGTGGCGCAGCTCGAGCAGAACGTCGCCGCGCTCGAGTCCGGGCCGCTCACCGACGACGAGATCGCGCGCATCGAGCCGTTCGCGGCCCACGGCACCGTCCTCGGCTGATCCGGGCCCGCCCGAATCCATGAACGGCACGCCGGGTTCGGGCACGCGGGGTTCGGGCACGCCGCGCACGGGTCCCGGTGCGGAGAGTCGCACCGGGTACTCTGCGGTGCATGCAGTGGTGGAACGATCTCATCTCCTGGCTGACCTCGAGCGAGGCGCAGCCGACCCTCTTCGCGGGCGCGGTGCTCTTCGTCGCCGTGCTCGCCTCCGGCCTGCTCGCCGCATGGATCGCGAGTTCCGCGGTGCGTCGGGTCGTCGGCCAGCGTGACGCGGAGCTGAAGACGGCGGCGATCGCGGCCCTGGTCGACGCCGCGACCGAGGCCTCGGTGTGGAACTCGCTCACCCCGCAGGAGCAGGTCCTCGCCGACCGCACGGTCGGCCAAGCCGACATCCAGGTCCGGATGCTGCCCATCCGGGGTTCGGATGTCGCGGCGAACTGGGCCGCACATCAGCTGCACGAGCTGAAGCGGGCGTCAGCCACGTTCGGCTACCAGCTCGACCCCGCCGTCGCGGAGTTCCGCGACCGGATGCTCGACTGGCAGCGGCATCCGTCGCGGGCCCGCAAGCAGTTCCAGAACGACCTGCTGCGCTGGCGCACCCAACGGCAGGAGCCCGAGCAGGCCGCCGTCGAGGAGCAGGACGCGTGGGTCGCCGAGCAGCACCACGAACGGTACCGCTCGGCGACCGAGATCGCCCCGAGCACGACGTCCGACACCGCACCGACGCCCACCCAGAGCTCCACGGAGCCCCTCGCGAAGGCCGACGACGCCCGCGCCTGATCGCGCCGGAGCGAAGCGCTGGGGCCCTGTCCGTTCGGACGGGGCCCCAGCGCTTCGCTCATGTACGCCTGCGGCTCAACGCCACCAGTCGTCGAACATCGAGACGGGCACGGCGCGCTTGTGCCGCGTCTGGAGGAACCTCGCCTCGATGCGCTCGGCGACGCGCTCGTCGATCTGCTCGCCCTCGAGGAACGAATCGATGTCGGCGTACGTCAGGCCGAGGTTCGCCTCGTCGGACTGACCGGGGTCGCCATCGAGCAGGTCGGCGGTCGGCACCTTCAGGTACAGGCGCTCGGGCGCTCCAAGGTGGCTGAGGAGCGCACGGCCCTGGCGCTTGGTGAGGCCGGTGAGCGGCAGGACGTCGGCTCCACCGTCGCCGTACTTCGTGAAGAAGCCCGTGACGGCCTCGGCCGCATGGTCGGTGCCCACGACGAGCAGTCCGTGCTCGCCCGCGAGGGCGTACTGCGCGACCATGCGCATCCGGGCCTTCACGTTGCCCTTGCCGAAGTCGCTGATCGGCGCGCCGGCGGCATCCGCGTACTCCTCGGCGAGTCCGTCGACGCCCCGCTTGACGTTGAACTCCACCGTCTCCTGGGGATCGATGAACTCGAGCGCGAGTTCCGCGTCACTCGCGTCGCGCTGGACGCCATACGGCAGGCGCACGGCGACGAACCGCGACGGATGCCCCTCGGCGGTCAACTCGGCGACGGCCAACCGGCAGAGCCGGCCGGCGAGGGAGGAGTCCTGGCCGCCCGAGATGCCGAGCACGAGGCCCGACGCGCCGGTCGCGCGGACGTAGTCCTTGAGGAAGTCGATGCGCGATCGCACCTCGACGGCTGGATCGACGACCGACGTGACGTTGAGTTCGGCGATGATGGCCGCCTGGAGGTCTCGCATGCCACGACGATACCGCCCGCGTGTTACGGGCGGGCAAACGCGGCGCCCGCCGCGAGACCCGTCCGTTGGATAGCATCAGGCAGGCGTGGCACCGGCACGCAGTCTGGAGCAGGGCATGGAGATCTCGATCGGGACCATGGTCCTCGTGCCCTTGATCGCGGTGGCCGCGCCCCTCCTCGTCCGCGGCGTCGGGCGCTGGGTCGCCGTCCCCCTCGTGGTGTTCGAGATCCTGCTCGGCATCCTCCTCGGCCCGGCCGTCCTGGGCTGGATCGCTCCCGACCCGTTCATCGACCTGCTGTCCGAGCTCGGCCTCGCGATGCTCTTCTTCCTCGCGGGCAACGAGGTGGATTTCCGCGCCATCCGCGGTCGCCCGATGAACCGTGCCGTCATCGGCTGGCTGATCTCCCTCGCAGCGGGCTTCGGCATCGCCGTGCTCTTCGCTCCCGACATCCCGGCGGCGGCGATCATCGGCATCGCGCTGACCTCGACCGCTCTCGGGACGATCATGCCGATCCTGCGCGACTCGGGCGACCTCAAGACGCCCTTCGGCCTCGCGGTCGTCGCCCTGGGCGCGGTGGGCGAGTTCGGACCGCTGGTCGCGATCTCGCTGTTCCTGACCGGCCGGAACCCGAGCCTCGCCGCGGTCGTGCTGGTCGTGTTCATCGTGATCGCCGGCGTCGCCATCGCCCTGGCCGCGAAGGGGCACGGCAAGCGCCTGCACGTGGTCATCACCTCGACCATGCACACCAGCGGTCAGTTCGGCGTCCGGCTGGTCGTGCTCGCGCTCGTCTCGCTCGTGGCCCTCAGTCTCGTGCTCGACCTCGACATGCTGCTCGGGGCCTTCACCGCGGGGGTGCTGCTCAAGGTGATCCTCACCGGTGCGCCGAAGCAGGACGTGGAGATGCTCGAGACGAAGGTCGAGGGGCTCGGATACGGGTTCCTCGTGCCGATCTTCTTCATCACCACCGGGGTCGAGTTCGACCTGGCGTCGCTCGCGGATCCGGCCACGCTCTCGCTCGTGCCGCTGTTCGTCGCTGTCCTCCTGCTGGTCCGCGGCCTGCCTTCGGTGCTCGCGGCTCCGGTCGGCGCCGATCGCCGGACCAAGCTGGCCATCGCATTGTTCGGCGCCACCGGCCTGCCCGTGATCGTCGCGGTCACGGCGATCGGCGTCGACGACGGCGCGATCGGCACGGGCGTGGCGGCCGCGCTCGTCGGCGCCGGCATGATCACCGTGCTCGCCTTCCCGCTCATCGCGCTCGCGATCCGCAAGGGCCGGGCGGATGCCGCGGGGCGGCGTCACGACGACACCACGGACGTCCCGATCGAGGGCTGAACCGGCGAACGGGTAAGCTGGGCGCACCGGCCCCCGTAGCTCAGCGGATAGAGCAGCAGCCTTCTAATCTGTCGGTCGCAGGTTCGATTCCTGCCGGGGGCACCGTCACCGCCACTCCTGTGCGCGCCGCACGGTCTCCACGCCGCGGTCGGTCCGTCGAGTGCCGTGAGGTCGTGGGCGGCATCCGAACGGTGTCCGGGCGCACCGGTAGACTCGCGGGCATGGCAACCGCGAGCGACCGACTGGTCTGGATCGACTGTGAGATGACCGGACTCGACCTCGAGGTCGACGAACTCGTGGAGATCGCCGTCGTGATCACCGACTACGACCTGAACCCCGTCGACGAGGGGCTCGACATCGTCATCCGCCCCGACGCGAGCGCACTCGAGAACATGGGCGAGTTCGTCCGCGGCATGCACACCACATCCGGCCTCATCGAGGAGATCCCCAACGGCGTGAGCGTTGCCGACGCGGAGTACCAGGTGCTCGAATACGTGCTGAAGCACGTCCCCGACGAGCAGAAGGCGCCGCTCGCGGGCAACTCGATCGGCACCGACCGGGCGTTCCTCGCCAAGTACATGCCGCGGCTCGACGGGCACCTGCACTACCGCAACGTCGACGTGTCCTCCATCAAGGAGCTCGCTCGCCGCTGGTACCCGCGGGCGTACTTCCAGTCGCCTGCGAAGAACGGAGGGCACCGGGCCCTCGCCGACATCCTCGAGTCGATCCGCGAACTCCAGTACTACCGCCGTGCCGTCTTCGTCGCGGATCCCGGGCCGACGAGCGCGGAGCTCCAGGCGATCGCGGCCACCGTCGTGAACGAGTTCGACGTCAAGGTGTAGTAAGCTCTTCGAGTTGCCTGATCACCGCGGTAGTCGGGCACATGGTGGGTATAGCTCAGTTGGTAGAGCGCCTGGTTGTGGTCCAGGAGGTCGCGGGTTCAAGCCCCGTTACTCACCCCAAGACAGTGCGACAAGACAGTGCGATACGAAGGTCCGTTCGGCGATCGGGGTCATCCGTGCAGCTCGATGCCGAGGCCTTCGAGGCGATCGTGGTCGATGAACTCGACCAGTTGCCCGACGAGATGATCGACGGCCTCGAGAACGTCGTGTTCGTGGTCGAAGACCGCCCTGAAGACGGCTCCCTCGACCTGCTCGGCCTGTACGACGGCTTCGCCCTCACCGAACGCGACCGATACGGCATGGGCGAGATGCCCGATCGCATCATCCTGTACCGCGAGGGGCTGCTCGCGATCTGCGACGATGAAGAGGAACTCCGCGAGGAGATCCACGTCACGCTCGTGCACGAGATCGCACACTTCTACGGCATCGACGACGATCGGCTCCACGAGTTGGGCTGGGCATGACCGCGCCGCGGTTACGCTGAACCCATGCGTTCCCCCGCCCGCGTGATCGGCATCATCGTCGGTTCCCTCGCCATCCTCGGCCTCCTGCTCTACGCACCCGCCATGCTCCTCGGTCCACTGCCGGCGGTCACCGTGCGCGCCGATCCCGATGCGCCGGTCGTCCCAGGAGCCGCCGCTCTGGCGCTTCCCGAGCAGGGGGCGAACGCCATGGTGCTCACCGGCGCAGACGGGGCGAGCACGCCGCTCGCGACGTCCGGCGTCACCGAAGCGGTGCCCATGGGCAGCGCGGCCAAGCTCGTGACGCTGCTCGTGACGCTCGAGTCGCTGCCATTGCCCGCGGTCGGTGATGGCGAGGGCCCGATGATCAAGATCGGCCCCGACGACTACACGAACTACCTGAAGTACGTGGCCGAGGACACGCGAACCCTCCAGGTCTCCCCCGGCGACTCCTGGTCCCAGCGCGACGTCGTGCGGGCCATCCTGCTGACCTCGAGCAACAACCACGCCGACACGCTCGCGCGGTGGGCGTTCGGCGGCGTGCAGGCGTACGCCGACGCGGCGAACGACTGGCTCGCCGAACAGGGCTTCACCTCCACGCACGTGGACGATGCGACCGGCCTCTCCGGCGAGAACGTCAGCACCGCGTCGGAGGTCGCGGCGCTGGCCGCGCTGGCACTGGCCGACCCGAGCATCTCGGCGATGCTCGCTGATCCCGACCAGGCTCCCATCGGCGCGCACGCGGCTCCCGACCTCGTCGACCGGTCCGGCGACGACGGGATCCGCGAGATCACTCGCGGGTACACCGACGAGGCCGGCCTCTCCTCCGTCTTCACGATCGAGGTGCCGGGTGCCGACGCGGATGCGGATGCATCCCGGTGGGTCGTGGGTGCCATGTTGACGATGCCCGACTACGAGACCCTCGACCCCGCCATCACGGCGGCCGTGGAATCGGCCGCCGCGGCATCCGCACCCGTGACCGTCATCACGGAGGGTGCCGCATACGCCTCGGTCGAGTCGGCCTGGGGCGAGACCTCGAAGGTGATCGCGACGGTCAGCCGTGCGGATGCCCCGTGGGGCGCGGAGTTCGGCCGAGCCGAGATCGACGTCGAGCCGTTCAGCACGTCGTCGGACGCCCGCGACGTCGGTCGCGTGACGGTCACGACGGGCGACGACGAGGTCTCGTCCCCGCTTCGCCTCACCGAGTCGATCAGCGACCCGGGGCCCATCTGGCGCCTCACGCACCCGTTCCCGGTGGTCGGCGCCTTCCTCGAGGCGCAGGCGGAGTAGCCGAGACCTGCTGCGACGCCGCCTCGCGGGCAGCGGGCGATCAGTCGTTGTCGTCCTCGTCGAACGTGACGGGGTCGGAGTCCCCGGCATCGAACGCGAAGGTCGCGCGGACCTCGCCATCGAAGTCGCGCTGCTCGACCAGGTCGTACCAGAACACGGATTCATTGCCGTCGACCGCCGCGATCGTCGCCAGGCGCGACTCGGGTGCGCCGTCGACGAGCGACCGGTGCTCGACCTGCCCTTCGAGCGGACCGTCGAGGTACTCGACGACGTATGAGCTTGAGGTTGCTTCGGCTGCCATGCATCCACGTTATCCGGCGAGACGCGATTGCGCACCGGAGGAACGGATGTCGGGTCGGCGCACCGCGACGTACCCGGGCGTTCGAGGAGCCGACCCTCCGTCGACGCTGATGGTCGCGGCCGCTCGCGGGTCGCTCCGACGCACGTGGGACCGCCACTGGCGGTCCCAGATCTCCCAGAACGGGTCGTAGGCTCCGCCATCGCGGGCGAGCGCCCGACGGCGCCGCAGGTCGTCGGCGGCCTCGACCCAGATCCTCACCGCCGGGACGGCCGGCTCGACCACGGCGAAGGCGCCGCAGCCCTCGACGAGGAGCGCCGGCCCGGGCACGACGGACACGGCGGGGCCGGGGGCGTCGGCGCCCCAGTCCCACCGCCGGTACCCTCCTGGCATGCGGCGCAGCCAGGGCTGCACGAGGGTTCGCGCCAGGTTCCTCGGGGCCTGCTCGAGGCCGGTCCACCCCGGGTACGCGTCGTCGAGGCGCACGAGTTCCGGCGGCTTCCCCGCCCATGCCGTCACGAGCGCGTCGGCGAGCGTCGACTTGCCGGAACCGCTCGGCCCGTCGATGAGGACGAGCGGACGAGGCGTACGCCGGATCGCCCCGACGAGCCTCCTGGACGTCCGGCCGAACGCGGGCGACGCCGCCTCCGCGCGCACGGACGCTGGATCAGGACCAGATGACATTCCAGCTCCCGACGAGGATTGCGACCGTGGCCGACGCCGCGGCCACGAGGCATCCGACGCCGATGATCGTCCATTCCGTCCAACCGAAGTGCGCCGCGCGCGCGTAGGTGCGGTCCACGTCGGCACCGAAGCCGCGTGCCTCCATGGCGGTGGCGAGGGTGCCACCGCGGCGGATGGCGAGCACGAGGAGCGAGAACGCCTGCCCGAGCGAGCGTCGGATCACGCCGGAGTCGCCGACGCCCCGCGCACGCCTGGCGAGATTCAGGATGCGCCAGTCGTCGACCGCAGAGCCCACCAGTCGCAGCGCCGCGAGCGCACCGAGCACGAACCTCGAGGGCAGCTTGAGCGTCTGGGCGAGGCCGTCGGCCAGGTCGGTCGGGTCGATCGTGAGGAACAGCACGACGGCCGGCAACGCGATCGCGATGACCCGGACGGTGGTCGCGACGCCGATCTGCACGGAGCCCTCGGTCACGTGGATCACGCCGAAGTCCCAGAGCGTCGCGCCCGAGGGCGCGCCGTAGAGCACCATGCTGATGCCCGTCAGCGGTGCCGCGATCCAGACCGGGAGGGTCCGTGGCGACCACAGCAGCCCGCCGAGTCCGACCAGTGTGAAGAGCACGATCTCGCACACGATGGCGACCGTCGCCGACACGATGTCGAGGGTGAGGATCAGCACGATGCTGAGCGGGACGGTCGCCGCGACCTTCGCCACCGGATTCACGCGGGCCAACGGCAGGCCTGGCCGAACACTCGCGATGCTCATGCGTCCGTCCTCCCGGCACGGGCCGCCGATGCCGTGACCTCGCGGCCCAGCACGAGACGCCGATCGGCGATCGCCTCGACGAAGGCGTCGTCGTGCGTGACGGCGACGATCCCGACCCCGTCGTCGCGAAGGCCGACGAGCAGCTTCGCGAGCTCGCGCCACGTCGTGGCGTCCTGCCCGAACGTCGGCTCATCCAGCACCAGGAGTCTCGGCCTGGTGGCGATCGCCGTCGCGACCGAGAGCCGTCGCTTCTCTCCGCCCGAGAGCGTGAAGGGGTTGGCCGCGGCCAGGTGGGCGAGCCGGAGCACGTCGAGGAGCTCGTCGACGCGGGCACGCCGCGACTGCTCGGACAGCTTCAGGGCTCGCGGGCCGACCTCGAGCTCGGCCCGTACCGAGCCGGTGAGGAACTGGTGCTCCGGACTCTGGAACACCGTGCCGATGCGGGCCAGGAGTTCGCGGGAGCGCCACCGCCACGGTTCGTCCCGCAACCCGGACGCCAACGCATCGGATGCCGCCAACCGACCTCCGAGCGGCTTCAACAGCCCGGACATGGTCAGCGCCAATGTCGACTTCCCGACGCCGTTCGGGCCCGTGACCGCGAGGATCCGTCCGGAATCGACCTCCAACTCGATGCCCTCGCGCACCGGTTCACCTGCCACGCGACCGACGGACAGGGCCGCTCCGGTCAGGAGCGCGGATGTCGCGGTCGGAGGCGCCGAAGCCCGCCATGGCACGTCATCGGGCAGCCAGACGCCGCCGGCTCTCAACTCCGATCGCCGGGCGGCGAGCACCTCGCCGGGCGGACCGTCGGCGAGCAGGCCACCACCGGCGTCGATGGCGATCACGCGATCGACGATCGGCAGCCACACCGACACCCGATGCTCGATCACGATCAGGGTCGCCCCGGTCTCCTCGGCGACGCGGGCCACGGCATCGCGCACGTCGCGAACGCCCTCGGGATCGAGGTTCGCGGTCGGCTCGTCGAGCAGGATCAGGCCGGGTCGCATCGCGAGCACGCCCGCGAGCGCGAGGCGCTGCCGCTGGCCGCCAGAGAGCTCGGCCGTCGAGTGCTCGATCGGCAGGTCGAGCCCGACCGACGCGAGCGCCTGCGCGACGCGCGGCCAGATCTCGCCGCGTGGCACGCCCAGGTTCTCGAGCCCGAACGCGACGTCGTCGCCGACCCGCGCCATGACGACCTGGGCATCGGGATCCTGCAGGACGAGACCGGAACGGCCGCGGGCCGCGGACGGGGGGCGCCCATCGACGAGCAGTCGCCCGAGCGATTCGCCATCCTCCTCGCCGCCGAGGACCCCGGCGATGCCGTGGAGCAGGGTCGACTTGCCTGCGCCGGATGCACCGAGCAGCAGCACCCGCTCCCCCGGGCCGATGTCGAGGTCGAGTCCGTGCACCGCGGGCGCCCGGCGGCCGGCGTGCCGCCAGCCCCACTCGCGCGCCGAGACTGCGGCCGGCGCGGAACGCGCTTCGGCGCCGGCCACGTCAGACCGCCCGGTACTCGCGCCCGGCTGCGAATCGATCGAGCGCTCCGGCGCGGGCCAGTCCGCGGACCGCGAACCAGGAGAGGCCACCCGCGATGACGGCTCCGCCGACCACGGCCGACGCGGTGTAGATGGTGGCGAACAGCGGAGCGGCTCCCGCGTAGTAGAGGACGAGGTCGTTCACGGCCATCGCGAGACCCGCGACCGCGCCGGCGAGCAGCGCCACCGGAAGGCGCCAGTTGCGGTACAGGAAGATCGCGAAGACCAGTTCGGCGCCGAGGCCCTGCACGAGGCCCGCCTCGATCGTCAGGAGGCCGCCCCACTGGCTGCCGATGAGCGCCGAGACGATCGCCGCCACCAGCTCCGTGTAGAGCGCGGCCCCCGGTTTCCGGATGACGAGCCCGCCGAGGACGCCGGCGACCACCCAGAGGGCGGCCGGAGCCGCCTGCAGCCCGGGCAGCAGAGCCTCGATCGGTGCCGAGATGGGCCCCCAGACGACACCCCAGGCCCAGAAGACGACGCCGACGGCGACGCCGATGACGCTCGCCACGACGATGTCGACGACTCGCCACCGCAGCGAAGGGCGGTTGGCGGATCCGGATGCCGCGCGTGCGGCCGTTGACGTTGATGATGCGTGCACTGTCGTGCCCTCTCTCTCGATGAAAGCGGCACGGGTATTGAGATGCGAATGCCTCCCTGCGCTGGCATGACCCAGATCAGGTTCGACGGTCGAAGGTTGAGAACCTTCCTCTCAGCCCGGCTCACCGGACTCCCGTGTTCGAGATCAGCGTACACGCAGACGATGACTCGCGTTCACCCTCACGCGCGCGGCAGCGGGACGGCCGGCCACAGGGGCACGGCTCAGGCGGGTTGCGCGTTCGCGTCGTCGCGGCGTCAGCGCTTGAGCGCGCGGATGATCGTCTTGAGGGCGTGGCCCACGACGAAGATGAAGGGCGTCGCGACGAGCACGAGGCCGATCACGTTCGGCTCGAACCGGACGCGCCCCTGCTCGCCGACGTAGGCGCCGAGCGGGACGGAGAGACCGCCGCCACCGCCGCCGCTGCCCTGCACGTTGTCGGTCGCTCCCCCGCTGCCGGCACCGAAGCCGTAGTAGCCGAGGGCCACGGGAACGACCTTCACGCCGTCGATGTCGACGGGATCGCCGTAGGCGGTCTTCACGCCGACGCCCGCGACGGTCTCGGCAAGGTCCAGTACGAGTTCAGCCATGTGGCAACGCTACCCGCGCAGGACTCCCGCTACCACCCCCAGGCCGCGGCGTTCGGATCGAACGGCTCGTCGCCCTTCGCCGTACGCCGCCGCTCCTGCTCCTGCTCGCGAAGGTTCTCACGCTGCACCAGGGCGGCCGGCCGAACCGCCCCGCGCCCGAACTTGGCAGCGACCTGGTCGATCGTGCGTTCGGCGTCCCGCCATTCCTCGTCGGGGTCCCAGAGCATGGCACCGGTGCCGGACTCGCGGAGGTTCTCGGCGCGCACGCCGATCAGCCGCACCCGGGCGCCGTCGCCGACGAGACCCTCGAGCGCCTCGGACGCCTCGTCGTAGATGCGTCGCGCCACATCGGTCGGCTCGGCGAGCGTTCGGGAACGGGTCAGCGTTCGGAAGTCGCCGTACCTGAGCTTGAGCGAGATCGTTCGAGCGACGAGGCCCGCCTTCCGAAGTCGCACGGCGACGTTGCCCGAGAGTTGCAACAGCTCGCGGCGGATCACGATCGGGTCGGTGAGGTCGTGTCCGAACGTCTGCTCGTGGCCGATGCTGCGTTCGGTCCGGGTCGTGTGGACCTCGCGAGGGTCGTCGCCGACGGCCAGTCGGGCGAGCCGGGCGGCGAGCGCGGGGCCGACGGCCCGCACGAGCGCGTCGGGCGGCATCGTGGCGACATCGCCCACCGTGCGCAACCCGATTCGCTGCAGCGATTCCTCGGTCACCCGACCCACGCCCCAGAGCGCGGACACCGGCAGCGGATGGAGGAACGCGACCGTCTCGTGCGCGGGCACGACGAGCATGCCGTCGGGCTTCGCCCGGCTCGAGGCGACCTTGGCCACGTACTTGGTCGCCGCGACGCCGATCGAGCACGTGAGCCCGGTCTCGCGCTGCACGCGGTCGCGGATGCTCCAGGCGATCTCTGCCGGCGTTCCGTGCAGCCGCCTCGCGCCCGACACGTCGAGGAAGGCCTCGTCGATCGAGAGCGGCTCGACCAGCGGGGTGATCTGCCCGAAGATCTCCATCACCCGGCGCGAGTACTCGGAGTACGCCGGATAGTTGCCCCTGAGCACGATGGCGTTCGGGCAGCGCTGCAACGCGACGGACATGGGCATCGCGGAATTGACGCCGTATCGGCGAGCCTCGTAACTGGCGGCCGCCACGACGCCGCGGCCGGCCGTGCCACCGACGAGCACCGGCTTGCCGCGCAGCTCGGGCCTCGAGAGGAGCTCGACGGAGACGAAGAAGGCATCCATGTCGACATGGAGGATGGGGGTCTCCGAGTCGTCGACCGGCCCGGTGGTGACCTGTCTCGACGAGCCGTCCTGCTTGCTCACGTTGCGACCCTACGCCAGGCCACCGTCATCGGGTGGCGGGTCAGAAGCCGAAGTCGCCGCCGAAGTCGCCGCCGAAATCTCCGAACCCGCCGGCGTCGCCGCCGAGATCGCCCGACCCGTCGGCCGAGGCCCCGGGCATGCCGGCGTCGCCCGTACCCCCGTCTCCGGCGACGTCACCGCCGAAGTCGGGTCCGGGCAGGAACGCCTGCGCGATCATCGAGCCGACGACGACGCCGGCGACCGTGCCGAGCATCGAGCCGCCGACCATCGAGCCGAACGACGGCCCACCCGGCCCCCCGCGCCGACCCGCGGCATCCGTCGCCTGGAAGGTGCGCTCCATGGTGCCTGGCGCCCGCAGTTCCGCGCGGGTCGCCGCGCGCGCGAGGGTGGCCGGGTCGTCGGACGTGAGCCGCTCCCCCGCGGGTGCCTGGTCGGAGAGCGCCTGGAAGACCTGTGCGCGCTGGGCGGGCGTGAGCTTGGCGAACGCCTCGGCGTGCACGGCCTCGATCGACTCGGGCGGTGCGGTGCGGAGCAGGTATCGGTACCGCGCGATCGCGCGCTCGTCCTCGGTCTGCGCCCGTGCGGGCGCCCGGGGAAGCGCAGGCTGCGCCGCGCGGGGATCGGGTGCGCCGAACAGTCGGTCAAGGAAGCCCATGATGTCCTCGTCAATCGCTCAGGGGAAGATCAGCGTAGGGAGCCAAGCCCGGAACATGCTGGGAGCGGGGGCGCACCGCCGACGATCGACCGCACCGTGAACCCGGGATCACACCGGAGCGGAACCTCCGGAGGCACCTGCACCGCAGTGCGGGCGAGCCCGACCGGATGGCCGGACTCGCCCGCAGATCGCAGCGGACCTAGTCGGTCGTGGCTCGCTCGAGGACCAGCTCGCGCACGCGCGCGGCGTCGGCCTTGCCCTGCATCGCCTTCATCACGGCGCCGATGACGGCACCGGCGGCCTGGACCTTGCCGTCGCGGATCTTGGCGAGCACGTCGGGCTGAGAGGCCAACGCCTCGTCGATCGCGGCGATGAGCGCTCCGTCGTCGGAGACGACCGCGAGGCCGCGGGCGTCGACGACCTGCTGCGGCGAGCCCTCGCCCGCGATGACGCCCTCGAGCACCTGGCGCGCCAGGCGATCCGTGAGCGTTCCGGAGTCGACGAGCTGTGCCAGTTCGGCGACGTGCTCGGGCGTCGCGAGCGATGCGGCATCCACGTTCTGCGCGTTCGCGATGCGGGCGAGCTCACCGGTCCACCACTTGCGGGCGGCAGCGGGCGTCGCACCCGCGGCGACCGTCTGGGTGACCTCGACGAGGAGGTCGCTGTTCACGACGCCCTGGAAGTCGAGGTCCGTGAAGCCCCACTCGCCCTTCAGCCGGCGACGGCGAGCCGCGGGCGGCTCGGGCAGCGCGGCACGCAGCTCCTCGATCAGCTCGGGCGACGGCACGACGGGCAGCAGGTCGGGCTCGGGGAAGTAGCGGTAGTCGTCGGCATCGGACTTGGGGCGACCGGCACTCGTCGTGCCGGTGTCCTCGTGCCAGTGGCGCGTCTCCTGCGTGATGGAACCGCCGTCGGCGAGGATCGCCGCCTGGCGCTGGATCTCGTAGCGCACGGCACGCTCGATCGAGCGGAACGAGTTGACGTTCTTCGTCTCGGTGCGCGTGCCGAGCTTCTCCTGCCCCCGCGGGCGCAGCGAGACGTTCGCGTCGCAGCGCAGGTTGCCGCGCTCCATGCGCGCTTCGGAGATGCCGAGCGAGATCGCGATGTCGCGGATCGTCGACACGTAGGCGCGAGCCAGCGCGGGGGCATCCGCCTCGGCGCCGAAGATCGGGCGCGTGACGATCTCGACCAGCGGCACGCCGGCGCGGTTGTAGTCGACGAGGGAGTACTCGGCGCCCTGGATGCGGCCGGTCGAACCGCCGACGTGGGTGAGCTTGCCGGCATCCTCCTCCATGTGGGCGCGCTCGATCGGGACCTGGAAGACGCGGCCGTTCTCGAGCTCGACCTCGACCTCGCCGTCGAAGGCGATCGGCTCGTCGTACTGCGAGATCTGGTAGTTCTTCGCCAGGTCGGGGTAGAAGTAGTTCTTGCGCGCGAAGCGGCTCGACGGTGCGATCTCGCAGCCGAGCGCGAGCCCGAGGGAGATCGAGGAGCGCACGGCCTCGCCGTTCACGACCGGCAGCGAGCCAGGCAGGCCCAGGCAGACCGGCGTGATGAGCGTGTTCGGCTCGGCGACGTGGAAGGCCGAGTTCGCCGGGTTGGGCGCCGAGGAGAACATCTTCGTCATGGTGTTCAGCTCGACGTGCACCTCGAGTCCGATGACCGGTTCGAAGAGCTCGAGCGCCTTGTCGAAGTCCATGAGTGCCGCGCGGGCCATCAGATCACACCTTCCTCGGCCGCAGCCATCTCGTGCGAAGACAGGTCGGGCGCGCGGTTCAGCAGCGGCCCGCCCCACTCGGCCTCGAGCAGTCGCTCGAGGGCCGCGCCGACGTTGTAGAGTCGTGCGTCCTGGCGCGCTGGCGCCAGGAACTGGATGCCGACCGGCAGGCCGTCTTCAGGGGCGAGGCCGGCGGGCAGCGAGATGCCGGGCACGCCGGCGAGGTTCGCCGGGATGGTCGCGACGTCGTTGAGGTACATCGCGAGCGGGTCGTCGAGCTTCTCGCCGAGCTTGAACGCCGTCGTGGGCGCGGTCGGCGTGGCGAGCACGTCGACCTTCGCGAACGCGTTCTCGAAGTCGCGCTGCACGAGCGTGCGGACCTTCTGGGCGCTCCCGTAGTAGGCGTCGTAGTAGCCGGCCGAGAGCGCGTAGGTGCCGAGGATGATGCGCCGCTTGACCTCCGGCCCGAAGCCGGCCTCGCGCGAGGCGGCCATGACCTGCTCGACCGTGCCGCCGCCCTCGGGCGTGACCCGCAGTCCGAAGCGCACGGAGTCGAACTTGGCGAGGTTCGAGGAGGCCTCGGCCGGGAGGATCAGGTAGTACGCGGCGATCGCGTACTCGAAGTTCGGCGCGTCGATCTCGACGATCTCGGCGCCGTTGCGCTCGAGCAGGGCGAGCGACTCGTGGAAGCGCGAGCGCACTCCGGCCTGCACGCCCCCGGAGTCGAGCTGCTTGACGACGCCGATGCGCACGCCGGCGACATCCGCCCGGCGGACCGCGTCGGCCATCGACGGCCACGCCTCGGGGATCGAGGTGGAGTCGTGCGGGTCGTGCCCGGCGATGACGTCCTGCAGCAGCGCGGCGTCGAGCACCGTGCGCGTGACCGGGCCGATCTGGTCGAGCGAGGAGGCGAGCGCGATCGAGCCGTACCGGCTCACCGCACCGTAGGTGGGCTTCACGCCGACCGTGCCGGTGACGTGCGCCGGCTGGCGGATCGAGCCGCCGGTGTCGCTGCCGAGCGCGAGGGGCGCCTCGAAGGCGGCGACGGATGCCGCGGAGCCGCCGCCGGATCCGCCGGGGATGCGGTCGAGGTCCCACGGGTTGTGGGTCGGGCCGTAGGCCGAGTGCTCGGTGGACGAGCCCATCGCGAACTCGTCCATGTTCGTCTTGCCGAGCGGGATCATGCCGGCCTCGCGCACGAGGCGCACGGGCGTCGCGTCGTACGGCGGGATCCAGCCCTCGAGGATGCGCGAGCCGGCCGTGGAGGGCATGCCCTCGGTCACGAGCACGTCCTTGATGGCGATGGGCACGCCGGCGAGCGGCCCGAAGGCCTCTCCCGCGGCGCGACGACGGTCGACGTCGGCGGCGGCGGCGAGGGCGCCCTCGTCGTTCACGTGCAGGAAGGCGTGCACGGCGCCGTCGACCGACGCGATGCGATCGAGGTGGGCGCGGGTGGCCTCGACGGAGGAGACCTCGCCCGCGGCGATCTTCGCGCCCAGTTCGGCGGCGGTCAGCCGGATGATCTCGCTCACTGCTCCTCCCCCAGGATCGCCGAGACGACGAAGCGCGAGCCGTCTGCCTCGGGCGCACCGGCCACGGCCTGCTCGGCCGTGAGCACGTCGTCGCCGACGACATCGTCGCGGAACACGTTCTGCATCGGGATCGGGTGGCTCGTGGGCGGCACGTCGGGCGTCGCCACCTCGCCGACCTTCTCGACGGCCTGCATGATCTGGCCGAGCTCCGTCGTGAGGTGCGCGATCTCTTCTTCGGTGAGCGCGATGCGTGCGAGGTTCGCGAGATGCGCGACCTGCTCCGCAGTGATTTCGGACATGCTGCTCCGTCGTCTCGTGATGGGGATGCACCGATTCTATCGGGGAGACGGCCCGGGCCCGTCTGCGCTACCCCGGCACCCCGAAGAGGCCGCCGCCGTGCTCGTGCAGCAGTGCGTACGCGTCCGCGTACGTCTCGGGCTCTGGGTCGTCGGCGCGTCCGAATCGCGCGACCAGCAGGCCGAGCAGGCCCCTGGCCGGCGGGCTCAACGGCTTGTCCTTGTGCGCGTGCGCGGGATGCGGCGCGGTGGCCTGCGGGTTGGGCGGCAGGAACTGCGGCGTCGTCGACGGCCACGTCCACGGATGCCGCGGCTCGTCGAGGTTGACGACGCTGAAGAGGTCGTTCGCTCCGGCGTCGCGCCGGGTGAGCGGCTTCAGGCCGTGGAGTCGCGCGAGCGTGGCGATCACCGCACCGTGGTGCATCTCGTCGTGGACGACCGTGCCGGCGCGGGTGTACGCCGAGATCGCGATCGCCGGCACACGGCAGCCGAGCCGATCGAACCGGAAGCCCATCTCACCCGGATCCTGACCCTCGAAGGGCGGCGAGGCCGCCGGCGGCGGGACGTGGTCGTAGGTGCCGCCGTGCTCGTCGAACGTGATGAGCAGCAGGGTGTTGAGCGCATTGGACCCGGTCGTACTGGCGCTGGTCTTCACGGCCTCGTAGATGCGGTGCACCAGCAGTTCGCCCGCACGCACGTCGGAGACCGCACTGTCGAACACCTCCGTGCCGTCCACCTCGGACTCGCGCAGCTTTCCGAACGGCGGATGGAAGTCGTTGTGGTTGTAGACCATGCGCGGCTCGATGAACGCGTACGCCGGGAGCCGGCCGGTGCGAACGTCGTCGTAGAACCGGTCCATCGTGGCGAAGTGGTCGGTGCGCCAGTACTGCTCGAGCACCGGTGCGTGCAGCACGCCGGTGAAGGAGACGAGCTGGAGCTCGTCGAAGTAGATGCGCCACTCGAGGCCAGCCTCCTCGAGGCGGTTGAAGATCGTCGGTGCCGGCGCCGCGTCGATCCACTTGTCGTAGCCGCCGCCGTGCTTGTTCGTCACGAACCCGTGCGAGGTCGAGGCATGGAAGAAGGACCGATTGCAGAACGTCTGCGAGGGAACGGCGCAGTGCCACGCGTCGAAGACGGCGAAGTTCTTCGCGAGGGTCGAGAGCACCGGGAGCATCTCGGGCGAGAACGAGCCCATGATCTGGTTCGCCTCGGCGGGCGTGGGCTGCCTGCCATTCCTCAGCCGTTCGGCGTTGATGACGTAGTCGGTGAGGAAGCCGTCCATGGTCGGCGTCTGCCCCGGTCGCGGGGCGTTGTACGGGTCGTCCATGTCGCCGACCTCGACCTCGGCGTTGGAGGCCGGCTCGACGATGCCGAAGAGCTGCGTGTTGACGTGCGGGTACTCCTCGCCCGGGTCGGGGTTGGGCTTGCCCATGATCTCGTCGGTGGTGCCGTCGTACACATGCGCGGGCACGGCGACGCCGTCGGGGCCGGAGTTCGCGTACTCGCCGAACGCGAGCCCGTCGAATCGCTGCCCGGCGGGCACGTCGTCCGGCGTGTACAGCCAGCCGAGCAGGTTGTCGAACGACCGGTTCTCGCCCATCAGGACGACGACGTGGTCGAACCCCGCCTGTTCACGTGGCGTGAGGGCGGCGAAGTCCTCTGCACCCTGGGCGAAGCCGCGCGCCTGCCCCACCGCGAGTCCAGCGGCGGCTCCCCCGCCGCTGCCGATGACCGCGCCCGCCGCGGCGGCCCCGCCGATCTTCAGGAAGTCCCGCCGCGACGCACCGTCGTCGACCCCCGCTGCTCCGGTACCGCCGCCCTCGGCCGGCCTGTGCTCGTCGTCACCCAAGATCGCCCCCATCTCGTCCTGCTCGCCGCCGGGATCAGCCGTCGAGCGCACCCGGTCCTTCGGTGACCAGCACCGCGAACTGCGCCGCATCGAGCACGCGCACACCGAGTTCCTCGGCCTTCGCGAGCTTCGAACCGGCACCCGGGCCGGCGGCCACGAAGTCGGTCTTCTTGGACACGCTGGATGCGGCCTTGCCGCCTGCGGCGATGATGGCCTCCTGGGCGCCTTCACGCGTGAATCCCTCGAGCGAGCCGGTCGCGACGATCGTCAGCCCGGCGAGCACTCCGCCCACCTGTGCCGCAGCCCCGGGACCCGGATGCCCCGGCGTCGAGAACTGCACTCCGGAAGCCGTCCACCGTTCGACGATGTCGACATGCCAGTCGACCTGGAACCACTCGGTCAGGGAGTCGGCGATGATGCCGCCCACCCCGTCGACCTCGGCCAGCTCGTCGCGCGAGGCCGAGCGCACGGCGTCGAGCGAGCCGAACCAGTCGGCGAGGGCACGCGCGGCCACCGGACCCACGTGCCGGATGTTCAGGGAGACCAGCAACCGCCACAGCGGCTTCGTCTTCGCCTTCTCGAGCTCGGCGAGCAGCTTCGTCGCCGCTTCGGACGGGCGCACCTCGCGCACGCTCTTGCGGATGCCGGCCGCTCGCCGCTCGGCGGGGGTCAGGGACTCCGCACCCGGCGGGTACGTCGCCGCGCCGAGCTTCTGGAACGGCGCTCGTCGCACCGGCAGGCCGGTCTCCTCGTCGATCTTCGGCTCGCCGGTCTCGGCGTCGCGGACGATGACCTCGATGGGCACCAGTTCGTCGAGGCGCAGCTCGAACAGGCGCGCCTCCGTCACGAGCGGCGGCTCCTCGGGAACCACCGGTTGCGTCAGTGCAGCGGCGGTCACCTCGCCGAGCGCCTCGATGTCGAGCGCCCCCCGCGAGCCGATGTGCTCGACACGGCCGCGGACCTGCGCAGGGCAGGCGCGGGCGTTCGGGCACCGCAGGTCGATGTCGCCCTCCTTCATGGCCCGGAGCGGCGTGCCGCACTCGGGGCAGAGCTCGGGCATCTGCCATTCGACCTCGCTGCCGTCGCGGAGCTGTTCGACCGCGCCGAGGATCTCGGGGATGACGTCGCCGGCCTTGCGGAGCACGACCGTGTCGCCGATGCGCACGCCCTTGGCGCGCACGACCTGCTGGTTGTGCAGCGTGGCCTGGCGCACCGTGCTGCCCGCGACCTTCACCGGCTCCATGACCGCGTACGGGGTCGCGCGGCCGGTGCGGCCGACACCGACGATGATGTCGAGCAGCTTGGTGTGCACCTCTTCCGGCGGGTACTTGTAGGCGATGGCCCATCGTGGGGCGCGACTGGTCGCGCCGAGCTCGTCGTGGAGCGCGAGCTCGTCGATCTTCACGACGATGCCGTCGATCTCGTGCTCGACGTCGTGGCGGTGCTCGCCGCGCTCGGCGATGTAGCGAGCGACGTCGTCGACGCTGTCGAAGACGCGGGAGTGCGGCGAGACCGGGAGCCCCCAGGACGCGAGGAGTCCGTAGATCTCGGACTGCGCGGCCACATCGGGATCGGCCCAGGCGCCGATGCCGTGCAGGTACAGGGAGAGTCGCCCGAGCCGCTCGCGCATGAGGGCGAGGTCGGCCGCGCTCTTGTTCTCCCGCCGCTGTCGCAGGCTGCCCGCCGCGGTGTTGCGCGCGTTGGCGAACTCGGCGTACCTGGTCGGGATCGCGTCGGCCGGACGCCCCCTGGCCACCCATTCCGTCTCGAACGCGGCCTGCAGTTCGTGCTGGCGCGCGTTCAGCGCCTCGAAGTCCGTCGTGCGGAGGAACACCTCGCCGCGCACCTCGAAGAAGTCGGGGTACCCGGAGCCCTCGAGCCGGCGCGGGATCACCGGGATCAGGTCGACGTTCTCGGTGATGTCCTCGCCGACGCGGCCGTCGCCGCGCGTCGTGGCGGTCTCGAGCACGCCGTCGCGGTACGCCAGGCTGATCGCGAGCCCATCGATCTTCAGCTCGCTGAGCCAGTGCACGCGGCGGCCGGCGGATGCCTCGGCCTTCGCCGCCCACTCGCGGAACTCCTCGATCGAGAAGACGTTGTCGAGGCTGAGCATGCGTTCGGCATGCTCGTGGGGCGGGAACCCGGCCGACACGATCGCGGCCCCGACCTGCTGGGTCGGGCTGTCCTGGCCGCCGAGCTCGGGGAACGCCCGCTCGATCGCCTCGAGCCGGTGGAAGTCGGCGTCGTACTCGGCGTCGGAGACGAGCGTGTCGCCGTCGTTGTAGTAGGCGATCCGGTTGCGTTCGATGCGCTCGCGGAGCGCCTCGGATTCGGCGTGCGCAGTATCGAGGTCCTGAGGGATGTCGCTCACAGCGCCATCCTATGAGCGGCCACCGACCTGCCGCATCGGCCCTCGCCGGGCGACGGTCGCGCCGAACGTCACGTCGCGTCCCAGAGGCGGCGGTAGTAGTCGATCCGCTCGGGATCGGGCGCGACGCCGTAGGAGTCGAAGAACGCCTGCTCCCGCCCCGCCCCGAAGTTCCATTCGAGGCTCCAGCTCGCCACCGCGAGATCGGCCCACCGGTCGGCCGTGCCGAGCCTCGCGACGTCGACGATCGCGGCGAAGGAACCGTCATCGTCGATGAGCGTGTTCGGGGCGCACGGGTCGCCGTGGCACACGACGAGTCGATCGATGGCCGGAGGCTCGTGCAGCGACCGCGGCACGGGCGACCCGGACGCCCTCGCGGCCTCGAGCCGCCTCGGGACAGACCAGTCGAACGGGCACGCGGCCGGGTCGAGCGACTCGTGGAGAAGGCGGAGCCCTTCGCCCATCGCGCGCGCTGCGGCATCCGGCCTCGACACCCAGGCCGGCGAGACCGCGGAGAGCGCGTGGATCGCGCCGGTCGCGAGCCACTCGCCCGCCGCATCCGCCCCGGATGCCACGACCCGGGGTGCGGGGAAGCGGTCCTGGAGCCAGCGGAGCCGGCGCTCCTCGTCGGCGAGCGACTCCCCCGATCCCGCCGGGTTCCACTTCACGAACACCGCCCCGCCGGGGTGGGTTCCGCGAGCGATGCGGAACGTGAGTCCGCCAACGACGTTGCGCCACACGGGCGTCACCGCGGCGCCGGCAGCGAAGGCGGCGATCGCCTCCGGCACGGCCGTGCCGCCGTCGGCGGGTCCCGCCAGGTCGGTGGGCGTCATCGCACGCCGGAAGGACGGGCGACCTGATCGGCCGCCCGCCCCGTTCTCGTGTTCGGGTCGCTCACGCCTGGTCGGCGAATCCGGCCCGGTCGACGCGGCGGTGGTACCGGGTTCCGGCCATGCCGCCGAGCACGGCGCCCGCGAGGCTGGAGACCAGCACCACGGCCGAGGTGATGAGCCCGGCCACCGTGAACTCCTCGGCGCTCATGCGGAGGCGGGGGTACAGGTCGGCGTTGGAGAGCACGTCGACCTGGCTGCCGATGATCACGCTGACGAGCGAGACGACGATGGCGATCACGAGCGCCCACACCCAGACCGCGAGGCCCTGGACGGCGCCGTTGAACCGGGCCATGCGGGCGGCGACGTAGCCTCCGCACCAGTACGAGACGAGCAGGATGACGGCGAGGACCGCGACGGCGATCCAGCCGAGGCTCTCGGAGGCGACACCGGTGAGCACGAGCGCGCGATCGGGAGTGTCGAAGCCGACGACGGCACCGACGCCGGCGACCGCGCCGGTGAGGATCGCGGCGGTTCCGGTTGCGGCCAGCCATCCGAAGAGGGCCGAGCCGATCTTGACGCCGCCGAACGCCTCGCGCTGGCGGCCGACCACGACACGTCTGGCAGCCGCGCCGCGGAGGGCGGCATCGTCCTCGTCGACCGGAGCGGCGTCGGCGGATGCGGCGTCGACCGATCGGGAATCGGCGGGTCGTCCGTCGAGGTCCCGCCGCGCGCCGGCGGGAGCGCTCGTTCCGGGTGCGGCGGTCGGGTACGCGACGGTGTCGCGGTCATCGTCCGCGGTGCGGGCGCCGGCCCGCTCGTCCAGGACGGTGGTGGCGGCAGTGGGGGCGGCGGGACGCTCGGCGTCCCGTTCCGCGGGAACTCGGGGGGTGCTCACGGGGGTCCTCCTCGGGTGGGGCCGGCCGGATGGCGGCGTAGGCGTCAATCTAGGACGGCCCGCACGCGGCGCTCCGACCCTTGACAGGACGGCGGGCGCACCGCTATCCACGCGCGAGCACCTGCGTGCAGGCCCTGCCCGCTGCGGGCGCCCCTGGATGAGCGCGAAGCTCGGCGCATCGGATGCCTCGTGCGGCATCGGCCGCGGCCGCATGCGCCGATCAGGCGTCGACGGGGACCGCGCTCACTGTGCGGTCGATCGTGAACTGCCCGAGCACGCGGGTGCCGACGTAGATCACGGCCGTCTGGCCGGGGGCCACCCCGTCGAGCGGCGTCTCGGGGGTCACGACGAGCTCGGGCGTGCCGGCGGCATCCGCCTCGAGCACGGCGACCGCGGCGACCGGGTCGGCGTGCGCCCGGATCTGCACCTCGCACGCGAAGGCGGTCGACGGGTCGGCGGGTGCGAGCCCGGCCCAGGTGAAGCGGGATCCGGCGATGAGCGCCGTCGCGAGGGCCTCCTTCGGGCCGACGACGACGGTGTTCTCCTTCGGGCGCACCTCCAGCACGAAACGCGGCTTCCCGTCGGCGGCGGGGGTTCCGAGCCGCATGCCGCGGCGCTGACCGACGGTGAACGCGTGCGCGCCCTCGTGCGACCCGACGACCGCGCCGCTGCGGTCGACGATGTCGCCCGTCTCGGTGCCGACGCGCTCGGCGAGCCAGCCCTTCGTGTCGCCGTCGGGGATGAAGCAGATGTCGTACGAGTCAGGCTTCTGCGCAACGCTCAGGCCGCGTTCGGCGGCCTCGGCGCGCACGAGCGCCTTGGACGGCGTGTCGCCGAGCGGGAAGTACGCGTGCGCGAGCTGCTCCGACGTCAGGACGCCGAGCACGTAGCTCTGGTCCTTCGCCTCGGCGCTCGCGCGGTGCAGCTCGCGATTGCCCGCGCCATCCGTCGTGATCTTCGCGTAGTGCCCGGTGGCCACGGCATCGAAGCCCAGTGCGAGGGCCTTCTCGAGGAGCGCGGCGAACTTGATGCGCTCGTTGCAGCGCATGCAGGGGTTCGGCGTGCGCCCCGCGGAGTACTCGGCGATGAAGTCGTCGACGACGTCGGCCTTGAACCGCTCCGAGAAGTCCCACACGTAGTACGGGATGCCGAGCACGTTCGCCGCACGCTGGGCGTCCATCGAGTCCTCGATGGTGCAGCAGCCGCGACTGCCGGTGCGGAGGGTCCCGGGCATGCGGCTGAGCGCCAGGTGCACGCCGACGACCTCGTGCCCGGCCTCGACGGCGCGCGCCGCCGCGACAGCGCTGTCGACGCCACCGCTCATCGCTGCAAGGACCTTCACCCCTCCAGTGTAGGCAGGCCTCCTGAGCGGATGCCCCGTGCAGCCCTCAGCGATCGAAGGAGGTGCTCCGGGCGGCGAGCCCGGCCTTCAGCGCCTGCGCGTGCGCGGCCGGCAGCGCGGAGAGGAAGGCGTCCACGTCGGCCTCGGTGGAATCGTGGCCGAGCGTGATGCGCAGCGCACCGCGCGCATCGGCCTCGCTGCGGCCCATCGCCATGAGGACATGCGAGGGCTCCGGCACGCCCGCCTGGCAGGCCGACCCCGTCGAGACGGCGACGCCGGCCGCGTCGAGCAGGAACAGGAGGGAGTCGCCCTCGCAGCCGTCGAACGAGAAGTGCACGTTGCCCGGCAAGCGACCGGCGCGGTCTGCGTCGCCCGACAGGCGCACGCCGGGCACCGCGGCGAGCGCGCCCGCGATGAGCCGGTCGCGCAGCGCCGCCATGCGCTCGGCATCGGCGTGGAGCGTCTCGTGCACCGCCTCGGCGGCGGCGGCGAATGCGGCGGCGGCCGCGACATCCTGCGTGCCGGAGCGGACCTTGCGCTGCTGGCCGCCGCCGTGGATCAGGGGCTCGAGCGCGGCCGAGCGGTCGAGGACCAGCGCCCCGATGCCGGCCGGGCCGCCGATCTTGTGCGCGGAGACGCTGAGGGCCACGAGCCCGGCTCCGCGCGGCGCCGCGGTCGCCCGCCGGATGCCGCGGACGTCGATGGGCACCTGGCCGTAGGCGGCGATCGCGTCCACGTGCAGGGGCACCCCGACCTCGGCGGTGAGCCGGGCGACCTCCTCGACCGGCTGGATGGTGCCGACCTCGTTGTTGGCCCAGAGCATCGTGACGAGCGCGACGGATGCCGCGTCGCGGCGCAGCATCCGCTCGAACTCGTCGAGCCGCACCCGCCCGACCGAATCGAGCGGGACCTCCTCGACGATGGCGCCCTCATGCACGGCGAGCCACTCGACGGTGTCGACGGTGGCGTGGTGCTCCCCCGCCGGAACGAGCAGCCGAGGACGCGGGCGCGGGCCGGAACCGTCGGACCCGGCATCCGCCTGGCGGCTCCACCAGAGGCCCTTGATCGCGAGGTTGACCGCCTCGGTGCCGTTGCCGGTGAAGACCACCTCGATGCCGTCGACGCCGAGGGTCGCCGCGATGCGCTCCCGGGACTCCTCGAGCACGCGCTTGGCCTGCTGCCCCGCGCTGTGGATGGAAGCCGGGTTTCCGACGAGTCGCATGGCGTCGACCATCGCCTCGATGGCCTCGGTCCGCATCGGCGTGGTCGCCGCGTGGTCGAGGTAGACCGCCATGCGCATTCCCTCCACTCGCCTCGAACTACTCTAGATCGCATGTCTTCGAGCGATCCCCTCCACGATCTCGGCGTCCGCACGGGTCCCGACGGGGGCACGGTGCGTGTCTGGTCCGAGCACGCGACGTCGGTCGAGCTCGAGGTGTTCGATGGTGCCGACGCCGGCTGGGCCAGCGATCGGGTCGCCCTCGAGCGCGACGAGCACGGCGTCTGGCAGGGCGGCTCGGCCGCGCTCATCGCCGGTGCGCGCTACGGCCTGCGGGTCGATGGGCCGACGGGGGTCGAGCACGCCTTCAACCCGGCGCAGACCCTCCTCGACCCGTACGCGCGCGGGCTGGCCGCCGTGGGCGACGGATCCTGGCGCGGCGTCGCGCTCGGTCCGCTCACCGGCGGCGGTGTCGACGGCGCTGCCGCCGGCACGGATCCGTTCGACTGGGCCGGGGTCGCCAAGCCGCGCGTGCCGCTCGACCACACGGTCGTCTACGAGGCGCATGTGCGCGGGTTCTCCAAGCTCAACCCGGCGGTGCCCGAGGCACTGCGCGGCACCTACGCGGGTCTCGGCCACGACGCGTCGGTCGAGTACCTGACGGGCCTCGGCGTCACGACCGTCGAGCTGCTCCCGGTGCACGCCTTCGTCTCCGAGCACCGCCTGAAGCGCCAGGGCCGCGTGAACTACTGGGGCTACAACACCCTCGCCTTCTTCGCCGCCCACGCGCCCTACGCGACCGCGAGAGCTCAGGCGAACGGTGCCGACGCCGTGCGGCGCGAGTTCGCCGACATGGTGCGGCAGCTGCACGCAGCCGGCATCGAGGTCGTCCTCGACGTCGTCTACAACCACACCGCGGAAGAGGGCCGGCAGGGCCCGACCCACTCCTTCCGGGGCATCGACAACGCCGCCTACTACCGCCACGACGCCCACGGCCACTACGTGGACACGACCGGCTGCGGCAACACGCTCGACTTCGGCCGCGAGGAGTCACGACGGCTCGTGCTCGACTCGATGCGCTACTTCGCCGACGAACTGCAGGTCGACGGCTTCCGCCTCGACCTCGCCGCGACCCTCGGCCGCGACGACCACGGCGCCTACACGCCCGACCATCCGCTGCTCCAGGCCATGCTCGCCGACCCCGTGCTGGGGGCGACCAAGCTCATCGCCGAGCCGTGGGACGTGGGCCCGGGCGGGTGGCAGACTGGCAACTTCCCGCGGGGCTTCATCGAGTGGAACGACCGCTACCGCGACCGCATGCGCGACTTCTGGCTCGGCGACCAGCGCCGCGAGCGCGAGACGGGAGACGCCGGGAGCGGCATCGGCCGATTCGCCACCCGCCTCGCCGGGTCGTCGAACACCTTCACGCGCGAGCGCGGACCCCTTGCGAGCCTCAACTTCATCACCGCGCACGACGGGTTCACCCTCGCCGACCTGACCGCGTACGACGTCAAGCACAACCTCGGCAACGGCGAGGGCAACCGCGACGGCACCGACAACAACAACTCGTACAACCACGGCGTCGAGGGCGAGACGGACGACGACGCGGTTCGGGCGGCGCGAGGGCGCAGCATCCGGAACCTGCTCGGAACCCTCCTCCTCTCGGCCGGCGTGCCGATGCTGACCGCCGGGGACGAGTACGGCCGCTCGCAGCGCGGGAACAACAACGCGTACTGCCAGGACTCCGACCTGACCTGGCTCTCCTGGACCGCCGATGACCGCGATGCCGGGCTCGAGGCGACCACGCGCCACCTCGTGCGCCTGCGCAGCGAGAACCCTGCGCTGCGCCCCGTGAGGTTCGGCGTCTTCGGCGAGACGACGCCGAGCGCATCCCAGATGGACTGGTACAACGCCGACGGCGAGACGATGACGATCGACGACTGGAACGACCCGGGCGAGCGCACCCTGCAGTACCTCGCGGCGTCCACGCCCGAGGTCGAGGAGTTCAACCGCATCCTCCTCGTCGTGCACGCGCACGTGGCGCCGACCGAGGTGGTGCTGCCGACGCACGACGGCGTCACCGGATACGGGCTGCTGTGGGACTCCACGGAGGAGCACCCGGCCGGCGCGGACGTCGAGCACCTCCCGGGCGAGCGCATCGTGGTGCCCGCGCAGTCGATGCAGCTCTACCGAGCGCTCGGCGATGCCACGAGCGGTGCCGGCCTCGCCGACGACGCACCCGAAGGTCGCCCCTGATGAGCAAGCGGCCGGATGCCGCCGCCGGGACGCCCGCGACGCTGGCGCTGACCAGGGCGGGCATCGACTTCCGAGCGCACGCGTACGATCACGACCCCCGGGCAGCCGCCTACGGGCTCGAGGCGGCCGAGAAGCTGGGCCTCGACCCCGACCTGGTGTTCAAGACGCTGCTCGCCATGGTCGACGGGGCGCTGGCCGTCGCGATCGTGCCGGTCGCGATGCAGCTCGACCTGAAGGCGCTGGCCGTCGCCCTCGGCGGCAAGCGCGCCGAGATGGCCGATCCCGCCCTCGCCGAGCGCAAGACCGGGTACGTCGTGGGCGGCATCAGCCCCATCGGCCAGAAGACGCCGCTGCCGACGGTCCTCGACGAGTCGGCGATCCTGTGCGAGACCGTGTACGTGTCGGGCGGGCGCCGCGGGCTCGACCTGGAACTCGCACCCGACGACCTGCTCGCCGTCACCGCCGGCCGCTACGCGCCGATCGCCCGCGCCCGGCCTCGCTGAGCACGGCCCGCACGATCAGCTCGCGACGGCGACCAGTCCCAGCTCGGCGGACGAGACGAGCAGCGGATGCCGCGGCACGACGCGGACCGTGTAACCGAAGCCGCCCGCCCGATCGAGGACGATCGAGCCGGTGAACAGCTGCGGTCCCTCGACGTCGCCGCCCGCATCCGTGCCCGAGACCGCGGGCGCGAGCGGGGTGCTTCTCGCGTGCTCGATGCGCTCGTCGGACCGGCTGCGTCCGTGCACGACCTCGACCGCGACGTCGTCGGGCGCGAGTCCGCCGAGATCGACGTGGGCGCGCAGGCGCAGCTCGTCGCCGACGTGCGGGGACTCCACGCCGCCGGACTCGACGTGCACGACCTGCACGCGCGGCCACGCCGCGCGCACCCGGTCGCGGTATGCGGCCAGCTCCTTGGCACCGCGATCGTTGTCGGCCGCGACGCGATCGGCCTGCTCCGCGGCCGGCCGGTAGAGCAACTCCACGTACTGGCGGACCATGCGGTCGGCGCCGAGCTCCGGCGCCAGGCCCGTGAGCGTCGCGCGGACCCGCCGCACCCATTCGACGGGGACCCCGTCCTCGTCGTGCTCGTAGTAGCGCGTCGCGACCCGGTGCTCGAGCAGGTCGTAGAGGGAGGCGGCCTCGAGCGCGTCGCGTTCACCGGCGTCGCCGGCGGCATCCGCCGACGGGATCACCCAGCCGAAGTCGTCGGCGGCGTACTCGGCCCACCAGCCGTCGAGGATCGAGAGGTTGAGCGCGCCGTTCATGGCCGCCTTCATGCCGGACGTGCCGCAGGCCTCGAGCGGACGGAGCGGATTGTTCAGCCAAACGTCGCAGCCGGGGTAGAGCAGCTCGGCCATGCCCATGTCGTAGTCGGGCAGGAACACGATCCGCTCGCGGAGCTCGGGCTGCGAGGCGAATTGCACCAGCTTCTGGATGAGGCGCTTGCCCTCGTCGTCGGCGGGGTGGGACTTCCCGGCGATGACGAACTGCACGGGACGCTCGGGATCAGTCAGGATCGACTTCAGGCGCTCGGGGTCCTGGAGCATCAGCGTCAGCCGCTTGTACGTCGGCACGCGACGCGCGAACCCGACCGTGAGCGTGTCGGGGTCGAGGACCCGGCCGATCCACTTCGGCGGCTGGGCGCCCTCGTGCTGCTGGCTCCACGCCGCCGCCAGCCGGCGCCGGGCGTCCTCGACGAGCTGGAGACGCATGCTCCGCTTGACGTTCCAGAACTCGCCGTCGGAGACCGCACCGCTCCCCCAGTCGGCGTGCTCGGTGTCACCGGTGCCGAGGTTCGACTCGGCGAGCGCGAGCAGTGCCGGATCGGTCCAGGTCGGCGCGTGCACGCCGTTCGTGATCGAGGTGATCGGGACCTCGTCGCGATCGAAGCCCGGCCAGAGATCGCCGAACATGCGCCGGCTGACCTCGCCGTGCAGCTTGGAGACCCCGTTCGCGTGCTGGGCGAGGCGGAGCCCCATGATCGCCATGTTGAAGGCGCCCGTCTCGGGATCCGCACCGGGTTCGACGCCGAGGGCGAGGGCGTCGGCCAGGTCGACGCCCGGCACGAGCGACGGCGTCAGGTACCGCTCGACGAGTCCCCGATCGAAGCGGTCGATACCCGCGGGCACGGGCGTGTGCGTCGTGAACACGGTGCCGGCGCGCACCAGCTGGAGCGCCTCGCCGAAGGAGAGTCCCTCGCCGATGTGCGTGGAGATTCGCTCGAGTCCGAGGAACCCCGCGTGCCCCTCGTTCATGTGGAACACGTCGGGCAGCGGTCGTCCCGTGAGCTCGGTGTACGCCTTGACCGCTCGCGCGCCGCCGATGCCGAGCAGCAGCTCCTGCAGCAGGCGGTGCTCGCCGCCCCCGCCGTAGAGCCGGTCGGTGACCGAGCGGAGCGCATCGCTGTTGGCCGGGATGTCCGTGTCGAGCATGAGCAGCGGGATCCGGCCGACGGCGGCCGTCCAGACGCGCGCATGCAGCTCCGCATCGTCGGGCAGCGCCAGCGTCACCTGCACGGGTGCCCCGTCGGGGTGGCGCAGCATCGACAGCGGCAGCCCGTCGGGATCGAGCACGGGGTACCGCTCCTGCTGCCATCCGTCGTCGGTGATGGACTGCGAGAAGTACCCGGCCTTGTAGAACAGGCCGACGCCGATGAGCGGGACACCGAGGTCGGATGCCGCCTTCAGGTGGTCGCCGGCCAGGATGCCGAGCCCGCCCGAGTACTGCGGCAGCGCCGCCGTGATGCCGAACTCGGGCGAGAAGTACGCGATGGTGCGCGGTACCTCGGCGCCGAGGGACTGGAACCAGCGCGGCTGCTCGAGGTACTCGCGCAGCCCGGCGCGCTCGCGCTCGGCCCACTCCACGAACCCCTGGTCGGCGGCGAGCGCCTCGAGTCGCTCGGGAGCCACCTCGCCGAGCAGGGTGACCGGATCGCGGTTGGACGCGCGCCAGAGGTCGGGATCGATCGCCTCGAACAGGCGCCTGGTCGGCTCGTGCCAGGACCACCTGAGGTTCGCGGCCAGTTCCTCGAGCGCGGCGAGCGGGGTGGGGACGACAGCACGGACGGTGAACTTGCGGATGGGCTTCACCCCACCAAACCTACGGCTCGTTCGTGTCGAATGCGTGAACGCCCGACTCACCGGACGGGCCATTCCGCGCTACGGTCGATTGCGTGAGCTCCCGAACCGTTCGCGCCGGCCGCATTCCCGTCACCCGGCTCTCCCCCGCCCTGCCGGATCCGCGCTGGCGACCGAAGGCGTTCGAGGGCGAGGTCGTCCCGTTCCGGGCGAACGTCTTCCGCGAGGGCCACGACCAGGTGGGAGCGATGCTCGTCATCACGTCGCCATCCGGTGTCGAGCGCCGCGAGCGGATGGCGCTCACGGCGGCAGGCACCGATCGCTGGGAGGCGAAGGCACTGCTCGACGAGATCGGCGAGTGGAGCTGGCACGTCACGGGCTTCGACGACGAGATGGCCACCTGGCGCCACGACGCGGCGCTGAAGGTCGATGCCGGCGTCGACGTGGAGGTCATGTACGAGGTCGGCGCGCGGCTGCTCGACCGAGCCGCGGCCGACTCCCAGCGGCCGGCGGCCGTGCGAACACGGCTCATGGCGATCGCGGCGGGGCTCCGCGACTCCGGTGCCCCGGTCGCCGCCCGCCGGGCGCTCATCGACGACCCCGCGCTCGCCGAGTTCGATGCGCGTCCCCTCGCGCTGCTCTCGACCGACTCCGAGGAACACACGATCAGGGTCGAGCGACGTCGCGCCGGCGTGGGTGCCTGGTACGAGTTCTTCCCCCGCTCGGAGGGCGCGCGACGCCTGAAGAACGGCAGCTGGAAGTCCGGCACCTTCCGCTCGGCCATGAAACGGCTCGACGGTGTCGCCGCCATGGGCTTCGACGTGCTCTACCTGCCCCCCATCCACCCCATCGGCGTCACGAACCGCAAGGGACCGAACAACTCGCTCGATCCCGCGCCGGGCGACCCCGGCTCTCCGTGGGCCATCGGCGGACCGCTCGCCGACGGGACGGCCGGCGGGCACGACGCGATCCATCCCGACCTCGGCACGCTCGCCGACTTCCGCGCCTTCGTCCGCCGTGCCGGCGCGCTCGGCATCGAGGTGGCGCTCGACCTCGCCCTGCAGGCGTCGCCCGACCACCCGTGGGTGCGCGAGCATCCCGAGTGGTTCACGACGCTGCCCGACGGCAGCATCCGGTACGCCGAGAACCCGCCGAAGAAGTACCAGGACATCTACCCGATCAACTTCGACCTCGACCCCGAGGGGCTGCTCGTCGAGGTCGAGCGCATCGTCCGGCACTGGATGAAGCAGGGCGTGCGCATCTTCCGGGTCGACAACCCGCACACGAAGCCGCTCGTGTTCTGGGAGCGGCTCATCGGCGACATCAACGCCACGGACCCCGACGTGGTCTTCCTCGCCGAGGCGTTCACGCGGCCCTCGATGATGCAGGCGCTCGCCATGGTCGGGTTCCAGCAGTCGTACTCCTACTTCACGTGGCGCAACACCAAGGAGGAGCTCGAGGAGTTCCTCACGAGCGTGTCCCAGGACACGGCCGACTTCATGCGGCCGAACCTCTTCGTGAACACGCCCGACATCCTCACCGAGTACCTCCAGTTCGGCGGGCCGGCGGCCTTCACCGTCCGCGCCACGATCGCGGCCACGGCGGCACCGAGCTGGGGCGTGTACTCGGGCTTCGAGCTCTTCGAGTCGGTCGCCCGTCCCGGCGCCGAGGAGGCCATCGACAACGAGAAGTACGAGTACAAGCCCCGGGACTTCGCCGCCGCGGAGACCGAGGGGCGCTCGCTCGCGCTCTACCTCGGCATCCTGAACGCGATCCGATCCGCTCACCCCGCGCTCGGGCAGCTGCGCAACATCCGGTTCCACGCGAGCGACGACGACGCCGTCCTGGTGTACTCCAAGCACCTCGAGGGCCGGTTCACCCCCGACGGACGCGACGACACCGTCATCGTCGTCGCGAACGTCGACCCGCATTCCGTCAGGGAGACCACCGTGCACCTCGACCTCGCAGCCATCGGCCTCGCTCCGGGCAGCCGGTACACCGTCGAAGACCTCGTCACCGGGCATCGCTGGGAGTGGGGCGAGTCGAACTACGTCCGGCTCGACGCCTTCACCCGGCCCGCCCACGTCCTCCACGTCGTCCGGGGAACCGATGACTGACCGGATGCCGCCCGCCGGGCCCGTGATCCCCGACGACGTCCTGCAGGCCGTCGCCGAGGGCCGTCACGCCGACCCGCACTCCGTGCTCGGCCAGCATCCGGTCGTCGTGGCCGGCGAGCCCGGGGCATCCACCGTGATCCGTGCCCGACGTCCGCTGGCCGACGCGGTCGACGCCGTCTTCGCCGACGGCTCGACGCTCGAGCTCGAGCACGTGGGGCACGGTGTCTGGGCAGGTGTCGTCGCGCAGGGGCTCCGCGACTACCGCATCCGCGCGGGCTACGGCGAGGAGTCGTGGACCAGTGAAGACCCCTACCGGTTCGCACCGAGCGTCGGCGAGCTCGACCTGCACCTGATCGGCGAGGGACGCCACGAGGAGCTGTGGCGCGTGCTCGGGGCGAACCACCGCGCGCACTGGGGCGTCGACGGCGCGGTCGAAGGCACGGCCTTCGCCGTCTGGGCGCCGCGTGCCCGCGCCGTGCGGGTGGTCGGCGGCTTCAACCGCTGGGACGGCAGCGGCCACGCCATGCGCAGCATGGGCGGCTCCGGCGTCTGGGAGCTCTTCGTGCCCGACCTGGAGCCCGGCGCCGTCTACAAGTACGAGCTCCTCACCGGCGACGGCACCTGGCGCATGAAGGCCGACCCCATGGCCCGCGAGGCCGAGATCGCACCGGCGACCGGATCGGTCGTCTCCGCGTCCACGCATGCGTGGCAGGACGACGCCTGGCTGTCCCGGCGGGCCGCCACGAACGCCCACGAGCGCCCGATGAGCATCTACGAGATGCACCTCGGCTCATGGCGGCCCGGGCGGGGCTACCGCGAGGTCGCCGACGAGCTCATCGAGTACCTCGGCTGGCTGGGCTACACCCACGTCGAGTTCATGCCCCTTGCGGAGCATCCGTTCGGCGGGTCATGGGGCTACCAGGTCACGGGCTACTTCGCGGCGACGAGCAGGTTCGGCTCCCCCGACGACCTCAAGTACCTCATCGACCGCATGCACCAGGCGGGCTACGGCGTCATCATGGACTGGGTGCCCGGCCACTTCCCGAAGGACGAGTGGGCCCTCGCCCGCTTCGACGGCGAGGCGCTCTACGAGCACCCCGATCCCCGGCGCGGCGAGCAGAAGGACTGGGGAACGTACGTCTTCGACTTCGGCAACCCGCGGGTCCGCAACTTCCTCGTCGCCAACGCGCTGTTCTGGATCGAGGAGATGCACGTCGACGGGCTGCGGGTCGACGCCGTCGCCTCGATGCTCTACCTCGACTACTCGCGGGAGGAGGGCGAGTGGGAGCCGAACATCCACGGCGGCCGCGAGAACCTCGAGGCGATCGCCTTCCTGCAGGAGGCCACCGCCACCGCGTACAAGCGCAACCCCGGCATCGTCATGATCGCGGAGGAGTCCACCTCCTTCCCCGGCGTCACGGCGCCCACCTCGAGCGGCGGGCTCGGCTTCGGGTTCAAGTGGAACATGGGCTGGATGCACGACACCCTGCAGTACATCGCCAAGGACCCGATGTACCGCTCGCACCACCACCACGACCTGACGTTCTCGTTCCTCTACGCCTTCAGCGAGCACTTCGTGCTGCCCATCAGCCACGACGAGGTCGTGCACGGCAAGGGTTCGCTCATCCGCAAGATGCCGGGCGACCACTGGCAGCAGCTCGCCAACGTGCGCGCCTACCTGTCGTTCATGTGGGCGCACCCCGGCAAGCAGCTCCTGTTCATGGGGCAGGAGTTCGGACAGCTCTCCGAGTGGAGCGAGGAACGCGGTCTCGACTGGTGGATCCTCGAGCAACCGAGCCACAAGCAGCTCGCCGAATTCGTCGGTGCGCTGAACCGCACGTATCGCGACCACGCCTCGCTCTGGCAGCTCGACGACGACTCGTCGGGCTTCGAGTGGATCGAGGGCGGCGCAGCGCAGCAGAACGTCGTCGCGTTCATGCGGTACGACCGCGATCGGCGCCCGCTGCTCTGCATCGTGAACTTCGCCGGCATGCCGCATGAGCGGTTCCGGCTCGGGCTCCCCATCGCCGGCCGGTGGCGCGAGGTCCTGAACTCGGATGCCGCGCAGTGGGGCGGATCGGGGGTCGGCAACCTCGGTGCGGTCGACGCGACCGACACGCCGTGGTCTGGACGCCCGGCATCCGCCGAGTTCACGCTCCCGCCCCTCGGCGCGGTCTGGTTCACGCTCGAATAAGGCACGGGAGGCCTCGCCGGCTCGGCGAGGCCTCCCGTGGAACGCGCGCGTTCCCGAGGATCAGAACAGCAGGTTGGTGAGTCGTCGACGTGCCACGGCCACGCGGGCGTCATCGGTGCCGACGACCTCGAACAGTTCGACGAGGCGTTCCCGGACGAGCTTCTTCTGGTCGGCGTCGAGCTTCGGGAACATCGTCAACAGCCGGTCGAAGGCGTCCTCGACATGCCCGCCCGAGAGATCGAGGTCGGCGACGTCGAGCTGCGCCTGCAGGTCGTCGGGGCCGGCGGCGGCCGCGTTGCGGATCGAGTCCAGCGTCTTGCCGTTCAAGCGGCCGAGCAGGTTCGCCTGGGCGAGGCCGGCGACGGCCATCTGGTCGCGGGGGTCCTGCGCGATCGCGGTCTTGTAGGCGGATGCCGCGGCGGCGAAGTCGCCCCGCTCGATCGCGTCGTACGCCTCCTGGTGCAGGGGCGGCAACGGCGGCTCGGCGGGTGCCTGCTCCGCCGCATCAGGGTCGGCATCGGCAGCGGCGGCCACCTGGCCGGTGACGCCGTGCTGCGAGGCGAGCTCGAGCAACTGGTCGAAGACCTGATCGATGACCTCGTCCGGCTGCACGCCCGCGAAGAGCGGGACGGGCTGGCCGGCGACGACGGCCACCACGGTCGGCACCGACTGCACCTGGAAGGCCTGGACCAGCTGAGGGCTGCGATCGGCATCGGCAGCGGCGAGGACGAGGCGTCCGCCCCTGGCGCGCACCAGCCGCTCGAGCGTCTCGACGAGTCCCGTCGAGGGCTCGCTCCACGACGCCCAGACGGCCACGACGACGGGCACCGTCTTCGAGAGTTCGAGCGCGGCGCCGAAGCCCGCGTCATCCGTCTGGAAGACGATCTCGTCGCCGCCAGGGCTCACCGGCGGCGCGCCGGTGCCGGACTGCGGGGGCCGCTGCACGAGCGAGGACAGGTCCACGGCTCCGCGAAGCGCGGCGTGCGGGGTGGGGTCGGTCACGGTACCTCCGATGCTCCGACGAGGCTCTCGGACCAGCCGAGGACTCGAATCTTCTCTTCTGAACCGACAGCGGGCACGTAGAAGACCAGCTGGACGCCGATCACGCGCTGCACGCCCTTGGCGCTCTTGCCGGTGAATCCCGAGAGGGCCGCGCCCGGCGCGCCCTCCTGGAATCCGATCGTGCCGCCGTCGTTCGGCGTCACCTTCTCGGTCTGCAGGATGTCCGCGGTCACCAGCGCGCCGGAGTCGTTCGTCGCGAGCGCGATCGTGGGCCCCTCGCCGACCGTGTTCGAGAAGGCGATGTCCGCGGTCGGGGACGTGGCCTTGAGCTCGTCCCGGGTCACCTGCTGGCCGGCGACGCCGAGCTGCTGCTGCAGGAGGTCGTCCTCGGACTGGAACATCGACGCGTACTCGGACTTCTCGCCGTTGATCAACACGTCGGCGTACGCGGCGCCCACCTGGTCGGGCTGCATCACGAGTCCCTTGAACTCCGGCGAGATGAGGGGCGCACCGATGCTGGCGGGCGCGACCTCCGGCACGTCGGCGTCGGGGGCGAGCGCCATGGCATAGACGACCTTGTAGTTGTCGCGCGGGTCCATCTGCTGGAGGAACAGGGCGGTCGGCGCGACGGTGTCGTCATCCGTGGCCTTCGCCACGACGAGCACCGTGCGTCCGGTCGTCGGCCAACCCGCGACCTGCTGCGGCAGGATCAGCGTCGGCGTGGTGGCGGGCACGGGCACCGGGCCGGCCTGGTCGGGCAGGCTCGTGCGGATCGCGTAGTTCGCCTTGCGCGCCTCGAGCGCGGGGCCGGTGAACCGATCGGCGGCCGCACCGGCATCGAGCGCGGCATCCGCGTCCGCCGCCGTCGCGGCGACGCTCTTCATGATGCGCTCCATCTGCGGAACGGTGACCGCCGGAACGAGGACCTCGGCCTCGGGCTCGGCCTCATCGTCGGGCTCGTCGGTCGCGACCGGCTCCTCGCTGGCGAGCGGCGGCGCGGTCGTCGCCGGCGCCGTCGTCGCGGGCGGTTGCTCGAAGCTCGGCCAGTAGTCGGAGGAGCAGGCCGTGAACGCGAGCACCGGGATCACGAGCACGGGCAGGAGTGCGACCCGCTTCGCCCGGCCGATCGATCGCCGCCCTCCCATCTGGCTCCGACGCAGCGCCTGCGGCTTGGGGCCGCTGGGCAGCTTGCCGCGCGGACCCTGATTGCGTCGAGGTCCGCGCGAACGACGGTGGTGCACGAACCCGGAGATGACGAGGGCGAAACCGACGAGGAAGAGGACGCCGCCGCCCGCGAGCAGCGGGCCGGCCCACGGGGTCGCGTTGTCGAGCGGCCACGTCAGGGCGACCGTCGAGGGGGCCGGATTCGTGCCGTCCGAGGCGATGAGCACGGCGATGTCCTCCGGGACGTCGATCGTGGTCGTGACCGAGCGCTCACCCGAGATCTCGTCGAGCCAGAGGTCCGATCCGGCGGGATTGGCAGCCGGGTCCACCTCGAGCTCCGTCGCGGCATCCGTGTCGGCCTCGTCGGCCGGCTCCGGCGCAGGGGTGGCCGTGGGAGCCGGGCGTGCGGTCGGCGAGCTCGTCTCCTCGGCCGCGTCGCCGGGCTCCTCGCCCTCGGTGCCGAGCTCCGAGGAGTCCGTCGTCACGAGCTCGCCGGTCTCGGCGTCGTAGCCGATCGTGGCGTACTCGTCGTCACCGATCCATGCGACGACGTCGCTCGTGCGGCCGTACGCGAGGAAGACCAGTTCGGAGCCGGATGCCGTGAGCGTCTGCTTGCCCGGATACGCCTCGAGCGCACTGGGTTCGACCACGATGAAGGGCACGTCGGTCTCGATCGAGGAGGACAGCGCGACCCGGTCGGGCTCGAGGAACACCGTGCGCTGGGCGATGCCGAAGCCGATCATGACCGCGGCCGCGGCGAATGCCAGGATGGCGAAGACGAATCGCACGTTACCTCCGGTGCCGCCAGATGCGGCGTTGAACAAAGACATCCAAGCCTACCGACTCCTGTCTGGGAGTCGCCTCATCGCAGGCTGGACGCCTCGACCGCCGTCCTCCACACGGGTACGAGCTCGAGCGACTTCCCCCGTACAATCAGGTGAATCCCGTGCGCCCCCACGATGCGGGACAGAGCCCGGAGGAAGAATTGGCCGTCGAAGAGACCGAGTTCACGCAGGTTTTCCGTGGATACGACAAAGACGAAGTCGACAAGAGCATCAATGGCCTGCGTCGAGACATCATCACCGCGAACAACCAGCTCGCCGAGCAGACCAAGGAGCACAAGCGTCTCCTGGCCCGCATCGAGGAGCTGAGCGCAGAACTCGAAGAGGTCGGGAGCCCGACCTTCTCCGGCCTCGGCACCAAGCTCGAGAACACCCTCCGCGTGGCCGAGGAGCAGTCCACCCGCCTCATCGCGCAGGCCGACATCGATGCGGAGAAGCTGCGCCGCGCGGCCGAAGACGAGGTCCACCTCCTCCGCTCCGACGCCCACGAGCTCGCCGAGCGCACCCTCAGCGAGGCGAAGGCCCAGGCCGCACGCGTCCTCGAGAACGCACGGTCCGAAGCCGACGACATGGTCTCCCGCGCGCACGAGGCGAGCGAGCAGCTCCGCCAGGATGCCGCACGCGACGCCGCGGCCATCCGCGGCGCCGTGAACACCGAGGCGGCAGAGCTGCGCACGAGCGCCAAGCGCGACGCCGCCGCCGCCGTCGCCGGTGCGGAGCGCAAGGCCTCCGAGATCCTCCTCGCAGCGAACACCGAGGCCACCGAGGCCCGCGCGACGGCTGCGGGGCTCGCCCAGGAGACCGAGCAGACGCGCGCCGAGGTGGCGATCGAGCTCGACCGGGCACGTGCCGACCTCGCCAAGGAGACCGAGCAGGCTCGCATCGACCTGGCCGCCGACACCGAGCAGTCGCGTCTCGACCTCGAGCGCGAGGCCACGGAGGCGCGAGCCGCCATCGAGGCGGAGATCTCCGAACGACGAGCCGCCCTGGTGCACGAACTCGAACAGGCCCGCACCGATCTCGACCGCGAGCTCGCGGCGAGCAAGGCCGAGCTCGCGCAGCAGCGCGAGCAGGCCGACGTCGACCTGGCCCGCGAGGCCGAGGCCGCCCGCCTCAAGCTGCAGCACGAACTCGAGCGCCTCAGGGCCAAGCACGCCGCCGACCTCGACCAGATGCGCGCCGACCTCGCGCTCGAGCAGGAGCAGGCCCGCGCGGACTTCGATGCGGAGTCGGAGCAGTCCCGCATTGACCTCGACAACCAGTTGACGTCCATGCGCAAGAAGACCACTCACGAGGTCAACCGCATGCGTCGCGAGATCGAGAAGGCCCACCTCGACCTCGAGGCGGAGCTCTCCACCAAGCGCGACGAGGCCGAGCAGGAACTGCTCGCCACCCACCAGGCCGCGGTCGCCGAGACCCAGAAGTTCCTCGACGACGCGAACGCCGAACTCGCCGAGGCGATCGCTCGTACGGCCGACAGCCGTGCCGAGGCCGAGCGCCTCGAGACGCAGGTGCGCACCGAGATCGCCGCGGTCCGCGACAAGGCCGACGACGAGGCCCGCGACCGCATCGCCGACGCCCATGCGCAGGCGCGGAAGCTCATCGCCGACGCGGAGGAGCGCACGCGCGCCCTCGTGGCCGACGCCGAGGACCGGCTCTCGCAGATCAAGATCGAGCGCGACGCCGTGGCCGGGTACTTCGAGAGCCTCCGGGGCGTGCTCACGCAGGCCGAGCAGGTCGCCGCCGCGAGCCGCAGCTAGCGCGGACGGCGGGGCCGGTGAAGATCCAGAACGCGTTCCGAATCGGCCTCGCCGGCACGCTCGGCGTCGGGGTGGGCATCCTCATCCTCACTTCGATCGCCAGCCTGTCGACCGTGCTGACCTACGTCGGCGCGGCGCTCTTCCTGGCCCTCGGGCTCGAACCGGCCATCGGCTGGCTCGAGCGCCGCGGGCTTCCGCGCTGGTCGGCGATCCTGATCGTCATGACGGGCGTCGGGCTCATCCTGGCGGCGCTCGTGCTCGCGGTCGTCCCGATCGTCGTCGAGCAGATCAGCCAGCTCGTCGAAGAGGTGCCCGCGATCGTCGAGCGGGTGAACTCGCAGGACTGGGTCGAGGCGCTCACGCGGCAGTTCCCGCAGGTCAAGATCGAGGAGATCTTCGAGCAGGCCACCTCGGCGATCACCGACTTCTTCACCAACCCCGAGAAGTTGTCCGAACTCGCCGGCGGCGTGTTCCAGGTCGCGGTCGCGATCGGCGCGGGCATCTTCGCCGCCGTGATCGTCTTCATCCTCACGCTCTACTTCTCGTCATCGCTCAACGTGATGAAGCACACGGCCTACCAGCTCGTGCCGGCCTCTCGTCGCGCCCGCTTCGCCGACCTCACGGAGCAGATCACGCAGTCCGTCGGCCGTTACGTCCTCGGCCAGGCCGGCCTCGCAGCCTGCAACGGCGTGGCGAGCTTCATCTTCCTCTCGATCATCCAGGCGCCCTTCCCGGCCGTACTCGCGTTCGTCGCGTTCATGTTCTCGCTCGTGCCGCTCGTCGGCACGCTGTCCGCGTCCATCGTGATCGTGCTGGTGTGCCTCATCCCCGGACTCGGCTCCCCGCTGACCGCACTCGTCGCCGCGATCTACTACCTCGTGTACATGCAGGTCGAGGCGTACGTGCTGAGCCCGCGCATCATGAACCGCGCGGTCAAGGTTCCCGGCGCACTCGTCGTCATCGCCGCGCTCGCCGGCGGCACGCTGCTGGGCGTGCTGGGCGCGCTCGTGGCCATCCCGGTCGCGGCATCCATCCTGCTCATCGTGAAGCAGGTCGTGATCCCCCGCCAGAACACCCTCTGACGCTCCATCGGCGTCGTCCGGCGCCGGACCACGTGCGATCCACGCTCGCGACGGCCTCAGCCCGACGAGCGAGCCTGCTCCGCAGGGACCGGCCAGGTCGTCGGGAGCGGGGAGGCAGCCGGGTTGACGGCTGCGACGATCTCGTCGAGGACCCGCCGCGTCTGCGACTCCCCCACCCAGAGGTGCCGTCCGCCTTCGACGTCGATCCGCCGAATGCGTGGAAGCACGGCGAAGCGCTCGGCCGCGGCATCCGGTCGCAGGTAGTCGTCGAGCTCCGGGATGAGCGCGACGAGCGGCACCGGCGACCCGTTCCACCGCTGCAGTTCGGCCTCCGTGGTGCGATGCAACGGAGGCGACAGGAGGACTGCGCCGGCGATGTCGTGCTCGAGCCCGTACTTCAGGGCGAGTTCGGTGCCGAAGGACCAGCCGACCAACCAGGGGTTCGGCAGCCCGCGTTGCGCGACGAATGCCATCGCCGCAGCGACATCCTCCCGTTCGGCGATCCCCTCGCCGAATGACCCGTCGCTGGTTCCGCGAGGTGAACTCGTGCCCCTGGTGTTGAACCTCAGCACCGCCAGGTCCGCGAGCGCGGGGAGCCGCGCAGCCGCCTTGCGAAGGATGTGCGAGTCCATGAACCCGCCGGCCGTGGGCAGTGGATGCAGCGTCACGAGTGTAGCGACCGGGGGCCGGTCGAGCGGTGTGGCGAGTTCGCCGACGAGGGTCAGCCCATCCGCCGTGTGCAGCTGGACCTCCTCCCGGTTCGCCGGAAGTTCAGCGCCCGCGCGGATCTCGATTGGTTCTGGCTCGGTCATCGTGTCCTCCAACAGTGTAGATGCCAATGACGACGGGCCGCGAGGTCGGCCGCGTCGCCGAGGACGCCGTCGGCTCGCCAGACGACCACATGCGCGACGCCTGGCGACACGTCCTGCCCGCATCCTGGGCAGACGTAGGTCTTGACGGCCTGGGCTTCGGACACGGGCTGGACGTTCCACTCGCGTCCGCCCCTGGACTCGGTTCGGCGCCAGCCGGAACTCAGGCGTTCGACGTCGAGTTCGGGGTGCGGCTCACGCGCCTTGGCCGCGCGACCATGGGATCGGTTCGAGCGCGGCATGCGTCCAAGTCTAGGACGGGAGACGGGATCGCTCGTCACCGACGCTGCCCCGGGGCGGTCGGTCAGTACCAGCCGACCGACTCCGAGTGGGCCCAGGCGCCGCAGGGCGTGCCGTACCGACCCTGCACGTAGCCGAGACCCCATTCGATCTGGGTGCCGGCGTTGGTCTCCCAGTCAGCGCCTGCGGAGGCCATCTTCGAGCCGGGCAGCGCCTGCGGGATGCCGTACGCCCCACTCCCGGCGTTGTAGGCGTTCACGCGCCAGCCGGACTCCTTGTTCCAGAGCGCGACGAGGCAGTCGAACTCCGTCATCGCCCAGCCCCTCGCTGCGACCGCTGTGGCCGCATACGCCTGCGCCGAACCGGGATCGGGCGTCACGGCCGGCGGGGCCCAGCCATCGCTCGCGCTCGTCGACGCCGGCTCGACGTAGGCGGGCTTCGCCTCGACGGCGTACTGCTCCTTGCTCGCACCGATCGTGAAGTCACCGCCGACCTCGATGGCCTGCGCCTCCGCGCCCCCGAACCGGTCGATCGTGGGGCGGTCGGGCCCGGCGGTCGCTCCGATGCTCGGATCCACCAGGTGAACGCCGACGAAGCTGAGGGCCGCACAGAACGCGAAGACGACGGTTGCGGCCTGCTTGACCGGGCCGCGGGTCGTGACGGGTCGCGGCGTGGTCGGCGTCTCGACGCTTCGCCCGGATCCGTTGTGCCTGCCCACGATTCGTCGAGTGTATCGGAGGTCGTCCATGCTCGCTGACCGGCGTCCGCCGGTCGATCGCCCGCTCAGCGGACGGCCTGCATCACGTCGATGACCGCGTCCAGCACGAGGTCGACCTGCGACTCCCGGTAGCCGCCGCGCTGGGTCGTGAACACCACGCTGCGCACGTCTTCGATGGAGATCGGCCAGCCGTCGCGGAAGTACCTGGTGAGCTTGTCGGCGAACTTGTCGACATCACGAACCCGATAGCCGAGGGCGATGGGGCTCACCCGATCGAATCGGTGGCCCTCGACACGTGCGAGGCGGTTCGACACGACCTGCGCGGTCGCGCGGGCCTCGGCGAGCCAGACCTCGTCGCCGTGGAGACGAGCAGCCACCTGGCGCTCCTCGGCGGCGAAGGCGTCCTCGAGTCGCTCCAGGGCCGCATCGACGTCGGCGGTGACGTACCCGCCCTTCTGCAGGCCGAAGGCGGTGAGGCGGATCCGCTCCGAGTTCAGCGGCGGGTCGTCCGGCGACGGGGTCCCGTCGTAGGCACGGCGGGCGACCTGCAGGAACTCGTCGACCTGAGCGGTGTTGTAGCCGCGCTGGGGCTTGCGCGTGCGAGGGAAGGTGGAGTCCACCGACCCATTATCACCGAGCCTCACCCGAAGATGCGGAACGCCACGAACGCGACTGCCGCGGACGGGAGGATCGAGTCGAGCCGGTCGAGGACCCCGCCGTGGCCAGGCAGCCAGGAACTCATGTCCTTGATGCCGAGATCTCGCTTGACCAGGGACTCGGCGAGGTCGCCGAGCGTGGCCGTGAGGAAGATCGCGACGCCGAAGATGAGGCCGAACCACCAGGTGTTGCCGAGCAGCAGGACGGACAGGAGCACGCCCGCCACGATGCTGACTCCCGCGCCCCCGGCGAACCCCTCCCAGGTCTTCTTCGGGCTGATCACCGGTGCCATCGGATGCTTGCCGAACATGAGGCCGAACGCATACGCCCCCGTGTCCGCCGAGATCGCCACGATGACGAACGCGAGGGTCCACCACTGCCCACCATCTGCAGCGGTGAGAACCACTGCGAACGTGGCGAGGAAGGTCACGTACCCCTGGACGAAGGCCCCGGCGACGAGGTCGCGCCCGAGCGCCCTCCCCGAGCTGCGCCCGCTCGACAGTTGCTGCGCGAGCCGCCAGACGGTCACCAGCGCGATGCCGCCCAGCACGGCGAGGAACTGCCCGCCTGCCCCGCCGTAATACGCGAACGGGACGGCGAGCACCGCCGCGACGACGGTCGGGATACGCGGAACGTCGTATCCGCCCTTGCGGAGCGCCTGCGCGAGCTCGTAGGTCGCGAAGCCCGCGATGACGACCGCGAACACCATGAACAGCTCTTTGACCACCAGCAGGCTGAGCAGGAGCGCTCCGCCGAACACGAGCCCGATCAGGGTCGCAAGGATCAGGTTGCGGCCGGTGCGGGCGTTGATCTTCTCCTGGGCTTGGTCGAACTGCGCCTTGGACGCCTCGAACTGGCGTTCGAGATCGGCCTTCTTCGCGTTGACCTGAGACCGGAATTCATGGCGCGCGCTGCGCTCCCGCCCCCCGGCGTCCGTATCGTCATGTTCAGGGACGCCCGACATGGTGTTCCCTCAGACCTCGAGGAGTTCGGCTTCCTTGCGCTTGAAGGCGTCATCGATGGCATCCACGTTCGACTTCGTGATCTGCTCGAGTTCCTTCTCGGCGCGAGCGACCTCGTCGTCTCCGACCTCGCCCTTGAGCGCGTCGAGATCGTCCTTGGCCTTGCGACGGATGTTCCGGACGGAGACGCGAGCGTCCTCGGCCTTCGACTTCACGATCTTGACGAACTCCCGACGACGCTCCTCGGTGAGTTCGGGCAGCGTGACGCGCACGATGTTGCCGTCATTCGACGGGTTCGCGCCGAGGTTCGGCGTGTCGCGGATCGCCTGCTCGATGTCCTTCAACGCCCCCTTGTCGTAGGGGGTGACGACGAGGGTGCGGGCCTCGGGGTTGGCGAGCGATGCCAGCTGCGCGAGCGGCGTGGCGGTGCCGTAGTAGTTCACCAGGATCTTCTGGAAGAGCTGGGGGTTGGCACGGCCGGTTCGGACCGACGCGAAGTCGTCCTTGGCGACCTCGACGGCCTTCTGCATGCGTGCGGTGGCATCGGACAGTACATCCGCGATCACGGGGGCTCCTTCGGTTCGCTGCTCAGTACAGTCTATCGAGTCGGCGACGGCTCGCTGTTGCTGACGATGGTGCCGAGATCGGCACCCAGGATCGCCGCGGTGACGTTGCCGCCGGGCGACATGCCGAACACCTGCATCGGCATGCCGTTGTCCATGCAGAGGCTGAACGCCGTGGAGTCGACGACCTTGAGGCCGCGCTGGAGCGCCTCCTGGTAGGTGATGCGGTCGATCTTGTGCGCATCGGGATTCGTGCGCGGGTCGTCGGAGTACACGCCGTCGACCCCGTTCTTGGCGACCAGCACGACGTCCGCATCGATCTCGAGCGCACGCTGTGCGGCCACGGTGTCGGTCGAGAAGTACGGCAGACCCGCACCCGCGCCGAAGATCACGACGCGGCCCTTCTCGAGGTGTCGCTCCGCACGCCGCGGAATGTAGGGCTCAGCCACCTGCGTCATCGAGATCGCGGACTGGACCCGCGTCTCGGCGCCGGCCTGCTCGAGGAAGTCCTGGAGGGCCAGCGAGTTCATCACGGTTCCGAGCATGCCCATGTAGTCGGCGCGGCCACGGTCCATGCCGCGCTGGGAGAGCTCGGCGCCTCGGAAGAAGTTGCCTCCGCCGACCACGATCGCGATCTCCACCGTCCGCGCCGCGTCCGCGATCTCTCGCGCAAGGGCACTCACGACATCGGGGTTCACGCCGAGCGATCCACCACCGAACGCCTCCCCCGAGAGCTTGAGCATGACCCTTCGTCTACGTTCCGTCATCCCCGACCGTTCCTTCCCCTTGAGAGACAAAGCTAGTGGTTCCCGTGCGCCCGCGCGGTGCCGGACGCATCGGTGTTTTCCGCGACCCTTCGGTCAGCGGGCGTCCGGAATCGTCCGGACACAGCAAAGGAGTCCGGATCGCGTGGCGATCCGGACTCCTTCACGACGACTTACGCCGTGGCCTTGAAGCGGGCGAACGAGGTCACGGTGAGGCCGGAGTCGGCCAGCACCTTCTGGACCTGCTGCTTGTTGTCGCGCGCGTAGTCCTGCTCGAGCAGGGCGACCTGCTTGAAGAACGAGGTCAGACGCCCCTCGATGATCTTCGGCAGGGCGGCCTCGGGCTTGCCCTCGTTGCGGCTGATCTCGGTGACGATCTCGCGCTCCTTCTCGACGACGTCGGCCGGAACCTCGTCGCGCGTCAGGTAGGTGGGATCGAACATCGCGATGTGCTGGGCGATCGCGCGAGCGGTCTCCTCGTCATCGCCCGAGTAGGACACCACGACGCCGATCTGGGGCGGCAGGTCCTTCGAGGTCTTGTGCAGGTACACCGCGAACTTCTCGCCGGGCAGCGTGACGGCACGCGTGAGCGCGACCTTCTCGCCGAGGATGGCGGCCTGCTCATCGATGACCTCGCCGACGGTCTTGCCGTCGAGCGGTGCCGCGAGGGCGGCGTCGACATCGGCGGCGCCGGCTGCGGCGACCGCGTCGAGCACCTTCTCGGCGAGCGTGACGAACTTGTCGTTCTTCGCGACGAAGTCGGTCTCGCACGCGAGCTGGATCAGGGTGTAGCCCGCGGGCGACTCCTTGGCAGCGACCAGGCCTTCGCTCGTGGAGCGATCGGCACGCTTCGCGTTGCCCTTCGCGCCCTTGAGACGGAGGATCTCAGTGGCCTTCTCGAGGTCGCCGTCGGCCTCCTCGAGCGCCTTCTTGGTGTCGACCATGCCCGTGCCGAGCTGCTCGCGCAGGGCCTTGATGTCGGCGATGCTGATTGCCATGTCCGGCATTCTCCTTTGAGTCTGAGTTGGTCGGCGGAATTACTCTGCTGCAGCCTCGGCAGCGGCCTCGTCGTCGGCCGACTCGGTCGCGGCGACCTCGGTCGCAGCCTCGTCGACGACCTCGGCGGCCTCGACCTTTGCCTCGGCCTCGGTCTCGGCGACCTTCTCGGTCTCCGCAGATGCCTGCTCGGGGGTGGTCTCCGAACCGGCCTGGAGAAGCTCCTTCTCCCACTCGGCCAGCGGCTCGACGGCCGAGACGTTGCCGGCTTCCTCGGGCTTCTGGTGGCGCTCGATGAGGCCCTCGGCCGCGGCATCCGCGATGATGCGGGTGAGCAGTGCGACCGAACGGATGGCGTCGTCGTTGCCCGGGATCGGGTACTGGACCTCATCGGGGTCGCAGTTGGTGTCGAGGATGCCGATCACGGGGATGCCGAGCTTCTTGGCCTCGTCGATCGCGAGGTGCTCCTTCTTGGTGTCGACCACCCAGAGCGCCGACGGCGTCTTCGACAGGTTGCGGATGCCGCCGAGCGACTTGTGCAGCTTGTCGAGCTCGCGCTTCTTGATGAGGAGTTCCTTCTTGGTGAAGCCACTCGTGGTGCCTTCGAAGTCGAGCTCCTCGAGCTCCTTCATGCGCGCGAGGCGCTTGGAGACGGTCTGGAAGTTGGTGAGGAGGCCACCGAGCCAGCGCTGGTTCACGTAGGGCTGGCCGACGCGGGTCGCCTGCTCGGCGATGGACTCCTGCGCCTGCTTCTTCGTGCCGACGAAGAGGATGGTGCCGCCGTGGGCGACCGTCTCGCGGACGAAGTCGTACGCCTTGTCGATGAAGGCGAGCGACTGCTGCAGGTCGATGATGTAGATGCCGGAACGCTCGGTGAAGATGAACCGCTTCATCTTCGGGTTCCAACGGCGGGTCTGGTGCCCGAAGTGCACGCCGCTGTCGAGCAGCTGGCGGATGGTGACGACGGCCATGAGCCGTACTCCTTTGTTCTCAGTTGACGCTCCGACCGGCGGCCGGAACCCTGGTGCCCGGCACGGCTCCGCCCGGTGCAGTTCGCGAGAACTGGGTCGGGACTGAGTGGAGTCGTTGGCCGAAATGGCACGCGTAGTCACCTCGACAGGCGAGGTGCTCCTGCCACTCTACCATCGCGACCTGTCCTCCCCAACCGGCGGCGGTGGCGGAGTCGGGGCGGTTCCGGCCCCTCGTGAATCCGGATGCCGCGAGCGGACGAGCATCGCAGCATGAGAGTTCGAACCGACCGGCGTCCACTGAAGAACGACTCGCGTCGCCGGGGCCCGGCCCTCGCGTCGCGCGGCGCTCTCTCACTCCTCCTCGTCGCGCTGGCCGCGGCGTTCATGCCGGCGGGCGGATCCGCCTCCGCGTCCGCTCCAGCGGCGGAGGTGCGGCCGAGCGATGCAGGTCTAGCCGCCGCCGTCGCCGCACCTCCTCGCTCCGAGTCGGCCGGATCATCGGCGCCCGATGCGGTCGCTCCCGTCCGTACCCGGTCGAACGAGGTGATCCCCCGGATGCTCCTTCGCCCCGGGGTTGACGTGGTCGAGGCGGATCCCTGGACCTGGCCGACGCCCATCCCGATCAGGGTCCTCGCTCCGTTCCGGGCTCCGCCCACGCCCTACGCCGCGGGACACCGCGGCGTGGATCTCCGAGCCACGCAGGGCGAGGCGATCGTCGCGCCGGCGCCGGGCGTCGTGACGTTCGCCGGCCCGGTCGCCGGGCGCCCGGTGATCTCCATCGATCACGGCGGTGGCGTCGTCAGTTCGATGGAGCCGATCGAGGCCTCCGTCGCCGTCGGCGATCGGGTCGCGCAGGGCGCGGCGATCGGCACCGTCGGCGACGGAGAGCACTGCGAGGACTGCATCCACCTGGGCGTGCGCATCGATGGCGAGTACGTGTCACCGATGTTGTTCCTCGGCGGCGTGCCGTGGGCGATCCTGCTCCCGCTCGGCTGAGGCGGAGCGGCTCCGCCGAGGGCCCGATGCCCGTGGACTCCCTCAGGCGCGCGGGTGCGCCGTGCGGTAGGTCTGCTTGAGGCGCTCCGCAGACACGTGCGTGTAGATCTGCGTGGTGCCGAGGCTGGCATGTCCGAGGAACTCCTGCACGGCGCGAAGGTCCGCTCCCCCGTCGAGCAGGTGCGTGGCGGCCGTGTGCCGCAGTGCATGCGGACCGCTCGGCCCTGTGCCAGGCAGCTCCTCGAGCACCGATGCCACGAGCCGGTGCACGCTGCGAACCCCCATGCGAGCGCCGCGAGCGCCGAGGAAGACCGCCCCGGCGGCATCCGTCGCTGCGGCTCGTGCGACCCTGCCGCCCACGGCGCCCGCCGATGCTCGATCCCCGCCCGCTGCGGCGCCTGCTGCGGCGAGCATCGCCGGACGGGCCCGATCGACGTATCGGTCGAGCGCGCGCGCCGCCGGTGAGCCGTACGGCACGACGCGTTCCTTCGACCCCTTGCCCAGCACGCGCACCGTCCTCCTGCGCCGATCGAGGTCGGCGAGGTCGAGACCGACGAGTTCGGAGACGCGAAGGGCGGACGCGTACAGCAGTTCGATGATCGCGACGTCCCTCGCCGGGGTCGGCCGTTCGTCGGCGCAGCGCGCCTCCAACCGCGAGATGGCCTCCTCGAGGGCCTGCTGGCCGACGACGCGCGGGAGAGTGCGTTGCGCTCGCGGCGCCTTGAGCCGCGCACCGGCATCAGCGGGAATGAGGCCCGAACGCGTGAGCCACGCCGTGAACCCGCGAGCGGATGCCGCACGCCGCGCGATGCTCGCCCGCGCGAGCCCACGCTCGGTGGCCGCCCAGAGCCAGTCGCGCAGCACCTCCAGGTCGATCGCGGAGACGGTCGAGAGCCCACGATGCTCTGCGAAGTCGATGAGCTCCGCCAGGTCGGCGCGGTAGGCGGCGACCGTGTGCTCCGAGTAGCCGCGTTCGGCCCTCACGTGCGTCAGGTAGTCGTCCACCAGGGCGTCGAGCGTCATGGGTCCAGCCTCCCGCGTGCGATCGTCGCAGCTCCGACGGCGCGCCCGTCTCGCGGATCTGCCGCCCGGTCTCAGACGTGCGACTTGCGCGAGAACCGCTCGAGACGCTCTGCGGGCGGAAGCCCCGCGAGCTCGTCGAGGAATCGGCCGTCGAACTCGGAGACGACCGGCCCCGCACCGATCGGCACCACGGCTGTTGTCACCGCGTCGTCGTAGACGTGCACCAGCGTGAAGGACCGTCCGCCGTCGACCCCCACGAGTAAGCGCGGCGAGGCGGACGCGTCGATCGTGTAGGCCGTCGCCCCCGCCACCGCGACCGGGATGTCCGCGAAGGTTCCGTGGGTGGCGTAGTGGAGGTGTCCGCCGAGGATCAGGCGCACGCCTCGTCCGCGGATGACGGCCGCGAGCTCGTCCTGGCCCCGCAACTCGAGCACGTCCATCAGCGCGACGGGCGTCGGAATCGGCGCGTGATGCAGGGCGAGGATCGTGCCATGCTCGGCCGGCTCGTCGAGGACCCGATCGAGCCAGTCGAGCGTCTGCGCCTCGAGGGCACCGTGGTGGTAGCCGGGAACCGTCGAGTCGAGCGCCACGATGCGGAGGCCCTCGACCTCGATGACATGGTTCACGGGTGCGTCGGCACGGTCGTCAGATCTTGCCGGCCGCTCCCCGATCAGGAGCTCCGTTCGGAAGGTCGAGCGCTCGTCGTGGTTGCCCATGACCCATACGAGGCGGGCTCCGGCCGCGTCGGCGAGCGGGGCGAGGACGCCTCGCACGCGCCGGTAGGCATCGGCTTCGCCGAGGTCGGCGACGTCGCCCGTGACCACGATGGCATCGAGTCGACCGCCCATTCGACCGAGTTGGATCGCCGTCTGCGCGAGCGCCCCGACCGTGTCGGCGACACCGCCGAGCATCTGGCCGCCGGCGAGCAGGTGCGTGTCGCTCACATGCGCGATGACCTGTCGCGCCGCCGGATACCTCCCGAACTGGACCATGTGCCCACCTCCCGCCGAAAGCCTACGGCCGACGTCGGCGGATCCAGCCGCTCCCCCGCCAGAGAGCGACGCCATCGAGTTCGAGGATCCCGAGGACGGCCATGACGTCGGACGCCGGGAGCCCGCTGCGTCTCGCCAGATCTGCAACGGTCCGCGGGGCGCGCGAGCTCAGCGCATCGAGCACTCGGATGGTCTCAGCGTCAGCGTCCGCTTCCGTGGCGGCGGACCCTGACCCGGCGCCAGCGACCGCGTTTCCAGCCGTCGGCACCGCTCCGCCCGCGAGCTCGAGCACTTGGTCCGCGTCGACGACGCAGACGGCATCGTATTCGCGCATGAGCCGGTGGCAGCCGGCCGATGCGGGGCTCGTTGCGGGTCCGGGAAGCGCGCCGAGCGGTCGTCCGAGCGCCGCGGCATGGCCGGCGGTATTGAGCGATCCGCTCCGCATGCCGGCTTCGAGGACGACGGTCGCGTCACTCGCCGCCGCGATCAGGCGGTTGCGCTGGAGGAACCGCCACTTCGTCGGCGACGCCCCGCAGGGGAGCTCCGAGAACACGGCGCCGGTCTCCACGATGCGCTGCAGCAGCGCATCGTGGCCCATGGGGTAGAAACGGTCGACGCCGCCTGCGAGGAAGGCGACGGTGACGCCGGAACTCGCGAGCGCTGATCGGTGCGCCATGCCGTCGATGCCGTAGGCGCCGCCCGAGACGACGGCGCACCCGCGATCGATCAGGCCGGCCGAGATCTCCATCGTCATGTGCTCCCCGTACCCCGTCGCAGCCCGGGCGCCCACCAGGGCGATCGGCCGCCCGGAGAGCGACAGCGCGTCGACGGAGCCGCGAACCCACAGGCCGATGGGCGCGTGCGCGCCGAGGTCGTCGACGCCCCTCGGCCATCCGGGATCGCCCGGCACGAGGAACTTCGCACCGACCCGATGCGCCTGCTCCAGGCCGCGGACGAAGCCGCGCTCGTCGATGCGCGGTGCCCACCGCGCGATGCCGTTGGCAGCCTCACGGAGCGTCACGGCTTCGCCGGCGTCCGCCGCCGTCGCACTCAGGCGGTCGGCGGAGACACGGTCGAGCAGGAGCTCGGCCGTGCACGTCGCCCCGAGCGCGGCGATCAGCCGGCCGAGCACGCCATCGCCCGGCTCACCGAGGCTGCCGAGCACGGCTCTCGAGAATGCCTCGACCATGCCCTCGGCAGGAACCGGTGCATCGGAACCAGCTCGCGCGCTCGGTGATGGCTGATCGTCGTGCGACTGCGTGGCCGGGGCCTCGGGTCGGAGCACGGCGAACTGGCGCTGCCAACGGGCGGCCGCCTTCCTGGCCAGCGCGCTCATCGCTCGAATCCCTGCCGGAAGTACAGCGCGCGCCCGACGTGCGCGATCGTCGGCGAATCGCACCCCGCGAGGTCGGCGAGTGTCCACGCGACCTTGAGGACCCGATCGTACCCGCGCATCGTGATGCCCCCTCGTTCGAGCGACCGGTCGAGCGCGGCGGTGATGCGACCACCCGGGTGCAGTCCGCCGGTGCCACGCAGCCACGGCCCCGGCACCTCTGCGTTCGTCCGCCATGGCGTGCCCTTGAGTCGCTCGGAGGCGGCCGCGCGAGCGGCGACGACGCGTCTGCGGGCCTCGGCCGACGACATGCCGGGCCGTTCGCGAGCCAGTCGAAGCCCCGCCGCCGTGAGACGCGGGACGCGCAGTTGCAGGTCGATGCGGTCGAGGAGGGGTCCTGAGATGCGCGCCATGTAGCGCCGCCGTGCGGCCGGCGGGCACGTGCACTCACTCGTGCCCTCGCGGCCGCACGGGCACGGGTTCGCGGCGATGACCAACTGGAACCGTGCAGGGAAGGACGCCACGGCATTGGCGCGATGGATGTTGATCGTGCCGGACTCGAGCGGCTGCCGGAGCACGTCGAGGACGGCGGCGGGGAACTCGGGTGCCTCGTCGAGGAAGAGCACGCCGTGCGAGGCTCGGGCCGCGGCGCCGGGGCGGATCAACCTGCTGCCGCCGCCGATCATCGCGGCGGCCGTCGCCGTGTGGTGCGGAGCCTCGAACGGCGGTCGGAACGACAGCGCCGAGGTCACCGCCCGGCCGGCCAGCGAACGCAGGCACGACACCTCGAGCGCCGCATCTGCGTCGAGGTCGGGAAGGATGCCGGGCAGCCGGGAGGCGAGCATCGTCTTACCTGCGCCGGGCGGGCCGATCATCGAGAGGTGATGGCCGCCGGATGCCGCCACCAGGAGCGCTTCGACGGCGTCCTCGTTGCCCGCGACCTCGGCGAGGTCTCCGGATGCCGCGTCGGCACCGACGACGTCGCCGGCGACGAACGGCACCGGCTCGACCTCGCGCGGCTCGAACCGCCCGCCGTGGCGGATGGCGGCCTCGAGCAGGGACACGACCCCGATGACCTCGATGCCGGGCACCAGCGACGCCTCGCCGGCGTTCGCGTGCGGGACCATGACGGTCTCGAAGCCCGCCCGCGACGCCGCCAGGACGGACGGGAGGATGCCGTCGATCGGACGCAGTCGCCCGTCGAGCCCGAGTTCGCCGAGGTGGACGACGCTCGCGACGGAGGCGACGGACACCTCGCCGGCCGCGGCCAGGCAGGCCATGGCGACCGCCAGGTCGAAGCCGGACCCATGCTTGGGCAGCGCGGCCGGCGAGAGGTTGACCGTGAGCTTCCGCTGCGGAAGCGGGCAGCCCGCGTTGACGGCCGCGGCGCGGACCCGCTCCCGAGCCTCCGCGAGCGCGGCATCGGGGAGCCCGATGATGGAGAATCCCGGCAACTGGGCGGAGAGGTCGGCCTCGACCTCGACGATCGAGCCGGTGAGCCCGAGGAGGGCCACGGCATGGGTGCGTGCGACCGGCATCAGCCGATGCCCTCGAGGTGCTCGATGAGGGCCGGGGCCTCCGTGGGAGCCAGCACCGCGACGGCGTCGATGCGGATGCGCGACGTGGCGGCCTCGGTCGCTTCGCACCACGCGATCGCGAGGCGCCGCAGCCGCGCGAGCTTGATCGGCGTGATCGCCTCGAACGGATGCCCGAAGTCGTGCGACGTGCGGGTCTTGACCTCGATGAAGACCGTCGCGTCCCCATCGCGCGCCACGATGTCGATCTCGCCGAGGCGACACCGCCAGTTGCGCTCGACCACTCGCAGTCCGCGAGCCTCCAGATGCTCGACCGCGAGTTGTTCGCCACGTCGACCGAGCTCAGCATTGTGGGCCATCAGCACCACCTCCGCGACCAGCGTGGCGGTGGTGGCGGCGGCGGATCGCGAACGGCCGCGAACGCGGTTCATCTCGCGGCTGGATGACCCTTGTGAGGACGAGTCGGTCGGATGCTCCGACTACTCGTCGAGCGCGAGTTCCTTCGGAAGCTCGAACTCGCGGGTCGCGAGCTCCTCGACGTTCACGTCCTTGAACGTCAGGACGCGGACCGACTTGACGAACCGGTCGGCGCGATAGACGTCCCAGACCCAGACGTCCTTCATGGTGAGCTCGAAGTAGAAGTCGTGCTCGGTGTCGCGGCGCACGAGTTCGACCTCGTTCGCCAGGTAGAAGCGACGCTCGGTCTCCACCACGTACTTGAACTGCGTCACGATGTCGCGGTATTCGCGGTACAGGGCAAGCTCGACCTCGCGGTCGTAGTCTTCGAACTCGTCGTCATCCATCGGATTCATCCTACGCCGAGGTCGAAGAGCGCGGGCATCGGCGCAGCCGGCTCCTTGAGCCAGGTTCGGCGGTGCAGGCCGCTCGGCCCGTGCTCGGCGATGGCCTCGAAATGTGCACGGCTCGAGTAGCCCTTGTTCTCATTCCATGCGTAGAGCGGGATCTCGGCGTGGGATCTGTGCATGCCACGGTCGCGGTGCACCTTGGCGAGGACGGATGCCGCGGCCACGGATGCGCAGTCGCGATCGGCCTTGATGCGAGTCGTGACCCTGACGCGGTGCTGGATCGCGCGGCTCAACCAGTCGTGGTTGCCGTCGAGCAGGAGCGGGGCATCGACGAGCTCGTGACCGACGCCGGCCGCCTGCTGCGACGCGGAGAGCGCCTCGAACGCACGCGCCCCGGCGAGGCCGAGGCACGCCATGATGCCCAGCTCGTCGATCTCGGCGGCACTCGCCTCGCCGACGGCCCAGCCGCGTACCCAGGCACCGGCGCGGGGAGCCATGGCCTCCCGCCTCGGCTCGGTCATCAGCTTCGAGTCCCGCAACCCGGCCGGCATCCGTCTGACGGATGCGTCGATGACGACGAGCCCCACCGCGACCGGACCGGCGAGCGCGCCGCGCCCGACCTCGTCGCAGGCGAGGACGACCGGCGCTCCCAAATCGAGCAGCTCCCGTTCGACGCGGAGGTTCGGCACGACCGACGGAGCCATCTCAGTCTCCGCCCTCGGCCGCCTCGCCGACACCGGCGAACGTGTCGGGATAGTTGCCGAGCCACGCCCAGTGCGAGACCGGCCAGCTGACCACGAAGGCCCGGCCCACCACGTTCTCGATGGGGACGAAGCCCTTCAGCGGCGTGTCGGCGTTGTAGCGCGAGTCCTTGGAGTTGTACCGGTTATCGCCCATGACCCAGAGCGAGTCGTCGGGGACGACCTGGTCGAAGTCGTCGCGCGAGACCTTGGACTCCCCGGCCGGGAGCACGACGTACGGCTCGTCGAGCGGGACGCCGTTGACGCTCATCTGGCCGAGCGCGTTGCAGCAGACGACCTGATCCCCCGGCAGGCCGATGACCCGTTTCACGAGGTGGTCGTTGGAGTCGGGCGCCGAGAGCCCGACGAACGCGAGGAACCAGTCGACGGCCGCCACGAGGGGCGGCTGCTGCACCTCGACGCGGGCCGGCAGCCATCCGCCCGGATCCTTGAAGACCACGACGTCGCCGCGCTCCAGCGGCGTGACCTCGGGGACGAGCTGGTTCACGATGATGCGGTCGTCCTTGACCAGCGTCATCTCCATCGACTCCGACGGGATGAAGAACGACCGGATGAGGAAGGTCTTGATGAGGAACGAGACGAGCACCGCCACCACGAAGATGACGAGCAGATCCCTCAGGAAGAGGAGTGCGCCTCGCTGTCGACGGTTCGCCGATGCACTGTCGCGATCTGTGCGCGTCGTGCTGATGTCTTCTGTCATTTAACCGCCTGAGCTCCTCACCCCAGTGTAGGGGTGAGGAGCTCAGGTCGATGGCCGCAGCGCGCGGGACGCGCGGGGCCGCGAAGCCGGATCAGGCGTCGCGCTTCTCCTTGATCTTGGCCTTCTTGCCGCGGAGCTTGCGCAGGTAGTAGAGCTTGGCGCGGCGCACGTCACCGCGGGTGACGACCTCGATGTGGTCGATCACCGGGGAGTGCACCGGGAACTTGCGCTCGACGCCGACCTGGAAGCTGACCTTGCGGACGGTGAAGGTCTCGCGGACGCCTTCGCCCGAACGGCCGATGACGACGCCCTGGAACACCTGGACGCGCGAGCGCGTGCCTTCGATGATGTTGACGTGCACCTTGACGGTGTCGCCCGCGCGGAAGTCGGGGACGTCCGTTCGCAGGCTCGCAGCGTCGACGTGGTCGAGGATGTGCATGATGGTTCGCTCTCTGCGCCCGCAACCGGTCGAACGCGGATCTGTGAATGGAAGTGTCTGGTGCCGCCCGCGCGATCACTCGCGCTGTGCATGCTCCCCGGAGGCAGAGTCCAGCGGCGGCACAATCCTCTATTGTGCCATGCGCGGGCCGCTGCACCAAAGCGAGCGGCGGATGTCACGCCTCGGCCTCCTGCCGTCGAGGCGTTCGGGGTCAGGGCCGGTCGCGGTGCTCCTCGACGACGATGATCTCGCCGAGGTCGTACGGCGGCTGCGACGGCGACGATTCGCCCGGCGGCGTGGCGCCGATCGGACCCCCGGCCCGAGCCGCGCGCTCGTACTCGGACATCGTCTCCTGCATGCGCTTCGCACCGTCGCGGACGAGCTGCACGATCGCGAACCAGAATGCGGCGAGCGCCAGCGCGATCGACAGCACCGCGAAGGCGGCCATCGAGGGCCCGGAGAGGCCGAAGCCGATGATCGCGAGGTGCCAGGCGCCGAGGACGCCCACGTCGGTCCAGGATGCGGCCCGGTCTTCGCGGACGCTCGGGCGCATCGACACCAGCAGGGCGATGACCGCGAGCGAGATGAAGGTCAGCGGCACGGTGATGAGCAGGCCGAGCGTGCCCCATCCGCCACCGCCGAAGACGGCCCAGCCGACCGCCAGCCAGATCGGGAGCACGACGATCGCCGCCTGGATCCATCGGAAGAAGATGCGCCGGAAGAGCATGCCCACAGCGTAACCCGGCGACGCCGTGGGGGCGCCGGGTGTTCACTCAGGGCTGACCGGGCAGAATGGACGCGGAGAGGATGAGCGTGATCGAACTGAGGACCCCCGCCGAGATCGACGAGATGCGGGCAGCCGGGCGATTCGTCGCCGGCGTCATCGAGGCGACGTCGAAGGCCGCGGCCGTCGGCGTGAACCTGCTCGAGCTCGACGCGCTCGCGCACGAGATGATCCGCAAGGCGGGTGCCGAGAGCTGCTACATCGACTACCACCCGTCGTTCGGTGCGAGCCCGTTCGGCAAGGTGATCTGCACGTCGGTGAACGACGCGGTGCTGCACGGACTCCCCCACGACTACCGCCTGCGCGACGGCGACCTCCTGAGCCTGGACTTCGCGGCCTCCGTGAACGGCTGGGTCTCTGACTCGGCCGTCTCCATCGTCGTCGGTACACCACGGGACGAGGACCTCCGCCTCATCGAGACCACGCGCCGCGCGCTCGACGCCGGCATCGCCGCGGCGCGCCCCGGCAACCGCATCGGCGACATCTCACGTGCCATCGCGGATGTCGCGAAGGGCGAGGGCTACTCGATCAACACGGACTTCGGCGGGCACGGCGTCGGTCGTACGATGCACGGCGATCCGCACATCCCCAACAACGGCCGCCCGGGCCGGGGGCTCCCCCTGAAGCCGGGGCTGGTCGTCGCGATCGAGCCGTGGCTCCTCCAGACGACCGACCGCATCTTCACCGACCCCGACGGCTGGACACTGCGCAGCGCCGACGGGTCGCGCGGGGCCCACTCCGAGCACACGATCGCCATCACCGAGGGCGACCCGATCGTGCTCACGCAGCGCGGCTGAGCCGAGGCATCCGCTCGCCTGCGGCATCCGTCGGACGCCGCGTCAGCTCGTCGCGGCTTCCGATCGTCAGGCGGCGACCTCGGGCTCGGCCTCGATCGCGACCTCGATGGCCCCATCGACGATCCGGGACGGATACGTGCGCAGCGAGAGTGCCGGGTCGGTGAAGCACTCCCCGGTCGCGAGGTCGTAGACCTCCTTGTGCAGGGGTGAGGCGATGGTCGGACGCTCTCCTCGGGAGCCCGTGATGCCACGGGCCATCACCGGTGCGCCCGTGTGCGGGTCCAGGTGGTCGACGGCGTAGACCTCGTCGGCCGACACGCGCACGAGCGCCACCTGCCGGCCGCCCAGCAACGCGACCTCGCCCCAGCCCGGTTCGAGGTCGCGGAGGCCGCAGGCGCGCATCCAGAGTGTGGTCGATTCGATCGTCATGCTCATGGCGGGCTCCTCTTCTCTGCGTGCTCCGACGCTACGAGCACGGTGTTTCCTCCTCGGTACGGTTCGTGTTTCCCCGACGTGAAACCCCCCTCACAGCGCCGGTACCACCGCGTGCGCTCGGGGACAAGAGCAGTTACCCCGACGTAACAGGGCCGAAACGGCCCGGTCGTACGCTCGCAGCAATCGAGCCACGGAGGACCCATGACCGAGACCGACCGCGCCCGCGACGACGTCCGCAACATCGTCATCGTCGGCGGTGGCCCAGCGGCCCACCGACTCGCCGACAGCCTGCACGCACGCGACGCCGAGCGCACCGTCCACGTCACCGTCGTCGGCGACGAACCGCACCGGCCCTACGACCGCGTCGCGCTCAGCACGCGGCTCGCCGACGGCGACGCCGACCTGACGCTGCATCCGACCTCCATGTGGGACGAGGGGCACGTTCGCCTGATCACGGGCGAGCGCGTCACCTCCATCGACCGAACGAGCCGCACGGCGACCACGTCGGCCGGCACCGAGCTGCACTGGGACGACCTGGTCCTCGCGACCGGGTCGAGCGCACCCGTGCCCGACATCCCGGGCTCCGACAGCGCTCGCGTCTACCGCACGATCGAGGACGTCGACAACCTCGTCTCCGAGGCGCGGGAACTCGCCCGGCACCACGGCCGGCCGGCCAGGGTGGTGGTGGCGGGCGGCGGCCTGCTGGGCCTCGAGGCCGCAGGAGGACTGGCGAAGCTCGGCGCGCACGTCGCGGTGGTGCACTCGGGCGGCTGGCTCATGTCGGCGCAGCTCGACGAAGGCGCCGGACGTGCACTCGGACGCATCATCTCGGGACAGGGCATCGGGCTCCACCTCGGTGCTCGCCCCGCGGCCATCCGCGTCGAGGACGACGTCGTCGTGGCGGTCGAGCTCACGAACGAGCGCGTCATCGAGGCGGATCTGGTGGTCTTCGCGATCGGCATCAGCCCTCGGGACGAACTCGCCCGCGACCTCGGGCTCGAACTCGGCCCGCGCGGCGGCGTCGCGATCGACACGAGCTGCGCGTCGTCGGCGGCGAACATCTGGGCGATCGGCGAGGTCGCGAGCTTCGAGGGGCGCTGCACCGGCCTCGTGGCGCCGGCGAACGCCATGGCCGAGGTGGTCGCGGATCGCATCCTCGGCGGTGCCGCGGAGTTCACGAGCGTCGACGACGCCACCAAGCTCAAGCTGTCGGGCGTCGACGTGGCGAGCTTCGGCGACGCCCTCGCGCGCACCGAGCAGGCCCTCGAGATCGTCTACGCCGACCCCGCCCGCGGGCTCTACCAGAAGCTCGTCATGACCGACGATGCGAAGACCCTGCTGGGCGGCATCTTCGTCGGGGACGCCTCCCCCTACGCGTCGCTGCGCCCCATGCTCGGCATGCAGCTCTCGTCCGAGCCCGCCGCCTACCTCTCGGCTTCGGGCATGGAGGCGCCCGCGGGCGACGAGCTCCCGGCATCCGCCCTGGTCTGCGCGTGCAACAACGTGGCGGCGGGCACGATCCGCGACGCCGTGAACGGCGATGAGCACACCGAGGGCTGCAGCGAACTCGGCGCGCTGAAGGCGTGCACCCGGGCCGGCACCCAGTGCGGGTCGTGCGTGCCGCTCGTGAAGAAGATCATGGAGACCGAGCTCACCAAGGCGGGCTTCACGCCGTCGCGGGCCCTCTGCGAGCATTTCGAGCTCTCGCGCCAGGAGCTGTTCGAGTCGATCCGCGTGCTCGAGCTCACCTCGTTCGACGACATCGTCGCACGGCTCGGCACGGGTCGCGGATGCGACGTCTGCAAGCCGGTCGTCGGCTCGATCCTGGCGACGCAGCTCGGGTCGTACATCCTCGACGGCGGCCGAGGCGGCCTCCAGGACACCAACGACCGCGCCATGGCGAACATGCAGAAGGACGGCACCTACTCGGTGGTCCCCCGCATCCCGGCGGGCGAGATCACGCCCGAGAAGCTGGCCGTCATCGCGCAGGTCGCGACCGACTACGGCCTCTACACGAAGATCACCGGCGGCCAGCGCATCGACCTGTTCGGCGCCCGCCTCGACCAGCTTCCCGAGATCTGGAAGCGACTCGTCGATGCCGGCTTCGAGTCGGGCCAGGCCTACGGCAAGGCGCTGCGCAACGTCAAGAGCTGCGTCGGTTCCACCTGGTGCCGGTTCGGCGTGCAGGACTCGGTCGCGATGGCCGTGCAGCTCGAGCTCCGCTACCGGGGCCTGCGGTCGCCGCACAAGCTCAAGTTCGGCGTCTCGGGGTGTGCGCGCGAATGCGCCGAAGCCAGGGGCAAGGACGTCGGCGTCATCGCGACCGACCAGGGCTGGAACATGTACGTGGGGGGCAACGGCGGCTTCCAGCCGGCGCACGCGCAACTGCTCGCGAGCGACCTCGACGACGAGACGCTCCTGAAGTACATCGACCGCTACATCATGTACTACGTGCGAACCGCCGACCGGCTCCAGCGGACGGCACGCTGGATCGAGGACATCGAGGGCGGCCTCGACCACGTGCGCGATGTCGTCGTGCACGACTCGCTGGGCCTCGCGGACGAGCTGGAGGCGGCCGTCGACCGGCACGTCGACTCGTACGAGGACGAGTGGGCGGCGACCCTCGCCGACCCCGAGCGCCTGCGCCGCTTCCGCTCGTTCGTCAACGCGCCGAACGTCCCCGACCCCTCGATCGCGCGGGTCCCGGACCAGCGCGGCCAGATGCGGCCGGCCACCGCCGAGGAGCGCGATCGCGGCGAGGCGGTCCTCGTCGCCGGCACGACGATCCCGGTCCGCGGGGTGGACGCATGAGCGGCAGCGTCACGCTGGTCGGCGGGGGCCCGGGCCAGGAGGACCTGCTGACGGTCGCCGCCGTCCGGGCACTCCTGGACGCGGAGGTCGTGCTCTACGACCGCCTGGCGCCCCACGATCGACTGGCGGAGCTCGCGCCGGGCGCCGTGCTCGTCGACGTCGGCAAGCGTCCGGGGCACCATGCCATCCCGCAGGCCGAGATCGAGGCGCTGCTGGTCGAGCACGCCCTCGCGGGCAGGCGGGTCGTGCGCCTCAAGGGCGGCGACCCCTACGTGCTCGGCCGCGGCGGCGAGGAGGTGCTCGCATGCCATCGGGCCGGCGTGCCCGTCGAGGTCGTCCCGGGCGTCACGAGCGCCATCTCGGTGCCGGGCGCTGCGGGCATCCCGCTCACGCACCGCGGCATCAGCCACCTGTTCACCGTCGTCTCCGGCCACGCCCCGCTCACTCCGGACGAGCTCGGGCATCTCGCCGGGCTCGGCGGCACGATCGTCGTGCTCATGGGCGTGAACACGCTGCCGTCGCTCACGGCCGGCCTCGCACGTGCCGGCATGGCGGAGCGGATGCCGGTCGCGATCATCGAACGCGGGTACTCGGCCGAGCAGCGCACGACCATCGGCGAACTCGCCGACATCGTCACGACCGCAGGGCGTGCCCGCGTGGCCTCCCCCGCCGTCGTCGTCATCGGCGAGGTGGTGCGCCTCGCGCACGACGGCGATGCGAGCGCGGCCGAGCTCATGGACCGCGCAGCCGGCTTCGCGGCGGTGGCCGGGTGAGCGACCTCCTCGAGTGCGCACCCGGGTTCCGCGCCGACCAGCTCGCGGGCTTCCGCATCGGCGTGACGAGCGACCGTCGCTCGGCCGACCTCATCGACGCCCTCGCCCGCCGGGGCGCGACGGTCGTGCATGCGCCGACGCTGCGCATGACGAACGCGCTCTCCGACGACCCGGTCATCGCCGACACCCGGGCGATCATCGACGCCCGCCCCGACGTGCTGCTCGCGACGACCGCGTACGGCGTGCGCCGCTGGTTCGAGGTCGCGGATGCCGCGGGGCTCGGCGAGGACCTCCTCGACGCGCTCGCCGACACGGCGATCCTCGTGCGCGGGCCGAAGGCGCGCGGGGGCATCCGCGCAGCCGGGCTCAACGACGTCGGCATGAGCGCGCAGGAGACCACGGAATCGCTCATCGACGAGGTGCTCGCGAACTACCCTTCCGGGCTCACGGTCGCCGTGCAGCTGCACGGGTTCCTCGAGCCCTCCCAGCTCGAACGCCTGGACGCGTCCCATGCTCGCGTGCTCACGGTCGCGCCGTACCGCTGGGTCGAGATCGACGAGTCCGATGACCGCGTCGAGCGGCTCATCGAGTCGGCCTGCACGGGCGGGCTCGACGCCATCACCTTCACGAGCGCGCCGGCCGTGCACGCCCTGTTCGGTGCAGCCGAGGCCATGGGGCGCTACGACGACCTCGTCGACGCGATGCGCGGCCCCGTCGTCGCCGCCGCGGTCGGACCCGTCACCGCGCTGCCGCTCGCCGCCGCGGGGATCGAGCCGATCCAGCCCGACCGCTACCGCATGGGCGCGCTCATCCGGCTCGTGTGCGAGCACCTCGAGAACGATCGCGTCGTGCGGCTCGAGACGAGGCACGGCACGCTCGCGCTGCGCGGGTCGATCGTCGACGTCGCCGATCGGCGGGTCTCGCTCGCCCCGGTCGCCCTGATGATCCTGCGGGCGCTCGTCCAGGCCCGCGGTTCGGTGGTGGCGCGCGATCGCCTGGCCGCGGGCCTGCCCGGGACGAGCGACGAGCATGCGCTCGAGGTCGCGCTGAGCCGGCTCCGCCAGACGCTCGCCGTGCCGGGCCTCATCGCGACGGTCGTCAAGCGTGGGTACCGCATCGACGTGTGAGCATCGCCTCACATCCGTCACCGGCACCGGTGAGCAGGTGGAGACGCAGGGTTTACGACCGGACCGATCCGCAGAAACACGACGTCAATAGCTTCGAGTCGAAGGATCCACTCGTGATCGAACCCCGGAGGCACCGATGACCCAGACCGTGAGCACCGCTCCCGCCGCGACATCCGCATCGCCCGATACGACGGCCGCGGCGCCCGAGCTGCGCAGGCGGCCGGGCCGGTGGATCGACGGATGGGACGCCGAGAACACCGAGCAGTGGGAGTCGCAGGGCCGGGCGATCGCGCGCCGGAACCTGAACTGGTCGATCTTCGCGGAGTTCCTCGGATTCGTGGTGTGGCAGCTCTGGAGCGTCGTCGCCGTCGCCCTCCCCGCGGCCGGCTTCAACCTGACCACGGGCGAGATCTTCTGGCTCATCTCGATCCCGAGCCTCGTCGGCGCGACGCTGCGGATCCCCTATTCGTTCCTCGTGCCGAAGTTCGGCGGACGCAACTGGACCATCATCTCCGCCGGCCTCCTGCTCGCGCCGACCATCGCGATGGTCGTCTGCGTCTCCAACCCCGACACGCCCTTCCCGGTCCTGCTCGGGGCCGCGGCGCTCGCGGGCTTCGGCGGCGGCAACTTCGCCAGCTCCATGTCGAACATCACCTTCTTCTACCCCCAGCGCGAGAAGGGCTGGGCGCTCGGCCTGAACGCGGCCGGCGGCAACCTCGGCGCCGCCGTGGCCCAGTTCGTCGTGCCGATCGCCATCACGATCGGCGCCGCTGCCACCCTCAACCTCCCGGTCGCCGGCTGGATCTGGATCCCGTTCATCCTCGTCGCGATGTTCGGCGCCGCCCGCTACATGGACAACCTCTCCAACGCGAAGGCGGACTTCAGCGGATCGGCCGCCGCGCTGAAGGAACCCCACCTCTGGCTGCTCTCCCTGCTCTACATCGGCACGTTCGGCTCGTTCATCGGCTTCGCGAGCGTCTTCCCCAAGCTCATCGCCGACCAGTTCCCGGAGTTCTCCGCGATCGCCATCGGCGGTGCCGCGGTGCCGCTCGCGTTCCTGGGTGCCCTGGTGGGCTCGCTCGCCCGGCCCTACGGCGGACGGCTCTCCGACCGGTTCGGCGGCGCGCGGATCACGATGGTCGCCTTCGCCGCGATGGCGCTCATCACGATCGCCGTGCTGGTCACCCTGCCGCTCGGCAACTTCTGGCTCTTCCTCGGCCTCTTCCTGCTGCTCTTCGCCTCGGCGGGCATCGGGAACGGGTCCACCTACCGCATGGTGCCGATCGTGTTCGCGGTTCGCGGCGGCGGCACGGGCGACGTCTCGACCCAGCGCAAGGCCGCAGCGGCACTGGGCCTCATCTCCGCCATCGGCGCCTACGGCGGCTTCCTCATCCCGCAGGCGCTGAACCTCTCGTTCCAGTCCACCGGCGGCTACGGCGCCGCCTTCGCAGGGTTCATCGCGGCCTACGTGCTGCTGCTCGTGCTCACCTGGGCCGTGTACGTGCGGTCCGACAAGCTCAGCGCCCACAAGATCTGAATCGAGACCAGCTTGAGCCCTTCCGCCGACACCCATTGCCCGTACTGCGCGTTGCAGTGCGCGATGACGCTGACCCCGACGGATGCCGCAGCGGATGCCGCAACCACACCGGTGACCGTCACGGGGCGCGACTTCCCCACCAATCGGGGCGGTCTCTGCAAGAAGGGCTGGACGTCGGCGGAACTGCTCCGGGCCCCGTCCCGCCTCGGCGCCCCGCTCGTGCGGGGCGCCGACGGCGTGCTCCACGAGGCGAGCTGGGACGACGCGCTCGACCTCGTGGCGGCATCACTCCGCGGCATCCGCTCGGAGCACGGTGCCGACGCGGTCGGCGTCTTCGGCGGCGGCGGCCTCACGAACGAGAAGGCGTACCTGCTCGGCAAGTTCGCGAGGTTGGCGCTCGGCACCAGCCGCATCGACTACAACGGCCGGTACTGCATGTCCTCGGCCGCGGCGGCCGGGAACCGGGCATTCGGGGTCGACCGGGGCCTGCCCTTCCCGCTCGAGGACCTCGACGGGGCGGAGACGGTGCTGCTGCTCGGCACGAACGTCGCCGAGACGATGCCGCCGTTCATCGGCCACCTCGCCGGAGCGCAGGCCGCCGGCGGCCTCGTGGTCGTCGACCCCCGCCGCACGGCGACCGCGCGACTGACGGAGGACGGACGAGGGTTGCACGTCCAGCCCGTCCCCGGCACCGACCTCCCCCTGCTCCTGGGCCTGATCCACATCGTCATCGCCGAACGACTCGTCGACCTCGACTACGTCGACTCCCGGACCGTGGGGTTCGAGCGCGTGCGGCGCAGCGTCGCCGCGTGGTGGCCCGAGCGCGTGCAGTCGGTCACGGGCGTCGCCGCGCTCACGCTGAAGCGGCTCGCGCGGCGGCTCGCGTCCGGCCGCGGCACCTACATCCTCACCGGCCGGGGCGTCGAGCAGCACGTCGACGGCACCGACACCGCCACGGCGGCGATCAACCTCGCACTCCTGCTCGGCCTCCCGGGCCGGGTCGGCAGCGGGTACGGCACCCTCACCGGGCAGGGCAACGGCCAGGGCGGCCGGGAGCACGGCCAGAAGTGCGACCAGCTCCCGGGATACCGCAAGATCACCGACCCCGAGGCGCGCGCCCACGTGGCGCGGGTGTGGGGCGTGGACCCGGAGGCCATCCCCGGGCCCGGCGTACCGGCGGTCGAGCTGCTGAAGATGCTCGGTGCGCCGGGCGGCGTGCGGGCGCTCATGGTGCACGGCTCCAACCTCGTGGTCAGCTCGCCCAACGTCCTCGACGTGCGCGCCGGGCTCGAACGGCTCGACCTGCTCGTCGTGTGCGACTTCTTCCTCTCCGAGACGGCCGCACTGGCCGACGTCGTGCTGCCCATCACCCAGTGGGCCGAGGAGGAGGGCACGATGACCTCGCTCGAGGGCCGCGTCATCCGGCGGCGCCGTGCCATCACGCCGCCCTCCGGCGTGCGCGACGAGCTCTGGATCCTGCACGAGCTGGCCGAGCGCCTCGGGTGCACGGCCGCCTTCGACACCGATCCGGAAACCGTCTTCGAGGAACTGCGCCTCGCCTCCGAGGGCGGCATCGCCGACTACTCGGGCATCGACTACGCGATGCTCGACCGCGGCGAGGCGGCCCACTGGCCCTACCCGCGCGGCGGCACCGGAACGCCTCGCCTCTTCGCCGAACGATTCGCGCACCCCGACGGACTCGCACGGCTCGTCCCGGTCGCCGTGCGCGAGACGGCTCGCCCCGCCCCGATCGGCGCCGAGATCACCCTCATCACGGGGCGGCTCCTCGAGCACTACCAGAGCGGTGCACAGACCCGGCGGGTTCCCGAACTCCTCGAGGCCCGTCCCGAGGCGATCGCGACGCTGCATCCCGCGACCGGGCTGCGTCTCGGCATCGACGACGACGACGAGGTCGAACTCGCCAACCATCGCGGCGTCGTGCGCTGCCGTGCCCGGCTGACCCCCGACATCCGACCCGATGCGGTGTTCCTGCCCTTCCACTACGGCGACGACCAGGCGGCGAACCTGCTCACCTCCGACGCCGTCGACCCGATCTCGGCGATGCCCGAGTTCAAGACCAGCGTCGTCGGCATCCGCCGCATCGCCGCCGCTTCACTGCGCAGCGCAGAGACCGGAGTGCCCGCATGAGCCCCTTGAAGGTCGTCCTCGTCGGCTACGGTCCGGTCGGCGCCCGATTCGTCGAGGAGCTGCTGCCCGGCGTGCGGAGCGGAGCCGTCGCGCTCACCGTGCTCTCCGGCGAACCCGTCGAGGCCTACAACCGGGTCCTCGTCGCCGAGTACGCGGTCGGCAACACGGACCTGGACTCGATGTTCATCGGGGACCGCGAATCGGCCGAGGAGGCCGGCGCCCGCGTCCTCTCCGGCGTCGACGTCGTCGGCATCGATCGAGCTGCGCGCACCGTGAGGCTCAGCACCGGCGAGTCCCTGGCGTACGACCGGCTCGTGCTCGCCACGGGCGCACGGGCGAACGTCCCGACGCTCGACGGCGTCGAGCGCAACCGCCGGGACCTCGCATCGCTGGAGAAGTACGGCCGCAGCCTCATCGCCCGCGATGACGACCTGCCGGCGGGCATCACCGCGTTGCGCGACCTCGCGGACGCCGAACGGGTCCTGGAGGCGGTGCAGGGCCGCAAGCGCATCATCGTCCTCGGCGCGGGCGTGCTCGGCCTCGAGCTGGCACTCGCCGCGGCCCACGCCGGCGCACAGGTGTGCGTCGTGCACCACGGCCCGCACCCGATGCCCCGCAACCTCGATCGCGGCGGCGGCCAGGTCCTGAGGTCGGCGCTGCGACGCACCGGCATCCAGGTCATCGCGCACAGCCGCGCCGAGGCCGTCGCCTTCCACACCGACGACGCCGGCGAGCGCCGCTTCGACATGCTCGTGACCGCCGACGGCAAGCAGATCAGGGGCGACCTGCTCGTACTCTCCTGCGGGGTCAGCCCGCGCACCGAATTGGCCGTCCTCGCCGGCCTGCGCACCGCATCGGGCATCGTCGTGCACCCGACGCTCGCCTCCTGGAGCGACCCGGCCGTCTTCGCCATCGGCGACTGCGCGCAGGTCGTCGAGCGCACCGAGGAACTGGCCGGCCAGCGCACGCTGCCAGGCGCGCCGTCCGGGCTCATCGCGCCCGGATGGCGCCAGGCCGCCTGGCTCGCCGGCACCTTCCTCGATGAGGCCGTCGAACGGCCGACCACGGTCGCGCCTCCCGTCGAGCGCGAGCCGCTCGTGATGCTGAAGGCCGAGCACATCGACGTCGTCGCCGTCGGCGACATCTCGGGCGATCCGTTCGACGACGACGCCCTCCACCCGCGGCGGCGCATCGCCCAATGGGCCGATCCCGAGCACCTGAGGTACGTCAAGATGGTCACCGAGGACGGCGTCCTGACGGGCTTCGTGAGCGTCGGGATGCCGCGCACGGCGGCCGAGCTGACCCTGCTGTTCGAACGCGGCGGCGAGCTTCCGGCCGATCGGTCCCTGCTCCTGCGCTTCGACGGGCCCGACTACGACCCGGCCGCCGACGCGGACGCGTTCTCGCCGGCGACGACCGTCTGCTGGTGCAACGCCGTCACCGTCGGCCGGATCGAGGAGTCCGCCGCCTGCGGGAACACGACCGTCGAGGGTGTCGGTCGAGACACCCGAGCGGGCACCGGGTGCGGCGGATGCCGCGGACGCATCGCCGACGTGCTCGCGCGGGTCGGCGACCCCGACGGGGAGCCGACGCTCACCGTGTGAGGCGCACCCGGATGCTCAGGCGGACCGCAGTCGGTCGGCCGCCACGGCCGCGTACCGATCGAGGACCACGTCGACGAGGCCCTGCGGGACCGGGCGGCCGGCCGCGATGAGCGGTTCGGCGACGACCTCGGCGCCGGCGGCGAGCACCGAGTCGTAGAAGGCGCCCGGCGCGAGCAGGTACGCCGCGACGATGATGCGGGTGCCCGGGTGCACCTCGCGGATCATCTCGATCGCGTCGGGCAGCCGCGGAATGGCCGCCGCGATGAACCCGACGGTCACCGAACGGCCCAGGTGGTGGCCGAGGCGCCGCGCGGTCTCGAAGCACTCGCGCACGGCCCGGGGGTCGTTGGACCCGGCGGCCGCGAGCAGCACCTGGTCGCCGGGCTCGAGACCGGCCTCCGCGAGGCGGTCGGCGAGGGCGCCGACGATGCGGTCGTCGGGGCCGAGCTCCGCGGCCAGTCGACCGGCGGCGCCGATGCGCTCCAGGCCGAACGACAGGCCCGTGCGCACGTGATAGCCGGCCGAGAGCGTCAGCGGCACGATCACGCTGTCGGCATCGGCCGCGGCGGCGACGGCGGCGGCGACATCCGCGGTGCTCGCGTCGACGAAGCTGATGGCGACGTCCAACCCGGCGGCCGACTCGACCACGCGGTCGACCAGTCGCAGGACCGCCTCGCGATTCGCCGAGGACGGGACGCCGTGCGTCACGGCGACCAGTCGCACCGGGGAACCTTCGACGACCTCGGATGGGAGGTCAGCGCCACTCGACCCTGGCATGGTGCAACCCGCTCTTCCCGGCGGGTCTCAGCCGCCGGTTTCGACGTTATGCACGGCGTGTTTCCACATCGGCACCCGCCTGTTTCCGGGACGTGAAGAACAGCTCACGTGGCCCGGCGGAGGGCCTCAGCCGTCGAGCAGTTCGGGCCGCACGCGACGGGTGCGCTCCAGCTGCTGCTCGCGACGCCACGCGGCGACGGCGCCGTGGTTGCCGGAGAGCAGCACGGGCGGGACCTCGAGGTCGCGCCACACCGACGGCTTGGTATAGCTCGGATACTCGAGCAGGCCGTCTTCGTGCGACTCCTCGACGAGGCTCTCGGGGTTGCCCACGACGCCGGGCACCAGGCGGCCCGCGGCCTCGATCATCGCCATGACGGCCACCTCGCCGCCGTTCAGCACGTAGTCGCCGAGGCTGATCGCACGCACGCGCATGCGCGTAGCGTAGTGGTCGGAGACCCGCTGGTCGATGCCCTCGTAGCGCCCGCAGGCGAAGACGAGGTGCTGCTCGGCCCCGAGCTCGCGCGCCACGGCCTGGGTGAACGGCTCACCCGCCGGCGAGGGGACGACGAGCAGGGCTTCGGATGCCGCGGGGCCGACGATCGAGTCGATCGCCTCGCCCCACGGCTCCGGCTTCATGACCATGCCGGCTCCCCCGCCGTACGGGGTGTCGTCGACCGTGCGGTGACGGTCATGAGTGAACGCGCGCAGATCGTGCGCCACGACGTCGATGATGCCCGCCTGCCTGGCCTTGCCGAGCAGCGAGATGTCGAGGACCGAGAAGAACTCGGGGAAGATCGTGACGATGTCGATGCGCACGCGTGCCTCAGTCGCCCGTCGTGTCGGACGCGGCATCCGGTTCGTCGGACTCACCGTCATCGGCGACGTCCTCGAAGAGGCCGGCCGGCGGCGTGACCCGGACGGTGCCGGCGGCGAGGTCGACCTCGGGAACGATCGCCTGGACGAACGGCACCATGACCTCGCGGTCGGCGGCGCGGACGATCAGGAGGTCCTGAGCGGGGAAGTGGTCGACGCGGACGACCTCGCCGACCTTCTCGCCGTCGCGGACGACGGCGAGGCCGACGAGCTGGTGGTCGTACCACGCGTCGGGTTCGGACTCCTCCTGGTCGACGTTCTCGACCCAGAGGATCGCCTTCAGGAGGCCCTCGGCCGCCGTCCGGTCGTCGACGCCCTCGAAGAAGCCGACGGGGATCTGGTTGTACCAGCGCAGTTCGCGGAGCACGAGGTGCTTGCCGTGCCACGGCGACGAGGCCGGCACCTGCAGCGAGAACTCGGCGCCCGGCACGAACCGGCGCTCGGGGTCGTCGGTGTAGAGCTCGAGCTTGATGGCTCCCTTGAGGCCGTGCGCCTTGGTGAGGCGACCGACCCGGAGCTGGGTTCTGGGGGCGTCGGACACGTCAGTCGTCGGTGTCGACGACGTCGACGCGGACGCGGCGACCATCGGCGAGTGCGGTGACGAGCGTCCGGAGCGCCTTCGCGGTGCGTCCGGCGCGACCGATCACGCGACCGAGGTCCTCGGGGTTCACATGAACCTCGAGGACCTCGCCACGTGCGCTCGACGCGGAGACGACCTTCACGTCGTCAGGGTGATCGACGATCCCCTTGACGAGGTGTTCGAGCGCGGACTGGAGCAAGACCTACGCCTCGTCCGTCGACGCCTCGGCGGCCTCGGCCTCTTCGGCCTTCGGCGCGGGCTTGTCGGCCTTGGGCTTCAGCACCGGCTTCTTCTTCTCGTCGGCGACGAAGGCAGCCTTGGGCTCGGCGACCTGCACGGTCGAGACCGCGTCCTTGTCGCCCTTGAACTTGCCCCAGTCGCCGGTCAGCTTGAGGATGGCCGCGACCTGCTCGGTCGGCTGCGCACCGACGGAGAGCCAGTACTGGGCACGCTCGGAGTCGACCTGGATGAACGAGGGCGTCTCGGTGGGGTGGTACTTGCCGATCTCCTCGATCACGCGACCGTCGCGCTTGGTGCGCGAGTCGGCCACGACGATGCGGTAGTACGGCGCCCGGATCTTGCCGAGACGCTTGAGACGAATCTTGACAGCCACAATTCTCCTGAAATGTTATGAGGTGGGCGAACTGACAGCCGTGAGCGTGGGGTGCACACTCGGCGGAAGCTCTGAGTGGATCCGTGCGCCGGATAGAGGGTCGGGCGCAACAGAACTCGACTGACCATTCTTGCAGATAACCATGCAGAAGGATAATCGCCCGGGGTGCATGTCATGATGGGCCGACGGTGGAGCACGCACCGCGCGAAAGGGGACCGCATGCCGATCGAGTTCGCCCACTCCGCCCGGTCCACGGTGGGCCTCGAATGGGAGGTCGCGATCGTGGATCGCGCCACCGGCGAGCTCGCCTCGATCGGCGATCGGGTGCTCGACGTGCTGCACGCACGCAGCGAGGGCGGGCAGCATCCGTGGATCACCGCGGAGATGCTCACGAACACCGTCGAACTCGTGAGCGGCGTCCACGACCGCGTCGCCGACGCCGTGGCCGACCTGCAGGGCCAACTCGACGAGGTGCGCGCGGTCGTCGACGAACTCGGCGACTACGAGCTGATCTGCAGCGGCTCGCACCCCTTCAGCCAGTGGTACGACCAGCACCTGACCGACAAGCCGCGCTACCACAAGCTCGTCGAGCGCACCCGATGGTGGGGGCGCAACATGATGATCTGGGGCGTGCACGTGCACGTCGGCATCGAGGAGCGCGACAAGGCCCTGCCCATCCTCGACGGGCTGCTCACCTACCTCCCGCACCTGCAGGCGCTCTCCGCGTCGAGCCCGTTCTGGGCGGGCGTGGACACGGGGTACGCGTCCAACCGGGCCCTCATGTTCCAGCAGTTGCCGACCGCGGGCCTGCCCTACCACCAACCCGACTGGGCCGCCTACGAGCGATACGTCGACGACCTCGTGCGCACCGGCGTCATCGAGGACTACTCCGAGGTCCGCTGGGACATCCGGCCCTCGCCGAAGTGGGGCACGATCGAGGTCCGCGTGTGCGACGGCGTCTCGACCGCCGAGGACCTCGCCGCCATCGGGGCGCTCGTGCAGTGCCTCGTCGAGTGGATGAGCGCGCGCCTCGACGACGGCGAGGCCCTCACCGTGCTGCAGCCCTGGTACACACGTGAGAACAAGTGGCGGGCCGCGAGGTACGGCCTGGCCGCCGAGGTCATCACCGATGCCGAGGGGACCGAGCGCCTCGTCTCCGACGACCTCCGCGACCTCATCGTGACGCTCGAGCCGGTCGCCGAACGGCTGGACTGCGTCCACGAGCTCCGGCTCGTGGGCGACCTCCTCGACCGAGGGGGCAGCTCGCAGCGCCAGCTCCAGGTCGCGGCCGCCAACGACGGCGACCTCACGGCCGTCGTGGCGCACCTCGCGCGGGAACTGCGCGGCGACGCCGCGGCGGCATCCGCTGGCTGATGCCTCAGGCCTCCGGGACGGGGGCCTCCGGCAATGAGCGCGTGCGGATGAGCTCGGCGTACCAGAGCGCGCTGTCCTTCGGGAGGCGCTCGAAGGTGTCGTAGTCGACCCGCACGATGCCGAAGCGCTTGGAGTACCCGAAGCCCCACTCGAAGTTGTCCATGAGCGACCACACCTGGTACCCGCGCAGGTCGACGCCGCGCTGCATGGCGCGGTGCGCGGCCGTGAAGTGCCGGCGCAGGTAGTCGGTGCGCTCGACGTCGTGCACCGCGGGCCCGTCTGCGCCCTCGACGACCTCGTCGGCGAACGCGGCCCCGTTCTCGGTGACCATGAGCGACAGTCCGGGGTAGGCCTCGTGCAGGGCGACGAGGAGGTCCTCGAGGCCCGACGGGTCGATGTTCCAGCCCATCTCGGTGTACGGGCCGGGCTGCTCGAGGAACTCGACCATCTCGGACCCGGGCCAGGGCGTGCCGCCCATGTCCTTGTGCCCGTCGGCATTGGCGCGCGGCGACTCGCCGTCCCACATGCTGACCGTCACGGTCGAGTAGTAGTTCACGCCGAGCAGGCTGATCGGCTGGCGGATCAGCTCGGTGTCGCCCGGCTTCACGAACGACCAGTCGGTGAGGTCGGCCGTGTCGACGATGACGTCGGCCGGGTACTCGCCGTCGAGGAGCGGGCCGAGGAACACGCGGTTGGCCAGCCCGTCGATGCGTCGGGCCGCCTCTGCGCCAGTCGGCCCGACGGGCCGGATGACGTGCAGGTTGAGGGTGATCGAGTATCCGGGATCGTTCGTGACGACCTCGCGGAGCGCGGATATCGCCATGCCGTGCGCGAGGTTCAGGTGATGGACGGCGGCCAGGGCCTTCGCTCCGTCCATCAGGCCGGGCGCGTGCGCCCCCGAACCGTACCCGAGGTATGCGGCGCACCATGGCTCGTTCAGGGTGGTCCAGACGGCGACGCGATCGCCGAGCCGCTCCCCCACGATGCGCGCGTACTCCGCGAACGCCTCGGCGGTCGAGCGAGCGGTCCAGCCGCCCTCGTCCTCGAGCGCCTGCGGGAGGTCCCAGTGGTAGAGCGTCGCGATCGGGCGGATGCCGCGTGCGATGAGCCCGTCGACGAGGCGCTCGTAGAACGCCAGCCCGGCCTCGTTCGCCGGGCCCCGACCGGTGGGCTGGATGCGCGGCCAGGCGATCGAGAAGCGGTACGCCTCGAGCCCGAGGCGCACCATGAGGTCGAGGTCCTCCTCGAGCCGGTGGTAGTGGTCGCATGCACGATCGCCCGTGTCGCCGTTCCACACCTTGCCCGGCGTGTGGCTGAACGTGTCCCAGATTGATGCTCCCCGACCGTCCTCGTGCACGGCGCCCTCGATCTGGTACGAGGCGGTCGCCGAGCCGAAGAGGAAGTCCTCGCCGAAGGCGAGTCCCGAGTCGCGGTAGTCGGCCGAACCGATCGTCATGATGCTGCTCCCCACGTGGTCACGGCGCTGGTCACCGCCCGCAACACTGTAGCGCGTTCCCGGAACGCGTTGCTTACAGCTCTGTAAGCAAACTCGATCCCGCATAGGGTTGGAGCATGGATGTCCGAGGCCCGCTCACCCTCGATCTCGGAGGGCTCCGCGCGGAACTCCTCCCCGCCCGCGGGGCGAACGGCGGCGTCTCCCTCGTCGTCGACGGCATCACCCAGTCGCACGTGAATCCCGCGGACCCGACCGACCTCCAACTCGAGTACGTGCGCTGCGTGGCCGCGGTGATCGACGGATGCCTCGAGCCGGCCTCCCCCGCGCGGGTACTGCACCTCGGGGCGGGTGCACTGACGCTCGCGAGGTACGTCGGCGCGACGCGCCCGGCATCCGTGCAGCACGTCGTGGACCTGCACCGGGAGCTCGTCGAGTTCGTCCTCGACGCGCTGCCGCTCGACCCCGCGCTCACGGTGACGTTCGAGTACGACGACGCCCGCGTCGCGGTGGATCGCTCGGCGGCGCATCGCGTCGAGTTCGATCTCGTGATCGTCGACGTCTTCTCGGGCAGCCGGACCCCCGAGCACCTGGCCACCACCGAGTTCTTCGACGCGATCGCGAGCCTGCTCGGCCCCGCCGGCGTGCTCGTCGTGAACACGATCGCCTCGAGCGGGCTCGGGATCTCGCGCACCGCCGGGGCCACCCTCCGCGACGTGTTCGCCGACGTGGCGGCGCTCGCGGCGCCGGCCGTGTTCGCCGAGGCCGGGCCGGGCAACGTCGTGTTCGCCGCCTCGCAGGCGGAACTGCCGCTGCGCCGCATCCGTCGCCGGATCGATCGGACGCATCGGCGCATCGACCTGCTCGACGGCAGCGCCCTCACGGCCTACCTCGACGGGGCGCCGGTCAGCCGCGACTGAACGGGCGTCGCTCACGACCCCGTGGACGCGCGAGACGGCCGGCCTGGTCGGCGACCTCGGCCCGCCGGGCTCAGCGCCCGAGGAGCTTCTGGACCTTGGCGAGGTCTTCGGCCGACGGCGTCGGCGCGCCGCCCTTCGTGCCGAGGCCGAAGCCGGCACCCGAGGCCGCCGGCGCACCGGCCACGGGCCGGCCGTCGGTGATCGCCTGGTTCTCGGCCGCGCGCTTCGCCGGGTTTCCGGAGCGCGACCCGGAGGCCTTCTTCTTGCCCTTGGCCGCCTGGCGCTTGCCGCCGCCGTGCCCGCCGCCGCCCGGCATCGGGCCCATGCCGGGAATCTGCGGCATGCCGCCGCGGGCCACGGTCTTCATCATCTTCGCGGCCTGCTCGAAGCGCTGCACGAGCTGGTTCACATCGGTCACCGTCATGCCGGCGCCCCTCGCGATGCGGAGTCGGCGGGACCCGTTGAGCAGCTTCGTGTTCTTGCGCTCGGCGGGCGTCATCGACTGGATGATCGCCTCGGTGCGCACGATCTCGCGCTCGTCGAAGTTCTCGAGCTGCTGCTTCATGCCGCCGGCGCCCGGGAGCATGCCGAGCATCTTCTTGATCGAGCCGGCGCCGCGGAGCTGCTGCATCTGCGCGAGAAAGTCCTCGAGCGTGAACTGCTCGGTCGCCAGCTTCTCGGCGACCTTCATGGCCTCCTCCTCGTCGAAGGCCTGCTGGGCCTGCTCGATGAGGGTCAGGATGTCGCCGAGGTCGAGGATGCGGCTCGCCATGCGGTCGGGGTGGAAGGGCTCGAAGTCGTCGAGGCCCTCACCCGTGGAGGCGAAGATGATGGGGCGCCCCGTGACGGACGCCACGCTCAGGGCCGCACCGCCGCGCGCATCGCCGTCGAGCTTGGAGAGCACGACGCCGGTGAAGTCGACGCCCTCCTGGAAGGCCTTCGCCGTGGTCACGGCGTCTTGGCCGATCATGGCGTCGATGACGAAGAGCACCTCGTCGGGGTTCGTCGCCTTGCGGATGTTCGCGGCCTGCTTCATCATCTCGGCGTCCACGCCGAGTCGACCGGCGGTGTCGATGATGACGACGTCGTGCTGGGCGCGCTCGGCCTGCTTGACGGCATCCTTCGCGACCTTGACGGGGTCGCCCACGCCGTTGCCGGGCTCGGGCGCGAAGACGGTGACGCCCGCCTGGGAGCCGACCACCTGGAGCTGGTTGACCGCGTTCGGGCGCTGCAGGTCGGCCGCGACGAGCATGGGCGTGTGGCCATCCTTGACGAGCCACTTCGCGAGCTTGCCGGCGAGGGTCGTCTTGCCGGCGCCCTGGAGGCCCGCGAGCATGATGACCGTCGGCGGGTTCTTCGCGAACTGCAGCCGCCGCTGCTGGCCGCCGAGGATCGCGACGAGCTCCTCGTTGACGATCTGCACGACCTGCTGGGCCGGGTTCAGGGCCTTGTTGACCTCGTCGCCGAGCGCGCGCTCGCGCACGTGCGACGTGAACTGCTTGACGACGTCGAGGGAGACGTCGGCGTCGAGCAGTGCGCGGCGGATCTCGCGGACGGTGCCGTCGACATCGGCCGCAGAGAGCTTGCCCTTGGTGCGGAGGTTCTTGAAGGTCTCGGCGAGGCGGTCAGACAGGTTTCCGAAGGTAGCCATGGTGCTTCGATTCTAAGCGACCGCGGATGCCGCTCCGTGCGGCCGGGGCAACCTCGCCGATCAGCCCTCGACGCGCACGTCGACGACCTCGCGCCCCACGTCGATCGAGGCGATGAGGCGTTCGTCGGTCTCCTCGGGAGCCAGCCCGTACTCGAATTCGGCGAATCCCTCGCCCTCGCCGTAGAGCTCGGGGCGGAGGTCGACGCGCACGAGGGTCATCGAGCGCAGGGCATCGATCTGGCGATCGCCGGAGTCGCGGCCGATGGCATCCTCGATCTCCTCGGCCTGCTCGAGCTCGGGGTCGAGCAGCGCGTTCAGGTACGTCACCACGGGCGAGCTGCCGGAGTCGAGCTGGCTGACGAAGGCGTTGCGGATCTCGTCGTCGACGAGCTCGAGCTCGCTCACCATGGCGGCGGCCGTGTCGAGCGCGCTGGCGGGCACCTCGTCGTCCTCGGTCTCGAGGACGACCTCGACGCGCTGGTCGGCGTACTCGATCACCTCCGACCAGTAGTCGCCGACGATGCCGAAGTAGTCGTGCTCGGTGGCCATGACCTGCCCTTCCTGTGGAGTGGTCGGCGTCAGCCGACGAGTTTCTGCGCGAAGACGTGGGGCGTGAACCCGGTGAGGTCGTTGATGCCCTCGCCCTGGCCGATGAGCTTGATGGGCAGGCCGGTCTTCTCCTGCACGGCGAGCACGAAGCCGCCCTTGGCGCTGCCGTCCAGCTTGGTCAGGACGAGGCCCGTGACGCCGCCGTGCTCGATGAACGCCTCGGCCTGGGCGAGCCCGTTCTGGCCGGTGGTCGCGTCGAGCACGAGGAGCACCTCGCTGATGGGGGCCTGCTTCTCGATGACGCGGCGGATCTTGCCGAGCTCGTCCATGAGGCCGCCCTTGGTGTGCAGGCGGCCGGCCGTGTCGATGATCGCGATCTCGATGCCCTCCCGCTTGGCGCGGTCGACGGTCTGGAATGCGACGGATGCCGGGTCCTGGCCCTCGCGCTCGGGACGCACGATCTCGGCTCCGGCGCGGCCCGCCCAGGTCGCCAGCTGGTCGACGGCCGCGGCGCGGAACGTGTCGGCCGCGCCGACGACGACACTGCGGTCGTAGGTGCGGAGGAAGCGGGCGAACTTGCCGATGGTCGTGGTCTTGCCCACGCCGTTCACCCCGACGACGAGCACGACGGCCGGTCGCTCGGTGAGCTTCAGCGTCGGGTCGTACTTGGCGAGGCGCTCCTCGACGACCTCGCGCAGCATCCGCTGGACGTCCTTCGGGTCGGTCGTGCGATACCGCTCGACCTGCGCCTTGATGCCCTCGACGATCTCTTCAGTGACCGCGGGCCCGAAGTCCGCGCGGATGAGCGCCGCCTCGAGGTCGTCCCAGGTGTCCTCGTCGATCGTCTTCGCCCCGAAGACCCCGCGGAGGGCCGCTCCGAGCGACCAGGATGCACGTTCTGCCATGCCTCCAGCCTAGAGCGCCGGTACACCGCGGACGGTTCGCCTGCAAGGGGTTGCCCGCCCGGCGCCCACGCTGGGAGCCTCGAGGCTGACGGAAGGAGTGCGAATGACGATCGTGGGATTCCACGCCTCGCACGAACAACTGCCGCCCAGCCGCCTGCTCCAGGCCGTGAAGCATGCCGAAGCCGCGGGCTTCGACGCCGCGATGTGCAGCGATCACCTCGAGCCCTGGAGCATCCGGCAGGGCCACTCGGGCTACGCCTGGAGCTGGCTCGGTGCGGCGCTCGAGGCGACCTCGCTGCCCCTCGGCGTCGTGACCGCGCCCGGGCAGCGCTACCACCCGGCGGTCGCCGCCCAGAAGCTGGCCACCCTCGCCGAGATGTACCCGAACCGGTTCTGGGCCGCGCTCGGCAGCGGCGAGGCGATCAACGAGCACGTCACCGGCGACCCGTGGCCCGAGAAGGAGGAGCGCGACGCCCGGCTCGTCGAGACCGTCGACGTCATCCGCCGGCTCCTCGCCGGCGAGGAGGTGACGGCCGACGGCCTCGTCCGGGTCGACCGCGCCCGGGTGTGGAGCCTTCCCGACGTCCCGCCGCCCCTGCTGGCCGCGGCCGTCAGCACGGAGACCGCACGCGAGGCCGCGGCGTGGGCCGACGGCGTCATCACCGTGGACCAGCCGCGCGACGCGCTCCGCGACTTCGTGGCCGCCTACCGCGACGCGGGCGGCGATGGTCCCATCGCGGTGCAGGTGCACCTGAGCTGGGCCACCACGGACGACGAGGCGATCGCGATCGCCCACGACCAGTGGCGCCAGAGCCTCGTCCCCGCGCACCTCGCGTGGGAACTCGACCGACCGGAGGACTTCGACGCGCGCACCGCCGACGCCACCCCCGACCAGGTCGCCGGCACCCTGCTCGCCTCGGCCGACACCGGCCGCCACCTCGATCACCTGGCGGGCATCGCCGAACTCGGGGTCGACCGCATCTTCCTGCACCACGTCGGCACCCGGCAGGAGGGCTTCATCGATGCCTTCGGCGAGCATGTCCTGCCGCAACTGAAGGGGGCCGGGCAGTGAAGATCACCGACCGGAGCGACCTCTGGTGGAAGACGGCGATCGTCTACTGCCTCGACGTCGAGACGTACATGGACTGGAACGACGACGGTTGCGGCGACCTCGAGGGCCTCGCGCACCGGCTGGACCACTTGGCCGCCCTCGGCGTCACCTGCATCTGGCTGATGCCGTTCCAGCCCACGCCCGACCGCGACGACGGCTACGACATCACCGACTTCTTCGGCGTCGACCCGCGCCTCGGCTCCCTCGGCGACGTCGCGGAGTTCACCCGAACCGCCCGCGACCGCGGCATGCGGGTGATCATCGACTTCGTGATGAACCACACCTCGGCGCGGCATCCGTGGTTCAAGTCCGCCAGGCGGAGCCGCAACTCGCCGTACCGCGACTGGTACGTGTGGCGCGATGAACCGCCCAAGACGCCGAACGCGGTGTTCCCGGGCGAGGAGGACTCGATCTGGGAGTACGACGAGGGCACCGACCAGTACTACCTGCACAGCTTCTACCGCCACCAGCCCGACCTGAACATCGCCAATCCCGCCGTGCGCGACGAGATCGCGAAGACCCTCGGCTTCTGGCTGCAGCTCGGCATCTCAGGATTCCGCGTCGACGCGGTGCCGTTCCTCATCGAACCGCCCGAGGGCGTGGACATCGGCGACCCGCACGAGTTCCTCCGCGACCTCCGCCGGTTCCTCCAGCGCCGGTCGAGCGAGGCCGTGCTGCTCGGGGAGGTCAACCTGCCCTACGACCAGCAGCTCGAGTACTTCGGGAAGGCGGGCGACGCCTCCGAGCTCACCATGCAGTTCGACTTCCTCGGGATGCAGGCGCTCTACCTCTCCCTCGCACGGCAGGATGCGCGCCCACTCGCGGCCAGCCTCGCGAGCCGGCCGCCCATCGAGCCCGAGGCGCAATGGGCGAACTTCGTGCGCAACCACGACGAGCTGACGCTCGACAAGCTCTCCGACCCCGAGCGCGCCGAGGTGTTCGAGGCCTTCGCGCCCGAGGAGTGGATGCGCGTCTACGACCGTGGCATCGTCCGCAGGCTCCCACCCATGCTCGACGGCGACCCCCGCCGCATCCGCATGGTCTACAGCCTGCTCTTCTCGCTGCCCGGCACGCCCGTGCTGTTCTACGGCGAGGAGATCGGCATGGGCGAGAACGGCGCGCAGGCCGGCCGCCAGGCGGTGCGGACGCCGATGCAATGGACGGGCGGTCGCAACGGCGGCTTCTCCCGCGCCGCGCCGGGGCGCCTCGTCGCATCGCCGCCGTCCGACGGCTACGCACCCGAGCACGTCAACGTCGAGGCGCAGATGCACGACCCCGAGTCGCTGCTCGGCTTCATCCGGGAACTCGCGGTGCGCTACCGCAGCTCCCCCGAGATCGGCTGGGGCGCGTTCGACGTGCTGCCGACCGGGCAGGACACGGTGCTCGCGCACCGGATCACGGCCGACGTCGGCCGTTTCGTGGCGCTGCACAACTTCGCCGCCGTGCCGACGGTCGTCCCGCTCGAACTCGGCGAGGTCGCGGAGGGAACGGTGCTGTCCGACCTGTTCACCGTCGAGGAGGACCCCATGGACGAGCGCGGGCGCATCGACGTGCACCTCGACGCCTACGGGTATCGCTGGTTCCGGATCGTCGAACCCGACGACCGCCGGATCACCTGAGCCGAGCCCGGTGCCGCCGACGAGCGGATGCCGCGGCGCGGCCATCGCCGGCCCGCGGCATCCGCTCGGCTAGCTGGCCTTCGCCGTCGGCTCCTCGCGCACGCGCTGGCCGACGACGGCCGAGACGCCGTCCTGGCGCATCGAGACGCCGTAGAGGGCGTCGGCGATCTCCATGGTGCGCTTCTGGTGGGTGATGACGATGAGCTGGCTGTTCTCGCGCAGGTCCTCGAGGGTCGTCAGCAGTCGCCCGAGGTTGGCGTCGTCGAGGGCCGCCTCGACCTCGTCCATGATGTAGAACGGGCTCGGGCGCGCCTTGAAGATGGCGAGCAGGAGGGCGACCGCCGCCAGTGATCGCTCGCCGCCCGAGAGCAGCGAGAGCCGTTCGATCTTCTTGCCGGCCGGGCGCACGGCCACCTCGATGCCCGTCGTGAGCATGTCGTCGGGGTTCGTGAGCGAGATGCTGCCCGCTCCCCCGGGGAAGAGCACGGGGAAGACCTGCGCGAAGGCGGCCTGCGTGTCGTCGAACGCGTCTCGGAAGATCGTCGACATCTTGCCGTCGATCTCCTCGATGATCGTGAGGAGGTCCTTGCGCGTGTTCGCGAGGTCGGTGAGCTGCTCGGTGAGGAACCGGTGACGCTGCTCGAGCGCCGCGAACTCCTCGAGCGCGAGCGGGTTCACGCGACCGAGCTGGGCGAGCTTGCGCTCCGCCGCGGCGAGCCGTCGCTGCTGCTCCTCGCGGCGGTACGGACGGGTCGGAACGGCCGATTCGCCACCGTCGTCAGGCGCCTCGTCGCCGGCGTCCGCTCCGGCGTCGCGGCGCTCGGCCGGCTCACCCGGGCCGTCGACGGGGATGGGCACCTCGGGGCCGTACTCGGCCACGAGCACCGCCTCGTCGAGGCCGAGCTCCGATTCGCCACGCTCGAGCATGCTGCCGAGCTGGAGCTTCTTCTCGTAGATGCGCAACTCGAGGCCGTGGACGTCCTCCGTCACGGAATGGAGGCGCTCGCGCACGACGCCCTCGTCGCGGCGGAGCGCCTGGAGCTCCTCGTTGCGGGCCGACCGCTCGGCCTCGGCACGCGCGAGCGCGACGCCCGCCTCGGCGACCGATGCATCGACGGAGGCGAGCGCGGCGGGCAGCGACGACGCCACCGCGCTTGCCGCGGCCAGTTGAGAGCGGCGCACGACGGCACGCCTCGCGGCCTCCGCCGCGGCCTGCCGCTCGGCATCGTGCTGGGCCTGCATCGCCCGGATGCGGGCCTCCTCGGCACGGACCCGCTCGCGCGCGGTCTCGAGCCGCAGCTTCGCCTCGACCTCGGCCTCGCGTGCGCGATCCAGGCGGGCGGATGCCGCGTCCCGGGCGCTCGGGTCGAGCACGGGCCTCGGCACGGCACGTGCGGTCTCGAGCGCCTCCTTCGCCGCGGCCGACGCGGCCTCGGCGTCGGCGACCCGCTCCTGGGCGTTCGCGACGGCCTGCCGGAGTCGCTCGGAGTCCGCCTCGGCGGCCTCGGCCTGCACGCGCGCCCGGTTCAGGCGTTCGGCCCGCTGTGCGAGCTGCGCGTCGAACTCGCGGAGCGCCGTGAGGGCGGCTTTCGCAGCCTCCTTCGCCCGCGCGTGCAGCTCGCGCTGCTCGCCGAGCTCCGCGCGTCGGCGCTCGATCTCGCTGCGGACCTCGTCGAGGCGCGCCGCGGCCCGGTCGCGCTCGGCGAGCAGCTCGATGCGGCTCTGCTTGCGACCGGTGCCGCCGCGGACCACGTACCGACCGACGAGCGTGCCGTCGCGCGTGATCACGGTCGCGGGGACCGCCCGCTCGGCGAGGGTCGCCTCGGCCGAGCGCACGGCATCGAGGTCGTCGGCGACGAGCACCTCGGCGAGGAGGCCGTGAACGCCCGCGGGGGCGGTGACGACGTCGGATGCCGCGACGAATCCCTCGGGCAGCGCGTCGCCGCTCGGGCGGGCTCCGCCGGCCGGCGCGGCGAGCACGAGTGCGACCCGGCCCATGTCGCCGCGTTCGGCGGTCACGAGCGCGTCGTGAGCCGCGCGAAGGTCGTCGACGAGCACCGCGTCGCTCAACGAGCCCAGTGCGGCCGAGATCGCCGCCTCGTAGCCCGGGGCGACCTGGAGCGATTCGGCGAGGAGGCCGCGCACGCCGGCGACCTTCGCCGCGACGAGGGCGGCCGAGCCGTCCTTCTGGTCGAGGGCGAGCGAGAGGGCCTGGCTGCGGGCGGCCAGCGCACCCTGCTCGCGCTCCCCCTCGTGGAGCTCGTCGCGGAGTCGCTCGATCTCGGCCTCGGCCTCGAACACGGCCGCCTGGGCCAGCTCGTACGCCTCGTCGAGGTCGGTCTCGGCGGTCTGCTCGACCTCGGCCTCGCTCGTGGCCTCGGCGAGCGCGATCGCGGCCGCCTCACGGCGCTGCGAGGAGGCGTCGAGGGCGTTCGCGTGCCGCAGCACCTCGCCGCGCACCGCGGCCAGCTTGGACGCCTCGGAATCGGCGAGCCCGGACAGCTTGGAGGCCTCGAGGTCGTACGCCTGCACCTCGGCGCTGCGCCGGGCGATGTCGAGGTCGACCGCGTCGAGCTCGAGCCGCGTGCGACGGGTCGCATCCTGGGCCACCTCGAGCGCGGATGCCGCGACGTCGATGCCCTCGCGGATCTCGTCGAGCTCGGCGACCGCGTCCTCGATCATCGAACGGGTGACGGTGGGCGCGGCATCCGTCGTCTCATCGGCCGCGGAGAGCAGCGCGATGCGCTGGTTCGCGAGCGAGTCGAGCGACCGGAGGGCGGTGCGGGCCTGCTCGAGGGCGAAGTTCGCGGCGCGGGCCGTGTCGACGTCGTCGCCGAGGTGCGACTGCTCGAGTGCGGTGACGCGGGCCTGGCGCTGTTCGAGCTGGTCCTGCAGCACGAGCCGCTCGGCGTGGCGCTGCTGCTCGGTGCGACCGTGGTCCTCGAGGGCCCGCCGGAGCCCGATGACCTCGTCGGCCAGGAGCCGCGCCTTGGCGTCGCGCACGACCGCCGCGATGGTCGCGGCCTCGCGCGCCACCTCGGCCTGGCGGCCGAGTGGCTTCAGCTGGCGCCGGATCTCACCGGCGAGGTCCGACAGCCGGGTGAGGTTCGCCTGCATCGCGTCGAGCTTGCGGAGGGTCTTCTCCTTGCGCCGCCGGTGCTTCAGGATGCCCGCGGCCTCCTCGATGAAGCCGCGCCGGTCCTCGGGCGTGGCGCGGAGGACGGCATCGAGCTGCCCCTGTCCCACGATGACGTGCATCTCCCGGCCGAGGCCGGAGTCGGAGAGCAGTTCCTGCACGTCGAGCAGGCGGCAGGTCTCGCCGTTGATGGCGTACTCGCTGGAGCCGTTGCGGAACAGCGTGCGCGAGATCGACACCTCCGAGTACTCGATCGGCAGCGCGCCGTCGGAGTTGTCGATCGTGAGGCTGACCTCGGCGCGCCCGAGTGGGCCTCGCGTCGAGGTGCCGGCGAAGATGACGTCCTCCATCTTTCCGCCGCGGAGGGTCTTCGCGCCCTGCTCGCCCATGACCCAGGCGAGGGCGTCCACGACGTTGGACTTGCCGGAGCCGTTGGGGCCGACGATGCACGTGACGCCCTGCTCGAAGGCGAACGTCGTCGGCTGGGCGAAGGACTTGAAGCCCTTCAGCGTCAGGCTCTTCAGGTACACGTGCCACCCTTCCGACTCGCGAGCGCGCTGCGGTCGAGCGTAGCCGAGGTCGAGGCGGCATCCGTTCGCCCTCGCCGTGCTGCAGCCGATCGGCATTGCCGCGGACGCTCGCCTTCGATAACCTGATCGGCTGCGCCGGCGCCGCCCGTGCGGCAGGACGCGAACGAGGAGGACGCATGGCGATCGAGATCCGACCCGTCCCGGTCCCCGTGACGCTCGGCGGGCCCGATGCCGCAGAGTTCGAGGCCATGGCCGAGACCGCCGCGCTCGTCGAGGAATCGGTCTGGGGTCATCGGAGGTTCGCGTACGACGCGTACGAGCTCCTCCCGATGTACCACGACGGCTACCAGGGCCGGCAGGCGTTCGCCGCGTGGAGCGGTGACCGGTGCGTCGGCCGCATCGAGTGCACGTGGGAGCGTGACGCAGCGGCCGAGACCGTCGATCTCGCGCTCGGCGTGCTGCCGGAGGCCAGGCGCGTCGGAGTCGGGACCGCCCTGCTCGCCGCCGGGCGCGCGGTCGCCGACGGGCTCGGGCGCACCACGATCACGGCGATGTCGGATGTCCCGGCGGAAGCCCTCGACCTGCGCGGGCCCAGGCTGGAGGCGCGGGACGGGAGCGGCTCGATCCCGGCGGGCGACACCGGCGCCGCCTTCGCGCTGCGTCACGGGTTCCGGCTCGCGCAGCTCGAACGCGTGAGCGCGCTGCCGGTCGCGGATCGCGCGGCGGAGTTCGCCGAGGCATCCGCCCGGCATGAGGCCGCCGCGACGACCTACCGGCTCCGCTCGTGGATCGACCGGGCTCCCGACGACCTGCTCGACGAGCTCGCGGTCGCCCATGCCGCGATGTCCACGGATCCTCCGTCCGGCACCGCGACCTACGACATCGAGGTCTGGGACGCCGCGCGGGTCCGGGCGACCGAGCAGCAGGCACTCGACGGACGCCGCACCACCCTGGTCACGGCCGCCGTGTCCGACGAGGGCCGGGTGGCGGGCTACACCGAGCTCTCACTGCCCGCGGGCTCCAGCGCGGCGTTCCAATGGGACACCATCGTGCTGAAGGAGCACCGCGGGCACCGCCTCGGCATGCGGATGAAGGTCGCGAACCTCGCCCTCCTGGCCCGGGCGGCGCCCGAGCGCACCGAGGTCGTCACCTGGAACGCGGACGAGAACGAGCACATGCTCGCGATCAACATCGCCCTCGGGTTCACCGTGCGCGGGCTCAGCGCCCTCTGGCAGCACGAGGCCGACGCAGACGCTGGCACCGCGGGCACCGGTGCGACGACCGGTTCATGAACGCCTCGCGGACCATCGGCGTGCCGCAGCGCGGGCAGGGCAGGCCCGCCCGGCCGTAGGCGTTCAGCGAATGGGCGAAGTAGCCCGACTCGCCGTTGACGTTCACGTACTGCTCGTCGAAGCTCGTGCCGCCCTCGACGAGCGCCTTGCCGAGCACGTCGCGAACGGCGCGGAGCAGGTCGAGTCGGCGACGGCGGGTGAGGGAGGACGCGGGCTGCTCGCCGTGCAGGGCGACCGCCCACAGCGACTCGTCGGCGTAGATGTTGCCGATGCCGCTGATGAGCCCCTGGTCGAGCAGCACCCGCTTGACCCCGGAGGCGCGCCGCGACATCCGATGGAAGAAGAGGTCGTCGTCGAAGGCCGGGTCGAGCGGGTCGCGTGCGATGTGGGCGACCTGCGTGGGCACCAGGCGCGCCCACTCCCCCGTCGCCTCGCCGCTGAAGCCGGCGATCTCCGCGTCGGCCGTGGGCACGAGGCGATCGACCGCGAGCGACCCGAAGGTGCGTTGGTCGACGAAGTCCACCCGCAGTTCGCCGTGCGCCGGATGCTCCAGGTGCAGCCGGATGCGCGCGTGCCGGTCGTCACCGGGGTGGTCGGGCGTCCGCAGCAGCAACTGGCCGCTCATGCCGAGGTGCCCGACGATCGCCCGCGGCCCGCCGGCGGAGTCGAGCGGCAGCCACAGGAACTTGCCGCGGCGCACCGCGGCCCCGATCGTCGCGCCCGTCGCCAGCTGCTCGAAGTCGCCGGACGAGGGATCGTGTCGGGTCAGCGCTCGGACGTCGAGCACGTCGACGGCGGCGATGCGCGCGCCGGTGACGGCCGGCGCCAGGCCGGCACGGACGACCTCGACCTCGGGCAGTTCGGGCATCCTTCGAGGGTACCGTCGCCGCCCGGGGCGACGGCCGTCAGCGTCGCGAGAGCCTGAGCGTCACGAGCTGGAACGGACGCAGGCGCAGCCTCGTGGTCCCGTCCCCCGCGGCGACCAGCGCCGACGGTTCGGCGACCTCGCGCTCGAGCAGGTCGGTCTCCGTGATGCCGGCCGACTGGAACCCGACGTGCAGCGCGCCCTCCGCGCGCGCGCCGCGCGCCTCGTAGAGCCGGACCACCACGTCGCCGGACCGGTCCTCCGCCAGCTTCACCGACTCGATGACGATGGCCGGCGAATCGGTCCGCACGAGCGGCTCGATCACCGCCCCCTGCCCCACGTGGCGCAGCGGGAGGTTGAGCGCGTACCCGACCCGGGCCGCATCGAGCACGTCGGCGCCGATCGCCACCGACGTGCGCATGCGATGGCGCCCCTGGTCGCTGGACGGGTCCGGGAAGAGCGGGGCGCGGAGCAGCGACTGCCGGACGAGCGTGGTCGTCCCGCCCGACGCCCGCGTCGTGCGCGTGATGTCGTGACCGTAGGTCGAGTCGTTCGCGACGACCACCCCGAAACCCGGTTCGGCGACGTGCACCCAGCGGTGCGCGCAGGTCTCGAACCGTGCGGCATCCCACGAGGTGTTGACGTGCGTGGGCCGGTGGACATGGCCGAACTGCACCTCGGATGCCGCGCGTTCGGCGTGCACGTCGAGGGGGAACGCGAGCTTCAACAGTTTCTGCCGCTCGTGCCAGTCGACCTCGGTCTCGATCTCGAGTGCGGCCGAGCGCGTCGAGAGCGCGAGGACCTGCGTCACCCGCGAGGCACCGAACCGTCGCACGACGCGGACCGAGGGCCGCCCCGAGGCATCCGTCACGACCTCGACGGACTCGGCCTCGAGCAGGTCGGTGCCCGACCGCTGGTAGTGCTGGTCGAGGTCCCACGCATCCCACTGGGTCGGGGTGTCCCTGAACACCTGCAGCAGGTTGGCGGGCCGGCCTTCGGGGATGGCATTCCTCCCGGTCGCCACGTCGACGAGGGAGACGACGAGGCCGCGATCGTCGATCGTGATCCGCAGGCGGTCGTCCTCGAGCGTCACGCCGCGCTCGTCGCGCGTCGCCGCCACCGCGGAGGCCGGCGCGATGGGGCCCGCGGCCAACGCGGGGACGCCCTCCACCGGGAACGGGGATGCGTTGAACGCGACCGGTGCCCCCTCTGCACCGGGCGCGGGCGCGCCGAGCGCCGAGATCGCCTCGGCGATGATCTCCTCGAGGTCGGCCGAGATGCGCGCGTAGGTCTCCTCGGCGACCCGGTGCACCCACGCGATCGAGGTGCCGGGCAGGATGTCGTGGAACTGCAGCAGCAGGACCGACTGCCAGATCTGCGCGAGGCGCTCGTGCGGATAGTCGGCGCCCGCACGCACCGCGGCGGTGGCGGCCCAGAGCTCCGCCTCCCTCAGCAGGTGCTCGCTGCGACGGTTGCCCGACTTCGTCCTCGCCTGCGACGTGTACGTTCCCCGGTGGAACTCGAGGTACAGCTCTCCGGACCAGACCGGAGGGTTCGGGTAGTCGCGCTCCGCCTCCTCGAAGAAGGCGTGCGGCGAGGCGACCTCGACCGTCGGCGATCCCTCGAGCGACGCGGTCCGGGCGGCCGCGGCGACCATCTCGCGGGTCGGCCCGCCGCCGCCGTCGCCGAAGCCGAAGGGCACCAGCGACACGTTCGACGCTCCCTTCTCCGCATACTGCCGCTGCGCCCGCGCGAGTTCCTCGCCCGAGAGCACGGAGTTGTACGTGTCGACCGGCGGGAAGTGCGTGAAGATGCGCGACCCGTCGATGCCCTCCCACGAGAACGTGTGGTGCGGCATCGTGTTGGTCTCGTTCCAGCTCGTCTTCTGGGTGAGGAAGTACCGGGACCCCGCCGCGGTCGCGATCTGCGGCAGGGCCGCCGTGTACCCGAAGGAGTCGGGCAGCCAGACCTCGAGCGGCTCGATGCCGAACTCGCGCATGAAGAACGACTTGCCCGCGACGAACTGCCTCGCGAGCGCCTCGCCCCCGGGCATGTTCGTGTCCGACTCGACCCACATGCCGCCGACCGGCACGAAGCGGCCTTCCAGCACGCGTGCGCGGATCCGTTCGAACAGGTCGGGATAGTGCTGCTTCATCCAGGCGTACTGCTGGGCCGACGAGGCGGCGAAGACGAAGCCCTCGTCGCGGTCCATCAGGTCGAGCACGTTGGAGAAGGTGCGGGCGCACTTGCGGACGGTCTCGCGCACCGGCCAGAGCCAGGCCGAGTCGATGTGCGCGTGTCCGACCGCGACCACCCGGTGGGCGCTGGCATATGCCGGCTTCGCGAGCACCGGCTCCAGGATCGCGCGCCCGACGGCCGCGGTGCCGGCCACGTCGTCGGGATCCATGCGATCGACGACCGTCTCGAGGGCGCGTCGGATCTCGGCGGTGCGAGGCAGGTCGTCGCCGAGTTCGTCCATCAGGCCCATCAGGGTCCAGATGTCCATCTCGAGCTCCCAGACCTCCGGTTCGCGCAGCGCGACATCGACCCGGCCGAGCCGGTAGATCGGATCGGTTCCCGCGGTGGCCTTGTCGCCGACCGCCGTCGGTCGGAAGCTCCAGTCGCTCCCGACATCCGGATTCGACGCCGCCTCGATGTAGAGGTCGATCCGGCCGCCGGGCCCCACCTCGATCGGGACGTGGTTGTTGAACGGCTCGATCGCCTTGAGGATGCGTCCCCGGGGGTCGAACACGAGGCCCTCGGCCTGGAACCCGGCCTGGCCCGAGAGGAAGCCGAGGTCCACGAGCACCTCGATCGACCGCTCGGACGCATCCCAGCCGACCGGCACCTCCCCGGTGACGTGGAACCACGTGGTCCCCCACGGCTTGCCCCAGGTCGACCCGACCTCGAACGGGTCGAATCGCTGCGTCACCGCCTCCGCGAACGGCACCGGCTCGTCGGGCACCTCCCAGGCGGTGAGCGAGAGCGGTGCGCTCGCGCTGTGGACGGCCGGCTTCACGCGCTCCTCGACGAAGCGGGCGATGCGGGCGCGGACGAGGGAGGAGTTGTCGTGCATGGAGTGGGTTCCAATCGGATCGGGTGCGATCAGCCCTTGACGGCGCCCGCGAGCGCGGACGATCCGCCCAGCACCCGCGAGACGAGGACGTACAGGGCGATGACGGGCACGGAGTAGAGCAGGGAGAATGCGGCGAGCTGGCCGTACGCGACGGAACCGTATTGGCCGAAGAAGGCGAAGATGCTCACCGCCGCCGGCAGCTTGTCCGGCGAGAGGAGCAGCACGAACGGGACGAAGAAGTTCCCCCAGGCGCCGATGAACACGAAGATGAACACGACCGCGAGGCCCGGGCGCATCAGCGGGACGACGATCCTCGTCAGCGTCGACATCATGGAGGCGCCGTCCATCCACGCCGCCTCCTCGAGCGTGACCGGCACGCCGTCCATGAAGTTCTTCGTCATGTAGATCGCCATGGGCAGGCTCGTCGCGGCGAGGAAGAGGATGGTGCCCGCCATCGAGTCGATGAGGTTGAACGCCACGAACAGGCTGTAGACGGGCACCATCATCGCCGTGATCGGGAGACAGGTGCCGAAGAGCACGCCGTAGAGGAACGGCTTGTTGATGCGCATGCGGTAGCGCGAGAGCGGATACGCCGCCAGGACCGCGACGACGACCGTGATCACGGCGCACCCGGCCGAGAGGATCAGGCTGTTCATCAGCGGGATGAACGCCTTCTCGGGCGTCATGACCTCGACGAAGTTCTGCAGCGAGAGCTCGTCCGGCAGCTTGATCGAGAGGGTCGCCCGTTCGTCGAGCGAGGCGAGCACGAGCCAGACGAGCGGCAGGGCGAAGGCCAGGCCGACGAGGAGCAGGACGCCGTTGGAGACGAGACGCAGGCTTCGACGGCTGGGAGAGGTCATGCCCATGGTCAGTCCGCCTCCGGCTTGAGCGCGCGCAGGTAGACGATGGAGAACAGCGCCCCGACCAGGAGCAGGATGGTGGCGATCGCGGTTCCGAATCCGAGCTGTCCGAACTGGAACGCCTCCTGGTACGCGAGCACCGGCAGGGTGGAGCTGTCGGTCCCCGGCCCGCCGCCGGTCATCACGAAGATCAGCGTGAACACGGACAGGGTCTGCAGGGTCGTGAGCATGAGGTTGGTGGTGATGCTGCGCCGGATCATCGGCACGGTGATGAACGCGAGCCGCTGCCACCCCCGCGCCCCGTCGACCTCCGCCGACTCGGTGATCTCGGCGGGCACGTCCTGGAGCGCCGCCGAGTACACGAGCATCGAGAACGCGGTGCCACGCCAGATGTTGGCGAGGATCACCGCGAGCATCGGGGTCGCGTAGAGCCAGTTGGTGCCCTCGAGCCCCGCCCAGGCGAGCATCGTGTTGAGCGTGCCGGTGTCGTTGAAGAACGCGTAGGCGGCGAACGAGGCCACGATCTCGGGGAGCACCCAGGCCGTCACGACGAAGGTGCCGACCAGTCCCCGCGCGATCCCGCTCGAGGAGCGCATCAGCAGCGCGAGGCCGAGCCCGATGACGTTCTGGCCGATGATCGCCGAGGCGACCAGGAACACGAGCGTCAGCATGACCGACTTCGGGAAGTCGGGGTCGGCGAACAACTCCGCGTAGTTCTGGAATCCCACGAACGACGAGCCCTGCGCCGAGGCGCCCGTGAGGGAGGCATCCGTGAACGAGCCGTAGAACGAGCTGATGACGGGGCCGAGCAGGAAGATGACGAGGAGCACGATCGCCGGGAGCAGCGGGATGCTGCGCACGAGCGACCTGCGGGCCCCGGCCCTCCGCCGGCCGGGCCGGGGAGCATCTCCCCGGCCCGGCGCGGTCGCGGGCGGCGCCGCTGCGAGCGTCGACATTGGCTACTTCGCGCTCGTCGTGTTCTCTTCGCCGACGATGCCGGCGACCGCGTCGTCGTAGGCGGCGGCGGCCTCCTCCGGCGACTGCTGACCGGTCATGACCGCCTCCATGGCGATGGTGATCTCGCTCGAGATCTGGCCGTAGTCGCTCGTCGCCGGTCGGAAGTTCGTGACCTCGACGATCTCGGAGAAGAACCCGAAGGTGGGGTTGGCCGCCTGGTAGTCGGGGTCCTCGGAGACATCCCCGCGGACCGCGATCTGGCTTGCCGCGATGTCGTAGGACTGCGAGTTGTCCTTGTCGAGCGCCAGGGCGATGAAGTCCCACGCGGCATCCTTGTTCGCGGACTTCGAGCCCATCGCGAGGGTCCACCCGCCGGACATGCTGGTCGCCCCCGGCTCCTGGCCCTCCTGGGTGGGCATCGGCGCCTGGGCCATGACCTCGCTCCACTCGGGCCACGGCGCCGTGCCGGTCTCGAGCCACGTTCCGCTGAGCCACGACCCGTCGAGGCCGATGGCCAGCTCGCCCTGCGGGAACCATTCGGCGGAGACGAGGTTCCCGACGTTCTTGTCGAGCGCCTGCTCGGGGGTCGGGCCGAGCCCGCCCTGGTACAGGTCCTCGATGAAGGCCAGCGAGTCGACGAAGCCCTGCGAGCCGGTGACCCACTTCTTGGAGTCAGCCTCGTACAACGTGTCGCCCGTGCCGTAGAGCAGCATCTCGAAGCCCTGCATCGCGGCCGCCTCGCCCTGCGCCTTGCCCGAGTAGACGTTCAGCGGCACCACGTCGGGCAGCTCGGCCTTGACGCTCGCCGCGGCATCCAGGACCTCGTCCCAGGTCTTCGGCTCCCACGGGACGGGCAGGCCGGCCCGCTCGAAGACCTCGGTGTTGTACCAGAGCGCGCGGGTGTCCGTTCCCATGGGGATGCCGTAGGTCTTGCCGTCGCCGCCCAGGCCCGCGCTCTTGGCGTTGTCGTAGAACTGATCCCAGTCCTCCCACTCGGCCGTGTACTCGTCGAGGGGCGCCAGGTACCCGGCGTCGGCGTCGGACTCGACCATGAACGTGTCCTCGTACATGACGTCGGGTGCCGTGGACGCCGACTTGTTCATGAGCGCGAGCTTGGTGAAGTAGTCGTTCTGCTGCGCCTCGATGGGCACGAGCTCGACGGTCATGCCCTCGTTCTCGGCCTCGAAGTCGGCCTTGACCTGCTTCATGTGGTCATCGAGCTGGGTGAAGGTGCCGAACTTCTGGTAGGCGACCTTGATGGTGTCGGATGACCCGCCGTCGTCGGCCGAGCAACCCGAGAGGGCGAGCAGGCCGGCCGCGGCGAACGCGGCGGCCGTGATGGTGCGCTTCATCGAATCTCCTTGTGAGTACCTCTGGTGGACGCCCGCCGATGGCCTCACTGCTGCCGGCGGACGGTCTCGGTGGTCGAACGGATGCCGGCGGCATCCGCCGTCTCAGTACAGGTCGCGCCACTGGCGCGGCGACCAGGCCAGGACCGCGTAGATCTGGGTCATCGCAGCCTGTTCGAGCAGTTGGGTGTGCTCGCCCTCGAAGACGAACAGGCCGGTGGAGCGATCGCGCTGCTCGGCCCACACGCGGTCGGCGTAGTCCTGCATCGCCGTGCGATAGGTCGACCCGCCGGTCTCGGACTCGAGGAGCAGGAGGTTCTTGAAGAAGATCGAGTTGAAGAATGCGGGCTGGTCGTCGAGGCGTCCCTCGGTGACGTAGTAGCGGTACGCGGCCTCCGCTATGCGCTTCGCCTCGTCGAGATACCGACGCTCGCCCGTCACCTGGGAGAGCAGCACGTTGACCCCGACGGGGACGCCCTGGTTGTACGACCACACCGTGGGCTCGATGACCCCGGCGAGGTCGACGTGGTCGGAGTACAGCCCGTCGGGACGCTGCAGGTTCTCGTTCGTCCAGTCGTACATCTTCAGCGCCCAGTCGAGGTAGGACTGCTCACCGGTGATCTGGTGCAGGCGCAGGCCCAGCTGCGCGCCCGGCATGTTCGACACGGTGTTGCGGTCGCTGCTCCAGGGCGCCTGCGTCCAGAAGACGCCGCCCGGGTTCGGGTGCGTCGGGTCGGTGTCCCACCCGGAGACGACGAGCGCGAAGATCTCCTCCGCGCGGGCCAACGCCGCCTCATCGCCGTCGGTGAGGTAGCGCTGCACGTCGAGCAGGCCGACCCACTCGTTGTCGTCGTAGAAGTAGTCGCCGCCGTCGCCGTACGCGCCGACCGGGTAGGAGGCGTATCCGGGAAGGCCCGTCGTGCCGCCGTCGGCGTCCCAGTAGTGCTCCTGCGCGGCGGCCGCGGTCGCGAGGTCATCGTCGTAGCGGTGCCCGGTCAGTGGCTGGTTCGCGAGGTCGGCGATGGCGATGTGCGCCTGGGAGAACGGCCATTCGAACGCGTACGGCCGGTCGTCGGCCTCCGCGGGAACCTGCTCGAGGTAGAGGCCGCTGCCGTCGTCGACCGAGAAGTGCTCCTGCATCGCCCGGAAGGCGGCGTTGGCGCGAACCGAGTTCAGCACGCGATCCACTGCGGGATGGCCGTGCCCCGTCTGCCCTGCGGGTACTGGAGCGGCGACCGCTGCGGGTGCGACCGCCGCGCCTGCCAGCGCGAGCGCCGAAGCCGTCGCGATCGCGAGCGCTCCGTTGAGGCGCCTCTTCATCATGGATCTCCTTTGATTCCAAGTGATGTCCCCCGCTGTCACCCGATCGGGGGGTCCGATGCGTATAACTAAAACGCATGGACTAATCCATGTCAACCGTTTCCCCACCACGTGCACGAGCACCGTGGTCGACCGGACCCGCCGCGTCAGGTCGTGATGAGGAGCGCCGAGGGCCGCGGCGAGAGGACGTCATCGAGCACCAGGCACGCCGCGCCCACCGCCGCCACGTCGTTGCCGATGCTCGACACCGTCACGGCGATCGGATGCGTGGTCACGAGCGCCGGCGACGTGTTGACGAGGACCGAGATCCGCTCGAGGACCGATCCGGAGATGTGGTTCCAGTACGGGCCGCCGAACACGACCGTGTCGAGGTCGAGCAGGTTCGCGACCGTCACGACGGCGACCGCGATCCGCGCCGCCACCACCTCCAGCGCTGCGGATGCCCCGCGGTCGCCCGACTCCGCCAGGAGTGCGATGCGCGCGAGGGCCTCGTCGACCTCCACGGCGTCGGGCCGGCCCGCATGCGCACCGATGAGCCCCGTCGAGATCGCGCCGGCGACGACGCTCCGCGGCATGATCGCATCGCCGAGGCACCCGCGGCGGCCGCAACTGCACAGAGGTCCATCCGGATCGACGATGAGGTGGCCGATGTCGCCCGCATTGCTCGTCGCACCGCGCACGGCCTCGTGGCCGATCGCCAGGCCCAGCCCGACGCCGGTGCCGTAGTAGAAGAACATGAAGTCATCGCGCTCGTGCGACGACCCCGTCCACAACTCCGCGATCGTCGCCGCGGTCACGTCCTTCTCGAGCAGGACCACGAGCCCCGTCGCCTCCGCCAATGCGTCCCGGAGGGCGACGCCGTGCCAGCCCTCGAGCAGCGGCGGGTCCAGGACGACGCCGCGCTCCAGGTCGAGCGGGCCGGGCGCCGCGATGCCGACTCCGAGGATCCTGGCGGGGTCCACGCCCGCTTCGACGATGATCGCGTCGATCGACTCCCGCATGCGCTCGACCATCAGGTCCGGAGCGACATCCGAGGGCGTCGTCGAGGCGCTGTGCGCGACCACCCTGCCATCGAGGTCGAGGACCACGTAGGTCACGACCGACGGATCGAGGTGCACCCCGATCGCATAGCCGCCCGAGGGATCCAGTTGGAGGATGATGCGGGGCTTGCCGACCCCGAGGATGCGCTGACCCGCCTCGCGGATGACGCCGTCGTCGAGGAGCCGGCGCGAGACGTTCGACACGGTCTGCGCGCTGAGCCCTGTCTGCTCGGCGATCTCGACACGGCTGAGGCCCTCGCGACTGCGGCGGATGGTGTCGAGGATGACGATCTGGTTGAAGCCGCCGAGGGCATGGACGTTGGTGCCTCGGCGCATGCGTCACTCCCTCGAACCGTCTGCCACCCAGTATGACGCTCGGCCCGACGGATGCACGGAGGAGGCTCAGGCCGAGTTCAGCGACGTCCAGGCCTCGAGGGCTGCCGCCATCTCGGCCTGCTTCTTGCTCGAGCCCTCGCCCGAGGCCGTGACCAGCGCGCCGACGACGACGGTGGCGACGAAGTGCTTGTGGTGGTCGGGCCCGCTCTCGACGACCGTGTAGACCGGCGGCGCGACGTTGCGCTTCGCCGCGATCTCCTGGAGGCTCGTCTTCGGGTCCATCGACGCGCCGAACCGATCGGGGTCGAGCATGAGCGGCGAGATGAGGCTCAACACGAACGGCGTCGCGACGTCTCCGCCGCCGTCGAGGTAGACGGCGCCGATGATGGCCTCCACCGTGTCCGCGAGGATCGACGGCTTCTCGGCGCCACCGGTGAGGGTCTCGCCGCGGCCGAGCCGGATGTAGGGTCCGAGTCCGATCGAGCGCGCCACCTCGGCAAGTGCCGCACTGGAGACCAGGCTCGCCCTTCGCTTGGCGAGTTCGCCCTCGTCGAGGTCGGGGTGATCGCGGAACAGCCGCACGGTCACGGCCTGCCCGAGGATCGAGTCGCCGAGGAACTCGAGCCGCTCGTTCGTCGCGATGCCGCCGTTCTCGTACGCGAAAGACCGGTGCGTGAGCGCCAGGAGCAGTAACTCGGGATCGATCTCGATGTGCAGCTTCTGCTGCAGTTCTTCGAGGTTCGGCTTCTCGAGCCCTCTGCGCTCCGTGCGCGTCACGACCGGTCGATGCTGCGTCAGGCGTCGACTAGACGTCGGCGACCTTGCGGCCCTTGTACTCGAGGAACAGCGGGGTGCCCGCCGAGTCCTCGACGACCTTCGCGCGGTGAGGGAGGCTGTAGGTGACCTTGCCGTTCTCGACGGTCTTCACCAACGTGGGAACCTCAGCCTTCCACTGCGAACGACGCGCGTGGGTGTTTGCTCGCGACTTCTTCCGCTTGGGAACAGCCATGACACTCTCTCAATCTCTCTTCGGGTCGGCGTCGGATGCGACATCCGGGCCCTGGTCTTCGGAAGCTTGGAACCCTGCGAGCGCGGCCCATCGAGGATCGCGCACATTCGGGGAGTCGAGTTCCGGATGATCAGCCAGTCGCAACCCGGTCTCTGGGTCGAGACCCGGGCAGTCCGGCCGGCAGACCGGCTGGAACGGCAGTGACAGCACTACCGCATCTCGGATGAGTGGTTCAAGATCCACGTGGTCGTCTTGAACCTCGAACTCGAAAGCTTCTCCAGAATGATACGCGAAAAGCTCTTGGAACTCGACTTCGACAGGCAGGGCGATGTCGATGAGGCATCGACCGCACTCCCCCTCGGCCACCGTATCGACGCTCGCGCTCACGAGGATGCCCTCGTGAACGGATTCCAGACGCACGTCGAGATCGAGTTCGGAACCCTCGCGCACGGCGACGAGTCCCTCTCCGAAGGGCTCGCGCGCGGGCACCTGGAATCGGTGCTCGCGCATCTCGCCCGGACGGTTCAGGATGTCGCGCACGTTCATGCGGAACGGCGAATACTGGATGGCCACGAACGACGAGTCTACGCTCCGCCGCCTGCACGAACGCCGGGTACGCGCACGACACGCTCCACGAGCGACCGTGGAAGCAGCGCAGCCGCCAGGCGGTCTCGTGCACCGGCATCGTGCAGCATCGCCCGTCTGACCGCTCGAAGGTCGTCGGCGAGCGCATGACGAGCCTGCGGTGGCGGCTCGACGACATCGTCGGGCCCGAAGCGCGCACGCTCGACCGCGTCGCGCAACCGCAGCATCGCCGCGCTCGTGTCGGGATCGCGGAAGGCCGGTCGCCCCGCCACCGACGAGGCGATCGCGCGAGGCGTGCCCGAGGCGATGCCGATGCCGAGGTCCGCGGCCGTGGCGACGAACTCCTGCCAGGCGGCATCCGCCGACCGATCGCCGCGCCGGATGCGACGGTGCCGCATCGCGCGTTGCAGGACGCGGGTCAGCGCGGGGATGGACAGGAGCGCCGCCACGCCGAGCAGGAGCGCCACGACGCGCCATGAGCCGCTGTTCGTGAACGGATCGCTCGCGGGCCCGGCGAATCCGCGGTCGGGGTCGAGGTCGGGTCGTCCGCTCGGCGCCGTCGTCGACGCCGGCCCCGTGGGGAGGACGGAGGTCGGCGACTGGCCGGCACCCGGTCTCGAGTACGCCGGCACCGAGCCCCGGCCGGGCGTCGGCTCGAAGGGCACCCATCCGACGCCCTCGAAGTACAGCTCCGGCCACGCGTGCAGGTCGTGCGAGTCGACCTCGACCCGCTGGACCCCGTCGACGCGTTCGGTCGTCGGCGATCCGGAGGTGTACCCGATCGAGATCCGCGACGGGATGCCCGCCTCGCGCGCGAGCACGGCCATCGTCGACGCGAAGTGGACGCAGTACCCCTGCTTCTGCTCGAGGAACGACCCGATCACCTCGAAGCCCCCGCCGTCGTAGCCGCCCTCGACGGGCGCCTCGGTCGAGTACGCGAACTCGGGCGAGCGGAGGAAGGCCTGGATCGCGACGGCCGTGTCGTAGGCGGAACCAGATCCGGACGCCAGGCTCGCCGCGGTGGCGGGGATGATCTCGGGGATCTCCTCGGGCAGCTCGAGGTAGCGGCCGTCGATGCCCGCCGACGAGCCGGCACCTCGAAGCTGCTCGACGGTCGGCTCGACCTCGAGCCGCGTGACCTCGTAGCGCTGCCCAGCCGTGTTGGTGTCGGCGCTGCGCACGGTCAGCGACTCGTCGTCCCAGAACCACGAGCCCTGGAGCCCGTCGATCCGCGTCGACGGGTACGGGACCGGGAGCCACGTCGTGCGGACCTCGTTGACGAGCACCTCGATCGGATGCTCGGATGTCTCGACCTCGGCCTCGAGGCCGACGGGAGCGCCCATCGCGTCCACCGTGTTGTCGCCGTCGACCGGGCGGTCGGCGACGGACCACACGTCGCCCTCGAATCGGTCGAGGGTGAGCAGGGTGAAGTTCGGCCGGTCGCCGTCGCGCGCCAGGTAGCGGAACGCCGGCCGCGGCTCGGGCCGGCGCAGGTCCTTGCCGAGGTCGATGAAGGGGCTCACGCCGCGGGCGAAGAGCGTGCTCTGCGACCCGGTGCCGAGCAGGAGGCTCGAGGAGATGCTCGGCGTCGAGGCCGCGAGCATCGAGGCGACCACGATGCCGACGCCGGCCACGCCGAGCGATGCCCCGAGCGTCGACGCGACGGGCACCCGTCGCGGCGCGGTGACCGTGGCGATGCCGTCGTCGCGGTCGAGCTCGAAGCGGGCGCTCCGGTTCACCCTGACGTCGACGCGCAGGAGCAGCAGGTACGACGCCGCGACGAGCACGAGGACGGGCAGCCCCACGCCCGTCTCGACGATGAACCCGGGGATCAGCAGCGGCACGATCACGGGTACGGCGGCGAACGCCGGTCGCCGTGCGACCTGCACGAGGATGTCGAGCAGGATCGAGAGCACGCCGACGCCGAGCGCGAGCGCGAACGAGAGCGCGGGCACGGTCACCGCCGGCACCGACTGCTGCGCGATGGTGCGCTGCGCGCCGCTGAACAACTCGCCGAAGAGGCCGAACGTCTCGGGGGTCGGCACGAGGAACAGCAGGCTCGTCGACCCGCCGAACAACAGGGTCAGCAGCATGAGCAGGACGACGGCCTCGAGCAGGGGCACGAGCGCGCCCCGCACGCGCAGCGCACGCAGGCCCGCACCTGCGAAGAGGACGCCGGCCGACACGAACGCGCAGAGCCACCACCACGCGCTGCTCGCGATCAGTGGGCCGAGCGCCATGATGGCGGTGGCCATGAGGACGAAGGACGCTGCCGTCAGGCCGAGTCGCTGGGCGGCCGTGAGCACCGGCTGGTCAGGATGCATCGCGCACCGCCGTGGATGCGATGGCGGTCCAGGCGCCATCGAGGTCGGATGTCCGGCGAACGGTGACCACGTTCCAGTCGGCGTCCTCGAGCATCTGGCGGACGACGGAGGACACGGTGGCGGTGACGAAGGCGATGGCCGGTTCGAAGGACGGGCGAAGGGCCACGAGCGCGCCCGCATCGGCCTGGCTCGGATCGGCGAGCACCGCGAATCCCGGCTCGCGCGCGTCGCGACCGCGCGTTCGCACCTCGGATGCCGCGCGGCCGTCGTCGGCGCGCCCTCGGTGCGCCGCGGCATCCACGCGTGCCAGGTCCTCGAGCAGCAGGTGCTCGCCGCCCGGCATCCGGTAGGAGCCGTCGAACGGCGCGGAGGGACCGAGGCCGCGCTCATGGTCGGTGATGCTCGTGCACCTGAGACGGAAGCCGTGCTCGAGCAGGTGCACCCCGACGGATGCGGCGACCTCGACGGCGAGCTCGAAGCGCTCGTCGACCTCGGGCGAGCGCTCGTGATGCACGGCGAGACCGCTTCGCGCGCCCGTCGGCACGTCGAGCAGGACGCGGGCCTCGGGGTCGCCGCGCTGCTCCTCCTCACGGACCATCAGCTCGCCGCGACGTGCCGTCGCCGGCCAGTTCACCCGGCGGAGCGGGTCGCCGTAGCGGTACTCGCGGGCGATGAGCTCATCGGAGTTCGGGTGGTTGCGTCTCTGCAGGCCGTGCACGACGCCGTCGATGCTCGCCGCGGTCGCGAGGGCCTCGGACAGCGGCGTGACCCGTGGGGTCACGAGCACCTCGTGCGCGGCGCCGGCGTCGCGCTCGACACCCGCGAGCGCGAACGGGTCCTGCACGCCGATGCGCAGGGGGCCGACCGGGAAGACGCCGCGACGCGGCATCCGGAGGCGGTACTCGACGCGTACCCGGTCGTCTCCCGACGGCAGCACGGCCTCGTACGGCCCGAGGGCCGGCAGCAGCGTCTCGGGCGGAGCGAGCGCCCCCTCGGGCGCACGGTCTCGCCAGTGCGCTCCATCGAGGGTGCGCGTGCCCCGGTTCTGCACGACGAGCGAGACCCGCGTCGACTCGCCGGCCGGGACGACGGCCGGTGCGAATTCGCGCTGCACGGCGAGCCGAGGCCGCCTGAGTGCGACGAAGACCGCCGCGACGACCGGCATCGCCACGCCCACGAACGCCAGCACGAGGATGTCGCGCAGGTCGAACCAGAGCGAGACTCCGGCCATGAGCACGCCGACCACCATGAGGGCGATGCCGCGTCGGGTGAGGCGGGGCCAGGTCGGGTGCGTTCGGGGGCGGGGCATGCTCAGTTCCTTCGTGCACTCCCGACCGGCACTGGCGTCTCCGCCACGATGCGCCGCACGATCGCGTCGATGAGCGGCCCGCTGTCGCGATCGTGGGATCCGACCGCCCGGCTGGTGGGCACCAGTCGGTGCGCGAGCACCGGCACGGCGAGCGCGTCGACGTCGTCGGGCAGGACGAAGTCGCGACCGTGCATGGCGGCATGGGCCTTCGCCGCCCTGATGAGCTGCAGCGTCGCGCGGGGGCTCGCGCCGAGCCTGAGCTGGCGGTCCTCACGTGTGGCGCGCGCCAGTTCGACCGCGTACTCCTTGACCGGTTGCGACGTGAAGACGTGCTGGACGGCCCCGATCATGCCCCGGAGCTCCTCGACCTCGACGACCTGTTCGAGCCGGTCGAGCGGACTGGACGTCTCGCGGGTGGAGAGCATCGCGAGCTCGTCGGCGGGCGACGGGTAGCCCATGGAGACCCTCGCCATGAATCGGTCGCGCTGCGCTTCGGGCAACGGGTAGGTGCCCTCCATCTCGACCGGGTTCTGGGTCGCGATGACCGTGAACGGGAGGTCGAGGTGGTACGTCGTGCCGTCGGCCGTGACCTGGCGCTCCTCCATGCACTCGAGCAGCGCGGCCTGCGTCTTCGGGCTGGCGCGGTTGATCTCGTCGCCGATCACGAGGTTCGCGAAGACCGGGCCGCGCTTGAACTCGAAGCGCCGGTCGGCCTGGTCGAACACCGAGACGCCCGTGACGTCGCTCGGCAGGAGGTCGGGCGTGAACTGGATCCGGCTGATGCTGCTGCCGAGCGACCGCGCGAGGGCCTTGGCCAGCATCGTCTTGCCGACGCCCGGCACGTCCTCGATGAGCAGGTGGCCCTCGGCGAGCACGACGGTCAGCGCCGCCGTGATCGCCTCGCGCTTGCCCGCGATGACGGTCTCGACGTTGGCGACCACGCGGGCGGCGAGGGCGCCGACCTCGTCGATGAGCATGACGGATGCCGCGTCGACGGCGTTCGCGGTCGGGGAGGCGGTCATCGGAGCCTCGCTCACGGGGTCATCGCCGTCGCGAGGAAGTCGGCCACCACGGGCGGAACGTAGGGCGATACGTCGCCGCCGAGCGCGGAGACCTGGCGCACCAGCGAACTGGAGACGAGGGCGTGCTGCGGGTCGGGAAGCAGGAACACGGTCTCGACGCCGGCGAGGTGGCGATTGACGATGGCCATCGGCGTCTCGTAGGCCACGTCGACCTGGGACCGCACGCCCTTCACGAGGACGCTCGCGCCGACGTCGGTGCAGTAGTCGACGAGGAGCCCCATGCTCCAGGATGCCACCACGACCCGCCCCTGGATGCCGGCATCGATGACGGCGCGCTCGATGAGTGCGACGCGCTGCGCGATGGGGAGCAGGGCGCTCTTGTCGGGGTTGTGCACGACCACGACGTGGAGTTCGTCGTAGAGCCCGGCGGCTCGCTCGATCACGTCGAGATGCCCCTTGGTGACGGGGTCGAATGAACCGGGAACGACGGCGATCCGCTGCATACGCACCAGCGTACTGCCCGCCCAGCGCACCGGAAGGGGTGCGTTCGACTCTCAGCCCTTGCTCAGGAATCCGGTGGCGTCGTCGTCGAGTCGCCGCCGGACCTCGGCCGAGAGTGCGGGGTGGCCGGCCAGTCGCGGATCGTCGACGAGGAGGGACGCGGCTGCCTCGCGGGCGTCGGCGATGATCTCCCCGTCGCGGGCGACCCGCAGCAGCTTGAGCGAGGATCGCCCGCCCGACTGGGTCGCACCCAGCACGTCGCCCTCCTGTCGCAGTTCGAGGTCGACCTGCGCGAGCTCGAAGCCGTCGAGGGTGGCGGCCACGGCTTCGACCCGCTGCCTCGCGAGCGAACCCGGTTCGGACGCGGTCACGAGCAGGCAGAGCCCCGGCAGTCCGCCCCGGCCGACCCGACCGCGCAGCTGGTGCAGCTGGGAGACACCGAACCGATCGGCGTCGGTCACAACCATGACGCTCGCGTTGGGCACGTCGACGCCGACCTCGATGACGGTCGTGGCGACGAGGACGTCGATCTCTCCTGCGGCGAAGGCGCGCATCGTGGCGTCCTTCTCCTCGGATGCCATCCGGCCGTGCAGGGGCGCGACGCGGATCCCGGAGAACCGCGGGTGCGCCGTGAGCTCGGCGAGGATCGCCGCGACCGACGCGACCGGCGCCGAGGTCGGGTCCGCGTCGACGTCGGTCGCACCGTCGCCCTGGACGGGGTCGGCCTCCTCGGCCACCCTGGGCTCGATGGCGGGGCAGACGACGAAGCCCTGGCGGCCCTCGGCGATCTCCTCGGCGAGCCGCTCCCAGACCCGCGTGCGCCAGGCCGGCCGCTCGACGAGCGGCACGACGTGCGATTCGATGCCGGCACGACCGGCCGGCAGTTCGCGGATGGTGGAGACGTCGAGGTCGCCGAAGACCGTCATGGCGACGGTGCGCGGGATCGGCGTGGCGGTGAGCACCAGCACGTGCGGCGGCCGCCGCCCCTTGAGCCGCAGCGCCTCCCGCTGCTCGACGCCGAACCGATGCTGCTCGTCGACGACCACGAGGCCGAGGTCGGCGAAGGAGACGCTCTCGCCGATGAGCGCGTGGGTGCCGACGACGATGCGGGACTGGCCCGCTGCCGCACGCAGGAGCGCCTTGCGCCGCTCGGCGGCCGGAAGCTGCCCGGTGAGCAGCGTGGGGACCAGCTCCGCCGACAGGTCGGGCCCGAGCATGCGGGCGATCGACCGCAGGTGCTGGGCCGCAAGGACCTCGGTGGGCGCGAGCAGCGCCGCCTGCCCACCGGAATCGGCGACCGCGAGCATCGCACGCAGTGCGACCACCGTCTTGCCCGAGCCGACCTCGCCTTGGACGAGCCGGTTCATGGGCACGGGTTCGGCCAGGTCGGTCGCGATGGCGGTGCCGACCTCGACCTGGTCGCCGGTCAGGGTGAACGGCAGGGCCGCGTCGAAGCGCTCCAGGAGCCCGCCGGCCGACGGATGCCGCGCGGTCGCCTCGTGCGAGCGCAATTCGGCACGTCGCAGCAGCAGCGTCGTCTGCAGCACGAGCGCCTCGGTGAACCGGAGCGTGCGCCTGGCGGCCTTCCAGTCGGCCTCGGCCTCTGGCCTGTGGATGCGCTCGATGGCGTCGCGGTGGGCGAGGAGCCCGCGCCCGGACCTGATCTCGCCGGGTACGGGGTCGGGCACCGGGTCGAGGCCGTCGAGGAGGAGCGCGATGGCCTTGGCGAGCTGCCAGCTCGCGAGCGCCCCGGTCGCGGGGTAGATCGCGATGGGGGCTTCCGCCCAGCGCTTGACGGATGCGTCGGTCGGCGACACCGCCGCCGCATCGTCGAAGAGCTCGTAATCGGGATGGGCGAGCTGTCGCGCGCCGCGGTAGTCGCCGACCTTTCCCGCGAAGATGCCGCGGGCGCCGGGAACGAGCTCGCGGGCGCGCCACGCCTGGTTGAAGAACGTGAGGACCAGGATGCCGGTGCCGTCGGAGATCTTCACCTCGAGGATCGATCCGCGACGCGATCGCATGCTGCGCTCCCGGACCTCGAGCACCTCGGCCACGATGGTCACGTTCTCGTCGAGCGGAAGGCTCGCGAGCGCGGTCAGCTCGCCGCGCAGGGCGTACCTGCGCGGATAGTGGCCGAGGAGGTCGCCCACGGTGCGGTAGCCGAACGCGCGCTCGAGCGCCTGCGCCGTGCGGCCGCCGAGCGCACCCGTCAGTCGCGTGTCGAGGGTGAACCGGCCGACGCCGGTCTCGTGGGTCTCGTCGGCCGTCATGCCTCGATCGTAGGCTCGGCCGCCGTCAACGCCTCGATCTCCGCGCGCACGTACGGGTCGTCCGGGCGGAGCACGGCCAACTCGCGTTGCAGCGCGAGCGCCTCGTCGGTGCGACCGAGGGTTCGGAGGCATCTCGCGACCGACCACCTCGTGACCTGTCGCTGCTCGGCGGAACCGTGGCGGTCGGCGATCTTGACGGCACGCTCGAACTCCATGAGCGCACCGGTGGCGCGGCCCTGGTCGTGCTTCGTCCAGCCGAGGTTGTGGTGCAGCGCGATGCCCCAGCGCAGCACGCGTGGGTCCCGCTGGCCGTCGAGGACGTCGAGCCCCTCGGCGGCCCATTCCTCCTCGTGGCCGGCGTCGTGCAGTGCGAGCAGGTGCAGGGCGTCGAGCACGAGGAAGGCCGAACCGGCCCGTGCGGCCTCGCGCACGCCGAGCGTCAGGCCGGGGACCGCGGTGGTCGGTTCCGCACCCGCGGCGACGATCCTGCCCCGCTCGATCGCCACCCGGGCGCGCAGCTCCGCGTCGGACTCCCCGGCCTCGCGCTCGACCGCGTCGAGCACGCGGCCGGCGTCGTCGAGCTCGCCGAGCATGCCGAGCGCACGGGCGAGCTGGGTCGCCATGACGGCACGCACCTCGCTCGACGCCCGCTCGTCGAGCGAGGCCGCACGGAACCGCTCGACGGCCGAGGCCGGATCGGCGAAGTCCCACATACGGTCGAGCACGGCCTGGTCGACGAGCGCACGGCGTCTGGCGGTCACGGGAGCGGGAGGGGCATCCACGGTCTGGTCATCCACGCTTCCATCATGGCAGCGCGACGGGCCGCCCGGACGGCATGCGACGCAGTCGGGCCGGTAGGCTGCGATGAGCATGACGCGCATCATCGCCGGAACCGCCGGCTCACTCACCCTCGCCGTGCCGCGATCCGGCACGCGGCCCACGAGCGATCGCGTCCGTGAGGCCATCTTCTCGGCACTGGAGTCGCGGGACGCGATCGACGGGGCCGTCGTGCTCGACCTCTACGCCGGCTCGGGTGCGCTCGGGCTCGAGTCCGCGAGCCGCGGTGCCGTCGAGGTGGTGCTCGTCGAACGCGCCAAGCCGGCCGCCGAGGTCTGCCGGCGCAACGCCGACGCCGTCACCCGGGCGATCGGCCGCGGTGCGGCGCGCATCCGGGTGGTCCCGCGCGCCGTCGCCGCCTACCTCGAGACCGCGCCGGCCGGCGTGGACCTCGCCTTCATCGACCCGCCGTACGACCTCGACGAAGGCGCGCTCGGCCGCGACCTCGAGCTGCTCGCACCGCTCCTGAACGCCGATGCCGTCGTCGTCGTCGAGCGCAGCTCGCGCTCCCCCGAGCCGACCTGGCCCTCGGGCATCGAACCGGAGCGTCGCCGGGACTACGGCGAGACCACGCTCTGGTGGGCGACCACGGAGGATCAGCCGGCGCGCCCGTCCCAGCCCGAGTAGGGATCCCATCCGTCGGCCCCTGCCTCACGGCCGTCGAGCAGGATGCGACCACCGCCCGCGACCACCCGGCCGATGCGCTCGAAGGGCGCGGGGATCTCGGTGCCGGCCGGGAAGGTGGCGAGCATGCCGTGGTCCTCGCCGCCCGCGAGCGCCCACCTGACCACGTCGGGATCGCCGCCGAGCGCCTCGGAGGAGAAGTCCAGGTCGACGCCGCTCGCCTCCGCCACGCGCCTGGCGTCCCGCGCGAGCCCGTCGGACACGTCGAGCATCGAGGTCGCGCCGGCCGTCGCTGCGATGACGCCGGCCCGCACGGGCGGCGATGGCGCCAACTGGGCACGCACGAGGTCGGGCCGGCGCTCCCGGAGCGCGGCGGCCAGGTTCGCATCGGGCTCACCCGCGGCATCCGTCGCCTCGGCGAAGAGCAGCGCGAGCCCGCGGGCGGCATCGCCCCGCGTTCCGGCGTGTGCGATGACGTCGCCGGCCCTCGCCCCCGATCTCAGCACGGGGGCGCGCCCCTCGAGGTCGCCGAACGCGGTGACCGCGATCGTCAGGACGTCGGATGCTGAGAGGTCGCCGCCGACGACGCCGGCACCCGGTGCGAGCGCGGCCAGCGCCTCGCGGAGGCCGTCGGCGATGCCCTCCAGGAGCGCCGGCGACGACGCCGGGGGCGCCGCGATCGCCACCACGAGCGCGGTCGGCCGCGCACCCATGGCCGCCACGTCGGTGAGGTTCGTCGCCGCGGCCTTCCAGCCGAGCTCGAACGGCGTCGACCAGGCGAGCCGGAAGTCCGGTCCGTGCACGAGCAGGTCGGTGGTCACCACGAAACGACCGTCGGATGCCGCGACGACGGCGGCGTCGTCGCCGGGCCCGAGCAGCGCGGCGTCGCCTGAGGACAGGCGGGGCAGGATGCGGCGGAGCGCCGCGATCTCGCCGATGCCGCCGATCGTGGCGTCGACGGGTCTCTGGTCGTTGGGCAGCGACGGATTCGGCACGCCGCCAGCCTAGGACAGGCGATCGCACACCCGTTTCCGGCATGGCACCCGTCCGGGGGACATGTCAAGAATGTAACGAATACTTACATACGGGGCGATCCTGCCGTACAGTGAACTCGCCTCACCCAGGCCGCGAGACCCGAACGCGGTGGCTCACATGTTGCTCACCGTGCAGCAATGGAGCCCATGTGAACCGACGAAGCGAACGAGCCGAACGTGTGCGTGCCCGCCGCCGACACCGCCGAGTGGCGGTGATCGTCGCCGCCGCCACCGCCAGCCTCGCCCTCGTCGGCATCGCGGGCACCGCCTGGGCCGGCGGGTCCTTGAGCGCCTGGCTCGCCTCCGCCCCCGCCTGCATCGAGCCGGTGGAACTGACGGTCGTGGCCGACACCGCGATCGCCCGCCCCGTGAAGGAGCTCGCCGCCGAATACGATGCGCGGGAGGACGCCTGCGCGCGCACCGAGGTCGTGGCCCAGGACTCCGCCGACACGTCCGCCCTGCTCGCCTCGGGCAACGGATCCGACGTCGACGCCTGGATCCCGGACTCCCCCGTCTGGCTCGTGCGCACGGCCGCCAGCGCCCGTTCGCTCGGCCGCGACGTGCCCGACGTCGCGCTCGAGCGCTCGATCGCGTCGAGCCCCGTCGTCTTCGCCGCGCCGGTGAGCGGCGCCGACGCGCTCGCCGGCCGGACGCTCGACTGGAACGCCGTGCTCACCGGCGAACTGCCGACGCTGCTCGCCGACCCCGAGGCATCCTCCGCCAGCCTGAACGGGCTGCAGGCCATGGAACGCGCCACCCCGATCGGGCAGGCGCGCGAGTTCACCAACGCGATGATCCGGCTGAGCGACGGCGCTCCAACCCGCGTGGACGCCGCATTCAGCTCGCTCGCGGTGAGCCCGCCGGGCACCGTGGCGATCGCCAGCGAGCAGCAGGTCGCCATGCACAACCACGACGACGCCGCCACGCCGCTGCTCGCCCTCTACCCGGCCGACGGCACGCTGGCCCTCCAGTTCCCCTTCCTGCGCATGCTCGACGAGTCCGAGCTCGCGAAGAACCAGCCCGCCGACGGCGAGGCCGCGAAGGACGAGGAGTCCGAGCGGCTCGCGCAGCGCGCGGCGCAGCTGAACGCCCTGAAGATCGCGCTCTGGGACGCGTCCGACCGCTTCGCGGCCGAGGGGTTCCGCGACGGCACCGGCGGTGGCGAGCTCGAGCAGGACGGCGTCATCGCCGACGCGACCGAGGTGGGCTCGGCCGCGGCATCCGCCCAGGTCGCGATCCTGCGCAACTGGGGCGTCCTCAGCCTGCGATCGCGCATCCTCTCGGTCATCGACGTCTCGGGGTCGATGGAGGAGCCGACCGTCACGGGGCTCCGCCGCATCGACCTCGTCACCCAGGCGGCGAGCAGTACCGTGTCCCAGCTCTCCGAGGCCGTCGACGTCGGACTGTGGGCCTTCTCGACCGCCCGGATCGGCGACCAGGACTGGGAGCCGCTGTCGGGCATCGAACCCCTCGCGGAGGACGAGCACCGCACGGAGGTGCTCGACGTGATCGGCTCCCTGCCCGGACGGCTCGGTGGTGCGACCGGGCTCTACGACACCACGCTCGCCGCGGTGCAGGCGGTCCGCGAGCACTACGACCCCGAGAACGTGAACTCCGTCCTGCTGCTGACCGACGGCCGCAACGAGGACGAGAACGGGATCAGCCGCGAGACCCTCCTCGACGAACTGGCCGCCATCACCGGCAGCGACCGGCCCGTTCCCGTCGTCCTCGTCGGCGTCGGCCCGGACACCGACCTCGAATCGATGCGCCTCATCGCCGAGGCGACCGGCGGCGCCGCCTACTCCGCCCAGCGACCGGAGGACCTGAAGACGGTGCTCACGGACGCCCTGTCGCAGCGCTCCTGCCGTCCGAACTGCTGAACCCGACGGGGTAGCCTGAAGCGGATGTCTCAGCACTCCGCCACTCCCCCGCGCCTGCGGCGCGTCAGGCTCACCGGGGCAGCCCTCGCCTCGGTCGCCGCCGTCATCGTCCTCGCCGGCTGCAGCCCCATCGTGAACCTGCAGGCCGGGCCGGAGTCCGCGGACACCGCCTGTGCCGAGGTCGTCGTGCTCCTGCCCGACACCGTCGCGGAGCAGCCGCAGCGCGAGACCGACGCCCAGGGCACCGGGGCATGGGGGGAACCCGCATCCGTGCTGCTGCGATGCGGGGTTCCGCCCCTCGGGCCGACCACCGACCGCTGCGTCAGCGTCGACGGGATCGACTGGGTCATCGACGAGTCCCAGGCGCCGAAGTACCTGTTCACCACCTACGGGCGCACGCCCGCCGTGGAGGTGCTCGTCGACAACGACGTCGTCTCGGGCACCACGGCCCTCGCCGACCTGTCGGGCGCCGTGGGAAAGATCCCCGCCGACGGCGGATGCACGTCGGTCGAGGATGCCCCGCCGATCGACTGACCGGCGGGCCCTCGTTCAGCGAGCGCCGCGCGCGTGCCCCACGTCGATCAGCTCGCCGATCAGCTCGGGGTAGCTGAGCCCCGTCTTGAGCCAGCAGGTCGGGAACATCGAGATCGGGGTGAACCCCGGCATGGTGTTGATCTCGTTGACGACGAAGCCCTCGTCGCCGAGGAACACGTCGACCCGGGCCAGGCCCTCGCCGCCGATGGCCTCGAACGCGCGACGGGCGATGCGCTCGAGCTCGAAGGTCTCGCCGTCGCCGAGCTCAGCCGGGCACACGAGGTCCACCCCGGGCGCGTCGAGGTACTTCGCCTCGAAGTCGTAGAAGTCCCGCCCGGTGACCACGACCTCGCCCGCGACGCTGACCCTCACGCCGTCGCGCCCCTCGAGCACGGCGATCTCGATCTCGCGACCGGGGATCGCCTGCTCGACGAGGACGGTCCGGTCCTCGGCGAAGGCCACGCCGAGCGCGGCGTCGAGCTCCGACCAGTCGGAGACCTTGGTGACGCCGACGGAGGAGCCGGCGCGCGCGGGCTTGACGAACACGGGCAGCCCGAGTGCGCGAACCCGGCGGTGCCAGAGGTCGGTGTCGGCGTCGAGCGCCGAGCGGGTCAGCGTGACCCACGGCGCAACCGGGATGCCGGCGGCCTCGAGAGCCGTCTTGGTGAAGTGCTTGTCCATGCCGACCGCCGAGGCCAGCACGCCGTTGCCGACGTACGGGAGGCCGACGAGCTCGAGCAGGCCCTGCACCGTGCCGTCCTCGCCGAAGCGCCCGTGCAGGATCGGGAGGACCACGTCGACGTCGCCGAGCGAGCGCTCGCCGGCGGCATCCGTCACCCGGAGCTCGCGGGATGCCGAGCTCTCGGGCCACCGCACGCGGGATCCGTTGTCGTGGACCTCGGGCAGGCGACCGGGATCGAGCGCGAAGCGCGCGGGATCGTCGCTCTCGAGGACGAAGGCGCCGTCGCGGGTGATCCCGACGGGGATCACCTCGAAGCGGTCACGGTCGATCGCCCCCAGCACCCCTCCCGCCGTTGCGCAGCTGATCGAGTGTTCGCTTGACCGCCCTCCGAAGAGCAGAACCACCCTGAGCTTGTCCATCCATCGTCCTTTCGCCCTGCGGCTCGTCGTCGGTCGTGAGGTGGGGCGCGATGTCCCGCGGCGCGAGCGTCCCGGCGAGCACCTGGCGCACCTGCTCGACGATGGGCATCTCGACGCCCTTGGCGCGGGCGAGCTCGAGGATCGGCCCCACGGAGGCGAGTCCCTCGGTGGTCTGGTTCATCTGGTTCACCACGTCGGCGAGGTGGTACCCCTGCCCGAGGAGGCGACCGGCCGTGTTGTTCCGCGAGAGCGGCGACTGGCTCGTGGCGATGAGATCGCCGAGTCCCGCGAGTCCGGAGAGCGTCTCGGGATGGGCCCCGTAGGCGACCGCGAAGTCGGTCATCTCGACGAGGCCGCGCGTGATGATCGACGCCTTCGTGTTCTCGCCGTAGCCGACGCCGTCGACGATGCCGATCGCGACCGCGATGAGGTTCTTCAGGACGCCGCCGAACTCGGTCCCGATGACATCGGTGTTCACGAACGAGCGGAAGTACCGGTTGCGCGAGATGGATGCCACGGCCTGGGCCGTCTCGAGGCTCGTCGAGGAGACCACGGCGGCCGTCGGCTGCTCCTTCGCGATCTCGAGCGCCAGGTTCGGTCCCGAGATGACGGCGACCTGCTCCTGCTCGATCCTGAGGACCTCGGAGATGACCTCGCTCATGCGAAGGCCCGTCGACTTCTCGACGCCCTTCATGAGCGAGACGATCGTCGCCTGCGCGTGGAGGTGGGGGCCGGCGGCGAGGAGGTTCTCGCGGAGCGACTGGCTCGGCACCGAGAGGAAGACGTGCTCCGCGCCGGCGAGGGCGAGGTCGAGGCGACTCGTCGCCCGCAGGCCCATGGGCAGGTTCACGCCGGGAAGGTAGTCGCTGTTGCGCTTGCCCTCCTGGATCTCCCTCGCCAGTTCGGGCCGTCGCGCCCACAGCACCACGTCGGCGCCGCCGTCGGCGAGGATCTTCGCGAAGGTCGTGCCCCAGCTCCCGGCGCCGACCACCGCGACGCGGGTGCCGTGCACCGGTGCAGCCGCCCTAGCCATCGAGTCGCCCCGTCTCCTTCTGCCCGTGCTTGGCGGGGTCCCATCGTTCGGCCGGCGCCGCCTCGCCGCGGAGCTCGGCCAGGAGCGCGGCGATCGCGTCCATGAGCTCGGCCGTGGCCTTCAGCAGCGTCGCCTGGTCGATCGGGCCTTCGCGATAGGCGGACAGGTCGAGCGGCTCGCCGATGATCACGTCGATGGTCTTGCGCGGGAAGAGGCTGAGCTTCTTTCCGTACCGTCCCATCAGCTCCTGCGTGCCCCAGTGCGCGGCCGGAACGATCGGGATGCCGCGCTCGAGCGCGATGCGCATGGCGCCCGTCTTGCCGCGCATCGGCCACAGGTCGGGATCACGCGTCAACGACCCCTCGGGGTAGACGACGACCATGCGCCCCTTCTCCACGAGGTCCTCGGCCGCACGGAGCGCCGCATGGCTCTTGCTGCCGGCCCGCTCGACCGGGATCTGCCCCGACGTTCGGAGCATCCAGCCGAGGATCGGGTTCTTGAACAGCGACGCCTTCGCCATGAAGCGCGGCGCCCGCCCGAGCTTCCAGCTCACGGCGCCCATGACGAGCGGATCGATCTCGCTGTAGTGATTCGGGGCGAGCACGAACGCACCCGTCTGCGGCATCCGCTCGGGGTGGTGGAAGCGGAACTTCACGGCGAGATTCAGGATCGGCAGGACGAGGACCGCCAGGAACCAGAAGAACGAGGGACGACGGGTCTCCGAGCGGGCCTTCACAGGAGGAACGGGAGACGGGTCGTCGTGCTGCACTCCCCCATTATGCGTCGAGCTCGAAATCCGCCCCGAGGAGTTCGAGCTTCGTGATGAAGTTCTCGTACCCTCGCGCGATGATGCCGACGTTCGAGACGGTGGAGCGGCCATCGGCGGTCAGCGCCGCGATGAGGTGGCTGAAGCCGCCGCGGAGATCGGGGACCTCGATGTCGGCGCCCGTGAGCCTGGACGGCCCCGAGATGACGGCGGAGTGCTTGAAGTTGCGCTGGCCGAAGCGGCACGCCGCCGAGCCGAGGCACTCCTTGTGCACCTCGATCGAGGCGCCCATCTCGACGAGCGCGTCGACGAAGCCGAACCGCTGCTCGTACACGGTCTCGTGCACGATCGAGACGCCCTTGGCCTTGCTGAGCGCGACCACGAGGGGCTGCTGCCAGTCGGTCATGAACCCGGGGTGCACGTCGGTCTCGATGATGACGGGCTTCAGGTCGCCGCCGGGGTGGAAGAAGCGGATGCCGTCCTCGGCGATGTCGAAGTCGCCGCCGACCTTGCGGAAGACGTTGAGGAAGGTGAGCATCTCGGCCTGGCGGGCCCCGCCGACGAAGATGTCGCCCTCGGTCGCGAGCGCCGCGGCCGCCCAGCTCGCGGCCTCGTTGCGGTCGAAGAGCGCCCGGTGCGTGTAGCCGTCGAGCTTGTCGACGCCCTCGATGCGGATGACCCGGTCGGTGTCGACCGTGATGATCGCACCCATCTTCTGCAGGATGTTGATGAGATCCATGATCTCGGGCTCGATCGCCGCTCCGGAGAGCTCGGTGATGCCGTCGGCGAGCACCGCGGTGAGCAGCACCTGCTCGGTCGCGCCCACGCTCGGGTAATCCAGCGAGACCTTGGCTCCGTGGAGGCCGTTCGGCGCCGACATGCGGATGCCGCTCGGGAGCTTCTCGACGATCGCGCCGAAGTTGCGGAGCACCTCGAGATGGAAGTTGATGGGGCGGTCGCCGATGCGGCAGCCGCCGAGGTCGGGGATGAACGCCTCGCCGAGGCGGTGCAGCAGCGGGCCGCAGAAGAGGATCGGGATGCGGCTCGAGCCGGCGTGCGCATCGATGTCGGCCATGTGCGCCGTCTCGACGGCGCTCGGATCGAGGATCAGCTCGCCCTCGACCGGACCGTCGGTCACGGTCACGCCGTGCACCTCGAGGAGGCCCCGCACGATGCGCACGTCGCTGATGTTCGGCACGTCCTTCAGGACGCTGGGGGTGTCGCCCAGGATGGCCGCGACCATCGCCTTCGTGACGAGGTTCTTCGCGCCCTTGAGTTCGATACGGCCGACCAACGGCTTGCCGCCGTTGATCGTGATCTTGTCGACGTTCAAGCCGACCGCCGTGCCATGGTTCTTGGCATCCTGCCCGAGTGTGTTCACAGAGTTCCTGATTCCGCCGGCTCCCGGATCGGGAGCGTCTTCGGCCGCCAGGCCTCTCGGTGCGTCTCGAATTCGGCGATGGCCGATTCGTCGCGCAGGGTGAGACCGATGTCGTCGAGCCCTTCGAGAAGCCTCCACCGAGTGTAGTCGTCGACGTCGAAGGGCACGGTCAGCGCGCCTGCGCTCACCGTACGCTCAACCAGATCGACCGTCACCGATATTCCCGGCTCGGCCTCGACGACCTCCCAGAGGCGCTCCACGTCTTCGTAGGCGACCTGGGCCGCGAGGAGCCCCTGCTTGCCGGAGTTGCCCCGGAAGATGTCGCCGAACCGCGAGCTGATGACCACGTCGAAGCCGAAGTCGCGCAACGCCCACACGGCGTGCTCGCGGCTGGAGCCCGTGCCGAAGTCGGGGCCGGCGATGAGGACGCGCGCGCCCTGGTAGGCCTCCTGGTTCAGGATGAACTCGGGATCCTGGCGCCATCCGTAGAACAGCGCGTCGTCGAAGCCGGTCTTGGTGACCCGCTTCAGGAACACCGCGGGGATGATCTGGTCGGTGTCGACGTTCGAGCGGCGCATCGGCACCGCGACGCCCGTGACGGTCGTGAACTTCTCCATGTCAGCGCCCTTCGCCTTCGATGCGTGCCCGGTCGGTCGCGGCATCCGCAAGCCCCGGCTCGTCGCTCAGGTCCCACGGGCTCGACAGCGTGCCGCGGATGGCGGTGGCCGCGGCCACGAGCGGGGAGACGAGGTGCGTGCGACCGCCCTTGCCCTGCCGCCCCTCGAAGTTGCGGTTCGAGGTCGATGCGCAGCGCTCGCCGGGAGCCAGTTGGTCGGGATTCATGCCGAGGCACATCGAGCAGCCGGCGAACCGCCATTCGGCGCCGAACGCCTCGAACACCTTGTCGAGTCCCTCGGCCTCGGCCTCGAGGCGGACGCGGGCGGACCCGGGAACGACCATGACGCGCACGCCGTCGGCCTTCTGCTTGCCCTGGATGATCGAGGCGAACGCACGGAGGTCCTCGATGCGGCTGTTCGTGCAGGAGCCCATGAAGACGGCGTCGACGCGGATCTCCTTCAGCGGCGTACCGGGCTCGAGGTCCATGTACTCGAGGGCCCGCTCGGCGGCGGCGCGCTCGTGCTGGTCGTCGATGGCGGCCGGGTCGGGCACCGACTCGGAGAGCGACACGCCCTGGCCCGGGTTGGTGCCCCAGGTGACGAACGGCTCGAGCACGTCGGCGTCGATCGACACCTCGGCGTCGAACTCGGCCCCCTCGTCGGTGGCGAGCGTCTTCCAGTACTCGACGGCCACGTCCCAGTCGTCGCCCTCCGGCGCGTGGGCGCGACCCTTCAGGTAGGCGAACGTCGTCTCGTCGGGAGCGACCATGCCGGCGCGGGCACCGGCCTCGATCGACATGTTGCAGATGGTCATGCGACCGTCCATCGAGAGCGAGCGGATGGCGCTGCCGCGGTATTCGAGCACGTAGCCCTGGCCACCGCCGGTGCCGATCTTCGCGATGACGGCGAGGATGATGTCCTTCGCCGTGACGCCGGGACGGAGGCTGCCCTCGACGTTGATCGCCATGGTCTTGAACGGCTTCAGCGGCAGCGTCTGCGTGGCGAGCACGTGCTCGACCTCGCTCGTGCCGATGCCGAACGCCATCGCGCCGAACGCGCCGTGCGTGGACGTGTGCGAGTCGCCACACACGACGGTGATGCCCGGCTGCGTGAGGCCGAGTTGCGGCCCGACGACGTGCACGATGCCCTGCTCCTTGTCGCCGAGCGAGTGCAGGCGGATGCCGAACTCGGCCGCGTTGCGGCGCAGGGTCTCGATCTGGGTTCGGCTCGTCAGGTCGGCGATGGGCTTGTCGATCGCGAGCGTCGGGGTGTTGTGGTCCTCGGTGGCGATCGTGAGGTCGGGCCGCCGCACCGGACGGCCGGCCACGCGGAGGCCGTCGAAGGCCTGCGGGCTCGTGACCTCGTGCACGAGGTGCAGGTCGATGTAGATGAGGTCGGGAGTGCCGTCCTCGCCCTTCTTGACCAGGTGGGCGTCCCAGACCTTCTCGGCCAGTGTGCGCGGACGTGATTCCGGCGTCGTGACGCCGTTGATGGGTACTGCGTTCATGCGTTCGCTTCCTCAGGAAAAGTGGACAGCCGACAGCAGACTCCGCGACGGGTTCGGCCTAGAACGAGGCCCCGCCGCGGCAGCGAAGGAGAAGACGGGCTGCGCGCACCATGACAGGCTACACCGTCAATCCGCTGGTCCGACGCAGGGTCAGGGCGAGGTCACCGAGCCGGAGGACGGACCCCGGTTCGACCTCGGCGGGTGCCCCCGCGTCGAGCACGGTGACCTCGCCGCCTCCGGCCTGGACCGCGACCCCGTTGGTCGAATGCAGGTCGGTGACGATGACGCGGCCCTCTCGCACCTCGATGAGCGCATGCGTCTTCGACACCGTCTTCGTCGGGTCGGCGACGGCGATCGGCCGCGCGTCGGCGTGCGCGTGGTCGGCCACCGGATTGCGGCCGAGCACGTACGTGCCCGAGATCGCGATCGCGACGCCGTCGGCGCCGATGAGGTCGAACGTGGGCGCCGCGGCCGGGACCGGCGGCGGCGGCGAGCGGAACGCCGGTGGCATGGTCAGCTCCGCGGGCGGAGCGGGCGGCGGTGACGTGGTGGATGGCGGGGCAGTCGGCAGCGGGGTGAACGACGGCAGCTGACGGATGGGCGCCGCCTGGACGGTCCGGTCGGTCGGCCCGGTGACGCCCTCGGTCGTCTGCGCCGGCGGCTCGTCGGGCGCATTCGGGATCAGCCCCGGCGGGGGGACGATGAACTCCGGTGCGGTCACGACGGCATTCTACCGGCGGCGACCCATTCGGTACCGGGCGATGAACCGCCGTGTCCGGCCGACGGCCGCTGCGACAGCGGCTGCTGCGGCATCCGCCTCGTTCCAGCGCGTGACGACCGTCTCGGACGCCACCGGCTCGCCGTCGAAGACGTCGCGGTCCACGCTCGCCGCGAGACCCGTCAGGTGCAGCGAGCCGTCCTCGGTGGCCGTCGCGACCCCCTGGTCGGCGGCCTGGCGTTCGAGCGCACGCGCCGTCTGCAGCCGCGAGGACCTCGCCGGCGGTTCGAAGCCGAGCTCCGCGTACCGGTCGACGAGTTCGTCCCAGGCGGCAGCGGCGGCGACCTCGTTGGGGCGCGCCCGACGCTTGCGACGCCGCCTCGCCTTCGCCAGGGTGACGAAGAGCATCGGCAGGAAGATGATCGCGAGCGGGATGCCGAGCGACGCGGTCGCGACCCAGACCCAGCCCGGAATCCGGAACTCGCGGTCCTTGTCCTCATCGTCGGTGTCGTCGATCTCGACCGTCGACAGCAGTTCGTCCTCGACGGCCTCCGCGCGCGGGGGCTGGCGCACCTGCGGCTGCGGCTCGGACTTCGGCTTGGGCGTCTGCTCCTGCGGGACGTCGACCTCGTCGGGCGTGGGCCGGAAGGAGACCCAGCCGACGCCCTCGAACGGCACCTCCACCCACGCGGTGACGTCCTCGCCGAGCACATCGACCGAGTCCTCGTCCTCGCCGATCTCCGGCGCGAAGCCCATGACCACCCTCGCCGGGTATCCGAGCTGGCGCGCCATGAGGGCCATGGCCGCCGCGTACTGCTCCTCGTCGCCGACCATCGAGGAGCGCGTGAACAGCTCGATGAGTCGATCGGCGCCGTGGCCGGCGCGCGAGGCGACGGCGTCGGAGGCCAGCCCGTGGCTCAGGAACCCGTTGGTCTTCAGTCCCCGCTCGATGTTGCGGAGCTGCTCGATCGGCGTGACGGCATCACCCGCGTACTCCTCGCCCTTCGCCGTGACGACGTCGGGGACGTTCTCGACGGGCGGCAGCTCGATCAGGGCGACCGGAACGTCCGCGAGCTCGCCGTCGCTCGGTTCGGCCTGCACGCGCGCGTCGAGGCGGTAGCTCGCGCCCTCGTCGACGCCGCTCGTGAGCACGGCCGTTCCCGCGGCCGCGTTGTAGCGCAGGTCTCCCGTGCGCGCGGCGGAGTCGGCGTCGTCGAGGAGCAGGTCCGAACCGTACCCCACGGTCGGCAGCCACACGTCTGCGTACGACTGCACGTCGACCTGGATCGAACGCGCGCTGCCGAGCGTCGCGAGCTGGGGCTGCGGCAGCGTGGGCCCGGTGATGGCGTAGCCGCCGTCGTCATCGGAGTCCCCCGGCCCGGCGACGTTCCAGAGTCGTCCGGTGTACGAGTTCATCGACGCCAGCCGGATGGAGTCGCCGGGTTCCAGCCCCGTGACCGTGAACAGGGGCTCCTCGGCGAGGTCCTTCGTGTAGTTGCGGAATCCGGCGAGCGGACTCGGGAACTCGAGCGGGTCGAACGGCGGAACGATCTTCTCGCGGAGGACGAACCGGTCGGGTGTGACCGGCGCGACGGCCAGGCCGGCCACGGCGCCGATCACCACGGCACCCGCCACGACGATCGCGGAGCCCCTGACCTTCTGCGATCGGAGCTTTCGCGCCCCGGCCCCGTCGGTCTCGACATCCGCGCCACGGCGCCATGCGAGCCAGACGAGCGCGATCACCGCGAACGCGACGCCTCGGAGGCCCGCGAAGAACGCCTCGTCCGTGCCGAGCAGGATGCCGGAGACGAACAGGAGCACCGGCCCGATCAGGATCACGGCGCTGCGCAGCACCGTGCGCCGGCGCGGGAGCCACCGCAGCACGAGCATGGAGCCGACCAGGGAGACCACCCACGCGGCGAAGTACGGGACGACGGCCACGTAATAGGGGGCCTCGACCGGCGTGCCGATGGTCAGGATGTCCGCCCAGCCGTAGACCGCGCCGATCGCGAGGCCCGCGAGCGAGGTCACGCTCGGCAGGACGAGGAAGAGCGCGGCATCCGGCATCGTGAACGGCGTGCCGAGCACGAAGTAGGCGGCGAGCCCGAGGAGCACCGTGGTGAGCACGCCGAGGCGGAGCAGGGTCCCGACGAGCGCGGCGAGCGTGCCGATGACCAGGCCGGCTGCCGCCGCGAGGAGGAAGTCGAGGTCGCCGAAGCTCGTCTCGTACCCGGCGATCGCGAGGAGCGAGAGGACGGCCAGGACGACGAGGTCGGTCACGGCGGAGCGGGATGGGCGTGTCATGGGCGGACCCTCCCGACGAGACCGGCGAGGTCGGTCAGGGCGCCGACCGTGACGACCGTCGTGCCGGCCACCTTCGCGATGCGGGAGGTCGCGCCCGCCTCGACGCGGAACGCGAGCGTCTGGGTGTCCGGTCCGAACACCGTCTCGGCGGAACGGAACTCGCCGAGGGGCACGGTCGAACCCGCGATGATGATCGCGACGCTCGGCGGCGGCAGGCGCTTGGTGCGGTCGCGCACGAAGGACCTGATCGACTCGAAGGCGTCGACCGCGGGCTCGATGCGACTCGTGTCGTCGAGGAGCGAGGTCGGGGTGGCGGTGCGGAGCGTGAGGTGCTCGGTCAGGATGTCGGCGCGCGTGGCGTCGCGGATCACCTGCACTGCCAGCGAGGCGAGCACGGAGACGCCGAGCTCGAACTCGTCGTCGGAGGCGTAGTGGCCGCGTTCGGTGCACTGGAGCAGGGCGAGCTGCGAGCGCCGCGTCTCCTCGAACTGCCGGACCATGAGCGTCCCCGTGCGTGCGGAGGTGCGCCAGTGCACGTTCCGCAGCGGGTCGCCGGGCTGGTAGGCGCGCAGCGCATGGAAGGAGATGTCGTTGTCGGTGATCGTCTTCGTGATCTCGCCCTCGAGATCGCGCACGAGCCCGGCGGCCGACGGCTTCAACCTGGCCGTGACCGGGTGCACGAACAGCTCGACCGGGTCGCTCCAGCGCACGATGCGGCGGAGGAGCCCGAGCTGGTCGCCGCGGACCGAGATCGCGGGGCCGGCGACGATCACGGCGCGACGGGACGTGGGCACGGCGAAGAGCTCCTCGTGCTCCCCCGCAGCGGGGAGTGCGGGAACGATGAACTCGGCCAGCCCGGCGCCGACCGGCAGTTCCATGCGGGACGGGATCGACGCCTTCTGCCCGATGTTCGTGACCGCGAGCCGGCCGAACGCGCGCTCACCCGCGACGACCCGCGTGGGCTGCAGTGCCACCTGGACCCGGTAGTGCATGCGGCCGAAGGCGAACGGGATGCTCACGAGGAGCGCGGCGAGCAGGGTGGCGCCGAGGAACACGAGTTCGATCCAGCCGAACACGGCGGCTCCGATGAACGCGACGAGTGCGATCAGCAGGATGAGCCACCCGGTCAGTGACACCACGCCGGTGACGGGCTCAGCCCAGTCGGCGGCCCTTCTGCCGGCGCCGACGAGCACCGTTCCGGTCGAGCGGGCGGATGCCGCGAGCGAACGCCCGACGGCCCGTGCGGCGATGCGCGCCTGCGACGGGGGTCGGGGCGCGCGCGGCTCCGCGCTCATGCGGCGCGGTACGCGGGCGGTGCGACGTCGACCAGGACGGAGGAGACGATGTCCTCGGCCGTGGCGCCGGCGAATTCTGCCTCGGGGTCGACGATGATGCGGTGGGCCAGCACGGCGACGGCGAGCTCGCGCACGTCGTCGGGCGTGACGTAGGTGCGACCGTGCCCGATCGCCCAGGTCTTCGTCGCCCGCGCGAGCGCGAGCGCGCCGCGCATGCTCACGCCGAGTGCGGAGTCCTTGTGCTCGCGGGTACCGGTGACGATCTCGTTCAGGTAGCCGAGGACGGCTGCGTCGACGTACACCTCGGAGGCGAGCTGCGCCATGGTGGTGACCGAGCTCGACGCGATGATCGGCGACACCTTCGAGGCGCGCGCCCGGTTCGCCGAGTCGAGGAGCAGCGTGACCGCGGTCTCGTGGTCGGGGTACCCGAGCGAGGTCTTGATGAGGAATCGGTCGAGCTGCGCCTCGGGCAGCGAGTAGGTGCCCGCCTGCTCGACGGGGTTCTGGGTCGCGATGACCATGAACGGGCTGCCGACCTCGTACCCGACGCCGTCGACGGTGACGCGGCCCTCCTCCATGACCTCCAGGAGCGCGGACTGGGTCTTCGGGCTGGCGCGGTTGATCTCGTCGGCCAGCACGATCGACGCGAAGATCGGCCCGCGGTGGAACTCGAAGTGCCCCTTGCCCTGGTCGAAGATCGTCACGCCCGTGACATCCGAGGGCAGTAGGTCGGGCGTGAACTGGATGCGCGAGTGCGTGCCGTCGAGCGTGTTGGCGAGCGCCTTCGCGAGCACCGTCTTGCCCGTGCCCGGGAAGTCCTCGAGGAGCACGTGCCCGTCGGAGAGCAGCGCCGTCACCACGAGTTCGATCGTCGGCCGCTTGCCGAGGATCGCCTGGTCGATGTTGTCGACGAGCTTCGAGAAGGCGTCCTGGAACCAGGTCGCCTGTTCTTGCGTTACTGCCATTGGGTTGTCCTCATCTTGGTCGTTACCAGCCGTCACGTATTCCGCCGACCTCGGCGTAGCCCTGATCCCCGCAGAAGGCGGACGGGGTGCTGCCGCTCCAACCGCCGCTCCACGACCCGTGTCCGCTCCCGTTCACGTTGATCCTCGGCTTGGTGTTCAGCTCGGAGCTGTTGCAGTACAGCGTCACCGTCACGGTGGAGTTGGCCGGGAAGTTGTCCACGGACACGTTGAAGAACCAGCAGGTTCCATTGCAGTTGCCGTACGTGCCGTGGTACGGGCCCATTGCCGAACCCTTGGTCAAGGTCACGGATCTCGGTGGCGGCGGCCTCGTGTCGACCCCCACGCTCGTGCCCGCCGCCGGCCCGGTCTTCCGGCTGCCGTCGTTCGTCGCCGTCACGCTCACCTGGTGCGAGCCCGCGCCGACATTGCCGAACGACGTCTGCGTGCCACTGACGGTCTTCGTCGAGCCGCCGAGGGACACCGTGTAGGTCACGCCGCCACCGCCGGTGTCGGCCGGAGGGTTCCATCTCACGGTGACCGTCGCCGGCGCGTAGCCGTCTGCGCCGGCGCTCACGTCGCGCGGCGCCGACGGCGTGCCGTACGGTGTCACGCCCCCGCTCGCGACGGACCAGGCTCCCCAGCCCTTGTGCTCGTTCTGAGCACGCACGGAGAAGGTGTACGTGGTGCCGTTCGTCAGCTGCCCGATGTCGAGCGCGTTGACGTCGGCCCCGACGACGCGGGATCCGCCGCCGCCCTCGGTCCAACGGACTTCGTAGTTCGTCAGCGGCGAGTTGTTGGTGGCGGGCGCACTCCACGTGACCCGGGCCGCCGCGTCGCTCGCCGAGGCTCCGGGCTGGTTCGGTGCGTCCGGTGGCGCGCGGACGATCACCGTGACGCGACCCTGGGTCTCGCGGAGCGGGTCCTTCGTGCCGTCCTGGATGCGGTAGATGACGCTCAGCGTGCCGGTGAAGGCCGCGCCCGTGCGGACCGTGATGCCGTCGGCCGTGAACGACGCAGTCGCCGCCGACCCGACGTCGGCCTGGTCGACCTCGGCCGCGACGACCCGAAGCGGCACGCCGTCCTGCTCGAACGGATTGAAGTCGTTCGCGAGCACATCGATGGCGCGGCTGTCGCTCCGATCCATCTCGATGTTGAGGTCGTCGTTCGCCTTCGGCATGGCGCGCGAGGACGACACGACCTTGACGTCGACGTAGCCGGGCACCGTGAACTCGTTGAAGTTCACGTCGAACTCCAGCCGAGTCGTCGTGCCGGGCTGCACTCCCAGGGGCGCGGACATGCGGAGCGTCGCGCCGTCGACGATCTCGGCCTCGATGTCGGCGCTCGTGCCGTTGAGGTTCGTGTACGTGATGCGCTCGATGTTGTCGGGGTTCGGTTGGTCGCTCGACTGGCGGAGGTCGATCTCGATCGCCTTCTCGCCGGCCTCGATCTCTTCGGCACGCGGCGTGAACGTCGGCGGCGAGTCGTTGAACTCGGGGTCGCCGACGGTGATCGGCAGCGTCAGGATGGCCGTGCGACCGATGGGATCATCGGCGCCCTTGCCGTCGGTGACCTCGAAGGTCAGCGAGGCCTGTCCGCGATAGTCGGTGCGCGGGATGTACTGCAGGTCCGTGCCGTCGACGTAGGGGTTCTCGTCGGTGGCCGTCGCGTTCGCCGTGAGGATGAGGGCCGGGTTGCCCGAGGGCACCTCGACGAGCTCGTTGACGCTCCACGCGATCTCGCCGTTCATCGGCACGATGATCGGGTCGAGGTCCTTGAGGTACGGAGCCGGGAACTTCGCCTTCTCCTCGGCGGCCAGCTCTTCGGGGGTCTTCGGCTTCTCGGTCGGCGGCGGCGTCTCGAGGGTCTCCTCGACGGTGGCGTCACCGGCCGGCACCGGCGGCACGATGACGAACGCCATCGCCGAGAGGTCGTCGAGTTCGTTCGTGAGCCGGTACGCGACGGCATAGCGCTCACGGCCCGGCTCGACGGTGATGCGGCCCGCGCCGTCGATCTCGGCCTTCGAGGCGTTCGGACCCTCGGCGGTCACGACGAGGTCTTCGACGAGCCCGCCCGGGTTCGTCGCGTCGGACAGGGTGCTGACGGTGATCTTCTCGCCGTCGAGCACCTCCTCGGGCTCGATGACCTGGTCTTCGGCGGTCGGCGGCAGGATGACGGCGTCCTCCGTGACGGCGATCTGCAGGAACGCGGCATCCGCACCGCCGTGCCCGTTCGAGATCTCGTACCGGATCGTGTATGCGCCCTCTTCGTCGGGTGCCTCGACGACGACCCGGCGCCGGTCGCGGATCTCGGCCGTGAGTCCCTTGTCGACGTCGGCGAGCTTGGCCACGTGCAGGCTGTAGCCGCTCGGGTCGGAGTCGTTCAGCAGCACCTCGACCGAGGCGGTGCGACCGGGCTTCATCTCGATCGCGTCGTCGACCGCCGTGGGCGGGAGCTGCACGGGCGGCCTCGGGATCACGCCGATGCGGATCGTGCCGGTCGCCGTGGCGCCGTACGTGTCGCGCACCTCGTACTCGAAGGTGTCGGTGCCCGCGGAACCCGGCAGCGCCTCGTAGGTCAGCGACGTGCTCGTGCGATCGATGAGTCGACCGAGGGACGGTGCGACGGTGATTCCCGTGAGGCTCACCGAATCGCCCTCGGGGTCGAGGCCGTCGAGCGGGACGTCGATCTTGACCGCCGAGCCCGCGAACGTGCGGGAGGTGATCGGGGTCGGCAGCGGCGGCCGGTTGTCGTCGGCGTTGCGGGCGACGACCGTGATCGTGAGGGATGCCTTGGCGGTCTGCTCGGCATCGTCGCCGAGGGTGTACTTCAGGCTGTAGACCCCTGGCTCCTCGGGCGCCTGGTATCGCACGGTGTCGTCGTCGACGAACGCGAGGCCCTTCAGGTCGTCGCTGACCGAGAGCTCGGGCAGCACGTGGAAGGCCGCCGCATCGGGGTGGAAGTCGTTGTCGATCACCGGGACGGTCACGATATCGCCGGCGCGCACGATGGCCCGATCGGCCACCGCCACGGGAGGCTGGTTCTTCACGAGGGGCGGAACCGGCACCACCGTGACCGTGGTGCTCGCCGAGTTGATGCCGTCGGAGACGGTGTAGCTGAACTGCAGCTGGCGGTCGAGCGCGGCGGATGCGGTGACCCTGGCGACGGTGTTCGTGAGGATCTCGACGGAGACGAGTCCGTCGGTCGTCGTGTCGTCGAACGACTGCACGGCGAGCACGCGGCCCGAGGGCGAGACGTCGTTCGCGAGCACCGGGATCGAGAGCGGCTCCCCCGGCCGCAGGTACGCGGTGTCCTTCACCGCGATGGGCTTGAGCGCCTCCTCGGGCTGCTCCACGACCTGCACGCGGATCAGGCCGACGCTGACGGTCGCCTCGGCGCCGAGGTTGTAGACGAACACGTAGTCGCCCGGCGCATCGCTCTCGAAGGTGATCGACCCGCGCTCCAGGTTCGGCGTCACGGTCGCGTCGGCCGGCGCCTCCTCGATGCCGAGGAGGGTCAACGGCGCACCGGAGGGCGAGACGTCGTTGGTCAGCGGTTCGATGAGCGTCGGTTCGCCGGCGAACACCCGCGCGAAGTCGGGCGTGCCGATCGGGTTCAGCGAGCCCGTCGGCTTCACCTCGACGACGAGGGTGCCCGACGCCGCGGTCTCGCCGTCGGAGATCGTGAACTGCACCTCCTTCTGGCCGAGCTCGGCGGACTTGTGCTGGAACGTGAGGTAGCCGTCGGGACTGAAGCGCACCGAGTCGCCGCCGATCGGCGAGGCGTTCACGAGGTACAGGTCATCACCGTCGGGATCGCGCCAGTCGGTCAGCACGTTGTACGAGACCTGCTGCCCCTGCTCGACGCTGATCGCGCCCGAGCGCAGGGAGGTCGGTGCCGTGTTCTCGCTCTCGGGGACGACGCGGACGTTGACGGATGCCTCGGCGACGCCGCCGCGGCCGTCTTCGACCGAGTAGCGGAACGAGACCGTTCCGGCCGCCGACTCGGCCGGCGAGAATTGCAGCGCCCGCCCGCCGTCGATCGGCTCGATGCGCCCCATCGACTCGGGGATGCCGGACGTGTCGGAGATGCTCAGGACATCGCCGTCGGGGTCGGTGTCGTTCTCGAGCACGTCGAGGATGGTCGTGCGACCGGGTCGTGCGCCGTAGTCGTCCTCGCGGGCGACGGGCGGCCGGTTCTGGTCGGTCCGCTCGGCGATCGTGTCCTCGAACGTCTGCTGGGCGCTCTTCTCGTCGCCCTCGAGCTCGTCGCTCTCCTCGGGAGGCGTGACCTCCTCCCAGTTGTCGACGAGTCGGAGATCGGAGTCGACGAGCCAGGCGTTGCCGTTGGTGAGGTTGTTCAACGCGATGACGTCGCGATTGACGCGGAACTCCAGCCGAGCGCCCGCGGTGGGTTGGTCGATCACGACCGTGCGCGGCTTCTCGCCGTCGCAGGAGACGAGATAGCGGCCGTTCGACGCCCAGGCGCCGTGCACGCAGCCCTCGAGCCACACCGGCGCCGCGATGTCCCCGGCGCCCGAGTCGGGCGCGGACTCGTCGAGGTCGAGCTCCCGGACGACGCCGTCGTCGAGGCCGACCTGGACCAGGCCGGCCGCGGTGGCGACGTAGGCGGCGTCGTGCTCGGCGCCCGACTGCTGCAGGCGGATGCCGGTCGCGGGCAGCTTCGTCACGCGACCGTCGACGATCAGCTCGTTCGACTCCTCGGCCAGGACGACCGCACGATCGCCGACGGCGGCGAGCTGATGCTTGCCGAGCTTCGGGAGTTCGGAGGTCTCGGGCTCGCCGGTCGCCCCTCGGGCGAAGCGATGCAGGACACCGTTGGGCTGGGTCGCGAGGATGGTGCCCTCGCCGGTCACGGCGACGCGAGAGCCCTTGCCGAGGTCGGCGAGCGGCTCGGTGCCGCGCCAGTCGAAGGAGAGTTCGGCGCCGGCGGGGACGCTCCACAGCTCGCCCTCGGGCGAGAGCACGGCGAGCACGTCGCCGCCGTACGCGACGCGGGAGGCGGGCGGCACGTCGATGCGCTGCGAGAGCGTCGTGAACGACGGGTCGATGCGTTCGACCGATCCGACGGAGCGATCGTAGATGAAGGCGTCGTCGCCGTTCTGGAGCACGTCCGCCTCGTTCGAGGCCGTGGAGACGGCAGCGTCCAGTTCCTCGATCTGCCGGTTCAACCGGCCCGCGAGGAGCTCCTCGGCGTTCGTGACCCACACCTCGCGGGCGCGAAGGTCGGGGTCGGTGACGGGAAAGCCCTGGTGCAGGACGGCGAAGGTGATCGGCACGCCCGCGAGCACCGCGATCGCAGCGCCTGAGGCGATGCTCTTCCGCGCACGAAGCCACGAGGTGAACGTGCTCACGGTTCGACTCCTCATGGTGCGATGATCGGACGCCCACCCGACGCGTGGCTGGCGCTCCGGCATAACCTAACACGGCCCGCTGCGTCCCCCGAATGGGGAGCCGTACCCATGCGTTCGCATTCTCGCGAGGGATGCGCCGGCGGCGTCGCCGGGGCACCCGCCCGGTCACTCCGCGTCGGCCTGCGTCGATGCCTCGGGGCGGTCCAGGAGCGGCAGGTCGTCGACGCTCACGAGTCGCGTGGCCACCGCGTACTCGACCAGGCGCATGCGCCGGTTGGTCGCGAGCTTGCCGCGTCCACCGCGGAGTCCGTCGACGCCGAGCCGGTCGAGCTTCTCGCAGACGTTGTCGAGCTTGCGATTGAACGTCGTCATGCTCCATCCGAGGCGCGACGCAGCCTCAGCCGAGGTCGGCACGGTGGCGCGCCCCGCCGACGGTTGGAGGAGCACGCGTTCGGCGAGCGACACGACGAGCAGCCGCTGCGTCGACGTCAGCGCGATCGGCATGATCGTCGTTCCGCCGTCGGTCGTGGTCGAGGTGAGCGAGGTGTTGTAGAAGTCCTCCTCGGCGTGGATGGAGAACTCGTAGGTGGTGGCCCCTGCGCTGAAGATCACCTGCACCTGCTGGAAGACGAGCGGGAGCTTCGCGCCCGGCGCGACCCACGCCTGCACGCTGCCGGTGGAGTCGGACACCGTCGCGGCGAGCAACTGGCCCACGTTCTGCAGCCACCAGAGGCCGAACTCGAACTCGAGGGTCAGGAACACCCGGTGGAGGTAGGGGTTCTCGTCGATGGTGAGGTCGGCGTCGCGGCCGATCGTGAAGGTGCGATCGGTCTCGATGGTGTGCCACTCGCCGCAGTACTCGACCTTCAGCGACCTCATGGGGTGCATCCCTTCTCGGGTTCGGAGGTCTTGCTCCCGCGCTGGGTCTGCACGTCGATGCACACCGTCGCGCCGGCATCGACGCCCTCGACCACGATGGGGGACGCCTCGGCGACCTGGACCGTGCCGCTGCCGTCGGATCGAACCCAACGGAAGAGGTCGCCGTCCTCGGCGCCGTCGACCGACACCGCGAACGAGACGCTGGTGCCGTCGGCCGAGCGGACGCCCGGTTCGACCGTCGGCTTGGGAACCGTCGCCTCGGCGACCGCGTCCTCACCGGCGGATGTCGCCGGCGGCTTCGCCTCGGGTCCTGGCAGCGACCCGGACATCACGATGGCCGTCGCGACGGCGCCGAGCACGATGACCGCCGCCACGATGGCGACGACGAGGCCGAGCGGTGAGCGCCGGACCGGTGCGGTGCCCTCGGGGGCGGGTGCACGGAGGACGCCGTCCGCCCGGGTCGCCGGCATCGCACCGGCCGGGCGGACGACGGTGCCGTCGTCGATCTCGGCGTGGACGGGAGCGATGCCACGGTCGGCCGTTCGGTCGTGCAGGGCTCCCTGGGCGGACGTCGGCGTACCGACCGGCCGCCCCACCGTGGCCTCCTCGATCGCGGGCTGCGCGACCACCTGCTGCGGTGCTCGCGCGACCGTCTCGTCGGCCTTCGGTGCAGCGACCGACCCCGCTTGCGCGTCGATCGTGCGGACGGCGCGGGCGCGCGTGGCACCCGCCTCGTCCTCGGATGGTTGCGGCTCGGCGACGACGAGGTTCGGGACCTCGATCGTCGTGGTCGCATAGCCGAGCTCGAGCTCGACGCGCTGCAGCGCCCGCGCGAACTCGACCGCACTCGGGTACCGGTCCTCGCGGCGGACGGCCATGCCCTTGGCGAGCACGGCGGTGAGGCTGCGCGGGACGTCCTCGCGCTGCATGGGCGTGATGGTTCCGCGCTCGATGCGCCCGATGAGGTCGAGGGTCCCGTTCGAACGGCCGGGGATCTCGAAGGGCGAGCGACCGGCGAGCAGCGTGTGCACCGTCGCGGCGAGCGAGAACACGTCGCTCCTGGGGTCGGGCGTCGGGTCGTCGGCGAACATCTCCGCCGGCGACCACGGGACGCTCATCCCGACCGCCGCGGATCCGGTGCCGCCCGTGGCGGCTTCGCCCGGCCGCATGGTCATGGTGTGGACCGGCAGCTCGCCGTCGAGGTTCGACGAGATGCCGAAGTCGGTCAGGGCGGGCCAGCCGTAGTCGTTCGTGAGCACGTTGGCCGGCTTGATGTCGCGGTGCAGGATGCCGGCGGCGTGCGCCGTCGCGACGGCCCCGGAGATGCGGATGCCGGTGCGCAGGGCGTCTGCGACGGCGAAGGGCTGGCGCTTGTACTGCTCGGACAGGCTCGGACCCGAGCAGTACTCCATGACGAAGTACGGTCGTCCGTCGGCCGAGACGTCGGCATGGAAGATCGTCACGATGAACGGATGCGCCGAGAGCTGCGCCATCAGGTTCGCCTCGGCGACGAACTGCGCCCTGGTGTCGCGCCCGAGCTGCTCGGTGAGGAGGACCTTCACGGCCACCTTGCGCCTCGGCAGGCGCTGTTCGTAGAGGAACACGTCGGCGAAGCCGCCGGAGCCCAGCAGGTTCAACGGGGTGTATCCGGGCAGCTCGGGAGGCGTGGACGTGGCGCGCCGCATCAGATGCCGACCACCTGGATCGTCCAACCGCCGCCGAGGTCGACGACCGTCCCGGTGAGCACCGGCGTCGGCTCCCCCGCCCGGAGGCGGACCGGGGCCTTGCCTGGCTGGGCGACATGCGTCCCGTTGCGCGAGTGCAGGTCGGTGACGACCACCGTGTCGCCCTCGACCGCGATGTGCACGTGGTTGCGCGAGATGTCCTGGTCGCCCGCGCCGATCGCGACGACCCTCGGGAGGCGCCCGCCGGCACGCTGGCTCGCACTCGGCGCCCGGCCGAGGACCACCTCGTGCGAGATCGGCTCGACCGTGCCGTCGGGCATCCGGATGCCGAGCGCCCTGGCCTCGTCGGTCGGCTCGTCGGGGGCGGAGGATCGGGCCGCCCGCTCCTCCCGCAGGCGGCGGATGTCGGCACCGACGATGGTCATGCCGTCGTGGTCGCCCGTGCTCTCCTCCGGCGGGATGATGGTCTGCTCGACGCCGCGACCGTCCCGGCCGGGCTGAGCGCCCTCGGAGGCCGCAGCGTCGCGCCGGCCGATGGCGGACACTGAGACGACCGTGGCATCGTCCACGGCCGGCGGCGCGGGCGGTGCCTCGACCGGGGCCGGCTCCGGCATCGCCGAGGAGGGCACCGGCGGGTTCGGGCCCGACGTCGAAGCCGGCCCGGCTGACGGTTCGGAAACGGCCGGCCCTGACGGAGCGACGGCCTCCACGGCGGTCGACGTGACGGATGCCGCGGCGACCACGCCCTCGACGATCGGCAGCGAGCGGCGGTCGCCAGCGGCGGCATCCGTCGCCTTCAGGATCACCGTGCGCCCCCGCACCACGCGCTCCACCCACGTGGACACCCCGGCGCCCTCGACGACCTCGAGATCGACCCGTGCCGTGAACGCGCCCCGGACCACGATGCGGACCTCGTTGCGATCCTCCACCCGGACCGCGAGCGCGAAGGCCGGGGCCGCGGACAGTCCGTCCACCGTCAGGCGATCGAGCACGGCGCGGATGGGGTCGGGATCGGCCAGGTGCTCCCAGACGTCGGTCAACGCATCGGCCGCGTCCGCGGGCACGAGCAGGACGGCCCCGCCGCGCACGGCGGCGAGTGCGGTGCCACCGGGATCAGTCGTGTACGTCGCCACGTGCGCCGTCCTCTCGTCGCGGGGTGGTGTCTTCGGACGCGAACGGCTCGGCCATCCGGTCTCTGGTGGAGGCGTCGTCGGGCGCCGCGAGCGCGCTCTCGACCACGACGACGGTGACGTTGTCGCGGCCGCCGTGCTCCAACGCGAGGTCGACGAGTTCGCCGGCGAGCCCGGCCGCGTGCCCGGTGTCACCCGTGAGCACGCGGGAGATCGCATCGTCGTCGACCTCCTTGCTGAGCCCGTCGGAGCAGAGCAGGAAGACCTGCCGACCCGACGCCGGGATCAACCAGAGATCGGGCTCGACGATGTCGTCGGCGCCGATCGCCCGCGTGATGACGTTGCGCTCCGGGTGGCGCTCGGCGTCTTCGGCGGCGAGGAGTCCGGCATCGACGAGCTCCTGCACGGCCGAATGATCGACGCTCAGCTGGCGCAGCGTTCGGCCGTCCCACGTGTAGATCCGGGAATCGCCGACGTTGAAGGCGAGCCAGTGGAAGCCCGCCCCGTCGCCGGCGTCGACCAGCACGATGCCCGTGAGGGTCGTCCCTGCGACGGCCGTGCCCTCGTCGCCTTCGTCGCTCAGTGCCCGAACCGCCTCGTTCGAGGAGTGGATCGCGTCCAGGACCTGTTCGGGCGTGGAGGGCCCGCCGACGGCGAGATGCCGGCGGAAGGTCTCCACGACCGCGCGACTCGCCGCGTCGCCGCGCGCATGGCCGCCCATGCCGTCGGCCACCAGGTAGACCGGGGCCTCGGCGAGGAACGCGTCCTCGTTCATGCTGCGCACGCGCCCGACGTCGGTTCGAGCGCTGTGCGCGATCACGGCCGACGCCTGCTCGAGCGCGACGACGTCTTCGCCATCAGGGGACACGGTGCTCCTCGTCGCCGTTCACCACCGGGAGATTCCCGGGCGCCGCACCGGGGCGCCGCCAACCCAAACTAGCAAGTCGCGGCGCCTCGGATGGACGAAGGGTCAACGACCCTCGTCGTCGGTGAAGTGCGGCACTTCCTCCATGAGCTTGTGTCCGCGCTGCTTGGCGTCCACGTTCGCCTTGATGACGCTCGCGACGGTGGCCACGGCCATGGCCGCGACGATGACGCCGAGCGACATCCAGGTCGAGATCTCGGGAGCCCACTCGATGTGCTCGCCGCCGTTGATGAACGGCAGCTCGTTGACGTGCATCGCGTGCAGCACGAGCTTCACGCCGATGAAGGCGAGGATGAACGCGATGCCGTACTTGAGGTACTCGAGTCGCTCCAGGAGGCCGCCGAGCAGGAAGTAGAGCTGCCGCAGGCCCATGAGGGCGAACACGTTGGCCGTGAAGACGATGAAGGCGCTCTGCGTGATGCCGAAGATGGCCGGGATCGAGTCGAGCGCGAAGAGCAGGTCGGTCGTGCCGATCGCGATGAAGACGAAGAGGATCGGCGTGTACATGCGGTGGCCGTCGACGACCGTGCGGACCTTGATGCCGTCGTAGTCGTCGGAGATCTTCACCCGCTTGCGCAGGATGCGCACGAGGAAGTTGTCCTTGTCGTCGTCGTGCTCGACGAAGGCCTGCTGGTACGCGGTGTAGACGAGCCAGGCACCGAAGATGTAGAAGATCCAGCTGAAGTTCTCGATGAGCTGGGCGCCGAGCAGGATGAACACGCCGCGGAAGATCAGGGCGAGGATGATGCCCACCATGAGCACCTCCTGCTGGAGCTTCTTCGGCACCGCGAACCTCGCCATGATGATGACGAAGACGAACAGGTTGTCGATCGAGAGGCTGTACTCGGTCAGCCAGCCGGCGATGAACTGCCCGGCGTGCTCGGCATCGCCGAGCAGGAACATGAGCAGCGCGAAGATGAGCGCCAGCACCACGTAGAAGACGACCCAGAGCGTCGACTCGCGAAAGGACGGCACGTGCGGCCGTTTCACGACGAGGAGGAGGTCTGCGACGAGGATCAGCGTGAGGACGACGAGGGATCCGATTTCGAACCAGGCGGGGAGCTGCAGCACGTGCGGCCTTTCGGGAGGGATGTGGGTACGGAGATTTCCCGAAAGTCTCTCCCGGTCGCACACCTGGTGCACCGCCACGACCGGAGCGGCGTCTTCGGCGCTCGTACTGACGATCGTGGCCCAGGACGCGTGAACGTCCTGCGGGATACTCCCCTTCGCTTCGGGCGAGTCTACCGGGTACCGTCGGCGGACTCGAACCCCGGCTTCCACAGGGACGCGGCGCGCGGAGCCCGGCACTGGCCTCCGACGCGGCGCGCGTCGGCGCACCCTCCGGAAACGCAGAATGCCCCCGCCGAAGCGAGGGCATTCCGATGGTTGTCAGGATGTCACATACGTGACCCCAGCGGGATTTGAACCCGCGCTGCCGCCGTGAGAGGGCGGTGTCCTAGGCCGCTAAACGATGGGGCCGAACTGACAACTTGAAGAGTATGACACACGATCCGGCTGCGTTCCAAATCGAGGCGTCCGGCCGGTTCGCCGCGGGCCGACATGCCTCACGCGGCATCCCGCGGTCAGGCGAAGACGCGCAGCGCGCCGGGGACGACCTCGACGTGGATCGGCAGCGAGCCGACCCGCTCGCCATCGGCATACGCCACGACGTCCTCGGCCTCGAGGCTCACGCGCCTGGCCTGGAGGAACTCGACGCGAGGGTGGCCGGCGTGCTCGCCCTTGAACACCTTCGGGAAGACCGCCACGAGTCTCGCCCGCGAGATGGGGTGCACGATGAGGACGTCGAGGAGCCCGTCGGTGAGATCGGCGTGCGGCACCAGCGTCATGCCGCCGCCGAGGGACCGATTGTTCGCGACCGACACGAGCATCGCGGCCTGCTCCCGCCGGACGCCGTCGATCGTGATGGCGTACCGGCGGGGCCGGAAGGTCACGAGCTCCCGGACGAGCGCGACGGTGTACCGGCTCGGCCCCCTCGGCCGCACCATGCGATTGGCCCTTTCGTTCACGAGCGCGTCGAAGCCCGCGGAGACGATGCCCGCGAACCACACGGGGGCGGATGCCTCGCGGCGGACCACGCCCGCATCGATGACCCGCGGCTCCCGACCGATCGCGGCCACGAGGGCCTCCAGGCCGGCGGCGGGGTCGTCGTGCGGCAGTCCGAGTCCTCGCGCCAGGTCGTTGCCCGTGCCGGCCGCGACGATGCCGAAGGGCACCTCCGTTCCGGCGACGATGTTCACCGCGAGCGAGACCATCCCGTCGCCGCCGACGACCACGAGGCCATCGACGCCGCGGGCGAACGCATGCTCGGTCTCGCGGCGGAGGAGCTCGAAGTTCGGCTCCTGCAGCATGACGACCTCATGCCCCTCGTCGAGCAGTCGACGGGTCGTGACAGCCCCGACGTCGCGGTGGCGCCCGAACGAGGCCGAAGGATTCACGGCGACGAGGAGGCGCTTGGGGGTGGCGGTCATGCAGTGATTCTGACATCCGGGTGGGGTTGCATCGCGCCAGTCCGCGGTGTTGGCTCTGAGCATGCGCCTGACGAAACTCGAACATGCCGCCCTCGTCATCGATCACTCCGGCGACCGCCTCTTCATCGACCCCGGGTCGTTCACGACGCCGATCACCGACGCCGTCGGGGCGGTGGCGGTCGTGATCACCCACGAGCACAACGACCACTGGACGCCCGAGCAACTCACGCGCATCGTCGAGGCGAGCCCCGACGTGCGGATCTTCGGTCCAGCGGGCGTCGTCGCCGCGGCATCCGGATTCGAGGTCGAGCCGGTGAGCGCCGGGGACGTCGTCGAGGTCGAGCCGTTCCGCCTCAGGTTCTTCGGCGGACGGCATGCGCAGATCCACGCGTCGATCCCGATCGTGGACAACCTCGGCGTGCTCGTGAACGAGTCCCTCTACTACGGCGGGGACGCGTTCACCGTACCCGACGGCGTCGACATCGACGTCCTGGCCGCGCCGGCCGCAGCCCCGTGGATGAAGATCTCCGAGGCCATGGACTACGTGATGGCCGTCGCGCCGCGTCGCGCCTTCCCGACCCACGAGATGCTGCTCTCCCAGGCCGGCAAGGCACTGTCGAACGCCCGGCTCGCCTGGGCCGTGGAACAGGGCGGCGGCGAGTACCTCGCCCTCGAGCCCGGCGGCACGCTGGACTTCTAGCCGCGACCGGACGGCACCCGACCGGTACTTCTAGCCACGACCCTGCGGCGCCCGACCGGCGCCGCAGGGCGGCGGTTCAGTCCTCGCCGTTCGGGCCGCCGCGATCGTCGTCATCGCGAGGCTCGAGGGTCCGGTCGCCGCCGTTGCCGTCGCCCCCGCCCCCGTCGGGCGGCGGGGGGCCGTCGGCCGGCGGCGGGGCGGGAGGCGCGGGGGCCGGCGCGGGCGGAGGCGGCGGCGGCGGTGCCACCGGCGTGAGCG